>NZ_CP155569.1:0-1034253 GCF_042984175.1 [Mycoplasma] cavipharyngis | reverse complement strand
AAATTATCATTAAAGTTGTTTTATTATGATATAATCAAGCGTTATAGAATCTACTATTTTCTTCTTAGAATTATTAAAAACAAAATTATTAATTTAGATTATTAAAATATTATTTGATTAATTGATTTAATAATAATTTTACTAAGGATAAAATTGGGGATAATTATTAGATTATTGTTTTGCTGTTTTTAATACATGAGGCATTATTTATGAAACGAACATACCAACCAAATAAGCGTAAAAGAGTTAAAACCCACGGCTTTTTAAGTAAAATGGCAACTGCATCAGGTCGTGCCACTTTAAAACGACGTCGTCAAAAGGGTCGCTATAAACTAACAGTTTCTGATGAAAAATAGAAATTTAGTATAAAAATAATTATTATTTTTAAGAGTAGAAATTAGTATATTAGCAATATGAAGCGAAAATTTAGAATTCTTAAAAAGAAAGATTTTCAAGCAACTCTTAAAACTAAAAACCAGAAAATTTATACTAATAATTTTGTTTTTTACTATCAATCAACCAAAAACGAAAACATTAAATTTGGTTATATTGTTTCAAAAAAACATTTTAAAAAAGCAGTAGAACGGAATTATTGTCGTAGAGTTGTTGATTGTTGTGTTTATCAATCAAAACACTTAGAAACACTATTATCATATAATTGTGTTTTCTATTTTCGTAAAGAGTTAATTAATACGATTAATGATTTTGTTAAAATTCAAAAAGAAGTTGATCGTATTTTATTTAATTTTAAAAAAGCAATTACTAAAAAAAATAAAAAATGTATTTCTCCAATTACCCCATCTACCATTTTTCACAATCACAAACAGTAAAAACTGAAAAGATTGTTAAACCCTTTTGAGAACTAAACAAAAGGAATGATAACAATTCTAGAGATAAAACTAAAGTTCGTAAAATGATTATTAAATGAATTAAATTCATTGTTTATTCATTTACTTTTATTATTACCTTATGAGGTTGTTTTCAACAATATGGTCAATCATACGTAATTACTGTTCCAAGTGTTGGTCAAGGATTAGAATTTGGTTTTGATCCAGGAACAACAGGTGATTGAAGGTTTGATCTTGCTTCAGCTGGAACAGGTGAGTATTGAGTCTTTAGTCAATACACCTTAACATTTGGACCATTTATTGCTTGATTTATTTATCCGTTTGCTTGAATCAGTTTACACATGATTTATGCTTTTCAAAGTGTTGCTTTTGGTGGTTTTGCTACTTTGTTTGCGATGTTAATCATTCTGATTTTAATGCGGGGAATTGGTTTTTGACCGTCATTAAAATCATCATTACTAACTGAAAAACAATTAGAACATCAAGGTGCAATTGCTGAAATTAATGCTAAATATGCCAAAATCGAGAAAACTGATAAGCAAGCTAAAATGCGTAAAACCCAAGAGATTAGTCAGTATAACAAGAAACATGGAATTAATCCTTTAGGTGCTTTTGAAAAGGTTTTAATTGATTCACCAATCTTCTTAATTATTTGACGCTTGTTTAGTATGTTAAGACCAATTAAAGCAACAATTTTATTTGGAATTTGAGACCTTGGTGCTGTACCATTCTTTTCAATCTTCCAACAATTTAGTCAAGGTGGTTGAATTTATATCTTCTTATTACTGTTTGTTTTACCAACCCAGTTTATTAGCCAACGCTTACCACTAATTTTGTCTAAAAAACGCAATTATCGAGCAACTCCAGTAACATTAGGTGGTAAAAAATCAGGTAATAAACAAAAAAACATTCAATTAGCAGTAACAATCTTCTTCTTATTGTTTACTATGTTCTTATCATCAGCAATCGGTGTTTATTACTTTTTTAGTGGTTTAATTACTATTAGTCAAACAGTAATTATTCACCACATTATTGTTAAAAAACGCAAACAAGGCGTTGTCATTGATGATTATTTAGCACGTTTAGGAATTACTAAACCAACTAATGAATTGTTTAAATAGTTAATTCTTATTAATGACAATTAATCAAAAACTTTTAAACGAACTAAAAGTTAATCCTAGTAAAAAACTAGGGCAAAACTTTTTAGTTAATAATAAGATTGCTAAACAAATTGCTCAACTAGTTAATGCTAGTAACTATCAGCAAATTGTGGAAATTGGTCCTGGTTTAGGAGCAATTACTAAACAATTAGACTTAAGTAAAAAACAGTATTGAGGAATTGAACTAGACTATAGGTTATTTAGTTATTTATTAAAATTGTTTACTAATAATGAAAAAGTTAGTTTGATTAATCTTGACTTTTTAAAATTTAATAGTCAAGATTATTTTGAACAAGAAGGTTTGTTATTTGGTAATATTCCTTATTCGATTAGTACAAAAATCATTAAACATTTTTTAGCTGATACTAATCTTAATGAAGCGATTTTAATGGTTCAAAAAGAGTATTATCAGCGCTTAAGTGCTCAAGTTAATACTAAAGACTACAACTCACTTTCTGTCTATGTGCAAACCTTTTGTGATTTAGAACTATTAATTACAGTTAGTGCTAATAACTTTCATCCCATTCCTAAAGTTGATTCAGTTGTTTTTCAACTAAAGAAAAAAACTAATTGTTTAGTTGCAAAACAAGCATTATTTGGATCGTTTGTTAAAACTTGTTTTCAAATGAAACGAAAAACACTAGTTAATAACATTAAACCACTTTTTAGAACTAAAGAGCAAATGTTAGTTTATTTAAAACAACTAAAAATTGATCCTAATTGTCGAGCAGAAACATTAGACTTATTAACTTTTCAACAAATGTTTTTAACTTATGATCAAAATTATCATCAATATCAGAGAAAAAAAATAAGCAAGAGATAGTAATTAAACCTTCTTGCTTAAACTTTTATTTAGTGTTATTTATATAATCCTATTAAAGAATGTTTTTATGGATTAGGAGTGCCTAAATAACCAACAATTCCTAAAATAATCATTGCTAATAAAGCAATGCCAATCATAAAACTAATTAAAATAAATCACTTATTTTTAAAGTTATTTAATAGCACATCTTTAGCATAAGGATCTTTTCATCATTGTTTAATGTGTTTCTTTTTTTTAGTTAAATATAACTTAAAAAAACTAGAAGAATCAACTGTCTTATTAACTAAATCAGACTTTTTTATTTGCTTTTTCTTAACTTTAACTAAACTCATATTTTATAAAATAATCAATTATCCTTTAATTGCTGTACCTTGACGTGAAATTGCTCTCATCATCACTTTCCGAAAGATAATATAAGCAATAAACATTGGTAAAATTACTAAAATTGATCCAGCCATTTTAATGTTTTGGAAGGTAATAGGAATATCAGCACTAACATCTTCAGTATCCCGACCAATTTTAAATAACCAAGTTGATAGTACATCTAATGGTTGATCACCACGATAGTTGTTTAATAACAATTGTGGTCATGTATATGAGTTTCATGAAGCAAACGCTGTTAAGATTACTACTGTTAAAACTGTTGTTTTAACCATTGGAATCGCAATTTTAATAAAGAATTTTAAGTTACTAATACCATCAATCATTGCTGCTTCTTTAGTTCGATCAGGAATGGCTAAAAAAGCGTTTTTAAACATGAATGCTGAAAAGGTTGAAGCAACAAACGGTAAAATCATTGACAGAATTAAAAACCCACCGTTATTTCACTCTAAAGTAACAATAACTTGATACTGACCTAATAATAATGCTACTTCAGGTAACATTAGTGTTAGAAGCATAAAAAACCAAACAGCATTTTTAAAACGTCAGTTTTTTAATGAAAAAGCATAACCTGCAGTCATAGAAAAAAAGACTCTTGCACCAACTGAAATAATGGTAATTAAAACTGTTAATCCTAAGGCTGATCAATAACCAGAATTAAAAGCTGATTGAAAGTTAGTATCAATTACTTCACTTCTAATTACTGGGCTTAAACGAACTGTCCCATCAGTAGCTTCATCATTAGTAATAAATGATGTCACAATCATATAATAGAAGGGAAAAAGAATAATTAAACTAAAGACGACTAAAACAACTACTTTAAAACAAAAACCTAATAGTACTGAAGCAATTGATTTTTGGCTTCTAAAAGTTGCTTCAGGTTTTTTATGAAAATAAAATAAATAATTATTAATTTTATTTCAAATAATTGATTTTTGTATTAACACGATAATCACTCCATTTAATAAAGCCTTTAATAACCATTCTAAAGACAATGTTTAAAGTTAAAGATGTTGCAATTCCTAATAAGAAAAGAATAATTGAAACAACACCTGATTGACCGTTCTGACCAGTACTAGTATATAAGTAGATTAGTAGCAATAAAGTATTACCACCAACATTATTAGCAGCATTAACATCATTGTTAAATAATGCTAAAGGAAAGACTTTAATGGCACCAATAACACCAATTGTAATTAGAAAGGTTAAACTACGATTAATTGAAGGAAAAGTAATTTTAAAAAACTGTTTTAGTTTGGATGAACCATCAATCGAAGCTGATTTAAATAATGTTTTTTCCACACTTAACATTGCTGTAGTTAAGATTAGAATTTGAAAAGCTAAGTTTGATCAAACACCATAAATTAAAATTGCACCAAAAGCCGTTCAACTACCATTACTAAAATCAGTTAATCACTTAACTTTAGTTCCTAGTAATAAGTTGAATAAACCATCATCACTAAACATATAAAAGAAAGTTGCAGCAACAGCAACTGCACTTGTAATATATGGCATAAAAAAAATTGATAAGAAAGTTTGTTTAGCAAATTTTCTAATTACATGAACAATTGCTGAAGCAATTAGAATTGAGAAAAATAAGGAAATTGGTACAGCAGTAATTGAATAGATTAAAGTGTTTCTCACCCCATTAAGAAACGGGGCATTATAAACTAAGTTAGTAAAGTTACTAATTCCAATTGTTTGATCTTCAACTTTTAGGGCTGAATCAGTTTGTTGAAATGATAATTTAACAGTAATAATAAAAGGAATAATTGTAAAAAGAATAATTGCTAAAATTGATGGGGCAATTAGTAAAAAGACTTCTCAAGATGAATGTCTTTGCTCTAAAACACCTAAACCAACTTCTTTTTTAAAAATTTTCTGGAATCATTTTCTTAAGTTTAACTTAACAAAATATCACCAATAAGTAATGTTAATAGCACTAGTTTTTAAATAACTAGTTAAATTTTGTTTCATTAGTTAATTCTTTCTTTACTAACTGGATTAAATAAATGAACATCTTTTAGTGCAAAACTTAAATTAATCTTTTGATCAACTAAATAATTATGATCAGAACTTAATAGGACATTAATCACTTTATCATTAGTTAACAAAACTTCAGCTAAAGTTTCTTTACCTAATAGTTCAACCGTTAAAATCTTACCTGATAATAAGGCTTCTTCTTCAGTTTCAACTTGATAGAGGTTATTAGCCCTAATTCCAAACAAAACTTTTTGATCATCAAAATTTTGTTCTTGAAACTGACCAAAATTTTGCTCTTGATAAAATAATTGGTTATTTTTAATTTCACCTTGATCAATAAAGATTTCAGGAGTACCTAAAAACTTAGCTACAAACACGTTTGCTGGCTTATTATATAGTTCTAATGGACTACCACTTTGTTGTACTTTAGCAAAAGACATACAAATAATTTGATCAGAAATTGACATTGCTTCTTCTTGATCATGAGTAACAAAAACAGTAGTGATATTCAATTCTTTTTGAATATCACGAATTCATTTTCTTGTTTTAATTCTTAGTTTAGCATCAAGATTAGATAAAGGTTCATCCATTAGAAGGATTTTAGGTTTTTTAACAATTGCTCTTGCTAGTGCAACTCGTTGTTGTTGCCCACCTGATAATTGGGTTGGTTTTTTCTTTAAATTTTTAGTAATTTCTACCCGATTAGCTACTTCAAGCACATCTAGATTAATTGCTTCAGCAATTTTAAGAATATTACGATAATAATCACGAGCAATTACTTGTTCAGATTCAGGTAGAAAAGGAATTAATCGTTCTAACTTATTTTTTTGAAAAAAATAGTTACTAATTGGTTTTTGCTTAGCAGCAGCTCAAACATGATTTAAAATCAAGTTAAAATAAGTTTCAAAGTTTCATTTCGTATCATGTTGAAATGTTAGTAACTCAAATTTTACTTTGACAATCTTTTTTAATAAACCAGATTGTAATCGTGCTTTTTGATTTTTACATAAGTTATCTTGAACCACTTTAATTTTTTGATTAAACTCTTTTTTTAAAGCGTTATATTTCTTCTGATAATTAAAGTTTAAACGCTCAACTTTATCTGCTTTTAGATAAGTTTGATCTAATTGCTTAATTGCAGCAATTTTTTGTACGGTTAGTGATTCTAGTAAGTTTTTAGATTCAAAAACATAATCGTTATATTCAGTTTCTAAACTATTAAGATAGTTTAAAATCTCATTAGTAACATTAGTAATTTTAAAACTTAATTGTTCTAAAGTAGTTAAGACACTATTACTTACTTGATAGTGTTTAGCAATTAGTGATAATAGTTTAGTTTTAGAACGAATTGTTTTAGTAATGACATTGTTTTTTCAATTAAGATCACTATGTAAGGGAAAAGCAATGTTAGCATATACAGTCATATGAGGGTATAAGGCATAGTTTTGAAAGACAAAGCCTAATTTACGATCTTGTGGTTGTAATTGGGTTACATCTAAACCTTCAAAATAGATTTTACCTGATGTTGGTCTTAATAATCCTGCAATTGCATTTAAACAAGTTGTTTTACCTGAACCACTAGGACCTAATAAAGATGCTAATTCACCTTTTTTAATGCTAAAACTAACATCATCAACAGCTAGAGTTTGACCAAAGTCAATTACTAGATTTTTAATATCAATAGCAGCATTTTTTTTACGTTCATAATAATGTGCTTGAGAATAATTTTGGACCTTATTAATTGAATCAACATTTTTCTCTTTAAAATCACTAATCGTTTTAGGTCTTATTGATAAAGTTTGGATTCAAAATTTAGGATAAAAAATTAATTTTTTAAATGAAGCAGCAATATGGACTAATCATAGTTCTTGAAAAAACTCTATTGTTTTTAATTGCGCATTTTTTAATCAAAAAGACATTAATATCTTTCTTTTTATATAAATTTACTAAATTATTTTTGGCAAAAGCATTGATTTATTAATTTCAATTACAAAAATTGAAATTTTATTGCTAATAAAACTAATTTACAACTATATTTACTAAGTAATAAACTTAGTTAGAAAAAACATTAAAGTTTAAGTTAAATTAAAATCAATATTTTAATAATTTAAATTTTTCAAATAGGGATTAATTGCTATTAATAAGTGACATAAGCTTTTTGATTAACATTAAATAATAAAAACAACACAACCTATGATTAAAATACAAGGTTATGTTGTTTTTATAAGACTAGGATGAGAATAAGATTTATTTTTAAATTTAATAAATCTTCTTCACTTTAAAATCATAATTTTAAGTTAAAAAAAGATTAGTATTATTCTTTAATATTTTACACTAATAATTGTTTCTAATCAGACAATTAAAAAAGATAATTATTTTGATATTAAAGTAAAACAAACAATAGTTTTACACAAAAATTATTGAAATTAATATTAATTAATTTAATAATTATTTAATTTATTTGTTATATAAATATACAACTATATTATATATAGTATTAAATAGTAAAAATATAACTATACATTGATATAAAAAATAAAGATATATAAGTTATTGAATAACTAAAATTATTCTCTATTTAGAAAAACACATATGGGGATAAGTTAAATCTAAATAAGGTTTTTTCAATTTTAAATTCAGAATCTACTAGTGCTGAAAATAAATTTAAATGAATTTAAAATTGAACCTTAGTCTAAAATCATCAAGATGAATTACAACAACAATATATCTTTAATTAATTTTAAGTTGGTTAGCGAACTTAAAATTTTCGTAATGTTCTTTTTTCAAGTGTCAATAAAGATTGGGTCTTAATATGTTCACCTACACCCCCTCCAAACCATCTCTAACTAAAACTTTAGGCTACATCCTAACAGTCATTATTTGTGCTACAAGTAGTATTAGCATATACCAGCAAGTCAAAAACAACACAACAACTAAAAAGCAACTAGCTCCTAGTCAAGCACGAGTTCTAGCTTATCAGCAAGGACAAGTAGGAAATTCATCTTCATCACTTCCTTTAGGTGTAGACATCTCCACCTTGCAAGATAAATCAACTAAATCCCAAGGTTTATCATTCACTCAAAAAAATCCACCTACAGGCATTATCACTATGTCAACAAGTGTGAAAAACTCAGTTGATAATACTTTATCTGCCAACGCCTATGACTATATCAACTTAAGATATGTTCATTATGATCAAAGTACTAAAAAAGTCAAACTAGTTAAACAAGCACCCCCACCTGGGTTGTTTGCTAATGACCAATGACCTAAAATTGAAGCAAGTAATAACAAACTATCAGACTTATTCCCAACACCTGCAATTGCTCAAGCAATTGCCTCCACTCTAGGCTGAACTAGTTCAACTAATCAATCTAAACAAACTAGTTTCAGTCGAGATGACTGATTTAATGCACTCAACAAGCCCAACTTAACTTTAGACTTATCAAATAACAACTTAACTAGTATTGCTGAAATTTTTAATCCTTATATTCGTTTTGGCTTAGGCATTTACAATCTTGTTGCAAGTGTTAAACCTGATCCAATTACTCAAAAAGTTAATTATCACATTTTATATGATGGGATTGGTACACTTAAAGTTGATGATAATCAATTACACTATTTTCCTAATGTTAATTTTACTAATTTTCCAGCACTAAAAACTATTAGTGCTTCTCATAATCAAATTAGGGTGATTGGTAATTTTAGTAGTTATGGGATGAATCAGAAAAATACGGGGTATTTGAGTGATAGTGAGATTGCAAATATGAATATGAACCAGGGGAATGGGGGGTCTGCTACTTCTGCTTCTGGTGCTACCCCTGCTTCTTCCACTAAAGACAAATACGATTATTATCAGTACTTAAAAAGTTTGTGAAGTAGTGGTAGTGGGTTGGGGGATGATGGTTCTGGTCAGAACCAAGGTTCACCTTCTTCTGGTTCTGCTTCTTCTTCTGAAGAACCCTACACTTATGATGCGAGTGATGTTATGAATCGGGATGAAGTCAAAGCCATCATGAAGTGGTTGACAATGACGCTTCCAGGCAAAACTTATGGGCATTTGCCTACTACTACTACTAGTAATGGAACCTCTGGTTCTTCTTCTGGAACCATTGCTAATGGTTCGCCCAAAACCATTTCTGACTACTCCACCTTTCTTGCTGCCATCTCATCTGACAACTTTTATTTTAATAATAATAAAGGAGAAGTGTATGTTAATCAGCAAAATGGTTCTTCTAATGCCAACAACACAGGCAATAACATGTATGACTCAGCAAGTGGCATTATTACTGATGCCACTGGTCTCATTTCCAACCGTTCCAAAGGCCTCAACTTTGGTTCCACTCGCTTAATGATCACTAAAGACATTAATAATATTGACTTTAGTCATAATCAAATTGAGCAAATCTCTGTATCTCCCAACTTATTTACTAACATCAATTTTATTAGTAACAAACTCAAATATGTTCCTCCATTAGGGATTAAACCTCTACCTTACTTGCAGTTCTGGTTTTATCATCAATCATTAATGAAGGTGGCAGGAGATCAACAAGGGTTTTATGACACCTTGCACGGACCTGGACCAAATCCAGCGAATTGGAATAAGTATTATAGTACGGGGATGGTGAATGAGAAGCCAGCTGGGTTTGGTCTTGATAGTACAGGTCTTGCCAACGACAAAATCCAATGAGTGGGTTTAGCAGATGTCAATCAAACTTTACCTAAAATTAGTTTTGCTAACAACCAGTTGCTTGATTTTTGACCACAACAAAAACAAACTGACAGCTGGTATTTATGACCGAAGTTGACGGTTGGTGCAAACGATCGGGAAGGTCCAGAAGGGAATATTATGTATGGGTTTTCTGGTGGGGGAATGACCGGAGGTCCAAATAGTGGGGGTGGTATGGTAGGGTCGAACCCTGCTTCCTCCAATGGATCTGGAACTGCCATGCCACAACCTACAGGGACTTCCTCCAAGCAAATTATGATCAAAAACAACCCAACAAATGTGATGGCTAAACCCATCTTTCCATGAAACAACCAAATTGGATCTTCTTCAGACAATACCACCTTCAACCCTTATTTTCGCCGAATTTGAGTTGGAGCGAATTTAGCGGGATTGGTTACTGGAGGAGATAAAACACCCTTTTTCAGCCACACTTATTTAGGGGGCATTAACCGTGATTTTGCTTATCAAGTGGCTGATGTGGTTGATACGTTTGATGGTGCTAACATTGATGGGTTGAAAAACACTGATGGAAACCCTGCCTATAACTCATACAAGTTATGAGCCACAGCTGCACTTGATCGCTGGATTTATGCTCACTGGTTTAATCAACTAAGTGATAATGAAGTGTTATCTAAAGGACAAACTAGTACTTATGCGTTTGATTTTCATGTGGATGAGTCTGATTCTAGTAGGTTGGTGTTACCAGGGTTTGGGGGTTCTACTGGAGGTTCAAATGGGACTGGTCTGGTAGGGTCGAACCCTACTTCCCCCTCCACAGGAAACGGGGGTGGTATGGTAGGGGGAAGTTCTTCCCCCTCCAATGACAAATACAAACAAGTTGGTACTTCCAACTTTAGTGATGATGATGCCTATCAATCATTCAACTCCTTTATTCCTTATTTACTCACACGAACATTACCGCAAAATGGTAACAACCAAAACTCATGAGGGTCTAATAATGGTAGACTAAGTGGTAGAACTCACCCACAAAAACTAGAATTTAAGTTGTATGGAGATGGGAAAGAAATAACTCCAGCTGAATGAAAAGATGTTGACTGAACGAGTTTTTATGCGAATGCTAATGGGCTTGATTATGATTTGAGTTTGCCAACTGATGAAAGTGTGATTGCTAGTTATTCACCAGGTGAGAGTAATGGGGTGCCTAATAATAATGGTAATCAAGGGGGTGGGTCTACCATTAACAATGGCACACAACCACTAACCCAACTAATTGGTCAACTACCCTATTATAATGGAAGAGTGGGTGCAGGCAATTGAACAGTTGCCAATGGTTCAAGTACAACAACAAAACTATCTTCGATCCACCCATTAGGGGTTGATAAGAAGATATTGAAATATTCTCCTAGTGGGTCTAATAGTAGTTCAACTGATCCTTCCTTCTACTACAACAAAATTAAACTAGTGATTCGTGCACCATTACAAAACTGAAACTATAGTTATGATTTTAATTTAGTTCAAAATATTGATTATAGATTGGATCCAAAGAATGGTGGAGCTTCTTCCACCAGAACTTTTGATGTTAAGACAACAACTAATCTGAAAAACTATTTTGCAAGTACGATTACTTCTGAAATCTTAAAAAACCATTTAAGTGAGTGAGCTGACACTTCAGCTTATGTTAAAAATTTTATTAGTCAACAAGTTAATGTCATTAATGTTAAATCAGTAGATGAAAATGCTCAATCAGTCACCTTATCTTTTGATGTTAAAGACCAGTTTAATCAGAAGGTAAAGCTTGTTGATATTACATTAAGTGGGTTTAAGCAGCAGAAAGTGGAGTTTGTGGCTGGGGGTAAGCAGCAGGGGATGGGTGGTTCTAATTCTGCTAGTTCAGTTAATCCAACAAGAAAGATTGTGGCTGATTTTAATTCTGATCAGAATAATTATCCTAACCAGTTTGTTCCTGAAGATGAAGATGCAGCAAGACAATGGATTTATACTCATTTTGGCATTAGTTTTGTGGGCTTGGAAGTTGATGCAGATAAGAGAAATCAAATTGTGGGAAGTAATGGTGGTCAAACCCCAATGAACAATAATCTCACCACCTCTTCAGTCATTGCTAACTCAGCTGATCCTTTAATCAAAGATCACCAAGTCTTCTTATTAGACTATTTAACAAATAAAGACCAATATGTTTCAAACATCATTATTGATCATTTAAAAGGTAAACTAAGTTTTAGCATCCAAATTAGTGGTAGTTCAACCAATGGTTTTATTAATATTAATCAAAACATTAGCATTAACACCTTTAATGTGTTTGATTATGAGATTAAGCCTGATCAGGCTAACAAATCCTTATCAGCTTATGATTATCAGCTTGATATTAAGAAGTTACAGCCGCTTGTTTTACTAAAACAAGGGGTGGTTGATCAGAGCACAGGGATGATTAAGCAGCAGCAAGGTGGAACTAATAGTCAGACATGAAGTAAAGATCAAACAAGTGAGGATTTGGTTACAGCTAAGTTATTACCTAAAAATACTAGTTTGAAAATTACTAATTTAACTGTTGATGCTTTTTCAGGTAAGCTAAGTTTTAGTGTGGGATGGTACCAAAAAAATGATGATCAATTTGAAACATTACTAAAAAGTGTTAGTAGATCAATTGATCATTTTAATACTACTGCTTCAGTTTTTGAGTGAATTCAAACAAATGATCAACGCTCTAATATTGCTTTTATAAAGCCAGATGGATCAAATGGGACCATTCCAACTGATCCAAGTCAGTTTGTAGCACAATTAAAAGAAAGCTTAAAAAATCAAGCAACTGCTCCTAGAAGAACACGAAGACAAGTTCAGAGCAATGCTAGTTCAACCAACTCTGTCAACAACTTATTATTAAGTTTAATTAAAATTAGTTATTTTAATAATAATAACCAATCTAGTACTAATAGTACTTTAAGTACTACTTTTTTAGATGATCAAAAATCCCAACTAGTTTTTGGCATTATTGATGCTAATAATAGTTTCACTCCTCTATCATCTACTAACTTAGCTCAAGCCATTAGTGTTAATCAAGATGCCAACTTACTAATAATTAAAAATTTAGGCATTAAGGGTGGTTATCATTTTGGTAAGTTTTTTGCTGGTAATAGTTCTGATGCTAACACCCCACTAACTAAATTACCTAACATTAATGTTGAACTAAATCCAAGTCAAACGAAGTTGCAAGTCATTGGAAGTAGTAACAACCAAAATGTGAGTCCAGGCACAGCACAAACTAATCAAGTAAGTGCTACTAGTGGCTTTAAGGATGGTACAACCATTATTAACACTGCTTTAAACACCCAATGAAAACACTTACTACCATCTGAATGATTAGCTCAATTAAGAGCACTAAAACTTAATCAAGCTAATAATACTACTAACATTAATTATAATGACTTTAGTTCTTTAGCAGGTTTTCTTAATCATGTCTTGTTTGCTTCAACTGCAAAACCGATTTATAATACAACAGTTGATTTATTTAATTTTAGTAACATTATAATTAATGATGCAACAGGGTCAATTACTATTCCTGCAAACACGTTGTTTGTCACCAACTATTTTAATAGTAATGATCGTGCTGAAATTGCTAATGCTAATCAGTGGTTTAGTGATCCAATTACTTTTTTCTTATCAAACTATTTTGATCGGTTTGAACCTAAAGAAAAAAATATTATTCCTTTAGAAGATACAACTGTAATTAATAATAATTTACACAATCAAAATGTCATTAGTATTATTAGTAGTTTTAGAAGCTTATTAAATCAAGCTAAAAAGGTGTATGTGTCAAATGAAATTGAATTAAACAAGTTGAGTCCTGAACAATATCAATCATCTTTAGATGCGATTAATTTGCTAAAATACCAATTAGTGAATGACAAATATTATAACAATAGTATTGCTAATGGCTTGTTCAGCAGTGATCTTGATAGTACTACTCAAAGTCCTAAAACAACTAAAAGTGTGCCTAAAACCCAGTTTGAATCAATTACTTTTGACAACATTGATTTTGTTAATGGTAGTGTTAATATTAAAGTTAAAGTGAAAAATGCAATTCAATCGTTTGATCAAAATAATAAAAACTTTCAGTTTGTCACTGCAACACGAACAGTTAGTATTACTAATGCCTTAAAACTGCAATTAGTGCCTAATTGAACTAATTTTCATCCTCTAACACGACAAGTTGTACTAAATCAAGATGAGCTTAATTCATTAACTTTTAGTGTTTTTGGTGTGGTGCAACTTCAAGGATTAAATACTATTAGTGCTCAAAATTATTTTGAGCAGTTGAGAAATAAAACTAATAATCAAGTGATTGATTTAAGTGATAATCAATTGCCCAATAAGATAAAACTAAGCCAGTGAGGTTTAATTGATAGTTCAGGATTAGTTGTTAGTGATCAAGAATTAGAAAATGGTGAGAAAAGTCAATTAGAACAGGCACGAGAACAATTAGAAATGATGTTAACTTCTTTTGGCATTAAACCAGTAATTAATTTTAATGATGTGTATTATAGTAATACTAGTCAGCAACTAATTTTCAATCAGCCGTATTTAATGGTTAATCAGGGGGTGGAGGTTGAAAAGATTAAAAAAGTCATTTTTGATGTTGAAAACCCTGTGTTATCTAATGGTAAATATTATCATCCTAATTTTGGCTCAGTTGTGCTTGAAGGTTTTAAGAAGGAGCAGATTGTGGTGAGACAAAAACAAGTTAAACCTAATCAGATGATTGATTTACTAAGTACTAAAGTGTCTTTAGATCAAATTCTGCCTTCAGATTTATTAAACTGGTTGTATTTGAATTATATGAATGTAGATGCTATTACTACTTTCTTAAGAAACTTTTTATCATTAAGTGGGTTTAGTAGTTTAGTTGCACCACTAAATTTAGTTTTAGAACAAAAACTAATTGATTTACTAGCAAATCATGCTCCAGCTGAACAATTAAAACAATATTTAGTTATTAATGATGGTACAGGTCAGTTTGCCTTCACTTTAGATGCAATTAAAATTGTTAATAGTTATCAAACTGATGCTATTCAAAGAAGCCAATCAAACACTAATAATCCAATTAATCCTAATCCTGTAAGTATTCAACCGTTTTTAGCTCAACCAGCAACTAATAATAAAGTGATTAGTTTACAACTAAAAAGTCAAAATTCATTTGTAGTAACTGATAATACGAACAAAAACGGACCTAACTTACCTGAATTAAGTAGTAATAGTGAAATTCGTCGTTCGATTGCTGATTTAACTGCTAATAATTTTGCTCAAGCTTATAATTACTGGCAACTAAACCCATTAGTAGCCAATAATACTAATAGCAACCAACAATTAGTAATTAAACAAATTCGACCAAGTTTAGTTACAGGTCAAGTTGTAATTGATTATGAAATTAATAATGGTTATTTAAATGGTAAACAAGTAAAACAACAATCAGGTTCAATTGTTGTTAACTTATTTGCTTCAAATACCAAAACATTTGTTAATACCCACTTACCATGGTTATTAGTCTTATTAGTCTTAATGATTGTCTTCTTTGGCATGTACATTAAATACTACTATGATCATAAAAACACTTTAAGTTATTCTGCTACTAAAAAACGTAGTTTCTTTAATTATTATTTAGCAATGTTTAATAACATTATTGGCAAACCTAATCCAACTCTAATCAAATCCCAACTTAAAGTTAAAAAACAACTAAAAAGCAAAAAATAATTAGAATCCCCCAAAAAAAACTCTTCTATGAAACCCTTTATTATTCCTACTAAACACTATAAACCAAGTTTATTAATTAGTTTAATTATTACTACTTCTCTCTCTTTCTCCTATCAGATGCTAACCCCCACCCAACCACCCTCCCCCACTCAAGCTCAAACAACCACTTCTTCCACCCAACCAACTTGGCCTGACTCAGATACAGACGCCAAACCAATCATCTCAATTTTCAACAACCCCCTAATTGCCAATCAAGTTGTTAATGCTCTAAAACAAGCTAATCCTGATCAAAATTATTCTTTAGGAGTCAATTCCAGTTTTACTAAAAATCAATTAGCTAACATCACTAGTCTTGATTTATCCAACTTAAGCTTAAGTAACCTTGATTCAATTTTTAATCCCGTTCTGAAATGAGAATCCTTACACACAATTGATTTATCTAACAATGATTTTAGTAAGTACACCATCAAGTTTGAAAAGTCTCATTTCCCAAAACTATATAAAATCGTTGCTAATAATGCTCATTTAAAGCAAATGATTGATGTTAGTTCATATGTACTTGATCCGTTTGATTGGTGTGCTAGGGCAAGTTCAGACACAGAGATGTGTCAAGATCCTAACCCAAATTCTTCTAAAGATCAAACAACTAGGGCATCTTCTAATGTCACCAAATCCCAAGCACTAGCACAATACACCAATCCGATTAAAGATGGTGTCCCAAGATACTTCTCCTTAAATAATAACCAAATTAAACAAATCCCTAGATACTACTTAAAAATTAAGCTCGCTTATTTTGATCTTGCTAACAACTTATTAGGAATTGGAACAGACAATGATCCACTAGGAGTGTATGGCATTCCATGATATTCGTTGCAGCAAACAAGTAATACTGAAGGACTACTTCCAATCCAAGATCCAAGCATTCGTGGCCCATATGGAATTAATGTGTATGCTACAAGTGAGAAGAGTGGCTCATCTTGAAAATACACAGATGAGCAAGTAGCTAGATGAAGGTCAATGCCTTTTCCAATTAAAGGACTAACTTTTGGTAATTTTAATGATGTGCCAGATAGTAATAACACGTTTGATAGTAATGTTACTTTTAATAATGGTCTTAATAACAACATGATGGCTGACTCTGGAGGCAATCAACCCTACTTCAACTTTGCTAACAACCATTTAGTTGCGCCCATGATTTTTAGTCAAAGCAATGTGAATTATGATCCAAATGCAATTATTGCTCCTCAAACTAAAAGTGTCAACTTGTTTGTAGGGCGTGAGGATTTTAAGATGTCAGGGTATTATATGCAGCAACAAGATATTATTAGTAAGTATAATTCTGCTTCAAGAGACCAAAAAGGTCCCTTCTCAGACAATAACAATGCTGAACTACTAGTTCCTGAACCTGATAGTATTTATCCTTGAATTAATCAAATTGGACAAACTAAGCAATATTTACCAGGAACAAGCTACATTTGAAACACTTATAGTGTTTATACTATAAGATCATTTAATGGTTATGGGTTGTTTGAGCAGAAGGAGGATAGTAGGGCTGATGGGACTGAAGGGAACATGTGGGATAATAATGTCCAGATGACTAGTAATGGAGGGGACCAACAGGGACAACCTGATCCTTATGCGGGTACATCTTATAAAAACGGATCAGATAATAGTCAAGGCATCAAATGAACCGTACCTAAAGCAAGTGATTTTAAGAAGTTTAAAGATTCATCTGGCAATAACACCATCCCCCCCAACATTAGTGATTTTATTAGTGGAAAAAACGGACAAGACCCTCATGGCTGATGGGGGGTGAGACAATTTAGTGGGAATTGAAGCCCCAGTTTTTTCACTGGAGACAAATCTTCAGGCAATTCTTCCCCCATCCACTGAACCCGCTATAAACCATTTAGAACATATTTAGTAAGTGCTAAAAGCTTTGCTAGATCTCACCGCCGCCAAGCATACACACCTGTATATGATGGCAATGTTTTTTATGATGCAACTACTACTGATAATGTCAATCAAACAATTAGTTTAAGTCCTAGTGGGCAAACTTTAAACAATACTACTGGAGTGAATAATAAAATGATATTAATTAATTTGACTAGTAGTACTAATCCATTAAGTCCAACTTCTGGACAACAAGTACCAGGTTTAAAATCATTTTTCACTAACAACAACAATGCAGCACTTTTTGGTTTTGCACCAAACTTATGATTGACAAATATTAAGCAACCTAGTAGTTTTGGGATTAGACAAGGCGAGAATACCCCATACAAATCAGCTTATACTAATACTAATGGGTTATATAGTTATACGAGCTATTTTTATGTCGTGGATCAGATAGAGAGTGAGTTGCAGAATCAAGCTAACCGAGCAGCAATGGTGAGTCCAGCAGGGACTAACACTAATAACCTCAACCTAAGCCAATACACTAACAAATTTGCTCAAGTTATTAGTGCTGAAAATATTTTAACTGGACAAAACCAGTTTTGAAAATCAAGTAAACAATTTGATCAAGTTTATTTACAACAACTAGATCGTACTAAAGTGCATTTAGACTTTGATGATACTAGTGGTACACTAAAGTATCAGTTTAAAGTGTATCTGCCAGGATATTCTGCTAATGGAAGGTTGTTGCCTAAAAATCATGAAGTTCAAGCAACTAAAAATGAAACACGAACAATTGATCAAAATATTAATCAAACTGTGACTGGCTTTGTTAAGGGGCAGTTAAAGGTGGAAGATCAAACAGGCACTTGAACTGATGTGGATATGGCACAAACAAAGCAAAGCAATCAATCAGAATCAAACACAATCCTTCTGCCTGCACCTAAGAGCATTCAAGATTTGATTAAGGACCAGTTAGATGGGTATGATCAAATAACTAAAGATAAAATTGCAGCCACCCTTAAAACCAACTATTTAGGTAATTTATTAGCTGATTCAACTAAAACAACAGCAGATATTATTAATGGTAATCATAGTGATTTACACAATGTTAATCAACAGTATATTACTAACTTAACTAAAGATGCAACTTCTGGAACTATTAGTTTTCAAGTTAATGTTCCTTCATTTAAGTTTAGTAATAATAATAGTTTAGAGTTTCCAAGCAAATGAAAGTCAAAAACGTTTGTGTATCAAGGATTGAAAAAACTAAGTACTAGTTTTATTGGAAGTAGTCTAACAAGTAGTACTACTACAACTGCTTCTTCTAAACTCTTCAATGAAACTGCTTATACTTCTGATGAAACCAAAAAACAAAAATATTATGACTTAATCAAAAAACCTGCAAGTGCAGTTACAGCAGCTGATTTACTAGATTTGAATGCAGTGACAACTAACAATGCTGAATGAGTTAAAAAAACAGAAGAAGATAAGAAAAAAGCCTTTAGCTTATTAGCTAACAATTTAACTGGAACTGTAACTTGAACGATTAATTTACCAGCTGATGAGAATAAAAAAATTGCCCCATTAATAGCAACTTATCAATGAGCTGGATTTAGTACTACAAGTACAATTGTGAAGTGGAAAAAAGCTGAAGAGTTAAAAGATGTTTTGAGAGGGAAAAGCATTGATCAAGTGGTGCAGATGTTTAATACTAATCCACAAATGTTTTTTACTGTTGTTAGTGGGGGTGCAAGTAGTAGTAATTCAATTAGTAAAGCTGATTTGGGTCAAGCAATAAAGTATCAACAAGGAGGTAACAATCCTAATTTGGTAATTGATGAGAGTAGGGGGACAATTCAGTTTTTTAATGTCCAACTTAAAAACTATTATCAACATGGTGTCAAATTTGAAAATGGACAACCAGTAAATAATGGCAGTAATAATGGTACAAGTCCATCCTATCTTACTTTGCCTGCATCTGCAATTTATTTATTTCAACGTGGTGTGTCTAAGTTGAACTGAAAACAAGATAGTGAAGTTATTAGTAACATTAAAAATTATTTAGATACTAACAACCTAATTCCTGCAGGACTTAATAAAGATAAACTAACTTTATTTCAAATTAAGCAATTAATTGTGACTAACAATTTAAAACTAACTGATCTTAAGATTTTTGAACTAAAAAACATTAAAGTTGAAGATGTTAGTATTAGTGTCCCATTATCTCAACTAATTAGTAGTGATGATCAAAAAGGAACTCTAAGTTTTGATGGGATAAAAGTTAATAACTGACAAGAAGATAAGAGTTATCACACAATTACTAAAATGATTGATCTAAAAGTAATTCAAGGTGAGAAAATTACTAACACTTTTGTTTTTAGTGAGCAACTAAGTCCGTTTTTAATTAATTTGTCTGTGCCAAAAATTGCTGAACTTTTTGCTGATCCTAAAACTGCTGCTACTTATATTGATGGCTTAAATCAAGGTGTGAAGACGTTTGATAATGATGGTAAGTTGTTACACCAATATCATGTTGATGTAACTAAAGTGAAAGTTGATCTAATTAAGGGTAAACTAAAGTTTGAATCTGGTGCAATTAAAGTGACTAATTTTGTGGAAAAAATGGGTGAGAAACCAAAAGAGTTTGAGGTGACAACAGCTAAGGAGTATGATGTGGGGAATAAGGTGAGCACGCAATTAGAGTACAATCATGCAATTGTTAGTCCAAATGGATTTAAAAATGAATATAGTTCGTTTTTCTATGGTATTCGTTATGATGATCAAACTGAAACTCGAAAAAAAGCAATTGATCAAGAAATTAAAAACTTAAATGCACCAAAATTAAATCGAACAACTGCTCAAACTGCTGCTACTTTAATTAAGCAAAGTTTAATTGCTAATAACTTAGCTCGAATTAATCAAACTGATCTTGCAACAATTGATAGTTTAAAAACTCAAAGTCAAGATGAAGAAATCAAAAAGACTGATTTCACAAACTACTTCTATTTACCTAGTTACTTATTATTTATTAGTCCTAACTTTACTAATGATGCTAGTCGTACTTATGCGATTGCTCAAAGTATTAATACCACTAATCAAGCAAACGTTCTTGTTATTCATAATATTTATGTTATCAACTTTATTAGTTCAGGTAATGTATCAATTAAAAAACTTGATGATCTAACCTTATCTGGATTTTTAGGAAATGGAACTTATTTAGTTTTCAAAGATTATGATATTAAAAAACAACCTAATATTCCTGATTACTTAAGTAAAGGGGTAATTAGATCTGGTTTCTTACCTGATTTATGAAAAAATGCTACTCCTGAACAAGTAAAAATTGACTTAGAGTTTTTAAGAAATAATCGTTTCAATGCTGCAATTAGAGCAACTGCAAGATGAAAAGCAATTCAAGCTGCTTGAATTAGTATGTTTGATGCCTTTAATGTTCCTTATCAAGGAGCAAAAGATACTAGTGTAGCATATCCATCAGTTATTGAGTTTTCTAATGCTGAACATACATTAAAAATTACTGAATTACTATTCCCATTCTATAATGAACCATTAGATAGTAATCAAACTCTTAGTGAAGAAGATATTAAAACTGATGTTAAAGTACCTGCTTTAGGCTTATGATACTTAAACAAAGGCGTAGATAGTCGTTTAGTAGCTAATAATCCTAAAGAGTTTGAACAATTCTTAATTCAAACTCCAGAATTAGCCCTAAAATTCTTAGGCTTAAAAAACGGTGCTCAAACAACTGATGCTGATAAACGTTTAGTCTTTAGCAAGTTCTTAGAACAAAAAATATTTCGTGTTCTGAATGCTGATCGTTCTTTACTAACAGGTAGTGCTGAAAATGGTATTATGCCTTATGGAACAATTGATGAATTACAAGTTCAAGGTAATCATACATTGATTATTAAGGGTATTAAACTAAATAAACCATGAAAAAATGGTAAGATGAATGATACTCCTTTAGAAATTAAAGAATTAAAACTGAACTTTAGTTTAGTAACTTCAAGAGTAGTTGTTAATAGTCAATCTAATATTATTAATTACTTACGTAAAGTTGTTAATGCTAAAGAAGATGTAACTACTGATAAATTATTATTTGCATGAAAACAAATGATTGCTAATAATCAATATACATTAGCTGATTTCAAAAAAATGTTAGATTCTAATGATGGTATTGTCATTTTAAGTTCAATCTTTACTGACTTAAGTACAAAAGTTAATGTTAAATCAAACATTAAGGACTTAAAAGATCTTATTAGTATTGATCATATTAATGGTTTAATTACTGTTAAAAACTTAGAAATTAATAATGGTTATATTAGAAACGAGAAACAAACTGGTCCAATTAATGTTGCTGAAGTAGTTGTTCCTGTTGGTTCAGACTTTAATACTAGATTTAATATTAGTTTAAATTCAATTAAAGATAATCAGGAGTTTTTTGGTCAAAAACCTAGTGATGTTGTTAAAAAATTAGATCAAGAACAAATTAATCACTTAGTATCATTAGCTGGAGCAGATCAAGAAAATAACGTACCAGAAGTTCAATTAAGTAGTAATGATTTCCTAGGTTCACTAACTGTTCAAGTTAAATTTAACCAATTCTATGAGAATGGGGTTAACTTAGGTCCTAAAACCTTTAACTATAGTCTTTACTTTAAAGCTTTATTACCAGAAGTAATTGGTGGTATTGCTGCAGGCTTTGCTGCAATTGGTTTAATGATTCTATCTTACTACTTCTACATTAAAAAACGTAAAAAAACTACAGACGTTTTATTATCAATTGCTAATGAGCAAAAAAAGAGAATTAACTAATTAAGTTAGTTTTAATATAAATCATTCTTAAAAAAATCCTTCTTGTTAAAATCAAGAGGGATTTTTTATTGTTAATCAACTTAAGATTTATTACCTAAATTAAGTTTTTATAACTAACTTCATCATTAATTAATCACCTTAAATCATTTTTTAATCATTTCTTAAATAGCACAAAATACTAAAATTAAACAATTTTTTTAAAAAAATATTTTGGTTTTGAAGATAAAAAAACTAATTTTTAAATACTTCTTATAATGCTAAAAACCCTAGTAAATAAAGAAGTAAAATTAGTTTTAAACCAATTAAAATTATCTTTAAAAAAATTTTATTAAGAAAGTGAAAAGAATTTGTTAGAAATCAAAATTCTTATGTTTGAATATATTCAGACTGGTAATGGTAGAATTGATTCTATAATTAGGTTCTTAAAACGAAACAAACATATTTATATGATACTAATCGTTATGAGAAATAGAAGTTGATTATTAGTTAGGTTCACAATACAAGTTAATATTCTATTAAATTTAGTTGATAAAACTACTAAAGTTAGTTTCTAGTCTATTTTCTATAATTATTAAACGAATAAGTTTATTGATCATATCAGGTTTTCCTTAATTATTAGTTTAATTATTATTAAATTAAGACACACTAATCATTAAAATAAAACTAAAAATTATTTTAAATTCCAATTATTTTATTTTTATTCATTAATATATAAACTAATCAAAATCAATTATATGATTTCTTAATTTCATTAAAGATTTTATTGTTATTCTAGCTTTCTTAATTGTTGTTTTTAGTATTATTGGTGAACTTTTAAAAAAAAGAATCAATGACCAAAATTATTACTAGTAGTTTTAAAGTCTTTGTTGGGTTTTTAATTTTAGGCGCATGTGTAGTTATGTTAGTTAATTCATTAGAACAATTTCAAATTGTCATGGAAGTAACTTATGACTTAAAAGGAATCATTCCTAATCATCATTTATTAGCAACGATTATTAATCAAACATTAAAACCAATTGAAAGCTAGGTTCATTAATTATGGTTGTTGCCATTGTTGCTAATATTATTCTTGCTTGATTATCGCGTTTTAAATACTTATTCTTATCAGGTCACATTCTTTTCTACTTATCATTAATGGTTGCAAGTGTCATGTATGCCATTGGTTTAGACTTTGTTAATAATAATACTGATTATGCAATTGCTCTCACTGCTGGTTCATTATTTCTTGCAGTCTATATGGTACTTTCACCACGACTACAACAACGTTATGTTCGTTTAATTGTTAAATCAGATCAAATTGCAATTGCCAATAGTAATGGTTTTGCTTATGCATTAACTGGTTTAATTGGTGAAATCATTGCTTAAAATCAGCAAAAAACCAATTTTATCAACTGAAGCAATTCAATGATCAAAAAAAATTAAAGTTTTTATCAAATTATTTAGTTGTTTTTGCCATTATTAGTATGTTGTTTTGCTTTTTAATTTTTCTTCCTAGTGGCATTATGTATGAAATTGGTCAATTTCAAACATTTGATCAAAAACAAGGTTGAATTGCTAAAAATGGTTATGAAGCGATTGTTAATCTGTTTAGTGAGCGTAATTGAGTAATTACGATGTTTGTTTTAGCATTAACTTTTAGTGCAGGAGTTCAAATTATTTTATATGGAACAAAAACGTTTCTTGCTCCACTAATCTTTATGTTTGAAGGGATTAGTCAGAAGCTAATTAAAAATGCTAAAGCAGCAGTTGATGTTCCAATTGTTTTTACTTATGCACCTAACGCGATAATTATTGGCTTTTTCAGTTCATTACTTGGAGGTATGCTTGCATTAGGGTTAAGTTCGGTTTTAGTTAAAACAAATTTAATTTCTGCACTAATTTTACCTAGTTTAATAATTCATTTTTTTTACGGACGCAGGGGCCTGGGGCTTTTGGTAATGCTAAAGGTGGAATTATTGGTGCAATTATTGGACCATTAATTTTAGGGATGCTAACTAGTTTTGTTCCTATTACTTTTCTTGGTAATTGAAATTTAGTTAATAATGAAACTATTAATCACCTTATAAATAATGCTAATCTTGATCCCAATCATTTAAACTGATCTGATTCTGATTATTTAATTGGTCCATTTATTGGTGTTTTAGGTTTAACTCACAAAATGATAATTCTAGTTGGATCAATTATTGTATATTGTGGTTTGATTTTAGAAAACTTAATTAAGAAATGTGCTAAAAAATGATTTTTAAAAATAAATTATTATAAAAAAATAAAAAACAATTAAATGATTGTTATACAAACACAACACTAAGTTTTTTGATTATTTTAAAATAAAACAAAGTAAGAATACATTCTTAAATCCCTTCTAAAATGTATTCCTACTCTTTTTTTGGTCAAAAAATTTATTTTTAATTTTTCTGTATGTTATGATTTTTGATTATTTAAATATTTTCAAATTATTTAATAATAAATATCAAAATTATTGTTAAAATTTTAGTTTCTAATGATCAAAGTCAAACAACAAGTGAATAAAAGTGAACAAATTAATGCTCAAGGACAAATTATTATTGATTATGATCAACCATTAAAAAAATCATCTGATTTACTTCATGCTTTAAAAAAAGCATTAGGAAATAGTGTTATTCCAATTAAATTTAATCGTTTTAAAAATGTTTTTTTATACCAAAACAATGGTTTGAATCATTATTTAATTGTTGCATCAATTACATATTTAAGCAAACCACATCCAATTTTTAAAAAACGAATCCAATTAAAAACTTGATATAAAGATTTTATTACTGCTCATATTAATCAGTCTAATACTACTGTTAATATTATTGGCATTTATCATTATAATCAATTTGAGATTTATTGTGATTTTAGAATTAGTGATTATTTTGATCAAAAAATGAACTCTTCTTCTGCTCATGTTTATATCAATGATTTATATCAAGGCTGATACAACGGTATTTTTCAAAAACAAGATTTTAATCAAAATCAAATTACAGTTATTAAAAGCACTCATTTAAAAAAATTTTTTAATCAGGAAATTGAATTCAATCCGATTTTACAATTATTTATTAAGTTTAATCAACAATTTAATTTTAAACAATGATTAAGAGCTGATCATTGTATTAAAGAAATGTTGGATCATTGTTGATATCAAGCTAAAGCAACAGAATGACCAGGTTGATTTTTAGAATTTAAAATTGCTCAGTTTATTCAACAAGAAAATTGTGAAGCAATTATGTCCTATACTGCTAATCAAAAGCAAAAAGGATTAGACTTTGACTTATATTTTGCTAAATTTAATTTTTATGGTGATTTAAAATCTTCTGATCTTAAAAAGAAATTGATGCCTGGTAATGATCAGAACAATACAATTGCAGCAATTAATCAGTATGGTCGGATTTGATACATTGTTTATGAACATGAAACAATTAAAGACATTAATCAAAATAGTGTTATGGCAATTGCTAGAATGAAACTAATTGATCTTAATTATCAAATAAACAATCATATTAGTTATCAAAAACGAATGAAGCATTCAGTTAATTTTAAAAGAATGTATATATTTGAACTAAATCATACTAACATTGATCATATTGCTTCTGATTTTCATCAAGGACATAATTCTGATGTTAAAAAATCAGCAAGATCAGTAAAATTTTTATTAAATAAAGAAAATATTAATAACAGTTTAATATTTACTTACAAATTTTAATCGAATTAGAAAAAGAGTTGGCAATGAGAAAAAGGAAGTTTAAATTTATTGATCTTTTTGCAGGGATTGGTGGGTTTCATCAAGCAATGAATAAATTTGGTGAATGTGTTTTTGCAGCAGAAATTGATCAATATGCAATTGAAACATACAAAGAAAATTATGGTATTGATGCATGTTATGATGTTACTAAAATTGATCCTGCAACAATTCCTGATCATGATTTTTTATGTGCTGGCTTTCCTTGTCAAGCCTTTTCTAAAGCGGGTCAAAGATTAGGTTTTAAAGATCAAAATAAAGGAACATTGTTTTTTCAAATTTGCAAAATTTTAGAGCATCATCAAACTAATTATTTTATTTTAGAAAATGTTAGAAATTTGGCTTCACACGATAAAGGCCGTACTTGAGCAACAATTAGCAATAGTTTAAAAAAATTAGGTTATGTTATTAATGAAGAACCAATAATTATTAGTCCACATCATTTAGGAATACCACAACTAAGAGAACGAGTAGTAATTATTGGAATCCATAAATCATTAGGAATTAAAAAAATTAATGTGCAATTACCTAATAAAACTAGTAATAAAATTAGTTTTTTAGATTCTCAAATTTTAGAAACTAATGTTGATCCTAAATATTATATTTCTGAACTTGAAGAAAAAATTATTACTTGTTGGGATCAATTTATTAAAGGAATTAAATATGTTCCTATGATTAAAGTGAACAAACAAACAAAAACTAAAAAATATTTTAAAGCAAAATATCAAGGAGTTTTGGGTTTTCCTGTTTGAGTATCAGAATTTAGAAAAACTGATGATTATAGTAATGTTAAATACGAATGAAAAAAGAATTTTATTGCTAAAAACCGGTATTTTTATCAATATAACAAAAAATTTATTGATAAATGATTAAAAAAATGAAATGATTTAAATGATTTTCCTTTATCAAAACGCAAACTAGAATGACAGTGTGGCACTTCTTGTCAATCATTATGAGATGGTTTGATTCAATTTCGTCCTTCAGGAGTGCGAGTTAAAGCTCCTACTTTATTTCCAGCATTAGTTGCTATGGTGCAAATTCCAATTATTGGTAAAGTAAAACGAAAATTAACTCCAAGAGAAGCGGCCAGATTACAAAGTTTTCCTGATTGATTTAAAATTAATCCTAATGACCATCAAGCATACAAACAGTTTGGTAATGCTGTTAATGTTGAAGTAATTACTTATATCATTGAACAATTACTTCAACATATAAAAAACAAAAATATAAACAATAATTCTTCAATTCAAACAAGCAAATAATATTTTATTACTCTAACCTGAACTAGTCTAGCTTAGGCAATATAGGAAATGTTAGCATACCAAAACTTAACACCATATCAATGTTTTTCTGGTCATGCTTAGGCAATATAGGAAATGTTAGCATACCAAAACTCAGGTTATCAACATTATCTCTAAATCTAAGCTTAGGCAATATAGGAAATGTTAGCATACCAAAACAAAAATATCATATACGCGTATTTTTTTCAAGCTTAGGCAATATAGGAAATGTTAGCATACCAAAACGGATTTTTCAAAAAGCAGTTTAGTTACATGGCTTAGGCAATATAGGAAATGTTAGCATACCAAAACCTGTTTTCGACATTTTTTTCAAAAAAGGGCAATATTTATTGGGGAAAATCTATAATCTATGGGGAAAACTCATTTAAAACTTGAATAACTATTAAAATTTTTCTAAAATGTCTTTAATATTAAAAGAAGTTAAATAGTTTAACATTTCTTCATCTGATAAATATTTACCTAACTGGTTTTCAAAAAAATTCTTTAACAAATCAAATTCTTTTACTTCAAGAAATGATTTTTGATTAACATCAAAAACTAATAATTCAGCATAACTTTTAGTTAAATTAAATTTAGATAAATTAGTTGTTAAACAAAATAACTGATTGTAATGATTTGATTCTTTTAGAAGATCAATAAAATATTGATCAAATCCCATGATGACAATCGGTACGCCTTTTAAATAAGGAACAAGTTCTTTTAAATATTTTCTTAAAAGATCAATGTTTAAGTGTTGGTTTTCAATTTCTAATAAATCATTTAATAATTTTGCACTATTTAAATTGTAGTTAAATATAGGACCAAATTTTTCATTTAATTGATTTTCTAATTTCATTAAAAATGGTTCATTAACTAAATGATCAGTTAAATAAGGTTGAATGTAATTATAAAGTGGTGATTTATTTTTTAAATTATACAAATCTTTTAAGTTAGTTAGTGGTGAAATTATGATTGCATTATCATTATTGATTTTGATTTGCAATCACAGATCAAATAAATTATTAGTAAAAATGATTTTAGAATTCTTTAATTCAAGAATACTACCTTTATTCTTCAAGATCATTGTCTATTCTAATATAGCGTTCTGCGCCATTATATTTTTCATTAATTGATAATTCACCACAAATAATATCCATATCAATAAATTGTTTTTCACTAACTTTTAATAAACGCACATTACCTAATCTAGGAGCATTATTTTTAATCGCTTGCAATTCAATACTATATTTTTGGGTTGCAGGAATTGTTTTATAATATACTGAAAATTGTAACATTAAATAACCACGTTTAGTAATTCATTTGTGAAAACGAGTATAAACTTTTCGATTTTTTTCAGTATCAAATGGTAAATCATAAAAAAGAACTAATCTCATAAATCGACTCATTCTAAATTTTGCCCTGTTTGTAATTTTTCAATATAAATATCAATTGCATTATTTAAATAAAACTCTTTTTGATTAACTTTAATTTTGTAGTTAGATAAACTTTTAATAATTTCTTCTTTAATCACATTTCATTTTGTTTCTGTTTGTAATAATTGATAAACTTGATAATCAACTAATGGACGAAAAACTTCCATTAGATCTGAAGCTAGTGCAAAAAAATTTAGAAAAGAACGATGGAAAATGCTAATTCTTGGATCTAATCCTTTTTTAATAATTGATCGTGCTACCATACCACGTAAAATACTATAGCCATAATTTAAATAACTATTAATTTGATGAAATTTTTGACAACTATAATCTCTAATAAATTTATTGCCAAACAAACATTTTCAATAATATTTAGCAGCATTACCTTCAGAATTTAAAATATCTAAATCTTGAATGTTATCAATATAGTATTTAAAAATATCTTTATTGAAAACAATATTTAATTTTAGTAAAGTAGCTTTTTGATTAGTGATTTTATTACTAACAATTCTTTTTCATAATGAATTGCGATAATTAGCATCTCATTTAATTTGCTGTTCTAAAATTTTTAAAGAATTATGATGACCTTGAATGGGGATCATTTGAACAAATGGCATATGTTTAGAATCACATAAAATTAAATTAATGTTATGTTTCATTAAAGTTTCAATTAGTTTATTACTATAAACAGCAGTATAACTTTCAATGACGATTGTATCAATATCATACATTGGAATTAAAATTCTCCGACTATCGTTTTCAATTTCTAAATTATTTAAATAAAGTCGTAAGGTTTCATTAGAAGAAATGACAATTGTTTTTCAACCCACAAATAATTTCTCTTTTGTTTTCTAACAATATAAATTTTAAATCTAAAATGTTACTTAATATTAACTAAAAAACTTCCAAATTATTTAACTTGAAAGTTTTTTAGTTTAAATATTGTTTATCAAATAATGTTGCATTTTATTGTTCTTGAATATCAGCAAATTCATTATCAGCAAGTAAATTTTGTACTTTTTTAATATTGCCTAAATAATCTAGATGTACAATTTCTCTATAACCTTCTTGTAAAAGTGAAGTAATTACTTTGAAAACCTGTTGTTTTCTTTGAAAATTTAAAGGTTTAAAATCGAATCTATTATCAGTCATTATAAATGAAGCAGCATATATTAAAGATTGATGATTATTTGCTTCATCTCTTTTTCTAAAAATTGTATTTCTAAAAATGCGACAAACTAATTTAAAGTTTTCCACTTTTTTAATATCTTTTCCTAATTTGTTAAAAATATAATCATAATATTTTGCTTTATAGGCTGCTTTTGGATTTGGTAATTGTTTAGGAATGTTAAGTTTTTGAGAATTTTCAACACTACTATGATCAAAATCTTTAACTTTTCTAATATCATCATAAATCATAATATTAAGCGAATTTGCAGGTACAGGCAAATATTTTAATTTGCCTTTAACTCGATATGAATATAGATCAACTCAAAGTCAATTAAATGATTCAAAAAATGAATTAGAATTTTTTAATTGATGAATTTGAGTTAAATTTTTACTTGATTTATTAAGATGACGAATTTTATTAACTTTAGTAATAACTGTTTTATTGTTTTTAGTAATATATTTAACTATTAATCCTTTTTCATTTAATGGATTATATTTAAATTCATTATTGCTATTCTCTCTTTGATCTTGAATCGCCCTTCTAAACGGATGATCTTTTTTTCACCACTGTAATTATGATAAATTGTTTTTAAACAATTTCATAATTCATTTGACATTAAAAGTTCATTTGGTTTTGTATTCACTTCAAAAAACTTTTTCAAATCTTTTTCATCTAAATCAATTAAATTTTTTGACTTAACTTGATACAACTCAAGTTCATTTTTTTTATTAATTAAATGTTTTCCTGCATAAAGTGTTTCATTATGAAATTGAGTATTAGCTAAAAATTCAATCTTTCTAGAAAATTGAATTTCAGTATTTTTAGAATTAATTTCATTAATTAAATCGTTTAATTTTTCATTAAATCAAGGATTATTTTTACGTTCTTCTTCAGCCAATTCAGCTTTGCGTTTTTGAAATTCATTTACTTCAACATTATCATTCTTATTATATTCTTTAGCACCAGGTAATGATCCTGAGTATCTTTTAGCAATATTATTAATTTTAGGAATTGAAGTAGCATAAGCAATCAAAACGGCATCTTGAGCATGATGACCGTGTCAATCACGATCTTTAACTTTTGGTTTTGTTTTTTTCTCTGAATCGTTTTGGTTAGATTGTTCTTGATTATTTTGATTCGATTCTTCTTGACTATCTAAACTATTTTCTGACTCAGTAGTTGCTAAATTAGTTGATTGTTCTTGATCATGATTTTTTTGATTGTTTTTATTATCAGAATCATTCAAGCTTAAAGTTTGAATTGGATTTCTTAACTTATATGATAGTTTTCTTAAAGCATTAATTGTTTGACCAGTAATAATTAAAACTTTAGACTCTGTATCAAAAATTGGATTCTGATCTTTTTGACATGCTAAAAAATGTTTTAGAGCAGTTAAAATTTCAGTAGCAACATATCTTGTATCAGATAGGTTTCGACCAATAAATCCTAGTTTATCTTCAAGAATTTCTTTAGCAGTAATTAATAAGAAATCAAGTTTTTTCTTATTTTTATAAAACTTACCTTTTTCATCTTTACCATATCATTGATATCATTTTTTCTCCATTGCTTTAAATTTTTCATTAGAAAAATAATCTCATTCTCGTGGAATTCTTTTACCCTTACGACGGTTGTTATCTTTATGAGTTAAGATTTTATTATTCATTGAATCATCAAAACACATTGAATATGGAATGATATGATCAATTTCATAATTATCAATATATTCTCATTGAATTCTTTCACCAGTATAACCATCACAATAGTTCTGCTCGATTCATAATTTATACTTTAGAAAACGAGCTAAATCAGTATCAGGATTACCACGACCTTCTTTAATAAAGTCTTCTCTAAGTTTTTTGTTTCTTTTATTAATATTAGCAATTCTGTCTCTTTCATCTTTATTATTTCGATCTCTAGGGATTTCTAGACTAATTGAATCAATAATAATCTTTTCTTTTTTAGACCAATCAAAAATAGCATTTAAAACATTAACAGTTTGTTTTACAGATCTTTTAACAGTTGGTGATGTTGCAACATTTTCAATCCATTCAAAAGTTAAATGTCTAATGTTAGGATATTTTTCAAAGTTGTATTTTAAGGCGCTTTCTTGACTGAAATTACCTACTTCTTTAAGATATTCCATATGATTTCAATTGTGTTGAAATAAGTAAGGAATTTCAAGTTCAAGTGCAACATATGAAAGTGATGCTGTTCCTGAAAAATCAGATTTTTTAAACTCACTTAATATTTTTTTAAATGTGTCAATTGATTGTTCAAAGTTTTCTGATTTAAAAATACTTTTAATTAATTTTTTTAAATTAATTGTTTTTGTAGGATTAATTGAAAATTTTTTGTCAAAATTATCTAATCGTGATTTTGGAGTAAGATAACAGTTTAAAAAAGAAGATAAATCATCAATTAGTTTAATAAATTCTTTATTATCTTCATAAAAATTATTTGATTTTAATTCTTCAATTAAACTAAAGCCCGATTTTTGAAAAGCATCAAACAATTTAGTTAATGATTTTGGTTTAATTGGAAATTCTTCAATTGCTTTTTTACTTTTTTTATCTTGAGATTTATTTGATTGACCAAAATTTGTTAATCAACCTTCAATATCAACCATTTCAATATTAGGATTATTTAGTTGAGTTTGAAATGCTTTTAGAATATCACTATTTTTAATTTTTTTTATTTCAAATATTCCTTTTGCAAAAACTTGATTGAGTAATTGGTTTTTGAATTGAAAATTTAGTTTTTCAACTTCAGAATCAGATTTATAAGAAAGAGTATTTAAATATGAAGCAAATTTGTAAATGTAGTTAGAAAAAGAAACATCAGGAGCAACTAGTTCTTTAGGATATACTGAACATCTAGAAGTATTTTTTAATCAAAGATTTTCATATTTCTTTTTAACTTCACCATCTTTATTTAATTGCCATAAACCATATTTAGTTGGTGATTTATCACTACCTGGACCATATTGAAAATCACGTTGACGTTTAAAAATATCAAGATATTCTTGACGAAATTCATCACTTAAATATTTTTGTTGGTTTAAGATAGTTTCTAATTCTTCTTGATAATCTTCACGGTGAAAAATATTATTAATAATTCCTTTAATTTTATGAATTTTAGTTAGACCAACAAATTCTTGTGGTAAATATTTTTCATCTTCTAGAAGTAATTGCACTTCAACTGGATGTTTATCTTTTTCAATTGCTTTAATGTATTCAATAAATTTAGCTGTTGGTTCAGGTTCTTTTTTAGTTTCAGATGTTGCTTCATCTGCATTTGCAGCAGTTTTTTTCTTTTTAGGTTTTTCAGCTACTTCTTCTGAATTTAGTTCTTCTTTTTCTTCTTCCTCTTCATTATCACCATAATTAAACCCACGATTAGTTAAATACCAATAAATGGCTCTTAAGAAATTTAGTTTATGATCATCACTAGTAGTTAATAATTTTCTTCGATGGTGATAAACATTAAATTTTTCACCTTTTTTAAAATCAAGATAATCTCTAAATTCGTTTAATAATTCTTGACTAACTTTTAAACCAACACAATATGAAAAACGTTCTGAAACATATAAACCATGTTTCATAAATAATAAAATGGCATCACGTTTTCTCGTTTTAATCCGTGATAATCTTCTACGATAAGTTCTAAATGCCCTACGTGCTTGAGACTTTAATTCTCCAGTTTTAAGATCATCAGTTGTTTTAAACAACCTTACACCATTTTTAATAATAGTATTATTTTCTGCATCTAAAATCGCTCATCCAACACTAGCAATTCCAACATCAACACCAATTTTGACTCTTTTTTGATTATTTTTTTCCATGGAAATTTTATACTGATCTTATTCTTGATAATTCTAATTATCAATTGTTAGTAAAACAAATAGCAAAACTTATAAATATTTTCAATCACACTTTAAAACAAAAACTTGATGATCAATAAGTTAAATAAGTAAGTTAATTAGATTATATCTAGCAATTTTATTTTAATACGCATTTTCAAATTAATAAAATAAAAATTAAATTAATCACTTTTTTATAGTAAAATATATTCTTAATTATATTAAATACAAAGGAGCGGGATTTTGATCAATCTTGCTCCTTTATTCTTGCTAATCACAAGAAGAAATCTCAAAATTACTAATAGTTTTTTAATTCATGAATAACACTCAAAACCCTTTAATTACTCACATTTATGCAGTTGCTACTAAAAATAATTTAAAGGTTGAAAAAGTAGCACATATTTTAGCTGACTCATTTAAACAAGTCTATTTAAAAGAATTTCCAAGTAATCACATTCAAGTTGAAGTTAATTTGAACATTGGTCAAATTACGATGTGACGTTATCTTAAAATTGTTTCTGATCAATTTTATTTTAATGAAGGAGATGAGGATGATGAAACACTGATTCCTTGATCAAAAGCAGAAAAAATTGCTCAAAGAAATAAAATCACAATTCAATTAAATGATTTTTTACGTGAACGGGTTGATATTGATCAGTTTGATAAAAAATTTGTTCGTTCGATTTTAAGTATTTTTAACCAACTAATTATTGAAACAGTTAATCGTATGACTTGTGATAAATGAATTAAATATAAAAACCAAGTAATTTGAGGTAAGGTTGAAAAAATTGATATTGTTAATAACAAAGACTTACGTGGTGCTGTTGTTGTTTTACATAATGATGAAGGTGAAACAACTCAAGCATATATTACTAAACACGAAATGATTCAAACAACTGATCGTTTTGGTAATAAAATTATTGAAAAACTTGAACCTAACCAAACTTATTTATTTTATATTAAAGATGTGCATGAATACACTTCAGGTTGACCAGTTAACTTAACACGAACTAGTCCTGAAATTGTCCGTAAATTAATGACTGATAATATTAGTGAAATTAGTGATGGTACTGTAGAAATTAAAGCGATTGCTCGAATTGCTGGACAAAAATCAAAAGTTGCTGTTTGATCTAATACTCAATCAGTTGATCCAGTTGGTGCATGTATTGGTCCTGGTGGTAAAAAGATTAAGCAAATTTCTAATCAGTTATTAAATGAGAAAATTGATGTCATTGAATGAAGTGATGATCCAATTAAACTAGCAGTTAATTGTGCTATTCCTGGAAAGATTTTAGGTTATTCAATGCTAGATAATAAGGATATTATTTTTATTACTGATCCAGCTAGTTATTTATCATTAATTGGTAAAAAAGGTACTAATATCAAACTAATCTCTTCACTAACAGGATGAAACATTGATGTTAAAACTGTAGTTGAAGCTCGTGAAGAAGATATTGATTATCAGTTAGTTGATGAAAACTTATATAGTAGTTATACTAGTTTATCAGAACGAATTTTTCATAAACACCAACAAGGTTATAGTCAGTTATTAGATGAATTTCAACGATCACAACAAAGTGATTCTAATCATGATTTTGATGATGAAGATGATCAGTATTAAACTTAAATTTTTAATTATTAAAAAACTCTTAAACTAAACTTATTAAGGAATATTTAAAAGCATGCACCAAAAAAAAACTAACTATAAATCTAATAACACTAGTTCTAAAAAAACTAATAATTCTCAATCAAGCCGGACTAAAAATAAAAATTATGAGAAAAAAAAGGTTGATGATCGTACTGATTTTGATTTAAAAAGATCTTTCAGTGAACCACAAACTGGTTTAAAAAATAATGTTTTTGTCTTCACTTCAGCCTTATCAGTTAATGAGTTTGCTACAAAAATTAATAAAACATCAGCTGAAATTATTAAGTATTTATTTCTAAAAAATATTCCTGTAACAGTTAATATGATTTTAACAGAAGATCAGATTGGTGAATTATGTTTAGAATTTGGTTATGATTTTGAAAAACGTGATCAAGTTGCTAGTGAAGAGAATTTATTAAATACTTTAGCATTTGAAGATGATCAAACAACTTTAGAACCACGTCCACCAGTAGTAACAATTATGGGTCATGTTGATCATGGGAAAACTAGTTTATTAGATAAAATTAGAACAACTAATGTAACTAAAACCGAACATGGTGGGATTACTCAACACATTGGTTCATACCAAGTAATTAAAAACGATAAAAAAATTACTTTTTTAGATACTCCTGGTCATGAAGCGTTTACCAAAATGCGCGCTCGTGGTGCTAGTGTTACTGATATTGTCGTTTTAGTTGTTGCTGCTGATGATGGGGTTAAACAACAAACAATTGAAGCATTAGATCATGCTCGTGATGCTGGAGTAAAAATTATTGTTTTCATTAATAAAATGGATTTAGCAACTGCTAATCCTGATTTAGTTAAATCACAATTATATGATCAAAAATTAGTTGTTGAAAGTCTTGGTGGTGATGTTGTTTGTGTTGAAGGTTCAGTCAAAAACAATCAAGGGATTGATGATTTATTAGAACTAATTTTATTTGTGGCAGAATTATCTGAATTACGTGCTAATCCACACCGTTTAGCATATGGGACAATTATTGAATCACATTTAGATAAAGGTTATGGTCCAATTGCAACATTACTAGTACAAAATGGAACTTTAATTAAGGGCGATTATTTAGCTTTAAATTCGACAACTGGAAAAGTAAGAATTATGCATAATGATCAATTAGAAGCAATTGAATTAGCAGGTCCATCAACTCCAGTTAAAATTGCTGGATTATTAGATATCCCCCAATCTGGTGATAAGTTTTTTGCGCTTAAAGATGAGAAAAGTGCCAAAATCATTTATCAGAAAATTTCTGAGAAAAAATGAAAAGAACGAATTTTTAATTTACTTAATAATCAAAATACAACAACTGATGGTTCAAAACGAGTTAATATTATTGTTAAAACTGATGTTCATGGTAGTTTAGAAGCAATTAAAAGTTCTTTAGATAAACTTGTTGTTGATAAAATTAATCTAAAAATTATTAGTGCTAATACTGGTTCATTAAATGAATCAGATTTGCAATTAGCTAAAATTTCTAATGCCACCATTTTCTGTTTTAATGTTAAACCAACTAAAATTATTCGTAGTATTGCTCAAACAAGCGGTTTAGTAATTAGATTTCATAACATCATTTACAACTTAATTGATGAAGTGAAACAATTAATGTTAGGTTCACTTGATCCGATTGAAGTTGAAACAATTTTAGGTGAAGCAGTAGTACAACAATTATGAAGACATTCTGCAATTGGTGTAATTGGTGGATGTCATGTAACATCAGGTAAACTAGTGCGTAATTGTTCTATTCGCGTGATTCGTGATGGCATTTTAATTTATACTTCTAAATTAAATTCACTACGTCATGGTAAAAAAGATGTTAAAGAAATTTTAGTTAATAATGATTGTGGCATTACTATAGAAAACTTTCAAGACTTAAAAGAAAATGATTTAATTGAAGCATTTGAAATTAAACTAGAAGTGCAACATCAAGGTTTAGACTTACAAGATGATCAATCTAGTAAAAAAAATAAAAAGAAATAAAACTAAAAGAGCTTTAATTCATGAAAGAAAAATCAAACCAAATTAAACGTTTAGAAAAAACGATTTTAAGCATTTTGAATCAAAGTTTAATTACTGAATTTGATGATCAATGTTATCGTCAGATTAGTTTTACTGATGTAAAATTAAGTAATGATAAAAGTTGATTAACTGTTTATGTTGATCAGTTTGGTCATCAATCAAACCAAGTAGTGATTGATAATCTTAATAAAGTTAAGGGATGATTTAAAAAAATTTTAGCGCAAAAACTAACAATTTATAGAATACCAGAAATCACTTTTGTTTATGATGATTTGATTGAACAAGCCAATAAAATTGAAGCCTTAATTGATCAATCATTAAAAAGAATTAAAAAATAAATTATAAGAAAAGAAAAAATCAATTGTTCTTATGAGTATTAGAATCAAAAAAGTTGAAGATGATTATATTGCTGAAGATAGTTTAGATGCAGCAATTCATGAAGTTAGTCATAAAACTGATTTAGAACTAGCTAATTTATTTTTAACTCATAATAATGACGCGATTCATAACCCTGAAGCGACTTTTACTAACATTGAAACTGATTTAGAAGAAGTAATTAATGCTCAAGGTTTAATTACTAAAATTGATGATGAACTAAAACAGAAAACTTTAGCTGAAATTAAAAATAAAAGAATTGTTTTCAAACAATTATTAGTTGAAGATTATCGTAAAAAATGATTTCAACAAAAATGAAAACAAATTACTAAAATTTTCAGTTTAGAAAATCATCCTCAAGTTTATCGATCCCGTTTCAATTATCAACTAGAAACTGATAATTGAAAAAGTTATGATCAAATTAGAGTTAAAACTAATCGACAAAAAGAAATTAAAAATAGTGATTTTCTAACTTATACTGATTTACAATTGCGTGATCAGCAAGGCTTTAGACGAATTTGAAAAATCGAAACATTTATTAGTTTAATCATGTTATTTTTAGCAACTGGTTTTATTGCGATTTTATCTTTAGTTCCACAAGCATACATTATTACTAGTAATGCTAGTTTTGCTAATAACATTGCCAATTTAAGAACTGCTAGTTATACTTTTGCTACTTTAGCAATTATCTTTTTAATTCTGCCCTATTTCTTCTTATTTACGACATGGTTTGTTGCTATTAATGGTGCTAATAGATCGCGTAACTTCCATTATTTTATGGTCATTTTTTTAGCATTTGCTGCTATTTTTGTTTTAATTGATGTTGGCTTAATTATTGCTTATTATTCATACAGTTTTCCTGTTTGATTTAGTTAAATCTAAGATTGTTATTTAAAATTAAATTTTTTAATTAATATATGATAAAAAAATCAGCACTTAATAAATGCTGATTAATTTTTGCTAACTATTTGTTTTAATGATTTTTTTAATTAAATTGATTTTTTAAAATATGCTAAATTAAATTCTTTTAGATAATCAAGAATTACTTTATGTTCCACATAATATTTTCTTTTAAATTATTTTAAATTATCATTAAGATCAACTTCAATTCCTTGATTTTTTAAATGTTCAAACAAGATCTGTTTTGTTTTTGGTTCAAGTGGATTATTTTTTAGAGCAATTAATTCTGTCTTTGATAATAATAATTTTTTTTGATTTAAATTTTCTAATCATTCAATTAAAGATATTATTTTTCGCTGCTGATGCAATTCTTTCATTATTTTTTCTTCTTTATAGGTTAAATAAGTCTTATAATCATTGATTTTGTGCAATCATTTTCGTATTGTTTTTACTCATTATTAAATGTTGAATGATTAAAAATATCCCAACTACTTTGATACCATTCTTTTAGTGGACTATAAAGAATTTCAGTCGCCTTAAAATATGATTGATTGTCTAACTTATATTCTATAAATTCTTCTTTAATACTGTAATACAAACTTTGAAAAGGTTTTAGAAAATCAAAAGTTGCTTCATATTTATTTGCAATTATAAATTAATAAATTGTGTTGAATCCCATCTTTTTATCATTACTAATATTTTCCGCTTGCCATTAAATTATGATATTCATAATCGAGTAATTTTTTATTAGTATAATCTGTTCTACTTTTAAATTTTTGATGATCTTGATCAAAAAAGACTTTAATTAAAGAACAATTTAAAGAAAATGACATCATATTATTTAATAATACATAATAAATAATCTGTTAAATAAAGGATCAAGATATTCGTTATAATAAACTTCTTTTTGATCAATAAATTTTTCTAGTTCTGTTTTTTAATATAATAAATTTTGTTTGCATCAATATAAGAATCTTTAGTTAGTAAGCCTTTAGCATTAGAATTTTTAGGTACAAAAATTTCTCTGTCATGAATTATTACTGAATTATAACTTTTTCATATTTGCAAGTACTAAAAGTTGATTCAAATCCGCATAATCTCTTATATTGCCTTATTAGTTTGGGATTTGTATCTGATTTTAGTCTCTAATAATCTTGATATAAATTGCACTTCATAAACCTAAAAATTTTATTATTATCTTTTTTACTCTCATTCAATTTTTTACTACATTTTTTGATTTATAAAGATTTTTATATCTTGATAATGTCTTTTAAGACTTAAATAGTTATTGAAATACTAACATAGCAAAACAAGCATTGGATATTTGATCTAACTTATATATCTGTTATTAATCCTTTCTGATAAAAAAGAATGTTGAAAATAAAAGGAACAAGTTATATGAACTTGTTCCTGTTTAATTAATTTAGTTATTTTTTTAATTATCACTAACCACTTCTTTAGTTTTTTGGTTTACAATTTTATAAACACCATCTATTTTTTGCACTTGGTAGTGAATACCATCTATTTCAAAACTTGTTTTATCAGCAGCTTCTTCATTTGTTTTAATATTTGCACAAACCAAGTTAGATTCTTCTGATGAACCTCCTTGAGATTCAGGCAAAACATGATGTAGATTTCATCCATATTTGGAATTTGGGTTTCCGTATGCTGATCTATCCATTCTTCTGCCCGCAAAATCTAAAATACTTGTTTGGTTTCCATAACGTTTGTCTCAAATTCTAGAATGCTTATTCATAATAATTTTTTTCTTAATAATTTCCTTTTTTAATAATAAATTTTGGTCAACAATACTATATATACATATATTAATGTATTTGTTAATTTATCCATTGACATAATCATTATATATTATTATTATTGCCAAAAATTTTACTCAAAATCTTTTCTTTATTATGCTAAAGATTTCTCACTATTACTTTAATTTAATAAATATCAATTAAAATTTAATTATTATTGATTTTTATGACACAAAAAAAACAACCAATTATACACAAAAGCTGAAATTGATTCTTTTTTAGAACAATTTTTAAAAGATCAAATTTTTGCTGTTAATAAACCAATTCACTGAACTAGTCAAGATGTTGTCTCATTTTTAAAACATTTCTTAGGTGTTAAAAAAATTGGCCACGGTGGAACTTTAGACCCATTAGCTACAGGTTTATTAATTATTGGCATTAACCAAAAAACAAAAACACTGAACCAATTTTTATTAGAAAATAAAAAATATCAAGCAATTATTGAACTTAATAAAAAAACTACTACAGCTGATGCTGAAGGTAAATTAATAACTACACAAGATGTTGTTATTAATTTAGCTCAATTAACTAATGTAATTAATTATTTTAATGGCTTAGAATATTATCAAACACCCCATCAATTTTCTGCTGTTAAAGTTAATGGTAAAAAATTATATCAATATGCTCGGACTGAAAAATCAGTAATCATTACACCAAGAAAAGTTAAAATTTTTCAATTGAAATTAATTGCTTTTAATTTTCCTTACATTGAAATAGAATTAGAAGTTTCTAAAGGTTTTTATGTTCGCAGTTTTGCTGAAGATTTAGCAACAAAACTAAATACAGTTGCCTACTTAAAAAAATTAGTGCGCACTAAATGTCACAATTTTGTTTTAACAGATGAAACTTTAGATGTAATGAAACTAAAAAAATCATTAAAAAAAGAAAATACTTAATCTTTTTTTGTAAGTAAATTAGTTTTAATTAATTGAATGACATCATCACTACTAAATTCTTGACTAAAACTACCTTGAGCAACTTCAAATCTACCTCCACCTGAACCTTGCATTTTTTGATTAATTTGCTCTACAATTGCAATTGCTGAAGTTTGTTTTTTAGTTCAAAATGATTTACTTGCTGCTAAATAATATTGTTGAGTATTGTTTTTAACATTAAAAACAATTGCTAAATAATCATTTAGTTCATTAAAAAAACTATTAATTGCTTGATTAATTGCTTTTGGATCTTGATCAACTAAACTAATGGAATGAATTAATTGTTGACTATCTTGTTTTAATAATTGTTCTTTTAAAGTTAGTGCTAATTGTTTTTTTTGGTTTTGATTAAAAACAATCATTTGTTGATTATTAAATTCTTTTAATTCTTTTAAACAATTTTTATTAGCAATTCAATTATTTTTAGTAATTTGATGGTTTCATTTTTTAGTTCATTGATTAATTTCAGATTGTGCTAAATTAATTTTTGCTAAATTATCTAATAATTCTTGATATTGATCAAATAATTTTTGATTTTGCAAAACTAGAAAATTATTAATTTCTTGATTACCTGAAACAGCTTCAATCCGTCATGAACCTGCTCCTTTTGAACTTAAACCAATAATTAAAAAATCTTCAATTTGATTAGTTGATTGAACATGAGTGCCCCCACATAATTCAAGACTATCTTCTGAAATTTTTACTAACCTTAATAAGCCAGTTTGTTTTTTATAAGTATCTTCAAAATAAGCACTAGCACCTTTGGCTTTAGCATCATCTAATGTTGTTAGTTCAGTAACAACTTGATGATTTTCAGCAATTTTATTTTGCACATATTGTTCAAAAGCAACTAAATTTTGATCAGTTGGTTTAATGTGTCATCTAAAGTCTAAACTAATTTTATTCACTGCTTTAGCTGCACCTTCTTGTTTAATGTTAGGATTTAAAATTTGTTTTAGTGCAGCATGTAATAAATGTTCTGATGAGTGTTGTCGTGATAATTGCTGTCTTCGAACTTGATCATGTTTAACAACTACTTCTTGGTTTAAATCTAAAGTGACATTAGCTAAATAATGAACGTTTTGGTTGTGAACTGATTTAAAAACATCACTAACATAAAAGTTATTAATTCAACCATAATCACACTCTTGTCCACCTGATAGTGCATAAATTGGTGTTTGATCTAAAATAACATAACCTGGTTCATTTTTTAGTGATTGTACCATTTCTCAATCTTGATTAAACAAAGCAATTACTTTAGCAGTTAATTGGTGGTTTAAATAATCAAATTTAGTTACTTGATCAAATTGCATTAAGTTATTATTTTGGTTTTTTAAAGCATTAATATTTTTTAGTTTTTTTGAGATTCTTTGATGTTCTTGAAAGAATTTTTGATAGTCAGCAAGATCATAATGATAACCTTTTTGATCTAATACTTCATCTAAAAGTTCTTTAGGAAAACCATGCGTTTCAATTAATTTAAAAATTTGATAACTATCTAATTTCCTACTAGTTGCTTGATTAATTACTTGTGATAAAACTTTTCAAGCTTGTTCTAATGTTCTTAAAAATAGTTGATATTCATTTTTAATTAAAGTAATTGTTTTATTTTGATGATCAATTAAATCAGAATAATAACAACTTAAATTTTCAATCACAGCAATAATTCCAGCAGTTAAAAATTGATCAGATAATTGTAAAATTTTAGCAAACCCAGCAATTCTTCTTAATAGTTTACGAGCAATATAACCTTGCCCTTTATTATCAAAAATAACACCATCATTAATGATCATTACAATTGCTCTTAAATGATCAGCAATCACTTTATAAAGATAATTAATTTTAGTTTGATAATGATCTTTAATGAAGTAATTATTAATTTGATAATGTTTACACCCAAACTTTTCAATTGCAACAATAATTGATTGAAACAAATCAGTATCAAAGTTAGTTGGCACATTTTGACTAATTGCTAAAATGCGTTCAAAACCTGCACCAGTATCAATGTTTTTTTGTAATAGTGGTTGATAATGATTATTACCATCATTATTAAATTCACTAAAAACAATGTTTCAAATTTCAATGTAACGATCATTTTCAAGATCATCTAAAAAAAGTTGTATTCCTTGTTTTTTGGGATCATAAATTTCACCCCGATCATAATAAACTTCACTACAAGGACCACAAGGACCATTACCAACATCTCAAAAATTCCGTTTTTGATCACACTTAATAATATGATTAGAATCAATTCCTAAATCAGTTCAAATTTGATATGCTTCTTGATCATTTTGATAAACAGTAATGTAAAGTAATTTTGGATCGACTTTTAGTTCTTCAATTAAAAACTGATAACAAAAATTAATTGCTGCTTTTTTAAAATAATCACCAATAGAAAAATAACCCATCATTTCAAAAAAAGTATGATGTCTTGATGTTAGACCAACATTTTCAATATCATTAGTGCGAATTACTTTTTGAACATTAACCAATCTTTTACTTGGTGGTTCAACTTGACCTGAAAAATATTGTTTTAATGTCGCAATACCAGAATTAATGAACAATAATGATGGATCATTATCAGGAATAATTGATCGTGGTGGGATAAATAAATGATGATTTTTTTGAAAATAATTAATTCATAATTCTCTTAGTTCTTGACTAGTTAATTTAATCATAGTAAGTTTTTTATTAACAATCTTATTTTTCTAATATTCCTCCACCTAAACAATATTTTTGATCTAAAGAGTATAGAACAACATATTGTCCAGGAGCAGTTGTTTTAATTTTGTTATGAAGCAAATAAATTTGTTTAGCTTCAATTTTTGCAATTGTGGCTAAATGTAAAGTACCAGTATGACGAAACCTTAAATAAACTTGATCATTGATTTTTAAAGGTTGATTAATTCAGTGCATCTGATTAATTTGTGTTTTGGTTTTTGATAAATACACTTCAATTAAATCTGCACGACAAACAAAAAGTTGGTTTTTAGTCAAATCTTTAGCACAAACAAATGTTGGTTGCTCTTGTCCTGAAAGATTTAATCCTTTTCTTTGTCCAATCGTATAAAAAGATAAACCATCATGAATCCCTAATACTTGCTTAGTTTTAACATCAATAATCTCACCTTTTTGATAATCTAAATAATTATGAATGAAAGGTTTGTAATTACGTTTGCCAATGAAACAAATACCAGTTGAATCTTTTTTATCTCAAACTGCTAAATGATGTTTTTTAGCAATAGCTCGCACCATTTTTTTATCAGCAATATTTGCTAGTGGAAAAATAATATAACTTAATTGTTTTTGATCTAATTGGTTTAAAAAATAAGTTTGATCTTTTCATTGATTTGCTGCAGTTGCTAAATAATACTGATCATTAATTTTTTCAACTTTAGCATAATGTCCTGTAGCAATTTTAATATTATTACCAAAAGTTTTTAAGACTTGATCAAGTAAAACACCAAACTTAATTTTTTGATTACATGCTACATCTGGATTAGGTGTTTGACCAATTTTTAGTTGTTCTAAACTGGGTAAGAAAACATCAGTTCAATATTCTTGAACAAAATTATAAACTTTTAAGGGAATGTTTAATTGCTGACAAATTTTTTTCACAGCCAATAAATCATTTGCGTCATTACATCCTTTTTGTTGTTTTTTATGACCTAATAAATCATGATTTAAAGCACTGTCCCAATTACGCATATAAACAGCATGTAAGTTTTGGTGTTTTTCTTTTAATAATACTGCTGCTACAGCTGAATCAACCCCACCTGAAAGAGCAATAATAATTTTAGGATCATTTTGGTTCATAAAAGTATGATTCAAATTATAAAATATTATTTTTTAAATTTAATTTAAGTAAATAAAAAAATAACCCCTAATTTGGGGTCATTTTAAATGTTTGCTATTTAAGAAGCAATAGATGCTATTAAACAATCTTTAGTTGTAATATCGCCAAAAATTATGTTTTTTGATTTTTCAATAAAATTAAACTTATCAATGATTGATTTTTACTTTAACAAACTAAATTGTGTCCTTAAGATCACTAAGTCTTACTAAAAATTTGTCATTTTAAATTTTATTAAGCATGATAACTAACAATCAACTAATTAATTTTTAAAGACCATCTTTAAACTTCAATTATTTTCAAAAATCAATTAACTTAGACCAAAAATGCTAAAAACAAATTGCTAATTTAGATTAATTGTTTGATTAATCATAAAATACATATTTAACAAATTTAAAATTATTTTGAATTAGTAACTTTTTATCTTTTACTGATAACTTCTTCAACTTGAATTAACACATCATATAAGCGTTTAAAATTGATTAATTCCAAAATGGCTTAATAATTTTAAACCCCTAAAGCTTGCTTAATTATTAGTCACAAAGTCTAAAACAAAAATCAATAAAATTAGAACTTATCTAATTAAAACTTCAATCAAACAGTCGAAAATACTATTTTTAGATTAACTGCAACAAGAAAAATAAACTACTTTTTAATTTTTTATCTTTTATAGATTTAATTTAACATCAAATTTCTAAATAATTTCAGAAATAAATCTAGTTTTAAAATTAGTTAAAAATTAATCATTTGCTAATAAGATAAATTATAAGATAACAACTAATTGATCAACCTTCAACTGCAATCCAGTCAACAATCTTGTAATTTTTAATAATATTAGTTTTAATTAACTTTTTAATTTTTATAAAGTGATAAAAACAATTAATGCTAAATCTAATAGTTATGAATTATTCAAAAAGAAACTTCACACTTCTTAATTAAAAATTAAACATTAATGATTAGCAACATTACCCTATCATTATATTAAAAATTAATTGTTAATTGATCTTTTTTGATCTAAATTAACTATTTTTTTACTGTTTAGTTAAAAAAATTAAACAATCTTAAGTTTAAGATTTAAAATTACCAACTTAAAGATTTTAGTTATCTAAATTGAAAATCAGATTGAGGGATAAATATCAATCCTTGAAAAATGCTAATATGTTATAATTAAGAGTCTAAAATCAAATCTTGAAAATAGTTAGTTGATTTGAAATACTGTAGGTATTAATTTATGGCAAAAAAAAATGCAGTTAGAATTGCTGTAATGACAGTAAATCAAATAGAAGATATGGAATTATTCATTCCTGTTGATATTTGAAAACGTTCTGGCATTGTTGTTGATATTATTGTTTGTGAAGTTCGTAATGGATTTACCCTTGCTTATTCTGGTGTTAAAGTTAACACTAACTTCAATTTAAACACGGTTAATTTTAATCAGTATGATGCCATTTTTTTACCTGGTGGACCTGGATATGATCGCTTTTTAATTCCACCAGCAACCCAAAAAAACATTGGTGAATCAAAATTACATGAGGCAATTAAAAAATTTGCTGCAACAAAAGATAAATGATTAATTGCAATTTGTGCAGCACCAATTGTTTTTTATACAGTGATTGAAGATCTTAAGTTTCGTAAAACAAAATTTACTGCTTATAATGATAAAAATTTACTACGTGGTTTTGAAGATTCATGATTAGATGTTCCAGTGCATATTGAAAACAATTTAATTACTGCACAAGCTTCAGGTAATTCTTTTGAATTAGCATTTACTGTAGTTGAAAAATTAGTTGGTGAAGATACTGCTAATAGTGTTGCTGAAAAAATTAACTATCCTTGAAAACAAAATAAAAAGAAATTAAAAATTTTTGCTTAAAAATATGATTAACCAAACGATTCCAAGATCTGATCAAACTGAAAAAAGTGGTATTGCAACAAAACAGTCTTATCACCATTCAGAAATTCCTTCATCAAGTATTCAAGCGAATAGAAGAAAAGACACTCGACCAATTTTTTATGTTCGAGCGTTTCATGTTCGCATTTTTTCTTGTTTTATTGCTAATATTGTTGGTTTAGCAGCAACTGCTTGTTTTATTCTTTTATGTCTAGCAATTTTTTATCCATCATTTGACTTAAGAGTTTTAAAAATTCAATTAGATTTAAATTCTAGTTACTGGCCAATTTTATTACCATTTGGTTTTATTTATGGCGTTATCATTTGAATTTGAATTAATAATATTATTATTTATTCAGGTTTTGCTAAAGAAAATGCTAAAGTTAAAGAAACAGGATTTCCTAGTGAACCAACTTATTATGTTAAAAGAACTTATGTTTTACTAAGAACAGGAAAAAATTCTTTAGCTTGATTAGCAGCAGCTGTTTATGTTACTTTAGTTTTATCAGTGATTTTAATTTTCATTGCTGTTTTTGCAATTAATAGTTGATATGTTGGTGGTCAGAAAACTTTAGCTGAATCAGCAAAATTAGTAACTAAATTTTCTGAAACTGATACTGGTAATTTTGGTTTAAGAACTTATTTAATTATTATTGGAATTATTGCTACTATTTTTCTATTTTTACATGTGATTAGAAGTTTATGACTAAAATCACAAATTATGCAATTAGAAGCAGAATATGGTGGTCCTGATAAAATTTTAGATCCTCAATATTTAGCTAACAAACTAAAAGCAACTAACCGTCGTAACATGATTATTTTTGCATGTTATATTTTTGTTTTAATTATCTCATTTGTATTGTTAATTAAATTACCACGTAAATTATTTCCTAAATTTAGTTTAAAAGATAAAATTTTAGCACCTTTTAAATAGGTTAAATTTAGTTTATTTTTCACTAAATAACTTATTATTAAAATTAATAAAATGTTGTGTCTAAATTTAATATTTAGATGCAACATTTTTTCAATTAGTTTAATTGATGAAAAAATATGATCTAAAAATGTCTAATATTAAATTACTCTTATGCAAGAAAGTAGAAAATATTATAAGAAAGATTTTAATTTCTAATAATGGTTAGCACAAAAAAAATCTGAATTAGATTTATTGCTTCAATTTTTTTAGTAGTAATCTACATTCTCTTTTTTTCTTTTTGGGTTAAAAACCAACAACCGATTAAAAATTATATTATTCTTGGAGCATTTTTATTTAACTATTTAGTTTCGATCATTCTTGCTAATTATATTATTAGTTCTAAACGTTATGAATCATTTAAATCATTATGAATCTTATGAATTATTTTGATTCCCTTTTTAGGCCAAACTTTATTTGTTTATTTTGGTGTTTCAGGAATTAGACGCAGAAGTTTAGCAGAATATCGTCATGATTTAAAACAATTTAATCAGTATGAAGATTTTAGTGATTTTGAAAAAATTAAGTTAGATTCTAACAATAAAAAAATGCCACTAGTTTTTGAGTATTTAAATCAAGCTTGTGATCGACCAGTATATCAAAATAATGATGTCAAGTTTCTTGCTAAACCCCATCAATCATTATTAGAAATTATTAAAACACTTCAACAGGCTGAAAAATTCATTCACTTAGAATACTATCAAATTCATCCTGGATTAGTTTGAGATGCAATTTTTGATATTTTAAAAACAAAAATTAAACAAGGTGTTGAAGTTAGAATTATTGTTGATTATATTGGTGCATTTAACAAATGAAGCAAAAAAAAATTAGCAGCAATTAGAGATGCAGGAATTGAAATTTATTATTTTAATGGCTTTCATTATTGAAAAACTTTTTCCTTACTTAATTTTCGTTGTCATAAAAAAGTTTTAATTGTTGATAATAAATATGCTATTTATGGTAGTGCTAATATTTCTGATTGTTATTTCAATATTTCTAAAGATAAATTTCCTTTAAATGATTATTGTTATTATTTAGAAGGACCAATTGTTAATAGTTTAAACTTATTATTTGCTTATGACTGAAACTTTCATTGTGGTAATTTACTAACTAATAATACTTTAATCAATCATCCAGAAAAATACTTTCAAATTTATCGTCCAACTAATAATCAAAATAATATGATTATGCAATTTGCTGAATCAGGACCTGATGTTAATGAAAAAATTTTTGTCAATAATTTAAACCAAATTATTTTACAAGCTAAAAGTAAAATTGAAATTGCCACACCATATTTTTTCCCAAATTCAAGTATTATTAATTCTTTAAAAATTGCTGCTGATTCAGGGATTAAAATTAAATTAATTTTCCCAAGAGAACCTGATCACACTAAAGTTGTTTTATCAATGAATCGTTTTTATTATGAAACCTTATTAGAATCAGGAATTGAAATTTATGAATATTATGGTTTTAATCATGAAAAAATTACTGTTGTTGATGAAAAATTAGTTTATACAGGAACATATAATTGAGACTTTCGTTCTTTATTTTTAAATTATGAAACAGTATTATTAATTTATTCTAAAAAAATGGCTGCAATTCATTCTCAAGCATTTCATGAACGGATTGCTAAATCACAAAAAATTGATTTTAGTACAATTAAACGGTGAAAAAATTGACGTCAAAAATTTTTTATTTTTTGCTTGAAATTAGTTTTTCCATTGATTTAAAAAAACTACAATTAGGATTTTAATTTTTTCAATCATTAATCCAAAAAAATTTATTAGTGAATACTAAACTAAAATAATTTTTTAATGATCAATAATTTAGAATAAATAAATAATTGATCATTGTGATAAAATATGATCCCATTTTGGATTAACTAATAACTAATTAAAAATATAAGGAGTAAATTTTAAGATGCTAATTTTGCTTGTGGCATTTTAATTTTTATCAAGATCAAATGTTGAAACGAAAATTAAAAAAATATTTTGGATTTGGTTTTATTTTTGTTGTTACAACAACTTTATTATTATCAGCTTGTTCAACAGCTACAAAATCAAATATTGACCCATCTTTTAAACCATCTACTGACCCTTCATCTCAGAATGATGATCCTGTTTCAAATGGTTCAAATCGATCTTCTGAAAATTCTAATAATGGTTCAAATGATTCACAAGATCAATCACCACCATCATCATTAAATGATCAATTAGAATCAGATAATAATAATGATCCTACTTCTAAAGAATTTAGATTAAAAAACAAATAAAATATGTTGCAATTGGTGATTCAGTTGCTGCTGGTTATAATGCTGATTTAGGTGGCATTGAAGCAAGTGGTAGTTTTAATAAATCTAATCAAAAAGTTAGTGGTTGAAGTTATCCTGCTTTTTTAGCTAATTATATTTTAAATACACCTTCTCTTGCTTTAGAAGAGTTTGATAATTTAGCAATTTCAGGATCACAAATTAATGATTGACTATATTTTTTAAATCATAAACCAAGTGATTATGAAGAAAATGCTCGTTTAAGTTATTTTAAATCAGTCTTAAATCAAAATAAGATTAGTGAAAATCCTTATAAAGATCGGATTACAAATTATTTTGGTACTTTTGATTCAAGTAATTTTTCAAAATTAATTACTAAAATTAAAGGCGCAAATTTAATTAGCATATCATTAGGCGCTAATGATTGATTTTCTCTCACAAATGATTTATTGAATTCAATTTTAGACCCTTCACTTAATAGTCCGCTTGGTTATTTGTCGATTTCTACAAGTTTTTTAACCGAATTTACAAACAGAATATCATCAATTAGAGATAAGTATGAAAGTTTAATTAGTGTAATCAAAAAAATTAATTCTAATGCAGAAATTGTGATTACTGATTATCCAATGCCACTATTAAGAATTCATCAAGTTATAAATCAAAAAGTTCTTGAAAAATTTAATCAATCTCTAGGCGAATTTGGCAAAACTATATCATCAGAATCTTTTTCTCATTTAAATAATATTAGTCAATCCATTCTAGATGATCTAAATTTAAAAGCAATTAAAAATGTGGCTAATAAAACTCAAGTTAATTTCATTCATGTTGATGATTCTATTAGTTGAAATCAAAATCGTCAAAAATTTGCTCATAATCCATTTGATATTCATCCAACTGAATATGGTCAAAAAAGAATTGCTGAAGATATTTTCTTAAAATTAAGTTTAAATCAAACTACTGATTCTCAAAATAGGATAGATCAATGAATTGAATTAAATCATAATTGAAATCAAAAATATTTATTAGAAGATAATAATCAATTTAGAAAAATTTTTGATGTTGATCTTTCTAATGAAGATTTAATTAGAACAATTTTGACTGATAGTAATAGCGTTTCTAAAAAAATTGAAGAGGAACAAATTTCAAACGATAGAGATTTAAATACAATTTGAAAAAGCGCTAATAAATCTCATTCTTTTATTGAGTTTGCTCAAAAAGGTGGGATTAATTTATACCAATTACTTCTTCAAGAATGATTAGGGTTAAAAGATCAAACTAAATTTAATAATTTTCTTCAAGAAAACGATAATTATTCTCATTTTTTAACATGATTGAATAATAATCCTGGGTTTTTAACTGATCTTTATAACAACTTAGAAGATAATTTAGATCTAATCGATGAAGAAAATCGAATAAATCAGAAATATCAAACAGCAACTAATGTTACTAATAAATTAATCTTTTTTAATGTTGATAATATTAGTCCAATTACACTAACTAATCTTGCCAATGCATTACATAATTTATCAATTCAAACTACTTGAAGTAAAGATCAAGTGACTAGATTTATTGATTTCTTTAAAAAGGATCAAGAATTGAATCAATATTTATCTGAGTTAATTGTTGAAAATCCTGGATATTTTTTCAGAAAATTAATTGATGCTCTAAAACAAATTAATGAAATAAATAATTTTAATATTCCAGAATTAGCACAATTGAATTTTAATCAAATTAATACTTCTAATGTATTTTTAAATGATGTTAAAACATTTATCGCCCAAGTAGTTGAAGCAATTTTTGTCCATGATTTTAATTGAAATGGAAATCAAACTGCAGATGGTTTTCTGAAAAACTTTGTTCAAAAAACTTTTGAATCTCTAAAAACAAATATCAGTTCTAATAATTATTAAAATTAATTTAATAATTTTAATATTTAATCAAATCACTGTTTGTAAGAATAACAGTGATTTTTTTAATTATTGTACTACCCCTCCTTCCTTGCTGCCATCTCATCTGACAACTTTTATTTTAATAATAAGGAAGGAGGAGTGTATGTTAATCAGGTGAATCCAAGCACAAATATGAATGCCAACAACACGAATGATAACATGATGTTTGACTCATCAAGTGGCATTATTACAGACTCAGATGGATTAATCCAAGGAAGTAATAATGCTAACCGTTCCAAAGGCCTCAACTTTGGTTCCACCCGCTTAATGATCACTAAAGACATTAATAATATTGACTTTAGTCATAATCAAATTGAGGTATTCCCCGTTTCTCCCAACTTATTTACTAATATTAATTTTAGTAGTAACAAACTCAAATATGTTCCTCCATTAGGGATTAAACCTCTACCTTACTTGCAGTTCTGGTTTTATCATTTATCATTAATGAAGGTGGCAAACAACATGTTTTATGATGCTATGCACGGACCTGGACCAAATCCTGAGAATTGGAATAAGTATTATAGTACGAAAGGGGTGAATGAGAAGTCAGATGGGTTTAGTCTTGGTAGTACAGGTCTTGCCAACGACAAAATCCAACGAATTGGTCTAGCAGATGTCAATCAAACTTTACCTAAAATTAGTTTTGCTAACAACCAGTTGCTTGATTTTTGACCACAGCAAAAACAAACTGACAGCTGGTATTTGTGACCGAAGTTGACGGTTGGTGAAAACGATCGGGAAGGTCCCACAGGGATGATTCAGTATGGGTTTGGTGGGGGAAGTGGAAGTGGGGGTGGTCTGGTAGGGGGAGCCAGCTCCCCCTCCAAGCAAATTATGATCAAAAACAACCCAACAAATGTGATGGGCAAACCCATCTTTCCATGAAACAACCAAATTGGATCTTCTTCAGACAATACCACCTTCAACCCTTATTTTCGCCGAATTTGAGTTGGAGCGAATTTAGCGGGATTGGTTACTGGAGGAGATAAAACACCCTTTTTCAGCCACACTTATTTAGGGGGCATTAACCGTGATTTTGCTTATCAAGTGGCTGATGTTTCTGATAGTATTGATACAAATGCTAACATTAACAGCTTGAAACTGGAGGGAACAAATACTCCCGCCTATGGCTCATACAAGTTATGAGCCACTGCATCACTTGATCGCTGGATTTATGCTCACTGGTTTAATCAACTAAGTGATAATGAAGTGTTATCTAAAGGGCAAATAAAAAAACGATTAATTTTTATTAACAAGATTATCTTTAAAATTAACTAGTGATTAATTAATTTAATCTTTATAATAAAACTCAGTTTTAAAGTAAGGAAATTATTAACTATAAAAAACTTTAAATTTAAAAAACACTTAATGTTTGTTGCAACAATTGGTTTGACTGGATCAATTGTGCTCTCAGCATGTTCACGATTACCAACAAAATCAACTAACAGACAACAAGCAGTTAATTATGTTGCAATTGGTGATTCAATTGCTGCTGGCTATAATGCTGATTTAGGTGGAATTGATGCTAGTGGTGAATATAATAATTTAAAAAATGTTAATGGATGAAGTTATCCAGCATTTTTAGCCCATTATATTAATAGTAATGATTCATTAGTTTTAAATGATTTTACTAATTTAGCAGTTTCAGGATCACAAATTACTGATTGATTATACTTTTTAGGTCAACCTAATTCAGATTATCAAGTTAGTCAAAGAATTCAATATTTTCAACAAGTCAAACAAAATAATCAATTAGAGCACAATCCATATAAAAATCGTCTAGAAAACTATTTTAAAAATTTTGCTGCTTCAGATTTTGATCAAGTAATTAATAAAATTAAAAACGCTAATTTAATTACCATTTCATTAGGTGGCAATGCTTTATTATCAGTATTATCATCAAATCAATTCCTAAATTTTATTACTCCAGAAAGTAGTATAAGTTTTTTTCTTAACATTGCTACTAATTATCAAAAATTAATTAATCGCATTAAAGCCATTAATCCTAATGCTGAAATTGTTTTAACTGATTATCCTAAACCATTATTAAGAATTAGTGAAACCATTGAACAAGCATTTAGTCATGGTTTATTTAAGTTCTCATTAGATGATCTTTTAAACCAATTAAATGTTAATACAATTGGTCAAATAGCAAAAACCAATAATGTTAATTGAGTTCATGTATATGATCAAGCTAATTGAAACAATCATGCTAGAGAATATGCTCATAATTTGTTTGACATTCACCCAACAATGATTGGTCATAAAAAAATTGCTCAAGACATCTTTTTAAAATTAAGTTTAACACCAAAAAACACACCTGAAGCAACAGTTAGTGAATGACACAAATTAAACCCTTTATGAGATCTTCAATATTTAAAAACTGATGCTCATCAACACAAACAACTTTTTAAACTTAATTTATCAGATCAAAATTTAGTACATGAAATTGCTGGAACAAAGGGTAATGAAACTGTATTTAGAAAATCAACTTTAGAAAATGATGCCAGTTTAAATAAGATTTTATCCCAAAATCAAACTGGTAAATCATTTTTAGCTTTACTTAAATCATCAGGAATTAGTTTTTATCAACTATATTTATCTAAATGATTAGGTGTGATGGCAAACGATTCATTTAATACATTTATTAGTGCAAATAATAATTATCAAAAACTAGTTAGTTGATTAGCAAATAATCCTAAATTTACTGATAATTTAGTTTTTAATTTAACAACAAACTTAGATCAAGTGGGCACAAAAAAACTAAGTCAATCTGATTTAGTCAATAATTTTAATTTTATTGTTGCTGATCAGATTAATAATAGTTCCATGATTAATCTAATTCAAGCAGGTCAAGATTTAGTTAATAACAATTACTTTCAAGATTTAAAAAATAATTCTAATTCATCAACTTCAACTACAACTTCAACAAAAGATAATCAATCTAATCAGATTCATAATCAAGTTGCTCAAAAATTTCTTGAATTTTTTGAACCAAATCAATTTTTTAATAATTATTTATTAAAAAACATCAAAAAAGATCTTGTTAGTTTTTTTGAAAACTTATTAAGATTTTTATTATCAAATGTTAATAATTGAACTAATGAAACATATCAAAAATTATTTGATGCAATTAAAGAATTAAATAATTCTAAACCAACTCAAGTTTTAAATAACAATCAAGATTTTGATACTAAGTTAAAAACTTGAATTAAAGATTTTGCTGCAATTTTATTTGACAGTAATTTAAAAACAGTTAGACCATCTCCTGCTAACAATCAAATTAAAAATAATAATGGTTTAGATGATTTGGGTTATCAAAAAAATGAATTTAATTATCTTGTTGAAAACTGATCTTTTGATAATGTCAAAATTCTTGCTACACTTCTTAATGTAACACTAGTTGATCGCAATCAAGCTAATGCAACTGATTCAACAGCAAAAAAATAATAAAAGAATTTTAGAATTAATTTGTGATTTTATGCTGGCTGTTTTTAGTAACTAACAACTGCAAACACTGGTGTAGAAGCATTGGCTCGACCATTTAGTGCTTTAATTTCAACACAAAAAGCACTACCAATTAAAATCCCACCAAGTTTTTTAATTAGTTTTGCTAAACAATTAGTAGTTCCACCAGTTGCTAATAAATCATCAATAATCAAAACTCTTTGATTAGGTAGAATTGCGTCTTGATGAACATGAAAAGCAGTTTTAGCATATTCTAAAACACAAGGTTCACTAACAGTTTCTCGTGGTAATTTTTCTGGTTTTCTTGCTAAAACAAAAGGTAAATTGGCCTTTAGTGCAGTTGGTAGACCAAATAAAAAACCACGTGATTCAGGTGCTAAAATAACATCAGCTTTCATATCAATTGCAAAAACAACTAATTCATCAATAATTTTGTTAACTAATTCTGGCTTTAAAAACAATGGTGTAATATCTTTAAAATTAATTCCTTTAATAGGAAAGTTGTCCACATTAACAATTTGGTGATAAATTTCTTTTAAATACTTTTGATCCATAAAATTTTTTAATTTTGATAAACACTTAATAAATAGGAAAAAATAATTTTAAATTATTTTTAAACAATTTAGTAACAAAATTACTAACTAATCTCATTAAAAAAACTTGTTAATACTTGATGGCTAAAAAAAGATAAAATTTTTTATTTGTTTTTGATTTAATATTATATTTTTCAATAGTTGCAATATAATTAAAAAATTAGTAATTAATTTTTTTAAGCTATTTTGAGCATAAACTTAAAAAAATTGATTCATTTGATAATAAATCAATAACAATTGATAATTTTTGAAAGGTTTTATGATATGAAAAACAGTTTTGTTTTAAATGTAATGATTGAAATCCCAAAATTTTCTAAAATTAAATATGAATATAATCGTAGTGATCATAAAATTTATGTTGATCGAATTTTATATGGTGCAGGATCATACCCTCACAATTATGGTTTAATTGAAAAAACAATTGATTGGGATGGGGATGAATTAGATGCTTTAGTAATTGCTGATCAAGCATTTCAAGTTGGATCAATCGTTCCTGTACGAGTTTTAGGAGCAATGAGTATGGTTGATCAAGATGAAACTGATACGAAACTAATTACTGTAATTGACGTTGATCCAAGATATAGTAATTATCAATCATTAAAAGATTTACCAGAACATTTATTAGCTGAAATTAAAGACTTTTTTATGACTTATAAAAATTTAGAAAAGAAAAAAGTTGATGTTGGTAGTTTTCATGATCTAGATTATGCAATTCAAGAATTACAAGAATGCCAACATTTATATGAGCAATATCATCATTTAGATAAATCTGAATTTTTAAAATTAATGCAAAAAAAACATCCTGAGAAATATTGTAAATAAATTGTGAAAAACGTATTAGAAAAATTTGTTGATCCTAATTTTTGATTAGCACAAAAAAATAACATTAGAAATTATTATTTTGATTTATTTGTTGTGCAACGCAAAAAACTTTTAATTAATTACGCCATTACTTCATTAGTAATGATTATTATTTTTGGCATTTCCTTTGGATTAAGACAACATTATCTTAATTTAACATTTGCTGCTAATTTTAATCAAGCAACAACTAAAATTGCAGCAAATACTGGAATTTCTTTTGGACTATTAAGTAATAATGCTGCTGCTGTTTATGTTTTACAAATTATTCCTGTAATTCTAACAGGGATCATTTTAATTCATAATACGAAATATTATAATGCTATAGCAGTAACTTTAGTTTTTGCATCAGGAATGTCTAATTTTATTGATCGTTTAGTTCCTGATTATTTTGGTACTAACTTAGATAAAACTCAATTAGTTGATAACAACCTTTATTTAGCAGTTAATGCTGTTGTTGACTATTGAACAATTGATAATAATTCCATTTTTAACTTTCCTGATGTTTTTATTTTAATTGGCATTGGTCTAGTTGTTCTAGGATCTTTTTATTTTTCTTGACAAGATGCTAAAGCTAGATTAAACCAAATCAAAGCTGAAGAAGCAGCAGAATCAGAAAATAATGATCAGCAAAAAAAAGTACAATCATAATTAATCATCTTAAAATCAATAAATATCAAATAAAAAACATCCCATTGATCAAAAAATGATGGGATGTTTTTTTAATGTGATGAACAACTTAATTGTTAGTTGTAGTATAAAGGTTGATAAATATCTTCAACCATATCATCTGTATATTGGTATTTAACAATTGGTAAAACTAGACGTGAAACTAAATAAATTAAAATTGTATTTACAAATAACATTGGTCATAAGAAAACAAATCGCGCTGCAAATCATTGGTTGAAAGGCAATGTTGATATAGAAATATCAAAAACTGGTAATAAAAATAAGTCAATACCAACTTGAATCATTAAATTAATTGTTAATGAAGCAATAAATAAAATGTACCAGTTAACTTCACTGCGATTATGACCTTTTAGAGCAATATTAACTTGTCCATATTTTGGTAAGTTAATGAAATATGGTTTGTTATTACGAGCTGATTTACGGTATTTTGATAATGGATATAATACTCAAATAATAAATACTGATAATAAACATAAAGTTATAATCGCATAAAACATTAAGTTTTTACTTAAAAAAGAAAAACTAACAAAACTATCAATTTTAAAATCACTAGATAAGTTTTCAAACATTAAAACTGTTAGACCAATAATTAGAGCAATTAAAACAGTACACAAACAAGAGAAGTTAAAATTTTTATTTTTTGAATAAACAATAAAAGTTTTAACTAAGCCTGATAAAAAACCATAAGCGATTGCAGCAATGAAATAACCATAATGGAAAATTCCTGAAGTTAAAATCACTGTTAATAAATCAGTTAGTGCTCCAATAATAATCCCTAAAAATGGTCCAAATAAAATCCCACCAATCCGAATTAAAATACTTTCAATACTAATCCTACTACCAACATAAACACGAAAGATCACACCTAATGAATTAGCTGATAAGATTGTTAGTGAGAAAATAATTGCTACTGACATTGATATTACCATAGCAATATTAGCAATTCCTTTAATTTGGGTTCTTGGAATAATGTAATATCGTTTATGTAACCAAAATCAATAGTAAATTTTTTTAATTAATGATAAAAGAAAAATAAACCCAACAAAACCAAAAAAAACTAATATTGCTTGTGTTTCATTTAATGGTGGTAAATTAGATGATGGTTCATCATTAGTTGTTGTGATAGCATTTTGACTCACAACTTTAACTACTTGAGATAGTTGGTGGGTAATTATTGATTTCATAATTATTATAAGTTGCAATAAAATAAATAACACCTGTTAGCAACTAAACAAGTGTTATTATTAAATTTTATTTAATAGCAGATTCACCAAAAGCGTGTTTAGTTTCTTCTAAAAACGCAGCAATTGGTTTAAAACCAAAAAAACGATGAACTTCTTTTCCTTGATGATAAAACGCCACTGTTGGTAAAGTATGCACTCCTTGTTGACTTGCAATATCTGTTAAATCATCAACATTAACTTTAACAATTTGAATAGAATTTGATAAAGAGTCATTAACTATAACTGTGTCTAAAGTGTTAGAAAACATTTTGCAAGGAGGACATCAAGTAGCAAAATAATCAACAATTAAAAACTTTTCAGTTTCTAATAATTTCTTAAATTGTGCAGCAGTTTCAACAGTAATATATGATTTCATCATTGATCCTTTCTTAATTAATTTTTTAAATTAAGCAGCAATTTTGATCAATTGGGATTCTTCTAATTGAGCATCAATGATTGGTTCAGGACTATGAATTTTAAATTCTAATTCAACTTGTTTTTTATTTTCTAAAATTTTTTTGAATTCTTTACCAATTTCAGAATTAAAAATACCAGAATTGTATAAGAAACTTAAATCAAAATTAACTTTTAAAATTGGCAATCCTAATTCCAAATCAGTTTCTAAGTTATAAACAAATAAACGATAACTAGCTCTTCGATTATAAGAAGTTGCTAATAATACTTCTTTTGCTTGAAACAAATCAACACCATTAATATCAACTAATTTAGCAGCATATTGATCAATGTCTAAATTAATTTCTGATTCTTCAGTTGTTTGTGACATTTGATCATGATGATAAGAAATCATTTGCTGATTATTTTTTTCAACCACTGCTAACTGATTTGTCATAGTAGAATGATTATTTGTTGTAGCATTATTATTAATTTGTTCACTAGTGGTTTCGATTTTTTTGGATCGAGTTTTAAATAGTGAAGCTAATCAAGCAAAAAAACCCCGTTTTTCTTTATGAACAACTGGTTTAGCAACTGGTTGTTGTTGCATTTGTTGTTCATTAGTCATTTGACTGATTGTTTGAACTGATTCGTGATTTAATTTGGTGCCATTAGAAGAACTATGATCTAATGCTGGTTCGTTTGATTTTAAAAAATTAGCAGTTTTTAAATCATGGACTAAAGGACAAATTCATTCAAAATCAGAAAGAATTACTTTGCGATTTTTTGTTTGATATGATAGTATAGGATATAAAATATTATTCTCAGTTGCATCATAAATATAATCACATTCATCCTTATCAGGCTGAAAAAACAAATTTAACTCATCTCAGAGAGTATAACCATTATGAGTTTTAATTGATTTAAAATAACGAATAATATGACTGACTAATCATGAATTTTCGTCAGGGTAAACTGGTTTCTTTGATTCCATAATTTTTTAGCAAAACCTATTTTTTTAAAATTTTTCAACAATCTAAATATGTTTATTAATTATAACAACTTATTTTTATTAAAAGGCATTTATTTGTTTAGATTATTATTTTCAACGTTTTAGAAGCAAAATTAAACTAATATACATAAATAATTTAATTCTTAATCATTAGTTTTTTGTGCTTCGTCTTTTTTCTCTTCGAATTTTTCTTCATAAACAACATTATTAGTTAAAAAATCAATTACTTTTTTTTGTAAAGCAATTCGTTTTAAAGTCGTTTTTTCATCAAAACTGTTAATGACTTTTTTAGTACGATTTTGAATTTCGATTTTAGCAACTTCAAGATCTAATTCTTCAACTTTAATGTTCTCTTTTTTAGCAATAGCATGAGTCATTACATATAACACTAAAGCATTAACTGTATCAAAATAAACATTTTCTCTAAATTGTTCATCAGTAACATTAATTAGTTGTAAGTATTTTTTATACCCACCCATATTTTTATAAGTTTCATCAATCATTTTAACTGCATCATGATAAAAACCAGCAAATTCTTTTTTAATGGTATTTTCTGGTAAATAACTAATTTTATTATTTTTATTATTTAACAACCAAATTAAAACTTCATTTTTTAATGCTTTTTCTCTTTTATCTTTATTTTCAGCAATTAATTGTTCATGAATGTATTTTTTATAGCCCTCAACTGTTTTTTCTTTTAGATTAGTAAATTGAGAGACATATTGTTCATCTAATTTAGGAATTTCTTTAACTTTAACATCATGAATTTCGACATCAAAAACAACGTTTTGTCCTTTTAAATCTTCAGCATGATAATTGTTAGGAAACTTAATTGTAAAAGTTTTTTTATCACCTTTTTTTAAACCGATTAATTCTTCAGCATAACCAGAAATAAAATGAGAATTAGCCAAATCTAATTCATATTTTTCAGCTTTAGCATTGGCTAGAATTTTATTGTTTAGTGAACCTTGAAAATCAAAAATGACAACGTCTTTATTAGTTGCAGGTTGATCTGTTGAAATTAGCATCGCATTTTCAGCTAAACGTTTTTCAACAACGTCTGCTAATCGCTCTTCAGTTACTTTAACGATTTTAACATCAGGATTATGAGAAATAATTTTAGTATAATCATCAAGTGTTGCTATTGGTAATGATTCATAATTAATTTTGACTTCAACAGTTTTCTCTTGGGGATCAAACTTAATCACTTCATAACCAATTGGTTCACCAAGAATTTCTTCAACCCGTTCATCATCTTGGTTTTCTAATCAATTACTAGCAATTAATGAAACTTTTTTTAAACTTTTTTCTAACCATTCCTCCTTATTAACTGATTTTTCAGCCATTTCTACAGGGGCTTTACCTTTTCTGAAACCAGGAACTTTAACTTCAGATAATAACACCTTTAATTGTTTTTCACTAGCTTCTTTAAAGATTTTGGGCTCAATTAATACTCTAACTTGAGTTGTATTATTTTCAGTAGTAAAATCTAAAATTTTCATTTATCTAAATTTATTTTGTTTTTTTATTATTATCGATTTAGCACGTTATAAAAATTAGTTTTAATTAAAATTTTACTAATTTTAATTAATGACGTTTTTTAGCAGCTGCTTTTGATTTTTCACGTGCTTTTAAACCAGGACGTAAATAAAAATCATATTTCTTTTTAGTACGACGAATTTCACTAGAAATACGTTTAAACTCTTTTAAAGCGTGTTCAACCTCATTGTTAACCACCTTGACTTTTGCCATTGAAAGATTCACCTCCTGTTCAATTACTATTAAATTAATAATATTGATTTTGACTTTATTTTTAACAATTTTTCTATTCAGTTGCTTGGGGAGAATTTAACTTATTAACATGTTTAGCAAGACGGGATTTTAAGCGGTTGGCTGTAGTTTTTTTAATTAAACCCTTACTTGCTTTACTATCAATCGTTTTAAAAGCTAAATTAACTTTATCATTATTAGCAGTTGCTTTAGCTTCTTTAATTCGATTTCTTAAGTATGATTTTTGTGCTTTGTTGATAACTCTCGCCTTACGTGCTTTTTCAGCACTTTTAGCGTTTGATTTAATGTTTGCCACGTGAAATTAATTTCTTTTTTAGAATTGAAATGCTGTTTTTTCTTAAATTGTTATTTTTGTTAAATAATAAAAATCAAAGATCAATTTTCATTTTATAATTTTTTTTAAGATAAAATGAACTTTTTAAATTATAATGAAAAAATTTTTAAAAAATCATAATTTATTAACTTAAAATAATTGATTAGTGATTAATTTATGATTAAAAATTTTATTATTAATTATATATTTTAAAAACGTTTTAGGAATCTTTTAGAAAGAATCAATTTCTTACTAATAATTTTTTATGAATTCAGCATTTATAGTAATTGTTTTTGTCATTGCTGCAGTTTTATTCTTTTTTGTTAAAAAAAAGAAATCAAACGCTAAGTCTAATGAGCTTGATAAACGTAGTGGTGGGCAAAAACGCGATGAAGTTTGAAGAACAATTAAAGAATATTTAAGATCACAAAACTTAAAAGGTTTTGAAATTGTCTCAACTTATTCGATCCAAAGACCAAAACCAAAAGAACTTCATAAAAGATTAAAACAAGCATTAATTTTTGATGCTAAACAAATTGCTAAAAAAAATAAAACAAAATATGTCGCACCTAAAATATTAGACAAATTTCCTTTAGAAACATATTTTGAAAAATTAGCTGAAGAAACTTATGCTATAAGTCAAGTTCAACGTGAAACTTTTGCTACTGAAAGTATTAATACTGTTTCTAATAATGCCTTATTACACCAAAAAAGCCATCGAATTGATTTAACTAAGAAAAATAATTCTAAAAAATTTGTCTTACCAAAAATCAATTTCACTTTTTGGAAAAAAAAGGATCTTAATGAAACCGCTAAAATCCAATCTGATCGTGAACGTTATGTTTTAATTTTTAGAGTTAAAAACTCACGAACTCAAGAACTTTTAGAACCAAGAGCGATTGAAGTGGAAATTTTAAAAAACTTTATTGATAAAAAAACTAGTCATCGCAAAATTATTATTAATAAAGAATTAGATCTTGAAAAAGAGATGGCTTGAATTAAACCAATTAAACATCTTGATGATAAAAGAGCAATTGAAGATCAAAAACGAGCATTAAGACAAATGCAAAAAGATCAATTGCACGAATTAAAAAAACGCAATCAAGAATTATGACACCAAAAAGTTTTTCCTGAAGCAACAAGAAAAAAAGTGAGAGTTTTTATAGCCAAATTAAAAACCAAAAAATAATTTTTTATTCAATTAGATCAAGTCATTTAATAATTCCAGGAAAATGAATCGGCAATTCTTTAGCATTTTGATCACACCATTCTAAAGTTATTTTACTAATTTTGTTTTTTTTAAAATGATCAATTTGATCTGCTGTAATAAAAAAGATTTTTTCAACAGTAATGAAATTAAGAATTAAAAAACTAATTCCTTGAAATTGTTTAATGCGCTGCATTTGTTCTAACTGGTGTCGTTTTAATTGACTTAATTCAAAAACATTGTTTTCAGTTTCTTTAACTTCAAATTCAATGTATTTACCTTGATAAAGACCATAATAATCTAAACCAGATTTAGCAATGTAGCCATGAATTTTTTTGTTGTTTTTATCAACATTACTTAATTTAATGGGAACGTGGTTTTTTTGAAAGAAAGCAATATTGTTAGTGTAGTATCAATGAATACTGTTTTTTACTAAACTTTCAGTAAACATGCCCCGATTTTGATATAGTCGCATTATTATATTGAAATCCTACTATTAATTTAATAAGTTAAAATTAATTAAAAGCAGATTTTATTAGTAGTAATAAATTTAGAATTAAAAATAAGTAATGAAACGAATTGATCAAATTGCTAAACTAATGCTTAATAACCAATTACTAATTGATATTGGTTGTGATCATGGTTATTTAGGTATTAATGCACTAAATCAAAAAAAAGTGAAATTAGTTTGAAATGTGGAAATTAGTGCTTATGCTCTAGAAAATTGTTATCATAATTATGCTAAAGTTAATTTATTAGATCAAGTGTCTTTTTGACATAGTGATGGGTTTGAAAAATTACCACATGATTATCATCAATCAGCCACACTTGTTTGTGCAGGGATTGGATCAAAAACAATTTTAAAAATTTTATCTAATGTACCAAATTATGTTGATCAAATTATTTTATTATCACACACATTAGCTTATGAACTAAGACAATGAGCAACCAATCATCATTGGTATGTTTTTAATGAAGTTATGGTTAGTGATTATAATAAAATTTATGAACTAATTTATTTAGTTAAAAACAATCATTTAAGTCAATTACAATATCAAAATCAAACTGAATTTTGGTTCGGTTTGAAGCAATTTTATCACCATCCATCAAATTGAGATCACTTTTGTCTTTACTGAAAGCAACAAAAAACTAAATTATTAAAAATTCCAGTTACTAAACTGAGTTGCCAACAAAAAAAATTATTAGCCTTAATTACAGAACAACTTTATGATTAAATATTTAACTCACTGAGAAATTTATAAAAAACTGATTAAAATTTTTCCCTTAAAATTACAAGCAGATTGAGATCAATCAAAATTTATTTGCCATCTTAAAAATCGACACCAACCTTGTCATCGCATTTTTATTATGTTAGATTTAGAAAAATCATGATTTGAAAATCAAGAACTAACTAGTAATGATTTATTAATTATGCACCATCCAATTGTTTTAAGTCAAACACCAACTGATCAGAAAATGTTACAAACTTTAATTAAAAAACGAGTTCCAATTTTAATGTTACACACTAATTTTGATTTTCATCAAAATGGAATGAATTTTCTTATGGCTCAAACATTTGCTGATAGCAAATTAACTTATGCTCAAGAACATGGTTATTTTGTGAAATTAAAAAAAGCAATGACAGTTGCTAATATTGCTAATTTAATTAATGAAAAACATCAATGTTATCAAATTGTTTATGATCACTATTTTAAAAACCAGTTAATTAAAAACATTCAAATTATTTTAGGTTCAGGTGCATCTGAATTAGATCATTATCATCAAGTCAAAAAAATGCACCGCCTTGATTTATATATTACTGGTGATATGAAATGGCATGATTGGCAAAAAGCAAGACATTTAAATTTAGCAGTAATTGATTGTCATCATACAACAGAAAAAATCTTTGTTAATGCCATTAAAAACATAATTAAAACCCACTGTCAGTCTGATGCGACTTTAGTGACAGTGCCAACCCATTTAAAATTAGTTTATTTATAAAAATAACTACTTTTGATAAATTTCTGGTTTGAGAATGGCAATATATGGCAAATTACGTAAAATTTGTTTGTAGTCTAAACCAAAACCAACTACAAAAAGTGGTTCAATAGTAAAACAAGCAAAATCAACTTTTAAATCACAAACACGTTGACAAGGCTTATCTAACATCGCAACAATTTGCATTGATTTAGCTTTTCTTGATAAAATGATTTGTTTGATAATATTAATTGTTCTACCAGTATCAACAATATCTTCAATTAAAATAACATCACGATTAGCAATATCAGTTACTAAATCAGTGACAATTCTGACATTTTCAGTTGACTTTAAGCCACCTTCATAAGATGAAACTGTTAAAAAGTCAACTTCAACATCAATTTTAATATTAGGTAATAGTTGACCAATAAAAGGAATGCAGCCTTTAAGAATGCCAACTAAAATTGGTGGTTGTTGACAATTTTGATAAGTCTTATTAATATAATCAGCAGCTTTTTTAATACCAGTTTTTAATTCTTCAGTTGTAATTAAAATTCGTTGAATCCGATGATCCATAATTAGGTGGATAAATTTTATTCTTATAATAATCAATAAATTTAATTTTTTGTATCTATAGATTTTAAACAAAAAATTCTCAGATTATAAATAAATCTTTTAATTGATTTAGCAAATAAATTTTTTATTCAAACAAATATTTAATTGTTAAATGATTAATAACACTAGAATTCAAATTTTTTATTTGCTATAATTTTTAGCAACTAGAACTTAATAATGATTTTTTAAATTATGGCTAAACAAAATAAGAAGAAAAAAATTAAAGCAAATGTTGTTGTTAGCAAACCCAATAAGAACACTAATTTGGCAACTAAAAGTATTAAAAGTACGATTAGTGCCCTTAATCAATCAAATAACCAAATCTTAATTAATGATCAAACTAATAATTCATTATCTAAAACTGATCCTAACTCAACATCTGAAACTACTAAAGTAAAAAAAAGCATGCGTCAAAAATTTAATTTTTGACTTAAAGATCAATGAGAAGATTTAGTAATTTGATGATCAGCATTAGAAAGAAATCAGAAAATATTACGAGTGGTTATTTCTCTTAGTGCAATTATTGCAATTATTACAGGATTGTATTTTGCTTTTAGTGCCCTTAGATAAAAAAGTAATATTTGAACTAAATTAGTATGGATCAGAAAATTATTGAAAAAATTAAAAAATTAAGAAACAAAATTAATTTGTGAAATGATGCATACTATCAAGGTCAACCATTAGTTGATGATGAATTTTATGATGCGCAATTACGTCAATTAATTGCTTGAGAAAAACAATATCCTGAACTAATTGCTAATGATTCACCAAGTCAACAAGTTGGCACAGTGATTAAAAATGTTTTTTTGAAAAAAAACCATCAAGTGCCAATGCTATCATTAGATAATGCTTTTGATTTATCAGAATTAAATACTTTTTATCAAAATTGTTTTAAAGTGACTCATGATTTAAAAGGATTTATGATTGAACCCAAAATCGATGGTTCAAGTATTAGTTTAATTTATCGTGATAATTATTTATTTGATGCAGTTTCACGTGGTGATGGGTTTGTTGGTGAAAGCATTTTAAACAACATTAAAACAATTAAAAATATTCCCCATTATGTTGCTAATGGGCCTGGTAATTTTGAAGTTCGTGGTGAAATTTTTTTATCAAAACCTAATTATGAAAAATACAAGCAAACTGTTTTAGATCAACAAGATCAAACTTCTAATAAAGTTATTACTGTTGGTAATTCACGTAATATTGTTGCAGGAACATTACGTTTACTTAATCCCCAACTAGTTGCAACTAGACCTTTAGAAGCAGTATTTTATCAAATTGTTAATGCCATTGATTTAAAGATTACAACTCAAAAAGAAGTTCATCAACAATTAGTTAAATGACAATTTAGCATTCCTGATCAAAATTATGTCACTCATGAAAATGATTTTAATGACTTAGTGAAATTCATTGATCAATTTTTATTAGTTAAAAATCAATTATTAATTCCTTGTGATGGTTTAGTGATTAAAGTCAATAATTTATTAGTTCATGATTTAATTGGTTATACAGCTAAATTTCCTAAATGAGCAATTGCTTATAAATTTCCTTCAACAATTAAGAAAACAAGGTTATTAAAAATTGAACCAACTACAGGAAGAACTGGGAAAATTACTTATGTTGGCACATTAGCACCAGTTGATATTGATGGAACAATTATTCGATCAGTCACCTTACATAATGCACAATATATTATTCAAAAAGATTTAAGAATTAATGATCTTGTTAGTGTTTATAAATCAGGTGAAATTATTCCTCAAGTAATTGAAGTTGATCTTAATTGTCGTGATGATCATAGTGTTGCTTGAACACCAGTGCTAAATTGCCCAAGTTGTGATGATTCATTAATTGTTTTAGCTAATCAAGTCGATCAGTTTTGTCCTAATGAAAATTGTATGGCTAAAATTAGTGGGCAAATTATTCATTGATGTTCTAGAAATGCTATGAACATTGTTGGTTTATCTGAAAAAACAATTGCTAAATTTCAAAAGTTAAAAATTGTTCATGATATTAGTGATTTATATCATTTAGACCAACATAAAGATTTGATTTTAAATGCTAAGATTAATATTAAAGATAAACTATTTGATAAATTAATTGATGCTATTAATCAATCTAAAAATAATGATTTTCACCAAGTTTTATTTGGATTAGGAATTGAACATGTAGGCTTGCAAGTAGCAAAATTATTAGTTGATAAATATCATAATTTAACTAATTTAGCTCAAGCCAATTTTACTGATTTAGCAGCAATTAATGACATTGGTCCTAAAACAGCTCAAACAATTATTAATTGGTTTAATAAACCAAGCAATCAATTATTATTATCTAAGTTAGCAGCAGTAGGAATTAATTTTCAACAAAAACCCAAAGTGGTTGTTCATAATAATAACAATAATAATAATTCTTATTTACAAAATCAAAATGTTGTAATTACTGGAACATTTTGAATTAGTCGGGATCAATTAGGAGCAATTTTAAACCAACAATTTAATTGTCAAATTCAAAATCAAGTTACTAAAAAAACCAATTATTTAATTGTTGGCACTAATCCAGGTTCTAAACTAATTAAAGCAGAAAAATGAAACATTAAAACAATTGATCAAACTGAAATTAGAAAGTTAATTAATAATGACAACAATTAAAATTTTTGATAGTACTACTAATCAAAAAAAAATCTTAAATGATCCAATAATTTCCATATATGCATGTGGACCAACTGTTTATAATCACATTCATCTTGGTAACTTAAGAACCCCAATAACTTTTGATCTTTTTACTCGGTTTCTAAAATTAATTAATCGTCCGTTTTTATACGTGCATAATATTACTGATGTTGATGATAAGATTATTAATCAAGCACTAAAAGAAGAAATTAGTGAAACTGATTTAGTAGAGAAATACACAAATGCCTATTTAGCAATTTTAGATCAAATGCAAATTATTAGACCAAACTTTTTACCTAAAGTTTCAACTAATATTAGTGGCATTATTAGTTATATTGACAAAATCATTCAAAAAAATAAAGCTTATGTTGTTGCTGGTGATGTTTGATTTAAAGTTAGTGGAATTAGTCAATATGGTGAATTATCAAAACAAAATTTAGATCAATTAATTAATCAAAGTCGTGAATTAAATAATCAAGCTAATAAAAAAGATGCAGTTGATTTTGTATTATGAAAAAAAACTAATTTGGGGATTAATTGAAATGCACCATGATCAGTTGGTCGTCCTGGTTGACACACTGAATGTGCTTTTTTTATTAATCATTTTATTGGGCCTCAAGCAACCATTCATGGTGGTGGCTTAGATTTAAAGTTTCCCCATCATGAAAATGAAAATGCGCAAAATTATGCACTTTATGATTTAGCAATTGCTAAAGTTTGAATGCACATTGGCATTGTTACTGTTAATAATCAGAAAATGGCTAAATCATTAAACAACTTTATTTTAGTTAAAGATATTTTAGAACAGTATGATAGTAATGTGATTCGCTATTTTTTCTGTCAAACCCACTATCAAAACCCACTTGATTTTAATTGGGATAAATTAGCATTAATTAAAAAAATGATCATTAAATTATTTCACCCAATTCATGTTGCACGAACAAAATTAGTTGATCAAACCTATCAAACACCAACAATTACTATTGATCAAAAATTAGTTGATATTTTAAGTGATAATTTTAACTTAGCTAATTATTTAACTTTTTTAGAAGAATTAAAAAATAATTTAAATCAAGTTTTAAAAACAAATCAAAATGATTTAATTGCATTACATTTAGCACAACTAGTGTTTCATCTTGAATCCTTTGGTTTTATTATTCCTAATTTACATGATCAAATGACAATAGTTAAAATTAGGCAATGACGTAATTTTCTAGCAACAAAAAACTATCAATTAGCTGATCAAATGCGTGAGCAATTAATTAATTTAGGAGTTTGATAAAAAATCATATGGATAAAGCAAAACAGCATAAATCATTAACTAATAATGTTAATTTTGGTCAAGATTGTTTAATTTTAGTAGGAAGAAAAGCAATTCATGATGCGATTAATAATTCATTTCTTCTAAGTCGAATTAGACAAGTTTGTTTATCAAGTTCACAACATCATTTATTGCAATTATGTGATCAATTTCATTTACCAGTTTTAATTAAACCTAAATCATGATTTAAGCAAAAATTTAGTCATGATAATCACCAAAATTGTTGTCTTTATATTAAGGCAAAAAAAACAATTAATTTAGACCAATTAATTGAACGAACGAAAAATAAAACTAAAAGTGTTGTTTTAATGCTTGATCAAATTCAAGATCCGCATAATTTTGGTGCGATTATTCGTACTGCAGTTGCTACTAATGTTGATGCAATTATTATTAGTAGTCACAATCAAGTGAAACTAACAACAACTGTTTTAAAAGTTTCAGCAGGATCAGGCTTATTAATTGATATTATTGAAGTTAATAACTTAAATATGGCTTTAGAAAAACTAAAAAAAGCAGCTTATTGATCATATGCAACATTATTAGATCATCATGCACAAAATTTTAAAAAAATTGATTATGCACCAAAAAGTGTTTTAATTGTTGGTAATGAAGGTAATGGTATTAGTCACTTATTAAGTAAAAATACTGATTTTAAAATTAAAATTCCAATGAATCAAGCAGTTGAATCTTTAAATGTTGCAGTTGCAACTGGAATTTTACTCTATCAGATTCTATGTTAAAATTAAATTTAGCATTAGTTTTTTTCAAAAAATAAGTTAAAAACAATTAGTTAATTGAATTTTTAGAAGTCAATTATTATGAAGGATTAACAACTATGAACAATAAATTACAAGGAATTGGTGCAAGTAGTGGAATTGCAATTGCTAAAGCTTTTGTGATTAAAGAATTAAATTTTGATTTAAGTAATCAAACTTTTACTGATGAAAAATCAGAACTAGAAAAATATCAACTTTGATGTCAAAAAGCCAAAACTGATATTGATCAAATTATCACAATTGCTCAAAGTAAATTAAAAGAAGATAAATTAGCGATTTTTGAAGCTCATAAACAACTAATTGATGATATTGAAATTCAAACAGAAATTAAATCATTAATTCAAGCAAAACAACCAGCAGCAGTTGCAATCCAACAAGTTTATCAGAACTACTATCAAATTTTTTCTAATATGGAAGATCAGTATTTTAAAGAACGAGCTAGTGATGTTCAAGACATTCAAAAACGTTTATTAGCAATTGCTCTAAATCTTCAATTACCTAATTTACTAACAATTAATCATGAATGTATTATTGTTGCTCATGATTTAACCCCAAGTGAAACAGCACAATTAGATGCTAAATTTGTTAAAGGTTTTTTAAATAATATTGGTGGAAGAACTAGTCATGCTGCAATTATGGCACGAACTTTAGAAATACCTGCAGTTGTCGCTTTAAAAAACATTACTGAACAAGTTGAAAATAATGTTGTTTTAGCAATGGATGGTACTAGTGGAGTAGTTGAAATTATTAAAGATGAAACAACTAAAAATCACTGATTAACTAAAAAAAATCAGTACCAAAAATATCTTGAAAATTTAGCTAAATACCAAAATCAAGATGCAGTTACTAAAGATGGTGTTAAAGTTTTAGTTGAAGGTAATATTGGTCATGATCAAGATGTTGATCGGGTTTTAGTTAATGGCGCAAGTTCAATTGGTTTATTTCGTAGTGAATTTTTATATATGGATTCATCTAATTGACCAAGTGAAGAAGAGCAATATCAATCATATAAAAAAGTCTTAGAAAAAATTCCTGATCATTTAGTGCTAATTCGCACACTTGATATTGGTGGTGATAAAAATTTAAAATATTTTGAGTTTCCTAAAGAAATGAATCCTTTTTTAGGTTATCGTGCTCTAAGATTATCATTAGATTTGCGTGAAACTTTTAAAACACAGTTACGAGCATTATTACGTGCTAGTGTTCATGGTAAATTAGGCATTATGTTTCCAATGGTGGCTACTTTAGATGAATTTTTATTAGCCAAACAAATTACTTTAGATTTAAAAACTGAAATGATCCAAGCCAATATTCCAGTTGGTGATGTTCAAATTGGCATGATGATTGAAATTCCTACAACAGCAGTATTTGCTCACGTTTTTTCTAAACATGCTGATTTCTTTTCAATTGGCTCCAATGATTTAATTCAATATAGTTTTGCAGTTGATCGAATGTCTGATAAAGTTAATTATTTATACCAACCAAATTCACCAGCATTACTAACAATGATTAAATTAGCAATTGATGGAGCACATGCTAATCATAAAATGATTGGTATGTGTGGTGAAATGGCTGGTGAAGTTTTATCAGTACCCCTATTATTAGGTTTAAATTTAGATGCTTTTTCTATGTCAGCTAGTTCAATTCCCAAAATCAAATATGTTATTTCCAAACTAAATCATAAAGAATGTCAAAAATTAGTAGCTCACGCATTAACTTTAGAAACTGAAACAGAAGTTAATCAATTAGTAACGCAATTTTTAATTGACAATGATATAGTTTGGTATTAAAATAGATACGTTTTTTATATTGTAAAATCAAGGTTTTTCAAAAACAATTATTTAATATTCTATGACCCAAAAAATTTGTGTATTAACTGATACTTCATGTACATTATCAGCATCTGAAGCAAAAAGCCATGGCATTAGTTTACTGCCCCTAAATGTGATTGATCAAGCAGGTAATGATTTGCTTAACACTTTAGAAAATAAGGATATTGGTGCACGTATGGTTCAAAACGAATTGTTTAAAACTAGTACGACTCCATTTCATTTATTGATTAATTTAATTGAAGATTTACTAATGAAATATGATCAAGTAATTTATTTAGTAACTTCTTCAAAAATTTCTAGTCAATATTCGCAATGTTCTAATTTACTAAAAGATGAATTTCCAGCTAATAAAGTTTTAGTTTATGATTCACTAACTTCTGGTCATGGCTTAAGTACATTAGCAATTCAAGTGGCTCATCAAGTAAAACAACCTAATTTTCAAATTGATCAAATTGAAACAATTATTGAAACTTTTGATCAAAAACACTTTGATTATTTCACTTGTGAAAATGTCAAATATATTGCTCGATCAGGTCGGGGTAGTAAAAAATTACTAAAATACTTTAGTAAAATTATTCGTCCGATCATTTTATTTAAGAATGAAAATAATTTAGAATCCATTTCACGAACCTTAAATGGTGCAATTGAAAAAATGGTTGATTTAACTTTTAAAAGATTAAGTCAAATGGGAGCATATAAAATTAAAAACGTTTTAATTTACAATGGTTTAGGAACAGTGAGCATTCTAGAAAAATTAATTAAATTAGTTGCTAAAAAACTTAATTTTCAAGCCAATTTAATTAAATTAATTGATGTTCCTCAAGTTGTTTTTGTTCATACAGGACCTGAAACTTATGGAATTCATGTTGAATTACAATAGTTGCTTAGTTCAATTAAGATAAAAAACAAATTAAAAAAACAACATCCTAAAAAATAAAAGAGTGTTTTTTTAAAATCAATTATTCTGTTAATTTTTTTAAAAGATCAATTTGTGCTTGAGTGATTGATTTACTATATTCCATATAAGCAGCTAAATTTTTAAACGCTTTTTTAGGAATTGCTAACTCTTTCAATTTTGCTTCATTAAGAGTAATTTGTGCTAAATCTAATTGATCATTGGCGATTTTAGTAACAAAATCAGGTTCAATAATAAATGGTGTTGATACTCCAATTAAATCAGCGTGTTTTAATGCTTCAATTGCTTTAGTTGGATCATTAATGCCACCATTAGCAATAATTGTTAGTCGTTGATGAAATAAATCATAAATTACTTGATTAACTAGTTTACCATAATATTGCCCTTTAGTTCGCACTTTATTCAAATAAACATCTTTACCCCAACTAGCAATTGCTAAATAATCAATTTTAGCAACTTTTAAAACTTGATTTAAATACCAAATAAAATCATCAATGCTATAACCCAATTCTGCTTGTCTTGTTTCTTCAGCAGTAGCACGATAACCAAAAATAAAATCTTTTGGTGCATACTGATCAATAACTTTTTGCACTGCTTCAAAAACAGCTAAACTAAAACGAGCGCGATTAACCAAATTTTGACTACCCCACTGATCAGTTCGTTGGTTGGAAAATACTGAAAAAAATTCTTGCATTAATAATTTTTGTGCTGAAGAAATTTCAATTCCATCAAATCCTGCTAAAATTGCTCGTTTAGTTGCTTGAGCATAATCATTAATCGTTTGCTGAATTTGCTCTTCACTCATAGCAATCACATCATGTTCAAATGGAAGATGATAATGATTAGAACTTACTCCATAACTAAAACGATTTTGCTTTAAAAAAACTTGACTAAACCTACCTGCATGAGCTAGTTGAATAATTGCTTTAGCATTATTAGCCTTAATTGCTTGTGCTAATTTTTTTAAACCATTAATTTTATTGTCATGATCAATGCCAAAACCATTTTCAAACAATTTGCCTGCTTGATTAATATATGCTCCACTTGTAATTTGCAAGCAAGCACTATGACTTCTTTTTAAGGCATAATTAATTTCTGCTTGTGTTATAAAACCTGTTTTAGTACAAAGATTTAAAGTAATTGGACTTAGAACAAATCGGTTGGGCAAAACAACTTTATGATTTAAATTATGAGAACTAAAAAGCAATTGGTAATTTTTGACCATAATTAATGTAATTAACAACTAATAACTTAAAAACTTGATTTTTTAAAATAAACTATTAAAAATTTTTCATCAACTAATTAAAATATATTATATGAAAAAAATAGCTAACTATTTAATCCTAACAAAAAATAACGATCAAGTTATTGTTAGTATGAGTGCTGAATTACAAGATGATTTAGGAACAATTGGTTATGTTAAATTTGTTGTTGGTGACAAAATTAATCTTAATGAACCAATTTTACGCATTGAAGCATCAAAAACAATTATGACCATTACTTGTCCAATATCAGGAACAGTTGTTGCTATTAATCAAGCAGCAATTACTAATCCATTATTACTTAATTCTGAAAATATTGCAGAAAATTGGTTAATTAAACTTCAAGATGTTGATTTTGCTCAATTTAATGCTTTAGAAGATGCGATCTAATTTAGTGTCAAAATTTATTATTGATCACACAATTAATGATCAATTAACATTATTAACTAACTTAATTGAGCAAGCTGATTATCTTTTAGTAGGAATTGGTGCAGGACTATCAAGTGCTGATGGTTTTGATTATTCACAAAAATATTTATTACAATATTTTCCTGATTTTCAACAAAAATATCATTTTCTTGACTTATTACAAGCATCACTTTATGATTATCCTAATCAACAAGAATATTGAGCGTTTCAAAGCCGCTTTGTTAAACATTGTTTTCTTGATCAACCATTAGGGATTAACCATTTAAAATTAAAAAAATTAATTAAGAAAAAAGATTATTTTGTAATTACAACTAATAGTGATCAACAATTAATTAAAACTGGTTTTGATCTTAATCGTTTGTTTTATATTCAAGGACAATATTGTCAAATGCAATGTGTCCATTTTTGTTCTAATCAAACTTATCAAGATCTAAATTTAATTAATCAAATGGTGCAACAACAAAAAAATTTAGCAATTCCTTATCAATTAATTCCTAAATGTCCTGAATGTGGAAGTTTTTTAGAATTAAATAAAAGAGTGGCACATAAAGGCATGATTGAAGATGCTACTTTTAGACAACAAGAAGAAAATTATTTGCGTTTTTTAAAAAAAATTAAAAACCAAAAAGTTTTATTACTAGAAATTGGAGTTGGTTTTGTCACTCCCCAATTTATTAAATTACCGTTTTATCAGTATTTAGAAGAAAATGAGCAAGCATTATTAGTAATTGTTAATCCAAAAACTTATCAATATCCTAAAAAGATTAAAAATCAAGTAATTCATTTTCAAGAAAAAGTGGAAAATTTATTTCAACCATTATGTATTTAATTGAACCAATTAGAAACAACAAATATCTTGCTGATGGTGCTGTTGTTTTAGCATTACAAGTTTATGTTCAAGAAAATTTGAAATTAGATGATGATATTTTATTTCCATTTGTTGTTAATCCTAATGTTCAAATTGGTGTCTTTCAAAACACACAAGAAGAAGTTAATGCTGATTATATTGAAAAAAACAACATTTTAGTAGTTAGACGTGATACAGGTGGTGGGGCAATTTATTTAGATCAAGGTTGCATTGGAATTTGTTATTTAATTAAAAAAAGTGATGCTTTTTTTGCTAATTTTGCTCAAGCATACCAACCAGCAATTAAAATTTTAAAAGAATTAGGAGTTGAACAAATTCAATATAGTGGTAAAAATGATTTAACTATTAATAATAAAAAAGTTAGTGGTCAAGCAATGAAAATTGTTAATGACAAAATTTATGGTGGTTATTCACTATTATTAGATGTTGATTATGAGGCAATGGATTTAGCACTAAAGCCTAATCAAGCAAAAATTAGTTCAAAAGCAGTAGCATCAGTTAAATCCCACGTTACTGCTTTAAGACCATATTTAAAACCAGAATATCAAAATTTAACATCAATTGAATTCAAAAACTTATTTTGTGCTAAACTTTTAAATCTTAATGATCTTAGTGAAGCCAAAAGGTATCATTTAACTGATCATGATTGGGCTCAAATTGATCAAATGTTAGTTGAAAAATACAAAAACTGAGAATGAGTTTATGGTAATAATCCAAAATATACTTATAATCAAAGTCGTTATTTTACTAATGTTGGCACAATTGATGTTTCATTAGAAATTGATCAACAACGAATTGTTAAATGTAAAATTTATGGTGATTTTTTTGCTAAAAAACCAATTGCAGAACTAGAAAAACAATTAGTTGGCACAAAATTAGTTAAACAAGATTTACTAACCTTACTAGAAAAAATCGATTTTTCAAGTTACTTTAACAATCTAGATTTAAATCTTTTTGTTGATTTTTTAATTAATCAAAATACGTTTTAATTAAATTAACAAATGGTATTAAATTGTTTGATCAAGGTTTATGACCAGTATTAGGAAAAACTTTAATTGTTAAATTAGACACGTTTGCTTGATAATATTGTTTAATTGCACTAACATTAATGATAAAATCACGATCACCATAAACTAATAACACTGGTAATTGCAGTTTTTTAGTTGCTTGATCAATTTTGTCAATTAAAAAATTAGTTAACATACTAGGTCCTAAAACGCGATAACCAATTGCTCTTAAAGTATTAGAGTTAATTAAACGAATTCAATTAATGACTTGTTTGATTTTTGTATAATCATTAAAATCAAAATCAAATTGATATTTTAGAACTAATTGATAAAAGTCTTTTAAACTTTTAGGAAAAAAATAAAAATAAGTTGCTCAACCAGTTTGTTGTGATGTTTTGTTTCATGGAGCAACTAAAATTAGTTTAGCAAAATGTTCTGGTTCTTTAGCAATTGCAAAACTGCACACACCTCCACCCATAGAATGACCAATTGCATGAACGTTTTTAAGTTTTTTAAGTTTAATGAACTCAAGCAAAAGATCAGCATATTTTAAAAGATCAAAATCTTGAATCTCATTTTCTAAAGTATTACCATGTCCAGGTAAATTTAGAGCATAATAGTTATATTCACTTAAGTGTTGTGCTACAGGTTCAAATAATTCAAAATTACTAGTAAAACCATGAACAAAAACAATCGTTTTTTGTGCATTAGGATTTAATTTTTCAATGTATTCAACATGATAGTTGAAAATTGAAATTGTTAAATTGTTCATAATATTTAATTATTTATTGAATATTTTTTTAAATTATCTTATTTTCTTTCTTTAAAAATTTTATTCGAAAATAATTTAGATTGATTTTAAAACAATCAATTTCAGTACTTTGAAACTAATAATGATTAAAAATTATTAGTAATTTGCTTGATAAAATCTTATAATTTTAGTAAAAATGTTAATAAGTTAGATTGTAATAACTAATAAGTTTTCAGATCATAAGATTATGATTTAAACTAATTTATTAATAAATAGAAGTGAATAGATTTTTTATGAAACAATATAAATTTTTAGTTGATGATGTGCAATTTCGCATGGTTAAAGAAGAAGATATTCCAGCAATTTTTGCATATGGTCAAAAACCAGTAGTAGTTAAATTTTTACCATGAGGACCTGTAACATCAATTAAAGAAACTGAAGCTTTTTATCAAAGTGTTAAAGATGATACTAATGTTTGAAGTATTCTTTATAAACGCAAAATGATTGGAACAGTATCATGTGTTAAGATTTCTCATGAGAACAAACATTTATTTATTGGTTATGTGATTGATAATGAATACTGAAATTTAGGCATTGGTTTGTATGCTGTTAAAATTTTTTTAGCTTATTTAAAAGAAAAATATCCAGATTATCAAATTTATGCTGAAGCAGTTAAACATAACTATGCTTCAATTAATTTATTATTAAAAGCTGGTTTTTGTCATGTATCAGACTTTAATATCATTCAAAAAAACAAACCAACAATTAAAAGTTTGTTTCAATTAAAATAATAATTTAAGTTTAAAAAAAGTTGTTTTATTTAAATAAAACAACTGATTTTTTGATCTAAATTAATCCTTTTTATTGAATTTACAAAGAAATTTTCATACCATTTTATCCTAAAAACTTAGGATTTTCCTAGTTTTTTGACTCAGTTGATCAAATAATAGTTAATTTAAGAAAAATTTTTTTCAAAAATTGCAAAAAATCTGTTATTATTTACTAACGTTGCAGCCAAAATTTATAAATATTTTATTAAAATATTTTTTTAAATGAGTAATTGTTAACGTTCTTAATAACAAAATTAAATCTTTTTAAAATTGTTTGAAAAAAAATTATTTTTTTTAAAAATTTTTGTTATACTTATTATCTTGTTATAAATCATATCTAAAAAATTAAATTTAATTTTTGATTTAGTAACATTTTGAAATATAGTCACATTTTACTTTTCTAAAGTGTGTGATTGAAAGTTTTTTGAAATCCGAAGACTATCCGTTAATTTTTTATGAGAGTTTGATCCTGGCTCAGGATTAACGCTGGCGGCATGCCTAATACATGCAAGTTGAACGAAAGTAGCAATACTTTAGTAGCGAACGGGTGAGTAACACGTATCCAATCTACCCTTATGTAAGGAATAACCAGTTGAAAAACTGGCTAATACCTTATAGGAGCATTAAACACAAGTTTTTTGTTTTAAAGACGCGTTTGCGTTGCTTAAGGATGAGGGTGCGGTGCATTAGATAGTTGGCAGGGTAATGGCCTACCAAGTCGATGATGCATAGCTGTACTGAGAGGTAGAACAGCCACAATGGGACTGAGACACGGCCCATATTCCTACGGGAAGCAGCAGTAGGGAATTTTCCACAATGGGCGAAAGCCTGATGGAGCAATGCCGCGTGAATGATGACGACCCTATGGGTTGTAAAATTCTTTTATTAGGAAAAAATGATTAGAAGAGGAAATGCTTCTAATTTGATTGTACCTTTTGAATAAGCAACGGCTAACTATGTGCCAGCAGCCGCGGTAATACATAGGTTGCAAGCGTTATCCGGATTTATTGGGCGTAAAGCAAGCGCAGGCGGAGTAACAAGTCTGGTGTTAAAGGCAATAGCTTAACTATTGTTTGCATTAGAAACTGTTAATCTAGAATACAGTAGGGAGTTCTGGAATTCAATGTGGAGCGGTGAAATGCGTAGATATATTGAAGAACACCAGTGGCGAAGGCGAGAACTTGGGCTGTAATTGACGCTTAGGCTTGAAAGTGTGGGGAGCAAATAGGATTAGATACCCTAGTAGTCCACACTGTAAACGATGGATATTAGTTGTTGGGACTAGAGTCTCAGTGACGCAGCTAACGCATTAAATATCCCGCCTGGGTAGTACATTCGCAAGAATGAAACTCAAAGGAATTGACGGGGACCTGCACAAGTGGTGGAGCATGTTGCTTAATTCGACAATACACGAAAAACCTTACCCGGGTTTGACATCCCTTGCAAAGCTATAGAAATATAGTGGAGGCTATCAAGGTGACAGGTGGTGCATGGTTGTCGTCAGCTCGTGTCGTGAGATGTTTGGTTAAGTCCCGCAACGAGCGCAACCCCTGTTTGTAGTTAAGTGTCTACAAAGACTGAAGCGAAAGCTATAGGAAGGTGGGGATGACGTCAAATCATCATGCCCCTTATGTCCGGGGCTGCAAACGTGCTACAATGGTTGATACAAAGTGGGCAATACAGTGATGTAAAGCATAATCACAAAAGTCAATCTCAGTTCGGATTGAAGGCTGCAACTCGCCTTCATGAAGTTGGAATCACTAGTAATCGCGTGTCAGCTATATCGCGGTGAATACGTTCTCAGGTCTTGTACACACCGCCCGTCAAACTACGAGAGGTAAGTATATCTAAAACCGCAAAATTAACCTGCAAAGTGGAATATGCGTCTAGGATAGATTTACTGATTGGAGTTAAGTCGTAACAAGGTACCCCTACGAGAACGTGGGGGTGGATCACCTCCTTTCTTTGGAGTCAAAGTAAATTAATTTTTTAATTAATTTTTTATTATTGACCTTTATTATATTTTTTAAGTGTACTTTTCTACTAACCAAGTAAGTAGTTATTATTTTTTAGTAATTATTTATCAAGATACAATGGGGATAGTCTTCGGATTTGAGAAAACTTTCGTTTTTCTCAGATGATTGCTTTTTGACAACTGAAAATAGACAATCTTTCTGATCTATAACCAAAATTTTTAAACAACTTTTTGGTTTGTAGTGATGATTAAAACCGAGTAATTAACAATTAAATAATTTTTATTGATCAATACAAACGTTATAAATTAATAAGAGTTAGTGGTGGATTTCTTGGGAATGGAAGGCGATGAAGGACGTGTTAATCTGCGATAAGTGTCGGGGAGCTGATAAAAAGCGATTGATCCGGCAATTTCCGAATGGGGGAACCCAGTAGTCAGAGATGACTATTATTATTAGTTGAATTCATAGACTAATAAGGCGATACCTTGCGAAGTGAAACATCTCAGTAGCAAGAGGAAAAGAAAACGAAGTGATTCCCTTAGTAGCGGCGAGCGAACTGGGAAGAGGCCAAACTAGAATTTATTCTAGGGTTGTAGGACATTAATATGGACTTAAGATTAATAGCAGAAGTTGTTGGGAAGCAACGCCATAGAAGGTGATAGCCCCGTATGCGAAATTAGTTTTATACCTAAATGTATCCTGAGTAGGGCGGGGCACGTGGAATCCTGTCTGAATCTGCCCAGACCATTGGGTAAGCCTAAATACTAACCATTCTCCGATAGTGGACCAGTACCGTGAGGGAAAGATGAAAAGAACCCAGAGATGGGAGTGAAATAGACCATGAAACCATTAACTTACAAAGAGTCAGAGCCCGTTTATGGGTGATGGCGTGCGTTTTGAAGTATGAGCCGGCGAGTTATTGTAGCATGCAAGGTTAAACTGTAGAAGTGGAGCCGTAGCGAAAGCGAATCTGAACAGGGTGTTTAGTATGTTGCAATAGACCCGAAACGGAGTGATCTAGCCATGAACAGGTTGAAGTTTGGGTAATACCAAATGGAGGACCGAACCGACTTTCGTTGAAATGACAGCGGATGATTTGTGGCTAGGGGTGAAATTCCAATCGAACTCCGTGATAGCTGGTTCTCGTCGAAATAGTTCTAGGACTAGCGTTAGATTATTGGTTTGTTGGGGGTAAAGCTCTGAATTCATGATGGCGCGGCCTTCGTGTACTGAATGAAATTAAACTATGAATACCAACAAGCCTACTCTAGCAGTCAGACAGTGGGGGATAAGCTTCATTGTCACAAGGGAAAGAGCCCAGACCGTCGAATAAGGTCCCGAAGTTAAACTAAGTGGAGAAGGATGTTAAAACACTAAAACAGCTAGAATGTTGGCTTAGAAGCAGCCATCGTTTAAAGAGTGCGTAACAGCTCACTAGTCTAGTGTTTTTGCGCCGAAGGTGTAACGGGGCTAAGTTTAACACCGAATTCGCGGGTTATGTATTTAAAAGTACATAGCGGTAGACGAGTGTTGTATACTGGATGAAGCATGAGTGTGAACACATGTGGACGGTATACAAGTAAGAATGCCGGCGTGAGTAACGTATGAAAGTGAAAATCTTTCAAGCCGTATTGACCAAGGTTTCCTGGGGCAGGGTCGTCCGCCCAGGGTGAGTCGGAACCTAAGATGAGGCTGAAAAGCGTAGTCGATGGACAATGAGTTAAAATTCTTATACTAACATATTTGGCAATGGAGTGACAGAAGAGGTTAGCACAAGCAGATTATTGGATTTCTGTTTAAATATTTAGTGCATAAAGTAGGCAAATCCGCTTTATTTCTTTTAAGAAAAGCATGATGTATGAATAGGAGCGAACACTATTAGTAAGTAGCGAAGTTGTGTGACACCATATTCTCAAGAAAAGCTTCTAGTATTAAACAATTATGTTATCCGTACCAAGAACGAACACACGTGGTCAAGGAGAATATCCTAAGGCTATCGAGTTAATTACAGCTAAGGAACTCTGCAAATTGATCCCGTAAGTTAGCGATAAGGGATGCCTGCTATTGTAGGTCACAGTAAAGAGCGAGGGGGGACTGTTTATCAAAAACACAGCTTTATGCTAAGGCGCAAGCCGATGTATATGAGGTGACACCTGCCCAGTGCCAGAAGGTCAATGAAGGGGGTTAGCAGCAATGCGAAGCTCTTAACTTAAGCCCTGGTGAACGGCGGCCGTAACTATAACGGTCCTAAGGTAGCGAAATGCCTTGTCGGGTAAATTCCGTCCCGCTTGAATGGTGTAACCATCTCTTGACTGTCTCGGCTGTAAGCTCGGTGAAATCCTGGTGAGAGTGAAGACACTCTCTAGCCACTACGGGACGGAAAGACCCCATGAAGCTTTACTGTAGCTTAATATTGAAAACGTCCAATGGATGTAGAGAATAAGTGGGAGACTGTGAGACGAGTTCGCTAGAATTCGTGGAGTCGATCGTGGAATACCACTCTTCTTTTGTATTTTTTCTAACCTATGCTGGTAATCACGGCAAGAGAAAGTGTTAGGTGGGCAGTTTGACTGGGGCGGTCGCCTCCCAAAAGGTAACGGAGGCGCGCAAAGGTACCTTCAACACGGTTGGAAATCGTGTTCTGAGCGTAATGGTATAAGGGTGCTTGACTGCGAGACTTACACGTCGAGCAGGTAGGAAACTAGGTCATAGTGATCCGGTGGTTCAGAATGGAATGGCCATCGCTCAACGGATAAAAGCTACTCTGGGGATAACAGGCTGATAGTGTCCAAGAGTTCACATCGACGACACTGTTTGGCACCTCGATGTCGACTCATCTCATCCTGGAGCTGAAGCAGGTTCCAAGGGTTCGGCTGTTCGCCGATTAAAGAGATACGTGAGTTGGGTTCAAACCGTCGTGAGACAGGTTGGTCCCTATCTATAGTGGCTGTAGGAAGATTGCGAAGATTTGACCTTAGTACGAGAGGACCGGGTTGAACATACCTCTAGTGTACCAGTTGTCACGCCCGTGGCACGGCTGGGTAGTTATGTATGGCATAGATAAACGCTGAAAGCATCTAAGTGTGAAACTAACTTCTAAAATAATCTTCCCATTGTGTAAAAGCAAGTAAGAATCGTTGCAGATAACAACGTTGATAGGTTGTAAGTGTAAGTGCAGTAATGTATTGAGCTGAACAATACTAATCATTCGAGGATTTATAACGATTAATTTGGATTGACAATATTAATTGTTTTAATTAATTATTACAATAGTTTTAAATCATAATCATAAAGATTAATGTCTATTTTTAGTTGCCAAAAAGCGATCATTAGTGCGGTAACGATACGATTCTGGAAACACCTATTCCCATCCCGAACATAGCAGTTAAGCAGAATTGGGTCATTGTTGAATGATATTGCCGCGCAAAAAACTAAAATCCCTTTTAACTTATTTAATAGTTAGAAGGGATTTTTTGTTGTCTACTATTTGTTCTCTACTAATTAATAATTAAATTGCAATTAAACTTTTTTTCTATTTTTTGAAGTTGCTAATGCTGTTTGATAAAGATCATTAATTTCTAACACTAAATTTTCTAATTTTTCTGATTCAATGAAAAAAGAAGATGCTTTACAAGCATTTTTAATTGCAACATTAGTGTATGCTTCAAAAGGAATGTCAAAATGAGTCATTAAATATTTTAGACATAAAAGATAATCTGATTTGCGATTAATGACTAAATCAATTGCTTTCTTTTTTCAAATTTGTTGATAACAACAATTTGAATAAATGTCATTTAGTTCAGGAATTAAAAAGTTAAAAATACCACCATAACCAACTTTTTCATGAGGATTTTTATCTTTATGAGGATATTCTAAAATTTTAATATGAAGTACTAAATGTTCTAAATAATCACAATAAACTAAACGATTAGCTAATTGATAAGCAAAAGGATTTTTAATTGCAAATTTAGGATCTGATAACATAATTGCTTTATCTTCATCAATATGATGAATAAATAGACCATCTGTTTTTGTTCTTTTAATTGATTGCACAGAACTTAAACATTGCTCATTAGAAAAATAATTTTTTTTAACTAATCCATGTTTTTGCTTTAAATATTCACAACACTGATCATAAGTTAAATTTAACATTTGTTGAATTGAATTCATTTTTATAAAATACTCTAAAACTAAATTAAGTTAATAATTAATATTTTAACTGATTAATCAACTTAATAAGACTAAATTTAGTTGCAATAAAAATTAAAATTATAATTAGTATTAATATATGTAGTGATCAATATTAAAATCATTTGCGATTTATTTAATAGTAATTTTGTATTTGTTGTTTTTTTGTTGTTTAGTTAAATAGAATATAAAAATAATTAAAAATAAAACCTAATTTAACTAGTTGATATTTTAGTAAGATTCTTTATTGATAGTTGATATATTATTATAAATTATTTCAAAAATTATGATTTTGATTTTAATTGACTTACTATTATATATATTAAATTAATTACATCCTAGAAATGGAATAACAAATATGAGTGATAATACGGTTGCAAACAAAAAATATTTGATTGCAATTGATTCTGGTACTACAAGTTGTCGAACAATCGTTTTTGATCATGATATTAAACAAATTGCTTGTTCACAAATTGAAATTAATAACTTTTTTCCTCATTCTGGTTGGGTTGAACAAGATCCACTAGAAATTTGAAATGCTCAATTAACAACCTTACAAAGCGCTAAAAATCATGCTGGCATTAAATCGAATGACATTGCGTGTGTTGGTATTACTAACCAACGTGAAACAATTGTTTTATGAAATAAAGAAACAGGATTACCAGTTTATAATGCAATTGTCTGACAAGATCGTAGAACTAATGATTATTGTCAAAAACTATCTGAAAACCAAGACACAGTTGATTTGGTCCACAAAACAACTGGTTTATTTATTAATCCTTATTTTTCAGCAACTAAAATTAAATGAATTTTAGAAAATGTTCCACAAACACAAAAAGTTTTAAAAGAAAATAAACTTTTATGTGGAACAATTGACACTTGATTAATTTGAAAATTAACAGGTGGCAAAGTACATGCAACTGATGTAACTAATGCTTCAAGAACAATGTTGTTTGACATTCATAAATTAGCTTGATCAACTGAATTATTAGAACTATTTAACATTCCTAAAGAAATTCTTCCTGAAGTTAAAAATACCGCTGATGATTTTGGCATCATTTTACCTAGTTGCTGATCACAAAGAGCTACAGGAGAAGTTAAAATTGCTGGAGCTGTTGGTGATCAACAATCAGCTTTATTTGGTCAATTATGTACTGAAGTAGGAATGGTAAAAAATACTTATGGTACTGGTTGTTTTACTTTATTAAATCTTGGTGAAACACCAATTTTAAGTAAAAATCGCCTACTAACAACTGTTGCTTGAAAATTTAAAAACCAAAAAGCTTGTTATGCTTTAGAAGGTTCAGTGTTTATTGCTGGAGCTGCTATTAAATGATTAAGAGATGATTTACGCATTTTATACAATTCTGCTGAAAGTGATTTTTATGCTAAATTAGCTAATCAAGACACTAGTCATGAAGTAATTTTTGTACCTTCATTTTCAGGTCTTGGAGCACCTTATTGAGATTCAGATGCTAGAGGAGCAATTTTTGGCTTAGAACGCGGTACTAAAAGAGAACACATTGTTAAAGCAGCAATTGAAAGTATTGCTTATCAAAGTAATGATCTTCTATCAGCAATGGAGAAAGATCTGAACCAAAAAATTAAAATTTTAAAAGTTGATGGTGGTGTTTCTAATTCTGAATATTTAATGCAATTTCAAGCATCAATTAGTAATGTTGAAATTCATCGACCTGATAACTCTGAAGTTACAGCATTAGGTGCAGCCTTTTTTGCTGGACTACATACAGGTTATTGATCTAATTTATCAGAATTAGTTGAACGTAATAAAATTAATAAAATTTTCTACCCTCAATTTGATCAAAAAACAATTAAAACCAAAATTCACAATTGACAAATTGCTGTCAATCGTTGTTTAGGTTGAAAGAAAAATATTGAGTCATAATTTATGAACTTAGGAACTTTATTTGCAGGAGAACTTTTTGGAACCTTATTTTTAATTTTATTAGGTAATGGCGTTGGTCAATCTTATAATTTTAAAAATATGTATGCAAGAAAAGCATCTAATGGTAATGTTAACTGAGTTGGAATTGCTATTGGTTGAGGTTTAGCAGTACTTGGAGGTGTATTAATTGGTGCAGCGATTAATTCTGATGCGACTCATTTAAATCCAGCAGTTAGTATTTTTGTAGCGATTGATTCATCATTTCTTGCTAATAGTAATTTAAATCAAGTGTGAACGCAATTTATTATTCATGTTCTTGGTGCATTAACTGGAGCATTTTTAGGTCAAATTGTTTTAGATCTATTAAACTGAAAACATATTACTGAAAATGATCCTGGTGTTGTTTTAGGAACACATTGTACTGGACCAACCCATTCAAAAGCTCATGTAACTAATTTCTTCTATGAAATTGTTGGAACAATTGCTTTAGTTGGTTTGATTTTAGCATCTGGTAAAGTTTTAACTAATATTAGTAATTTAACTGGAATCCTTCCTTTTTTAATTGTTAGTTCAATTGGATTAAGTTTAGGATCAGTTACTGGTTATGCGATTAATCCTGCTCGTGATTTAATGCCAAGAATTGTTTATCAAATTTTACCTTTAGCTAATAAAGTTAAAGCTAATTGAAATTATGCTTGAGTTCCCACTGTTGGACCTTTAGTAGGTGCAACTTTTGTTGGTCTTGTTAGTGGTATTGTTGCTATTGCCTAGATAGACTTTATTAACATTTTCTAATAACTAAAAATTATTTTGCTTCAATCTTTATAAAATATCATTGAAGTTAAACTTAATTAATTATTATATTAAAAAAACTACCTGATTAACTTTTGGGTAGTTTTTTTGATGTATTTAATTAAAAATTGTTTTGCACTTTATAAAAAGAAGACAATAAAAACTACACCTAAATTCAATTTTTAAATTTTAATAATTGATTAGGTATAGTTTAATAATATTTAAATTAAATAATTAATTTAATTTTTTATTGTTCAGCAATATTTTTTAATGAAGGATTTTCATTAATTTTTTGCACAAAAGTATTGAAATCAATGTCTTTTAAAGATTTAGAAGTGTTATATAGACTATCAAATGCACTACGTAAAAAAACGGTATACTTGTTAACTGGTGGATTTAAAGGTTTGTAATTAATTTTTTTAGTGTTACCATTATCAATATTAGAACTATTATTATTGCTATTAACTACTTCTTGAGCTTTTAGAATAAATGGATTAACACCAAGTAATGATTTTCGTTTAGTTTCATCTAATGACCAAAATTTTTGACTTGTTGGTAAGTATGAACCTTTTAGAGCATAATAATCAATGTGATTTAACATTTCTGTCTTATTAACAACTTGTTTAGTGGTTTCATCATATTCTCTTACAGTATATGTATCTTGAGTTTCCACTAATCAATTAACAAATAATTTAGTTGCTTTATCAACACGACTATTACCAGTTTTAATACCAATTAATTGACCACCTTGGGTAAAGATTGCTCCATTAGTTGCATTACTACTATTAACACGCAATCCTGGTAATCCTAAAATATCTTTTTCTTCAGTATAATCATTAATGGTTTTAGTTGTTATTTTTTTCTTACCATCTTTTGTTTGAAAATCTTCTTGTTTTTTAAAATAATAACTATAACCTGCTGATGATCCCATAACTGCTGCTAATTTTAAGTCAGAAAAAGTAGTACTTGGATAAGATTTAGACGGATTAATTCACAATCCATTTGCATTAGATAATGTCTTTAGTTTTTCAAAGAAACCTTTGAAAACATTATTTTCATTAGATCCAGGTTTTAAAAACGGAAAGATTAATTTTTTGTTGTTATCAAAGTGTCATAAAAATTTATTAATATCAGAACCTAATTGGTTAAAAGAATAAATGTTTAAATTACTAAAAAAAGAAGAAACAGCCACTAATTTATTTTCTTTTCGTTCAGTTGGTTTTAGAAAAACTTGAGACAATTTAGTCATTAAATCTAAAAAATCATCATAATTTTCAAAATCAGATTTTTTTAATTGATTAGTATTGTTTTGACTTTTAAAAACTTCTTTAATTTTATTTGCATCAGGTTGGCCCCAAATTTTTTCCACATTAGTTTTTCTAGTAGCATCAACTTGATATTTTTCTTCAGTTTTTTCAGATGTTTTTGTAGAACTTGTACCATTTTTTTCAACACCTAATTCTTTTTTGAATCAAGCTTGATCTTCAGTTTTAATAGTAATATTAGCACTAGTATCATTAAGAATTGTTTGTAATAAATGATTTAAAACAGGACGAGATAAAATTAAAACTTCAGTACTAACACCAGCTCTAGCTAAATACATCGCATTATTTTTAAGATCTAAACCTTGGATGTCAGCGTTAGTTCTAAATGGTTCATAATAACATTGAGAATGCAAACCTTCTTTAGAAGTGCTATTAACTGCTGCTAAATTTAACTCTTTATTTAAAGACAATAAATTAGTCACTAATGACTCATAACCAAATGTTAATTGTGGTAAATTACTTCGGTTGTTATTTTGCAAATCATTAAGAATTTGCGACTCATTTTCACTATAATTTTGATTATTGCTATAAGAAGTAACAGGTAAATAACCTTGACTAATTTTTTCAGGATGATTTTTTAAAAATGTATTATATTTCTCAGTAATTTCTTTTAAAGCATTAAAATGCGCTTTTCCTTTTTCAAAAGGTAATGAAAATTTTATTTCATTAACATTATCAAAACTAAATCGACTACAAGCAGTTAGAATAAGACTAGAACAAGATGCTAATAAAATCGGAAATAACAATAATTTTTTCTTTATTTTCATGATTTTTCTTGTGTTTAGAGATGCTAGAAAATGTAAGATGATTTAAAACTTATTAAATCAATCATTAACACTCAAATAATAACAAATAATTAAAATGAATTTTATTTTTTTTCAAATAAAAACTTGATTGGATTCATGATTAGTATCTAGGTTTTATTAAGCATTTTTTTAATTGAAAATCTTAATTGCAATAGAATTAATTAGGAAAAATTTGTTGTTTAAAAATGGAATTTAGCATAATCTTGCTATATTTTTACTATAATTTCTTATTATTTTAAAATATAATAAATTTGAAAAAATTTAATAAAAAATGATATTTGGGGTTAGAAGAAGATGAAAGTGTCAAGACAAGAGCAATTACGAAGTCGCGGCATTTTTGTCGTTTTAGAAGGGATTGATTGTGTTGGCAAGTCAACTGTTTTAAAAGAGTTGGTTAAACAGTTAGATAAAAAATTTCAGGAAAATCGATTCTGATCTGGTTATCAAGGTTATGTTACAACTTTTGAACCAGGTGGAGGTTCTAAAGTTTCATTAGCAATTAGAGATTTGATTTTAAAACCTACTGATCAGAAAAGATTAAATAATTTAACTGAAGCCTTATTGTTTGCAGCATCTCGTAATGAAAATGTTATTAATGTTATCAAACCCAATTTATTTGCCAAAAAAATTGTTATTAGTGACCGTTTTGTTGATTCATCTTATGTTTATCAAGGCTTAGAAAAAAAATTGGGTTATGATTTAGTTAATCAAATTAATCAATTAGTAATTAAAGATTTACAAATTGATCTAACATTTTATTTATACATTCAAGATAGTGTATGACAAGAAAGAATGAAACAGAGATCTCAATCTCATAATTTCAATGTTTTAGATTCAATTAATTTTCAAAAAATTAAAAATGATTATCAAACAGTATATCAATTAGAAGAAGTGAAAAATCGAAAAATCATTGCAATTAAAAATGATAGTAAAATTGATACTGTAGTAGAAGAAATTATTAAACACATTAGTGAATTTGAGATTAATTAAATTAATATGTTTTTTGCCAATTGATCAAAAAAAATCAAAGATTTTAATGATTTACCCCACTCATTAATTATTAATTTAAGTGGCAATATTGATGCTGATTTAGTTGTTAAAGATTTTTTTGGTTTAGTTACTAATTTAAATCCTAATTTAAGTAAAAATGAAAAAAAAAGTTTAATTAATAATTTTCACCATCATGCTTATGAAGATTATTTTCCAATTAAAAATTTAGAACGTAATTTTTATTTAAAAAAAGATTTAGAACCGATTTTTGAAGCAACTAAGTTCGGTTTAATTAATGGTCAACACATTCGTTTAATTACGATTTTTAATGCTGAAAAATTAAATGATTTAACTAGTAATTCCCTCTTAAAATTAATTGAAGAATGTGACCAGCAAACGTTTATTCTTTTAATTACTAATAATTATCAAAGTATTTTAAAAACAGTTAGAAGTCGTTGTCTTTATTTAAACATTAATGCTAAAACTAATCTTAATCAAATCAAAACTACTAATGCAATTAAAGCCTTAATTTATGCTAATTATGATCAAAATGAAATTAATTTTTATGAAACATTAAATCAAAAACATCAAATTTATCATTTTAGTGAAAAATTTTTTAATGCTTATCTAAAAAAAGATTTTAATGATTTAATCACTAATCATGAAAATTTTTTTAGTCAATTAACTCCTTTAGAAATTCGGTTGTTTTGTGATTATTTAATTTATTTATTAAATGATTTTAATCCAGTTACAACAATTAATTTAATTGAACAAGTTTTAAAATTTAAAACCGAAACTGCATCAGCTAATCCAAGAATTTCATACATTTATTTATTAAATTTATTTATTAGTGAAATGAATGACAAACAATAATTTATTACCAACAATTGTTGCTTTAGCAACACCACATGGTCAAGGAGCAATTCATATTATTCGTGTTTCTGGTACTAAAGCTTATCAAATTGTTAATCAAATTACAACGAATGTTGTAACTAAAAAAAATAAAGCAGTACAACTGACTAATATTATTGATCAATCTAATAATATTATTGATCAAGTTTTATTAATTAAATTTGTTGCTCCACACTCTTTTACTGGTGAAGATTTAATTGAAATTAATTGTCATGGTAGTATGTTTTTAGTTCGCACTATTTTAGAATTATTAGTTAAAAATGGCGCTAGTTTAGCTCAAGCAGGTGATTTTAGTAAAAGAGCATTTTTAGCTAATAAATTAGATTTAAATCAAGCAACAGCCATTCTTGCTTTAATTGATGCTAAATCACAAAACCAAGTTCATACAGCTATGGCTAATTTAGATGGTCGTGTTTCAAATATGGTTAGTCAATTTAGTGATCAATTATTTCATATTATTGCTGAATGTGAAATTAATATTGATTTTCCTGAAGTTGATAATAATCATGAAATTGATGATCAAAAATTACGATTTAAAATTAAACCACAATTAACTAATTTAATTGTGAAATTAAAACAATTTTTCAAACAATCACAAGCACAAAAAATTAATAACTATCGAATCGTTATTGTTGGTAGGGCTAATGCTGGTAAATCATCTTTACTAAATGCAATTTTACAATCTGATCGAGTCATTGTTTCAGATGTTGCTGGAACAACAAGAGATAGTGTTGAAGTTGAACATTATTTTCAAGGCAAATTATTTAGTTTTGTTGATACAGCAGGAATTAATGATACGACTGATCAAATTGAAAAAATGGGGATTGATCGGACTCATAAAGAAATTAATCATGCTGATTTAATTATTCATTTAATTGATAGTACGTGCTTAAACCATCAAGAAGATGAAATAATTAAGCAAACAATTAAAAATAAAAATGTCTTAACAGTTTATTCTAAAAAAGATTTAGTTGAACAACCACTATTAACTAATAATATTTATATTAGTGCCATTAATAATGATTTAATTGATTTATATCAAGCAATGGAACATTTTTTTGAGCAACAAAAAGATCATTCTGCTTCTTTTTTTGGTTTATGTAATGATTTAAGTGTGCAGCATTTAGCATTAGCATTAAGTGAATTAGAAGAAGGTTTTAATGGTTTAATTAATAATTTACCAATTGATTTAATTTTAGAAAATTTGCATTTAGCTTATGATTATTTATTAAAAATAACAAATGAAATTGAAGCAGATATGATTAATAAAATTTTTGCTAATTTTTGTGTTGGAAAGTAAAAGTTATGAAATTTTTTGATACTCATTGTCATTTAAATTTATCACCATTAAGTGACCAATTTGACACGATTGTAAAACAACTTGAACAACAACAGTGTTATGTTAATATTGTTGGAATTGATTTAGCATCAAGTTTATTAGCAGTTGAACAAGCAACTAAATCAGAAATGCTATTTTGTACGATTGGCATTCATCCTACTAATGTTTGTGATATTGAAGATGAACAATTAATTATTACTACTTTTGAAAAGTTATTAGCAAATAAAGTAGCAAATAAAATTATTGCAATTGGTGAAACGGGATTTGATTTTTATCATTTTAGTTCTGATCAATATCAGAGTCAAAAAGTGATTCAAGAAAAATGGTTTCAAATCCATTATCAATTAGCTAAGAAATATGATTTACCATTAATGTTACACGTTCGTGATGCTCATGATGTGATGGTTGAGACATTAAAAACAATTGATCATTATGGAATTATTCATTGTTTTAATCAAGATTATCAAACAGCATTAGAATATTTAAAATTAAACAATAATTGAATGATTTCAATTCCTGGTGTAATTACTTTTAAAAAAGTTGATTTATTAATTAATGCAGTTGCACAAGTTCCTTTAGATAAATTACTAATTGAAACTGATGCACCTTGATTAGCTCCAGTACCATATCGTGGCAAAACTAATTATCCATATTACTCTAAAGCAACATTAACTAAAATTGCTGAGATTAAAAATTTAGATTTAAATGCATGTGCTAGTGTTATTTGAAATAACACAATGAAAATTTTTAAGTTGAATTTAAAATAAATTAACTTTTTAATAAGAAAAAAATTGTTAGATAAATATATAACGATTTAGCAACACTAATTAAATAAAGCATTAGATCAATAGTAATAAATTATTGATTTTTTTAATATTTAATATTTTTTAAATCTTCAATAATTATTTTAGTTGAACTGAAAAACAACGATTAAACTAGTGCTATATAAAATGGATTAGGAACAATAAATTTTATTTAAGATTTTAGTAAAAAAGCTTTTATCTTGGCTAAAATATTTTCAACAGTAAATCCATTTAGTTGATAAACAAAGTCTCCAGGTGCTGAATGTCCATATTTTTCAGCTAAATGAGCATCAAATTTATTAAGTTGAGCTAGTTTGAATCACAATGGATCATTTGAGGCTTCAACAGCATACATTGGTAATTTACTTAATTCTAGTTTTTTAATTAATTGATCATCTTTGACTAAAAGTTGTAATGAAGGAACTGAAATCACATTTGCATTAATTTTTTGTTCGCTTAATTTTTGACTGACATGATAAATTAATTCTACTTCTGAACCACTAGCTAATAAGTTAATTTGGGCATTTTTAGATTTATGAATCAAATATGCTGCTTGAAATTGATCTTTTTGTAAGTTAAATGACTTCATTGGTTGTCTAGTAGCAATAATTGCAGAAGGAGTTGTTTTTAGTGCTAAAGCATACTTAAATGAGTTTAACATTTCATTTTCATCTGCTGGTCGAAACACTAAATAATTAGGAATACTACGTAAATTACCTAATTGTTCAATTGGTTGATGGGTTGGTCCATCACCTCCAACTTGATAAGAATCATGACTAAAAATTGTAATATTAGGCAATTGCATAAGTGCACCTAATCTTAATCCTGCTTTTGCATAATCTGAAAAGACTAAAAAAGTTGAACCAAATGTGACTAAACCTGAATGTAAGTTAATCCCATTATTAATTGCTACCATAGCAAATTCTCTAATACCATATTTAATGTTGCGCTCTGAATTAAAACCAACTCTAGTAGCACATCTTAAATCGGCTGATCCACCTAAAAAGTTTGTGTAGTGCTGATCAATATATTTCATAATTTCATCAAGATATTCTCTTGAAGGTGCATTAGATTTTTGGAATTTAAAACCTTTGAAATCAAAGTGTTTTTCTTGATTAATAATTGCTACTAATTCTTTTGCTAATTGGGGAAATTGACTTTGATATTTAGCAAATTTATTTTCTCATTTAATGTATTCTTTTCTTTTAGTTTGAAGTAATTTAGAACCAAATTGGTATGCTTGATGATCATATTCAAATGGTGTTGTTTGTGATAAACCCAAACTTAATTTGTATTCTATTGTTGCTTGAGGATCTAAAATACCATTATGTCCTTTTGGAGTATTAGCCACTTTAGTGCCATAAGCAATAATTGTTGGTACTTGAATGTAAGTTGGTTTCTTGCTTTTTTTGGCTGCTTGAATCGCTGCAATAATGTTTTCAGAACGATTGTTAGTTAAAATAATTGTTTTAAAACGTGCTGCTTGAAAGTATTGTTCAAAATTGATCTGATTAACTTCTGTAGCTGAACTATCAATTTGCATATTATTATAATCATGAACAATAATTAGTGAATCTAATTGATTAGTTCCTGCAAAGGCAATTGCTTCTAAACCAACTCCTTCTTGCAAATCACCATCACCACATAAAACAAAAACATTGTGATTTAAAATTTTAAAATCTTTTTGATTAAAACGATTACTTAAATATTTGTTACTATAAGCCATACCAACACCCATAGCTAAACCTTGACCAAGTGGTCCAGTTGAAGCGTCAATATACTCTAATTTATCAATTTCAGGGTGTGATGGTGTTTTTGAATGATAAAGTTTATGTTGTTTAATATCATCTAATGTTAGTAATCCCATGAAATGATATAACGAATAAAGTGCCATTGAACCATGTCCAGCAGAAAGAACGAAACGATCACGGTTAAATCATTTAGGATGTTCAGGTGAGAATTTTAAAATTTTGCCTATAATTGAATAGAAAATTTCTGTTGCACCTAAACCCATACCAATATGACCTTGATGGGCATTGTTAATCCCATCAATTGTAATTGCACGCATATTAGCAATGAATTCTTTGTGAGTAAAACTTTTTTTATACACTTTGAATTTTTGCCTGCTTTCTTTTATCAAAAACAAATTTTTTGATTAATCCATCAGTAATCAAACCAAGATAAGTACTAACAATTACAGCAAAAGCAATAAATTTACCTGCTTTTGGTATTAGTCCAATTGTGCCTGGAATATAACCAATTAAATAATCAGTATCACCTCAGTTAAGTGCTGTAATTGAAGTTTTTAATTCATGACCTTTTTGGATTAGTGCACCTAATGAGTTATTGCTTGTTGGTGCTCAATTACCAACAACAAATAAAACGGGAATAAAGGTAATAATTAAACCACCTACAAAAGGCCCAACAATTGCGCCAATAATTCCTCCTTTAACATTACCAAAAACTCCAGAAGTTGCTCCTAGAAAGAAGTGTGGTACTAATCCAGGAAGAACAACAGCAGGAATTAGTGCTGCTTTACCAAGTCCAATTGTGATAAACATGCCAATTAAACCAGCAAAAAAGGATGAAATAAAACCAATGATAACAGCATTTGGTGCATATGGAAAGACTACAGGACAGTCAACAGCTGCTTTAGAATTTTTAATTAATTTATCACTAAAACCTTTATACATTGGTACGAGCTCACCAACAAATAATCTTACCCCTGCTAAAATAATTTCTACTCCTGCAGTAAACTTAAATGCTTCAACAAACATCCTAACTAGTCAATTAGTTTCAGATAAGACCTTAAATGCATCAGGTGAATTTTCTTTAGTAATTTTACCAATTTCAAACAAAATGCCTCCAGGTAAAAATGCAGCAAGATAAAAGACAAAAACTGTAATTGAAATTGACACTAAAATGTTTCTGAAAAAGAAGAGTGATTGGGGAAATTTAATTTCTTCAGTTGATAAAACTTTACCTTTTTGTAGTTTATTAATTCCTTCTCCAATTAAACCAGACAATGCATATCCAAATCCACCAGTGTGACCTAGTGCAATTTCATCACTACCAATTATTTGCTTCATGTATCGCTGTTGGACTGCAGGTGATACTACCATATAGATAGCCATTAAGGTTGATGAAGTAAATAAAGCGATAGCAAAGTCTTCTGGTTTGTTAGCAAAATCAAAGCCAATAACATACATAATAGCTGCTAACATTAAAGAACTATAGTATAAAACGTGTCCTGATAAATAAACATATTTAAGACGTGAAGTTAGTGCTAAAACAATGTTTAATAACATTGCTACAACCATAATTATTGAACCTAATGTTCCAATTGCTGGTAATGCAGTTGCTAATGCTCCAGCAAAAGCATCATTATTAGGAATAATTCCATTTAGTGAATATACTGATTGAAATACAGGCTGAAATTTATTTAATGAACCAACTAATACTGTAGCACCCCCACCTAAAATTAAAAAACCAACAATTACTTTAAAAGTACTAATAATTACTTGTGATGCTTTTTTGCGCAATACTAAAGCACCAATCATCGTAAAAATACCAACAAGTAATGCTGGTGTTGCTACAAATGATTTTAGAAAATCAAGCATTCAATATAAAAAAGGCATGTTGAATCTCTCTTATTTAAGATTTAATAATTTTTTTAGTTTTTCAGTTAATTCCTCTTTAGATAAAATGTTTTTTAGAACTACCATTTTATCTTTAGGAAAATCTAAAACTGGAGCCACATCAGCTCCGACAATAACATAATCTACTCCTCTTTGATCAAAAGAAGAAATATTAGTATGTTCAACTGATTGATAATCTACACCTAATGAATCAAGAACTGTTTTAACATTCATCTCTAATAAAAGTGATGAACCCAAACCTGAACCACAAACACATTTAATAATCATATTTTTCTCCAAATTGTGTAATTAAATTTAAAAATTCTTGTTTTGATTTTACAGCAAGTGCTTTTTCTTTAAAATTAACATCCATAAAATAACGCCCAAATTCTTTGATAATTGCAATATGTGAATTATTATCTGGTGCAGATAAAGTAATAATTATTTTTGCCATCTTATCAGATTGATTATTGAAAATAATTTCTTGATCAAGAATTAAAGTTGATGTTGCTGCTTGATAACAATAATCTCCTGCAAGTGTGTGCAATAGAGCAACTCCTTTTTCTAAAACATAATAAGCACCAAATTTTTCAGTTGATTCTAAAATTTTCTCTTCTAATTCTCAACTTGCTTTGTTGCAATCAACAAGCATACCAACACCAATATGAACTGCTTGTTTTCAATCGATGTTTTGATCAATATATTGCATCATTTGAGGATCAAATAATTTCATAATGACTCTTTTTAATTAATTAAGAATGCAACTAACATAAACAATGTGAATATTAATAAAATCATAATTAAAAAAGCAATAAAAACTCATTTACCAGCCTTACTTGAAGTTTTTGTTTTCACATCTTTAGGAACTGGTAAAGATTTAATGTGAAAAAACTTATTAGGATTTTTAGCTAAAATAAGTGATTCTTGTTCTTTTTGCTGATATACTTGTTTAATTTGTTGTTCTGATAAGGAATTTAAGTATTGTTCATTAATTTGATATTTATAAATTAAATGTTCAATCATTTCTTCTTTTGTGTTATTCATTTTTACCCCAATTTTTAAAAGCAATAATTGCTGGTGAGATGATTTCAATATAAAAAGTTAAATATTTTCTTAAGATATAAAATTTTTTGTATTTTAAGTATGACAAAATTAAATTTAAATGTTGTTGATGATAATTTTGAATTAAATAATCAGAACTTTTAATATAAACAACTTGATAAATTTTATAATAGGATGAAAAATCAATTAGGATCACACATAAAAAAGCAAGAAAAAAAGCAATTGCGATCATTCAAAAACTTAACATTAATAAAATTCATGATGTTGTTATTAAAATAACAGCACTGATTTTAAATCCCATTTGTCATTTTTGTTGTTTAGGTCCAATTAATTCACACATTTTTCACAAAAAGACTAAATTGACCAAGCCATAAATATTGGAATTTAAAAAATTGCGATCTAAATTTAAAGTATTTTTAGCTACATTTAAAGTTGGTTTAAAAAAATTAGGATTAAGTGATATTTTAAAATTAGTTTGATACTTATTTGTAAGTGATTTTTGAATTTTGCTTAAAATTGATTCACAATAAGTTAATTTAACTTTTTGATATTTAACTTTTAAATTAAAACTATAGACATAGTATGTAAATAATTGCACTAATAAAATAATAATTAAAAATAAACTTCCTAAAGTAATAAAATTCATTATCTGCTTGAATTTCCTTGAAATAAGTTATTTTTTAAAAAAATATCAACTGCTTTATCAACATTAATATTTTTATGATGATCACTTAAAATTTCATCATTCAATTGATTAATACTCATACAACGATATTTAGTTTGATTATCAATTTGATTTAAATTGATTGTTTCATCAACAAAAATAACAATTTCATATTGATCTTTAAACCTACGGTTTAATCAACCAGACATTTCATTAAGCCAATATATTTCTCATCGAGGTTTTTTAATTAATTTCTTATTTTTTCAAATATGTGCTCCATTATTATTGAACAATATTTGTTCTGTTTTTGCTAATATCAGATCAGTAAGAATATAAATTTTATTTTTAGCAATAACAACACCAGAAAATAAACTATGTTTTCTTTTAGCAAATGGGTTTTTTACTAAAATATTGCATAAAACAACTGCATCATTTAATGAATTTAAAATACTTAATTTATCAACTGTTGCTTTTGTAGTGTGACCAATATCATTAGTTTTTTTATTTGTATCTTTATTAGTATATTTGAGATAAATTCGTCAAATAATAACTGCTAATAGAATTAAAACTAGAACACTACCTAAACAAATGATGACTATTGTTAGAAAATTCATTAAAATTATCCTTTCACCACTAAAGAAATTTTGAAATATCTTTTATTAAAAGAGAAATTATTGAACCTCCAACTATAAATATTGCATATCACTTTTTAAAAATTTATTTCATTATTTACTAATAATCCCTCATAATTATTTTAATGTTTTTTTAATAAAAACTTAAAAAAGGATTAAATTTAACAATTAATTAGAATTAATAAACACTTTAGTTGAATATTTTTTGCTCTATTAGTTTGATTCAATCATTTTTTAAAACAAAAATAATTGTTACTAATTTTGTAGCAAAGTTAATAAAATTAATCGTTTAAAAATTTCAAAAATTTTAAAAAAAATAAAAAATTAAATTATTAATTAATATGTAAATAATTAATTTAGTTCATTAAAAAAAGATCTCTAATTAAAACAAAGAGATCTTTTTTATTATAAGAAAAATGATTTTTAGTAAAGAATTGTTAGTAAGTATGATAATCCAGAAATACTTATAATCAAAAGAATCATTCCAATAGTAATAATGATTGGTTTTTTTAATTGAAATTTTTGCTGATCAATTTTTAAACCACGAATAATGATTCCAATAGAAGTTAATAAAATTAATGAACTAATACCAACAAATGCATAAGACAAATTTTTTTGGGTTTGACTTAGAGCTAAATTAATTTCTTCAGGACTATATTTTTCAATTAAACTAGTAAGTGCTTTAAATGTGTTTAAATTATTTTCTGATCGATTAATAAAATCAATTAAATCTAAAAATTCTGGTTTTAAAGTGGCATTAGGATTAGTTAATGACTCTTCTTGAGTTTGATTAATTTGATTAAATAAACCTTGAGCAAATTTACTTTTTAAATTAATTCCTGCTTTAATTAATTGTTTTTCTAAACGATTTTTTAATTGCTGATAATCTTGATAACTTTTAATACTTTCAGGTGTTAATTTATGTGATTGTTTAATTAAATCATGATAATTTTCACTAAAGATTTTCAGATTTTGATTAACTGAACGATTGTGAAAATCAGGATCACTTTTTGTTTTTGTTAAAGCTTTTTGATAAATATCATTTAAGTTAGAAGATGATAAATTATCATCTAATTTTTCTTTTGCAATTATTTGTTTAGTTAAATTTAAAGCCAATTGATCAAAATTACTTAAATTTTTACTAAACTCATTAAGATTAATACTAGTAAAATAAATTACAGATTTATTAGTAGCAAACTTGTGATTTAAAGTAATTAAAGTCGTAATTTCTAATTTTGGATCTAATGAATTTGGATCTCCAGCAACAATTCAAATTGGTTGATACTTAAAAATTGATTGATCATTATTATAATTTAATAATTGGTTTTTAATTGCATCTTGTCCTAAAACGTCATTAATTGATCGGTTTTTCAAATTCAAAATTGGTCTTAAGTGTGGCGCACTATTTAATAATCTTTGTTCTAAATCAGGATTGATTGTGTAAATGAAATTTTTTGTAGAAAAAGAATAAGAAGTTGATTTTAAAGATTTATTTTTTAATTGTAATGAAGCAACTAAATTCAATTTATATTGATTAATGTTAGTTCTTTCTGGAAAATCATTTTCAGTTAAATTAATAATTTTTAAATCAATTTTTCTATCTTTAAAAAAATAGTAAAGTAAATCATCAACGATAAAATCTTCATTAGAAAAAGATAAATGTTGTTTAAAATTATTAATCGCATTTAAAGATAATTTAATAAATTGATTTGGGTTTTTTTCAATTGCACTAAAAATTAAGTCAAAAATATTTTTAGTGGAATTTAAAACATTAAGTTGATATCCAAGATTAGATTGATTAGATAAAAAAGCATTATTTAATGATAATTTTCAATTGAGTTTAAATGAATCATTATTTGTTGTTGGTTCAACAATTTCTTTACTAATTAAACGAATTTGATTGCTTTGATCAGCAAAATGTTTTAAATTTAATTTAATATCATCAATTCTACTATAGTATAAATTTCATATTTTTTTAAAATTAAAATCATCTGGGTTTTGATTAGATAATTTAGCTAGAATTTTAGCTAAGTTATCTGGTGCACGATCAATAAATAATGAATCTTGATTATTTTCAGTTTTTTCTTTTAAAAAAGTTTGATCATGTTTTAGTTGTGCTTGTAATTTTTGTTCAACTTTATCTTGTTGATCAAATAAAGCCTGATTGCTAATAATTTTACTATTTTCACGATTTGTTACAATTGCATCAATCATATTTTGATAATCTTGATAAGTAAAAACCGAATTATATTTTAAAACTGGTTTTAGTGAATCAGGAATTTGATCATATCAACTAAAGCCAAAATGATTAGATGAAAAATTTTGTGTTTTATTTTTTAAACTATGATCAATTAAATAATTTTTTCAATTGTTTAAAAAATTATCAACTATATCTTTTATTTCTTGATCAGATAAAGTATTAATAACAACTTTGTTAGTACTAACATTTTCTAAAGATTTTTCTTGTTCTAAATATTTTTTGTAGATTAAATCAGAATTATTTTTTAAATTAATTTGTTGATAAAATTTTTTATTTTGAAAATTGTAATTAATAATATTTTTTAATTTTTGAAAAAGATTTGAATATCCAAAATTTTTTTGTGATTTATCTACGATTTTTGATAAAAGATAAGTAATTGCTTGATTAATTTGATCATTTTTATTAGCTGGATATTTGAAATTGGGATTATTTACTTTAGTTTGAAAAACCGATTTAATTTCAAATAAAATATGATCAATTTTTTGTTTTAATTGTTGTTCACTATAACCCTTAATAGTTAAATCTAAATTATTTTTTTCTATTTGAGTATGACTGAAATTTATTGATTGATTTTTAATGAAATTAGCATTACTAAAACTAGATTTATGATTCACTACTGATGCAATTGCTGTAGTAGTAAATAATATAAATCCTAATTTAATTAATGGTTTAATTCATTGTTTCATTTTATAAATCGTTTGAATAATAAAATCTTTTTGATCACATCATTAATTTATTATTTAGAGAATAACTGTTAATAAGTATGATAATCCAGAAACACTAATTAATAAAAGCATAACACCAATAGTAATAATCATTGATTTTTTTAATTGGTATTTTCTACTATTTAATCTTAAACCCCTAACAATTATTCCAAGTGAACTGATCACAACTAATGAACTAATTCCAGTAAATGCATAAGATAAATTTTTTTGAGTTTGACTTAAAGCCAAATTAATTTCATCTGGACTATATTTTTGTATTAATGAAGAAATTGGTTTTAAAATATCAAAATTATTTTCTGAATTATTAATGAAATCAATTAATTCTAAAAATTCTGGTTTTAAATTAGCATCAGCATTAACTAATGAATCTTTTTGAGTTTTATTAATTTGTTCAAATAAACCCTTAGCAAATTTACTTTCTAAATCAATATTAGCTTTAATTAATGCTCTTTTTAATCGATCTTGTAAATTATTATAATCTTGAGAATCTTTAATATTTTCAGGAGCTAATTTATTTAAAGTGTTTTGATTATTATTAATTAAATCTTGATAATTTTTAGCAAATTCATTAACATTTTGATCAACTGAACGATTATTAAATTCAGGATCGTTTTTAGTTTTTTGTAATGATTGTTGAAATATGGTTTTTAGAAGATCTTGATCTAAATTAGTTAATCGCTGACTCTCAATAATTTGTTTAGCTGCAAGAGCTGCTAATAAATCAAAATCAGTTAAGTTATTTTTAAAGTCATTAATTAAAACAGTTTTTGTATAATTAACAAATTTACTAGTTACAAATTTATCGATTAAACTAATTTTAGTAGTAACAATTAGTTTAGGGTTTAGCGAATCTTGATAATTAGTAACTGCATCAATAGTTTGATATTGATAAATTCGATTTGAATTATCATATTTTATTGAACTTTTCAGATCTTTTGTAGTTAGTGCATCTTTAGTAATAATAAGTTCTAATCTAGGTGCTTCATCTAATAATCGTTGTTCTAAATCAGGTTTAATTTCATATTGAAAAACCTCATTATTACCATTAATACCAACATTATAATCTGGATTATTATAAAGAGAATCTTTAATTACACCACTAGTATCCAAAGTGATTGAATATTTATTAATATTTTCTTTTCTATCAACATATGTCGCGCCAGCATATGTAATGTCTAAATTGATATTATGTTCTTTTAAGAATTCTACTAAACGATTATTAATAACAAAATCTTTTTGATTTAATCGGGCATATGTTTTTAAATTTTCAATTGCGTTTGGACTTAATTGAATAAAAGCATAAAGATTTTGTTTAATAGTTTTAAAAATTAATTTGGTAATTTCATCTAATGATACTTCAGCATCATTATTTTTATATTCTAAATCAGATGCTTTAGAAATAAAAGCATTATTTAATGATATTACTGCATTTAATTTTGATTCTAATGAATCTGGTCTATACAATGATCTATATGATGGATATGGTCAATAATAATTTCGATCATTTTTATTTTCAGTATGAACAATTTTAACTGATACTAATTTAACATCATCTTTTTTATTTTCAAAAACATTAGAATTTAATGAAATATCATTAACATTGCTAAAATTTAAATGCCATTTATCTTTAAAATCATCTACTTTTTGCTGTGATATTTCAGATAAAATTTTTGTTAGTTTTCCTGGTCCTTGATCAATTAGAAATTGTTTTTGATTATTAGTTTTTTGTTCTAAAAATTTTTTATCACTATCTAATTGAGTTTTTAATTTTTGTTCAACTTTTGTTTGTTCTTCTAATAAACCATGATCAGTAATAATTTTACTATTAGCACGAGTTGTTACAATTGCATCAATAATATTTTGATAATCTTGAGAACTGAAAACTTTATTATATTCTTTATGTGGTTTTAATGGTTGAGGAATTTGATTATATCAACTAAATCCAAAATGATTATTAGAAGAGTTTTGTGAATTATTATCAATTAAATAACTTTTTCAAGTGTTAAAAAAAGTATCAACTGAAGTTTTTACTTCTTGATCAGATAAAGTATTAACAACAGTTACATTATTATTATTATTATGTTGAGTAAAATCTTTTTCATTTTCTAAATATTTTTTATAAGGAAAAATATTTTTATTATTTAAATTAATATTTCATTTAAATTGAGAATTTTGAAAATTGTAATTAACAATATTTGTTAATTGTTTAAAAAGATTTTGATATCAAATATTTTGTGAAGGATTTGTTATTTCTGATAATAAATAAGTTATTGCTTGATGAGTAATTTCTTCTTGAGAACTTGGATAACTATTTTTATATGAGTTAATTTTTATACTAAAAGCTTGATGAATTTCTGTTAAAGTTTGACTAATTTTATTATTTAATTCAAGACTATTATAACCTCTGTTAGAATTAGTCTTTTTTGAATCAGAACTTTTTGTACTAGAAGTAGATTGATGTTGAAAATTTGTTTTAATAACATCAGAAAAAGTGTTTTTAATTAAATTTGAATTGTTATTATTTTTTGATTTATAAGCTGAACTTAGACCAATAAAAGTAGTTGCAAATAATACAACTCCTAATTTAGTTATTTTTTTATAATGTTTTTTCATAATAATAACAGCGATCTTTTATTATTAATTAACATTGTAATTAATATTTTAATAATTTAATAGATTATTAAAAGTTATTATAGAAAATAATCATTAAAGTGCTATAGTTTTTAGTTGCTAAAAAGTTTTTTATTTATTGATAAATAATCAGATAATTTAAAATTATTTTAAATTTTTATTAAATTTTTCTAAAACTATTTCAGAATCAATTTGATAAAAAACATTAAAATATTAACAATTGAGATTAATTTTTTTAATTTCACTTTTATTAACAATTAAGCAAAAAAGTAATTATGAGCAATTTAGAAAAATTTTTAGATCTTCTTTTTGAATTAGAAAAACTAGTTAACAATAATCCTGAAAAAGGCAGCATTTTTGAAACTTTATGTCAAATAATTTTAAAAACTGCGCCATTTTTGAAAAATGATGTTAAGTAAGTTTGAAAGTGAAATCAATTTCCTGATAAGGCAAATTTGCCTGATACAGGAATTGATCTTGTAGTTTTAGATCAAAACGATCAATATTGAGCAATTCAATGTAAATTTTATAATCCTAATAATATAATTGCTAAAAAAGATATTGATAGTTTTATTGCTGCAAGTACACGTGAATTTACTATTGATGGGATCACTACTAAATTTAGTCGAAAATGTGTTTTTAGCACAACTGATCGCATTAGTTCTAATGCTAAAGGAATGTTTAGTGTTTTTGGACCACAAAAAATCGCTAATATCGGGATTGATTAAACTAAATTTGATTTAAGTTAATTTGATCAATATGCAAAACTAGCAATTGTTGAAAAAAAACACTTAAAACCACATCAAAAAGCAGCAGTTAATGATGTTATTAAAGGTTTTGAAACTCATGATCGTGGTAAATTGATCATGGCTTGTGGTACAGGTAAAACTTTTAGTGCACTAAAAATTGTTGAAAAACTTTATGAACAATACCATCAAGCTAATCAAGCTTTTAATGTGCTTTATTTAGTACCATCAATTTCTTTATTAACACAAACTATTATTGAATGAAAATCTCAAACCGAATTTAAAGATGTCAGACCTTTTGGGATTTGTTCAGATGCTACTGCAGGTCAAGATAAAAAAGTTAAAAAGTAATTTGATCAATTTGTTGATGATCTATCTGAAATGCCAATTAATGCAACTACTAATGTAGATTTAATTGCTGAAGAATATAATAGTTGTTTTCGTAAAGTTAACATTTTCTTTTCAACTTATCAATCAATTGATGTTGTGATTCAATTAGCTAAAAAATATAACATTATTTTTGATGTTGCTATTTGTGATGAAGCACATCGAACAATTGGTGGTTATATTGAAAATGATAAACAACAAACTTCTAATTTTAAAAAAATTCATGATAATTCTAATGTGTTTGTCAAAAAACGATTATATATGACAGCAACAGAAAAAATCTATACTGATAACGCAAAAAACCAAGCAAAAAATCAAGGGTATGAAGTTTATTCAATGGATGATGAAACACATTATGGACCTTTATTTCATTGCTTAAATTTTGGTCAAGCAATTAGTCAAGGTCTTTTATCTGATTATCGTGTTATTGTTTTTGAAGTTCAAAATAGTGAAGCTATTAAAGGTTTATTAAATATTGATACTTATACTAATGCTAAAGTAATTGCAGCATTAAATGCAATTTCAAAAAAATCAGTTATTAATGCAATTGCCAATCTTAATCATAATTATGAAGATTTAAGTAATGATTTAGATGATCCAATGAAACGGGTAATTGCTTTTTGTTCAACTATTAAAAAAGCCGAACATGTTGCTAACGTATTTAATCAATTTAAAACAAGTAAATATTTAGAAGAAAATAAATTTATTGTTCCTGAAGCAAAATTAATTGAAGGAAAATTTAGTTCCACTGAAAAAAGAAAATTAATAGATTGATTAAGTGCAGATGTTAAAAATAATTGTTGTCATATTTTAACTAATGCCCGCTGTTTAACTGAAGGAGTCGATGTTCCTTCATTAGATGGTGTGATTTTCATGGATGAAAAACAATCACAAGTTGATATTATCCAAGCAGTGGGAAGAGTAATGCGTAAGGGTGATGGCAAAAATATGGGTTATGTCATCATTCCTGTTTTTGTTAATGATGATAAATTAATTGATCAAAAATTATCAGAAAATAATGATTATAAAACAGTCTGAAAAGTAATTGCGGCACTAAGATCGCATGATGAAAGAATTGATAATCAAATTAATAAAATTGGTTATACAGATAAATTACCTGAAAATATTTGAGTTGTTAGATTAGCCAAATTTATTTCTCCTGATGCATTTAATGATCAAGCAGCATTAGATACTGATCAACCTGATTCTAATAATAGCGAAAATTTTAAATTACCAACTGAAGCTGATTTTAAACATATTGAAAATTTTAAAAGCGTTTTAGTTAAAAAATGTGGCAATCGTCTTTATTGAGAAGATTGATCTAAAGACATTGGTAATGTTACTAATAACATTGCTCTTAAAATTAAACAACAATTAGAAAATAATCAAAAATTAAATAAATCTTTTAATGTTTTTTTGAAAAAAATTCAAAAATTATTAAATCCAACAATTAATCAATTAGAAGTAATAAATATGTTAGCTGAACATGTTGTTACTTTACCAGTTTTACAAACGATTTTTCAAGATCAAAAAATGATTGATGATAATCTTGTAACTCAATTAATGAAGTCAATGGTACAAAAATTTCATGGACTTGAAAATGAAAAAGAAAACTTGCAAAATTTTTATGATTCAGTAATTAAAAGAGTTGAAGGAATTAATTTAACAGAAGGTAGACAAGAATTAATTAGAACGCTTTTTGAAAAATTCTTTCAATATGCTTTACCTAAAACTGCAGAAAAATTTGGCATTGTTTATACGCCAATTGAAATTGTTGATTTCATTATTAATTCTGTTAGTGAAATTCTAAAAAAAGAATTTAATCAATCAATCGCAAAAGAGAATATTAAAATTCTTGATCCATTTACAGGAACAGGAACTTTTATTGTTCGATTATTAGAAAAATTTAAAGAATTAGGTGCAGATAATCAAACCTTAAAAAACAAATATTTAAATGATGTTTGGTGTAATGAAATAAGTTTATTAGCTTATTATATTGCTTTAGTTAATATTGAAGATACTTATAGTCGATTAACTAATGAATATTTATCTTTTAATCATGCTGTTTTAACTGATACATTTCAGTTATCAGAAAAACGCTCTAATGAAAATATTTCTTTATTTGAAAATGATTATCCATTTCAAGAAGTTCATAATAAGGCTAAAGAAGAAGATAAAACAGATATCAAAATTATTATTGGTAATCCACCATATTCTGGAAGACAAAGAAATACTGCTGATAATAATAAAAGAACCACTTATTTTAATTTAGATCAAAAAATTAAAGAAAAATATATAGATGGTTCATATAATTCAAATTCACTTTATGATTCTTATATTAGAGCATTTTGTTGAGCGACTGATCGTTTAGATGATCAAGGAATTGTTGGATTTGTTACTAATGGTGGTTTTATTACGAGTCTTGCTTTTAGAAAATTTCGAGAATCATTAAAAAAAGAATTTTATCAAGTTTATATTTTTAATTTAAAAGGTAATTATAGAAAATATGATCCAAAAGAAGGCGGTAATGTTTTTGGTAATAAATGTGGTACAGCTGTAAGTATTGTTTTTCTTGTAAAAAATAACAATAAAATTTCTGAATCATTTATTAATTATTATCAAATTGCTGATAATTTAAAAACTCAAGAAAAACTAAAATTAATTAAAGATAGTAAATCGATTTATAATTTAGAATTTGAAAAAATTACTCCTGATAAAAATAATGATTGAATAAATAAAACAAATAGTGAATTTTCTAAATTTATTAGTTTAGGTAATAAAAAAAATAATGAAATATCTATATTTAATAAACATTACTCTTTAGGAATAGCAACAGCTAAAGATAAATGAGTTTATTCTTTTAATAAACAAGCACTAAAAAAGAAGATGAATGAATATATTAAAGAATTTAATAGATTAGTATATGAATTACATAATGATTTAAGTTTAAGATCGTTGATTAATTCTAAAAATAAACAAAAAAAGTTATGGAATATATTCATAAAAATTCTAATCCAAAAATAAAAGTTAGTTATTTTCAATCTTCTATAGCATTAAAAAATGAGTTAATTAATCAAGAAAAAAATAATATTCGTATTTGTTATTATAGACCTTTTGTTAAACGTTATCTTTATTTTAATGAACAAATTATTGAAAATAAATATCGTTGACTAAATATATTTCTTCAAAACAATACAAAGAATATTTTAATTGCCACATCAGGAACATCAGAATCATCAGATTTTAGTTGTTTAGCAATAAAAGAATTAACAGATCTACATTTTATTGGAACTGCTCAATGTTATCCATTGTATTGATATAAAACAAATAAAGAACCTAATTTATTTGTGAATGATTCAGAGATTAAAGATTATACAATCAATTTAGAAATAGTAACTTCATTTAAAGAAAAATATAATGATCTAAATATTACTGCTTTTCATATATATATATATATATATATATATGCAATGTTGCACAGCAAAATTTATCAACAAAAATATTACAACAATTTAACAAAAGAATCTCCACGAATTCCGTATTTAAAAGACTTTTGAAAGTATGTTGAAATAGGACAAAAATTAATGGATCTACATGTGAATTATGAAGAAATTTCACCTTATCAAAATGTTGAAATCGATATCAAAAAAGAAGACTATACAATTAAAAAATTAAAATTTTCTAATGATCGAACTGAAATTAAATTTAATGAATATATTACTATTAAAAATATTCCTACTCGTGCTAATCAATATAAAGTAGGTGGCAAATCCCCTTTAGAATGAATTGTTAATCAATATAAATATTCAGTTGATCCTGAATCAGGAATTGTCAATGACCCTAACAAATTTGATGAAATTAAAGGTGGTAAATATGTTTTTGATTTAATTTTGTCACTAATTACACTAAGCTTAGGAACACTAGATTTAATTGCTCAATTACCAGAATATCAAGAAATTTAATTAGCACTAAAATAATTAATTTAATTATTAAAAAAACATCTCTTTGTTTTTATTAGAGATCTTTTTTATTGAACAAAAATGATTTTGAACCAATAAACGGATTTGAAGATAATAACAACAAATATCTCAAAAAATATGATAACAATACATTACATCATAACAGAGTCTATCAGGAATCGTTTTTAGTTGATAAAATTTGATTAAATTGTTCAATTCATTGTTCAATAAATTGATCCCATTCTTTTGTTTTTAGTTTGATTAAATTTATTGATTTAATTAAATCGGCAATTAATTCATATTTTCAATCACAAATTTTTAATCGTTGATTGAAATTTTAAATAATTATTTTTAGGTTTTTTTAATACTTAATCTTTAATTGATTAATAAACTTTTTTAATTTAGAATTATTAAAATATTGATTTCATAAATTTTTCAAAAATTGCATTATTTTTAGTTTGATCGCATTATTAAAAATATGATATTAATTTAAAATTCATTAATTCATTAAACTATTGCTTCAAATATTTAAATTGATATCTTTTAATAAAATTTGTTCAATAAAAAAATCAGCACAATTAATGCTGATTGTTTTGATAATTATTAATTAAATTATTAATTAATTATTGTTTTTTGTGATAGTCTATATGATATGGATTTATTTTTAAATATTTAAAATTAACTTCTTGAATGTATTCATTTATAATCATGTATTTAAGATAATATTTTTCCTTTAAAATATCATTAACATCAACTTCAATTCCTTGATTATTTAAATGTTCTAATAAGATTTCATTTGTTTTTGGATCAACAATTTTATAAACCAAATCAGAATCACAATTCTTTTTTAAGGTCACTAATTCTGTTGGATTTAAAATTAATTTTGTTTGATCTAAATTTTTTAGTCATTCAGTTAACAACGTTATTAGTTTCTCATATTCTTCATATGACATTGTTTTTTTTAATGGAACATATTTGTTTGATAATAAATTTTTCAAATTTTGATCAAATTTTTCTAATCCATCTTTAATATCTTCATTAGATAAATTTTTGTTTTGAAAATAGTTTCAATTATCAATAAATAATTTTTCAATTTCATCGCAAAAATCTGTATTTTTATCAATATGATATCTATATTGACTATAATGATAATGATAATCTTCATCAAAACCATTATTAATACTTTCACAATTTCGTAAAATTTTAAATGTAGCTTTACAGCGGTTTTTAATTAAAAATCGATAAACTTTATCATATTTTGTTTTTTCTTCATCAATTAATTGATCATATTCATAATCAAGCAATTCTCTATGAGCATATTCAGTTCTACTAATAAATTTATTTAAATCTTGATCAAAATTTACTGTAATTAATGAACATAATGGTGGTTTTTGTCGTAAGTTTTTTATTAAAGTACAATAAATTCATGACCCATATACTGGATCAATTTCTTCTATATTATAAATTTCTTTTCAATTCATAAATCGATCAAATTCTTCTTGCTTAATATTAAAAATTTTAGTTGTATCAATATAATAATCTTGGTCCAAAAATTTATTTTCATTAGAATTTTTAGGAACAAAAATTTCTTTATTTTTAATTTTTTTTAAATTTCCATCATTATCTCTAGCACTACGCATTTTTAAATAGCGATAATCATAATTATCATCAGGAAAATAAACAACAAATGGACGATTTTCTAAATTTTTTTCTAATTCACTAAAAGTTACTTCTGCTTTTTTATCAGGAATTATTGTTTTTAACTTTAAATCTAGATTCATAATTATTCCCCTTTTTTTAATTAGATTTATTTTATTAAATTTTTTAATTTTTTTTACTACTAAAAATTCGTTTGAATGCCTAATAATTCATTAATTCATGAAATTATCTCTTCAAATATTCTTAAATTGATATTTTTTAATAAGGTTTGTTTAATAAAAAAATCAGCACAATTAATGCTGATTAATTTTAATTATTATTAAATATTACTTCTTATCGTTCGTATGAATTTGATTTTTTGGTTTTTTCTGCTTGTTCTTCTTGTTCTTCTCTTATTTTTTCCATTTCTTGATAAGTATGATATTGAATATAATTGTTTTCTTTTAAAAAGTTTTCAAACTCGATAATATTTTTAATTTTATATGGTCGATTAGGATCAGAAGCCGCTTTAAAAACTTTAATTTTTTGATATTGTAACTTTTCATAAATCGCATCTAAGGGCTCGTGTAATGAAAAAAAGTCATTTCAATAATAATTACTTTCTTCAGAAATACAACAAGCAATATCTTCGCAAAGTTGTTTGTTAGTTCATGCAGGTCAAAAAAAGTTAGGAGCGTTTTCATGAACGGTTTTTTTCAAATTTTCAAATTCAATGCTTCACTTTTCTTTGATTTCATCAGATTCTTTCTCTATTTTTTTTTGTAATAATCTTCATTCATGATTTAATAATTCTTCATGAGCATACTCGGTTTTGCTAATAAATTTGTTTAAATTTTGATCATAACTAACTTTCATTATTGAACAAAAGGGTGGTTTTTGATTTAAGTTATGTAGTACTTCATAATAAATATCTAATCCTTTAATTGGATCAATTGAACCAATAGAATGAGAATTATTTGGATCAACATATTTTTCAAGTTCAGATCTTTTAATGTGATAAATCTTAGTAGGATCAACATAAGAATCGTTTTTTAATATGCCTTTAGCATTAGGATTTGCAGGAAGAAAAACATCATTAAAATTAGGTTTTTTAAATCTTCCATCATCATCTCTAGCACTACGAATTTTTAAATAACAATATTCATCTTCACGTTCTAAATAAAGAATAATAATTGGATGATGTCCTAATTTTTGACCCAATTCATTAAAAGTAATGTCAGTTTTATTTTTAGTAAAAATTGGCTTCATTTTTTCAATATTCATCTTTATTTACTCCTTTTTAATTAGATTTATTTTATTAAATTTTTTTGATATTACCCATCTTTTAAATCTAAGAAAAAATTTGTCTGATTTTGATTCTTGTTTTTAAATATGATTAACTAGTATGCAGTAAGTTTTTTGTTCAAGATTAGTGCTGAATTTAGTCTTTTTTAAGAACTAATTTCTTTCTTTTACTTTAATAAAATTTTTTAAAACAGTTGTTTGATTTTTGAAATAATTATTTTCCTTTGATTAATTGTGAATTTTTCAAGATTTATTTTTACAAATTGACATGGATTTTTAAAAAATTTATTGTTCAATCGTTTTTGAATTTAAAATTTTTTGAAAGTTATGAACCATTTTAATATTTTTGCTTATGGATAAAAATTATTTTTTAATGAATCAAAATTAGTTGAAGAAAATAAAAAAACATCCTAATTTGTTGTTAGGATGTTTTTGTTGATAATTTCTAGAATTCCATCAACTTTAAGATAATTTCTAAAACTATATCTCTACTGATGATTTTTTTATAAAAGAATTGTTAGTAAGTATGATAATCCAGAAACACTAACAATTAAAAGAATTGCTCCAATAGTAATGATCATTGATTTTCTTAATTGGTATTTTCTACTATTTAATTTCATACCCCTAACAATCATTCCAATTGAACTAATAACAATTAATGAACTAATTCCAGTGAATGCGTAAGATAAATTTTTTTGGGTTTGATTTAGAGCTAAATTAATTTCTTCAGGACTATATTTTTCAATTAAACTAGTAAGTGCTTTAAATGTGTTTAAATTATTTTCTGATCGATTAATAAAATCAATTAAATCTAAAAATTCTGGTTTTAAAGTGGCATTAGGATTAGTTAATGACTCTTCTTGAGTTTGATTAATTTGATTAAATAAACCTTGAGCAAATTTACTTTTTAAATTAATTCCTGCTTTAATTAATTGTTTTTCTAAACGATTTTTTAATTGCTGATAATCTTGATAACTTTTAATACTTTCAGGTGTTAATTTATGTGATTGTTTAATTAAATCATGATAATTTTCACTAAAGATTTTCAGATTTTGATTAATCGAACGATTATTGAATTCAGGATCACTTTTTGTTTTTGCTAAAGCTTTTTGATAAATATTATTTAAGTTAGAAGCTGATAAATCATCATCTAATTTTTCTTTTGCAATTATTTCTTTAGTTAGAAATAAAGCCAATTGATCAAAATTACTTAAATCTTTACTAAAGTCATTAAGATCAAAACTAGTAACATAAGTAAGAGATTTATTAGTAGTTAATGGATGATTTAAAGTAATTAAAGTGGTAATTTCTAATTTTGGATCTAATGAATTTTGATTTTTAGAAATTATTGAAATTGGTTGATAATTAAAAATTGAATTAGGATTATCGTATTTTAAATCATCTTTTTGCAATGTAGAAATTGCTTCTGCTTGAAAATTGTTATTAATAATTTTTGGTTTTAAATGTGGGGCTTGATTTAATAATGATTGTTCTAAATCAAAATCTAAATGATAAGTGAAATGTTTGAAACTATTTTTTTCTTCATGTCTAAAATCAGATCTATAAGCATGTTCATTGAAATTATAATAACCTATTAAAGTAATTTGATATTGATTAATATTAGATCCAGTTTCAATTTCTTTAATTTTTAAAAATAGATTTCTCTTGTTCAAAAAAGATCCTAAATCATTGATAAGTTTGAAATCATAATTATCAAATTTTTGATTTTTTATAAATCGATCAATTGCACCTTCTTTTAATTCAAGATAAGCATTAGGTTGTTTTGAAATTGTTTCAAAAAGTAATTGAAAAATTTGATATGCTGATTCTTCAACAGTATTTTGATAATTAAAATCAGATTGGTTGGAAATAAAAGCATTATTTAATTGTAATGTTCAATTAAGTTTTGGTGAAATATCAGGATAATATGAACTATCATCACCAATAACTTTAAATTCAACTAATTTAACATCGTTTTTTAAATTATCAAAAATATTATTGTTAAATGAAATATCATTTAAATCACTAAAATTTAAATTTCATTTTGACTTGAAATCAAAATCTTTAGGATCACGGTTTGATAATTCAGCAATAAATTTTGCTACTTTATCTGGTGTATGATCAGTAAATATTTGATTTTGCTTATTTGCAATCTTATCTTCTAAAAATTTTTTATCTGTTTCAAGTTTGGCATTTAATTTGTTCTCTACATTATTTTGTTCTTTACTTAATCCAGCACGATTAATAATATTACTATTTGCTTTATTAGATGTAATTGCATCAATTAAATTTTGATAATGCTGATTAGTAAAAACTGCATTATATTCTTTATGTGGAATTAATTTTTTAGGAATTAGATCATATCAAGCAAAACCAAAACGATTTGATTTTTTAAAAAGAAGATAATACCAATCAACACCAAAACGGTTATACAATAATGCCCAATTTTTATCAGTTAAATAATTTTTTCAACTATTTAAAAAATTTGTTACAGATTGTTTAATTTCATCATCTCTTAAAGTGTTAAGAACTATTGGATCAAAATTTAGTTGATTGAAATATGAAATTAATGAATTATTTGCACTTAAATATTTTTTATAAGGAAAATATTTTGTGTCAATTGAACTAATCTTATGTTGAAAATATTGGTTTTGAAAATTGTAATTTAAAATATTTTTTAAACGATCAAAAACAATTGGATATCATACACTTGATTTATTAGTTATTTTTGTTAACAGATAAGTTATTGCTTGATCATCAGTTTCTTTTTGTGATTGAGGATAAGAGTTATTATTACTTTTTAACTTATTTTTGAAAATGCGATTAACTTCTTTTAAAGTGAGATCAATTTTTTGATTTAATTCAATATTAGAATAACCTTTAATTTTATTAGTAATTAATGGTTTTGACTTAGAAAGATTTGATGAATTAATTGGTGGTTGATTTCTAGAATGATTATTCTTTTGACTAACTAAAGCATTTTGAATAAAACTTGTTTTAGTTAAATTGGCATGATCATTACTTGATTTATAGCTTAAACCTAAACTAAGAAAAACAGCAGTAGACAAAAAACTAATTCATTTAATGATATGCTTTTGAATATTTTTCATAATGATCACTTCACTTTTTTTATTAGTACCAACTAATCTATATTAATAATTTTATCGAGATTATTTTCTTTTAGCAATAAAATAGTTTTATTTTTAATCTAAATTAATTAAATTAATTTTTTGTTGTACTAATTTCAAAATGAGTAATTGAGGTTCATTTTGATTGTTTGCCTTTAGGAAAAGTAATCGAAAATTCTTTAACAAAATCATTAACCAAAATAGTTCATGCGACATATTTTTTGTTTAATCTTTGAAAAGATTGAACATTAATTTTTTTAGTTTGATTGTTTTGATCAAGATATTTTGGTAATAATTGGCTATTTCCATAATAATCATTATTATTAAATGTATAAACCATTAAATAATTAATGTATCGTCCTTGATTTTTGTTTTTAGGAGTTAATTTAAAAACAATATCACGATTTAATCGATCAGAATACCAATAATTATCATCTTCATATAAAGTATTAGATGCAACATAATATTTAGAAAAATAATAACCTTGAGAATTAGCACTAACACTTCAATATTGATTATTATTTTTAGTAGCAATTAATTGGGGAATTTGATCTAAAGTAATACTGCGATTTTCTTCTTTATTATGATATAGAACTTTATAACGCAAAATTATTACGTCTTTTAAGTTTCTTTTTGTTTTAAAAAAGCCATCAAATTTTACTTTTTGATCATTAAATAATTTTTGAATTGCTGTACTTTGATTACCGATTTTAGTAATATATTGTGCTGGATAATTATTTAAATTAGTAATATTAGCATCAGTTTGAATTGTTTGATCAATTTTTCTTAAATAACTATTTTTACTTAAAATATTTACTGATTTATTATTAAAGTTATCTTTATCTGGAATTGTTAATCATGAATTAGAATTATTAGTTTTCTGAACTTCTAATTTTTTTAATGTTAAAGTTTGATTGTCTGATTCATTTAAACCACTATTAGTAATGGTGTGCAAAATTTGATTATTAGTTTGTTTAGTTGTAACAAAGTCTTGATAAACTTTTTCAGTTACAGTTGTTGCTCCATTAATTTTTTGAGAAAAAGTAATTTTGTATTTTAAAGGTTCACTATTATTAAAATTATGATTAACAACAAATGATGCTTGTAAAGTTGCTTCATTAAAATTATTAAATTGTACTAATTTGGCATTTAAATCAAAATTAAACGGAAATGAACTAAAATTATTTACTTCATTATTTAAATCAATTCCTTCAGTAATAATATTTTGATTGTATTTTAAAGAAAAATGATTATTAATCATCAAACTTGATTGACTATTTGTTAAGATTTGTTGTAAATCAGTAATTTGATAATTAGTATTTAAATTTAAGTCATCAAGAAGAAACTCTAATTCATTTTTATTTTGATCATTTATTTTAGCTATAACAAATTTAGTTTCTTGATGATTCAATTGATTTTGTGTTAATCCAACTACTTCTTGATCTTTTTTAATTTTATAAGCTAGTTGATAAGTTTTATTATTTTTTTCATCACGCGCAATTTTTTTCAAATGAACTTTAACTTTAGCTGAACCAACATTTTTTTCAACTGTTAGTTTATCAATTAAAGTAAACTCAATCACTAAATTATTTTGTTCACTAGTTGAAAAAATAATTTCATTTGTTGAAGCATTAGTTACACTTCTTTTTGCTCTTAATGAATTAGTTGTATTATCTGAATTATTTTTTGGACTAATTTGTTGCTGATCATTAAAAACAATTTTTTGTAAAAAATAAGTTTGATTAAGATCTAAATTATTTAATGTAAATTGATATTGTGTTTTATTTTTATTAATTTTTTCACTACCATGAAATTGTAATTCTTGATTTTGCTTATTAACAGTTGGTGTTTGACTAATAATTAATGGTTGATCATTAGCAATAACATAATATAAAGTTGGAAATTTGTTTTCTAGTTTTTGAAAGAAATTATTGTTTGTAGCATTGGCACTAAAATCAAGAGTAAGTTTAATGTTATTAATATCTGTTTTAGTTAGTGTGGTTTTGATCATTTGCGCCAAACTTGAAACATCATTAGTTTGAGCATTTAATTGCTCTTGTGTTTTATTATCAAGTTGTGGTGGTGTTTTAGTTGATTCAACAATTGGTTCTACTGGTTTAACACTTGGTTTAACTGGTTGAACAGCTGGTTTAGGATCTGTAGTTGGTTTTGTTTCTGTTGGTTTTGGATCTAAAGTCGCACTTGGTACTGGATTTTTTGTTGTTTCTAATTGGTTCAGATCATTAATTTTAGCATCATTTTTAAAAACAAAAACAAAAGGAGATTTAGGAACAATATTAAGAGTATTTTGGTTTGATTTTTGAACAATTTGACTAATACGATACTCTTCATTAGGAATTAGATCAGCAAGATTAAAAAGATAACTAACTTGATCAGGTTTTAAATCCAATTGTTTAATAATTGGTTGCTGATCATTTTTTTTAACTAAAAATAATGCAACTTTAGCACCATTTTCTTTTTGAATTGCTGAAACAGTATTAAAAACAAGATTTAATGTTTGATCACGTTCGTTAAATTTAATTTGTTTTAAATAATCATTATCATTACTTAAATTTCTTATTAGACTTAAAGGAGTGGCAATAACAATAGCAGATAAAGCAATTAGTGAAACTGAATAGAAAATAAATTTAAAACGAAACTTTTTATTACCAAATTTGTTTTTAATATTCATGTAAAATTTTTATTATTAGAATTATAAGGTATTAATTAATTTATTAATCAGATAGTGATCAAAATGATTGTTTTTACTATTAAACAATCATCAGAAATGATCTTAATTCTTAATAAAATTAATTTTAGAACAGCATTATAACAGAATATCAAACATTTTTGATATAAATTTTTATTTAATGTTGAAAATTTTAATTAATTCATTTGCTACTCCACACTGATCATTCCCTTTTTCAGTAATGTGTTTAGCATAAATTTTAGCTTGATTAATACCACTAGCTAAAGCATAAGTATTACATGGCATTTGTAGCATTGTAATATCATTAATGTTATCACCAAAGAGATAAATATTGCGATAATCAACATTGTAATAACTAGCTAAAAATTCTATGCCTAATTTTTTAGTAGCATAAGGAACACCAATTTCCATAAAATAGATTTCTTTATTGGCATATTCTCAACACTGAATTAGTAAATTAGCAGCAATTTTTTTCACCCGACCAAATAAATAATTAACTGAACTTTTACATTTGAATTTAGTTCTTATATAAACAATTTCATGATGACACTGATGAAAATTTTGATTTAAAAACTGTTGAATTTCTTTTTCACTTTTAAAAAGATAGTTTTGATCAACAGTAATTAATGAAGTTCATTCCATATCATCAATAAATACTGGATCAGATAGAATTTCCACTAAAAAACTACGATCAAAAGTAAAATGGCGCGGTTTAAAATTGCTATCAGTATAATTAACAATTTGACATGAATTACAACAAATAGTAACTGTATTTAAACTTAATTGCTGATAAATTTTTTTAGTTTCTTCTCAACTTCTTCCTGTTGCTAAACAAATAATGACATCAGAACGTTGCTGATTTAATTTTTTAAAAGTATCAATCGTAAATTGATCTAATTGGTGTTGGGGATTTAATAATGTTCCATCAATGTCACAAACAACTAAAATACGTTTATTCATTTTCATTTTTTCTTATTCTTAGTGGATCTTTTACATAATTAGTTTTTAGTAATGCTGGTTCTAAAACTAAATGAAAATTATTTAAATTTTCTAAAACAGCCACTTTATGTTCTTCTAAATTCATTCAAGTAATTTTATTTGGTTTTATTTGCTTTTGTTCAAGATAATGATCAAGTTCACTTTTTGGTAAATAAACTTCAATTAATTTTTGTTTCTCAACATGAGCAAGATAAAAATTATTAGAATTATCTTCAATAATAATGGCATTAGCTTTAGCATACAACAAATGCAATTTTAAATTACTAATAACATATAAAGGAATATTTTGAAAACATGCTAAAGTTTTTGTTGTTAAAGTTAATAGCCGATCAGCATTAAATTTGGATGGACCATGATTAATATAAATTGCTGATAAATCATTTTTAGTTAAACTATTTTGACTTAAAAATTGTCTGACATGAATTAATAGTGAATCACTAATTTTATTTTGCATAATTGTTTGTGATTTAATACTAATTGATTTTGCTGTTGTTTTAATTAAAATTAAAATTACTTCATCTTTTAGATTACCAAAATATAAACTATATTTAGTTTTATTGTTCATTGTTAAATTTCCTTAAATCTTAATTGTTGGTATTTAGCTTCAAATTCTTCTGGTCAAGCAACTTGAAAAACTAATTTTTGCTTGGTGATCGGATGATTTAATTGAATGTATCCTGCATGTAAATACTGACCAAAAGGATCATTAACAATTTTATGTCCATAAAGATAATCATTTAAAACGGGATGATTAATATGAGCTAAATGGACCCGAATTTGATGGGTTCTACCTGTAAGTAAATTACATTCAACTAATGTGTGATTGTGTAATGCTTCAATTTCACTAACTTCTGTTATTGCTTCTTTAAGATCTTTAGTAGCATTAACACGCATTTTTAAAGTTCCATTATTAGATCGACCAATTGGTAAATTAATTTTTATTTTTTTAGCAGGTAATTTTCCTTGAACAATAGCATAATATTTTTTAACAATTTTTTTTGTAGCAAAGTCAGCTAAAATTTGTTTTAGAGCTAATTCTGTTTTAGCAACAATCATTAAACCAGATGTTTCTTTATCTAAACGATGGCTTAAACCATTACGTAACAAATTAATTTGATTTTTTTGTTGTTGTCAATAAAAACTTAAAAAATCAGTTATCGTATCATTTTCGTTTTTAATTGTTGGGTGTGATAATATACCTGATGGTTTATTAATAATTAAAAGATGATCATCTTGATAAACAATGATAATTTTATTTCAAAGATCAGATCATTTCAAATCTTGATTAGTTTGTTCACTTGTTATAAGTCAATCAATTGGTTTAATTTCAATTTGATAATCACTTTGATCTAAAATAAAACCTGATTTGAGCACAACATTTTGGTTAACTTGAACACAACCATTTTTAATATGTTTTTGTACTTTAGTTTTAGTTCAACCTAAATGATCAACTAAACAAGTATCAAGTCTGATTTTATTTTTAGCTAAATTTTGAAATTTAATTTGATGAACTGGCATGTTGATAATTTTAACAAATTAAAAACTGACTTAATTGTTAGTTTTTAATGATTGAATAATTTCACAAAGCACAATTATTTGTTAAGTTCAATCAAATTATTAAAATTTAATTGAGATTAATTGAATTTTATTGATTTGAAGTTGAATTAGGTTTTGGTGGTGCTAGGAAATTACCTTGAGCAGCAGCAGGATTGTCTTTGGCTAATTGCCCTAATTGAAGTGGATATAAATCTTCAGTAGCTGGAGAATCACTACTTTGATACAATCTATTAATTTGTTGGGTTTTAAATAATAAACTACCACTAACATTTGCTTCAAAAGCACTATCAATCCCAAAAACATTGATTCGCTCATTATTATCAAGTGAATCTAGTAGTTTTTTACCATCATCAATATATCTTTGTGAAACTGTAGGATTAGCTGTTGTTGGTTTAGTATAACTAACATATTCTGGTCCAGAAAAAAGCAGATTAATTCCTGGGTTTAAATTATCTTTATTAGGATTGTAGTTTAAATCTTTAAGCACTATATTAGTTCTACCAAACAAATCAGCAGCAACTTCATAAGCAACTTGAGCATAGTTTTTAGTAATTGAACTAAAGAAACGATAATCTTGATAATAAAAATCTAATTCTTGATTACCTTCAACACCAACAACATAACCGATTTGACGGTTTTCTTGATAATAATCAATTGTCTCTTTAGTACCATCTAAACCAGCAATTGGTAATGTTAGTGTTGTTTTTGGACTAATATTGTTCTTAACTGCATTTTTTAATTGGGGACTATTAAATAAACCTGCACTACGATCAATATTTTCTTTAGTAATAAAAACTCGATCTCTTGGTTCACTTAAGTAGTTATATGCTAATACACCATCTAAAAAATTACGGCTGAATTGATTGTATGCTGGATAATCTGCACCTTGAAAAACACTAATGCCACGATTTTCGCGATTAGCAATAACATTAGCAATATATTTTGAAGCAGCATAACCAATAATATAAGCAGGATTAGTAATATCAAATTGATAAGAAATGGAGCGACCATTAGCAAAATTTTCAGGTAATTTGAAATCGATTGCAACAAAAAAGACTTCATTACTTTCAAAAAAACTTTGATAAATATTTCAATATTCTTTAATTGGTTCTAAATTTTGTTGCCCTACTAAAAATCAGTACTTAAAATAAGGTAGTTTTCTAGCTTCATCATAAGATTCAAAATAAGATGCTTTTAAATTAGGATCTTTATTAGGAAAAAATCTTGGTGCTTGTGTGTTCAATTGCACTGCTGTACGAAAAGCACCATCATAAGTAGCGTGATTAATTGAAAGATCTTTTTGACGTGAAGTTGTTCCAAAAACAGCAACACGATGATTTTTGTTGGCTTGTTGAATCTTAAAACTATTATTTAATTTTACTGGAAAGACATAATCAACTTGATCACACGCTGTTAGAGCGATTGTTAATGGCAAAATGCTTGTAAATAAAACTAATAACTTTTTTTTATAAGATTTCTGTTTCATACTTGCTAAATTCTTAAAATCTGATTGAAAAATTATTATCAAATCTATTGTTTAATTTTTCTTAAATAACTATTGTTGCTAAAACACTTACTATTGAAACTAGATTTTTAGTTAACTAAAAATTCTTATTATATTAATTAAATACTAACTAGTGTTATTAATAAGGAAATTATTGTAATAAAAACAATAATAACTCAATTTTAGTATTATATCAAATTAGATTTAAATCATAGAAATGATTTATCTTATACTAAGTTATTTTTATTTTGAGTTAAAGCAGAATTAAAAAATTACCATTTTTTAAGTCACAATTTAAAAATGGTACTTTTTATTTCTCTTTTTTTCAAAGAAAAACTTTAAGATTTTTATCATAAACAAAATTTTTATTTCAATTTAATAACATTAATAATTTTTGATCTTTATGAAAAACAACCAACTAGATTATATTAAATCTTATCTTAATTATCATGATGCTATGTTAGATTCACACTTAGCAGAAAAGCAATTAGACTATCCTGCTATTGAATTAAAACAAATTTTTATTTTAGGCACTTATTATGCTTATCAATTGATTAATGAAAAACGTTATCAATCATATATTAATAAATATGAACATCGCGAAATTTTAAGTTATGTTTATTTTGCATTTAACTATGCTATAAAACACTTTCGCTGAGAACAAATTAAAAGTTTAAATGCGTTTAAAAATTATTTTTTTCGTCTAATTAATTTTTATACAATGCAAGAATTTAAAATTACAACAAATTGAAAAGTAGTTAATAATTACAAAAAATTGCAAAAAGATGAAAATAATTATTTAAGTTGACCAAAACTAATTGAAACTGATGCAGCAATTGCCCAACAGAAAATTGCCATCATTAAAAGTTTATTGAAAAATCATAAACCACTTTATCTAAAAATTATTGAGGGTAAACTAGCAGGATATTCATCACATGAAATTGCTAAAATTAATCATGTTTCATACCAAACAGTCAAACGCAGTTTTGATTATATTAAAAAAATTATTCGTAAAAAATATCAATCAATTAACGATGTGAAGTTAAACAAATAATGCTTTATTTGGCTTTTTTGTTTTTTTAAGCATAATTTGTTTAATGATTGTTTTTAATCCTAAAACACTAATTCATCCTAAACCAAAAATAAAACTAGCATAACTAGTAAAAAACCTTCAGCCAAAAATAGTACTAGCAATATCATTTTTTTCTGTAGTGTTTAATAAGTTTTGCAATGTTAGTTGTAAAGTTCCTTCAGTATTAGGAATTGGCACAAAATTATTAGCTGTAGTAGCAATATTAACAATGTTAAAAATCGTTGGTCATCTATTAGTTGATACATGATTAAAACTAAAATAAAATAAAACAAAAATGACATATGTTAGTAATGCCATAATTAAATGATTGAACATAATAACTAAACTACTTCATTGCAATAATTCTTTTTTAAATGCTTTTTTATATAAACTATTTAAAACATATTTTTCTTCAATTTGGTTTTTAGTTAAATATTCTAATTTTAATCACTTACGACAATAATTAGTAAAACGAGAAATAATAACGTGAATGTGACGTGAATAATTAATGCTAAATATTAAGCACATCATTAAAATATCAACAAATAAACCAAGTAACATCAAATAATAAATTAAAGTAATTTGACCATTATTAATTTCAGTAGCATGATTAATTGAATAAACAATAAATGATGGTCAAGTAACAATTGTTTGAACTAATGATCATGTCATTAGATTAATCCCAACAACTGAACCAATTTTTTGTTTATTAACCCCTTTACGTGATAACCATCACACAAAATATGGTTCAGAACCAATTGAAAATGGGGTAATAATTTGTAAAAAAGTACCAACAACACTAAAATTTAATCATTCATACCATCGAACCTTGTTTTTTAGTTCTTTTTTTAATTTAATTGCATAATTAAAAATTCGTGCATAAATAGCAAAACAAAAATAAAATACTGATAATAAAATTGCAGATAGTAAAAAATGATCATTTTGATTGTTAATTAGTTTTAAATTATTAACAAATGATCTAAAATCTAAATCTAAAATGAATTTTAGTACTAGAGCAATCAAAACAATTAAAACAATTGTTCAAATAACAATGCCAATAATTTTTTTACGATTAAAAAATTGGTTATTATTTAGTTGATTGGATGAAGTTTTAGGTTGAGACATAATTATTTTTTTCAATTAATTATTTCAAAAAAATCATAAAATAATTTTTTCTTTTTTAATGTAATTAAAATTAAACTAGTAAATAATGATTAGTTTAAAAATAAATTTATTATTAAGTATAATTACAAGTTAGTAAAACAATAATTATTTTTTTATTAATTTTATTTATGATTTTTCAAATTGCAATTGATGGACCTTCTGGTGTTGGTAAAAGTTCAACTGCTAGAAAATTAGCTGAACGTTTAAATTTTCAATATATTAATACGGGCTTATTTTTTCGTGGCCTTGCTTTTGTTTATCAACAAGAAAGAAAGAAAAATCCACAAATTTCTGTTGATCAAATGATGCTTAAATTAAAAAAGAACCGAAGTTTTCAAGCGATTAACAATGAAATTTTTTATCACAAAAAGAAAATTAACGCGCATTTAATTGAACCAACAATTACCAAACTTAGTTCTTTATTATCACAAAATTCTAATGTTCGAGATTATGTTTTATCATTAGAACGAGAAATTGCTAGTAAAAATAATGTCGTTATGGAAGGACGTGATATTGGTACAATTGTTTTACCAAAAGCAATTTTAAAAATTTTTCTAACTGCTTCAGTTGAAATTAGAGCACAACGCAGATATGAAGAATTAAATAAAATTAATCATGGTTCAGCTCTAGATTTAGAAATCATTAAACAAAAAATTATTAATCGTGATCTTGCTGATCAAACTCGTAATTTAGCACCATTAATTAAAGCAAAAGATGCAATTGAAATTGTTTCTGATCACTTAAATTTAGAAGCAGTAATTTTAAAAATTGAGCAATTATTTTTAGAACGAATTAAAAATTTAGATCTTTAATTTTTTAGTTTATTACTATTCTTGCACTAAATCACGATTTAAGTCTGTTGTTTGTTTATCTTCTTGATCAAGTTTTTTATTTTTCTTTGGCACTAATTTAATGGCATGATCTCAAAATTTTGCCTTATTAATGTTTTTGATTTTAACAACAATTACAGGTCTTTTATTTTTTTCATGTCAAATTAATGATGACAATTTAGCAGCAATAAATTTTTCCATTTTGTCTATTGATAAAACTTTTGGTTCAGCTAAAATTTTATTAAGTTCACTATGAATTTGATACATAATTTTTTTAAATAATGCTAATGAATCATATGAATAAAATGAACCTGCAGCAGCTACTGGTGCAACATAGACAATTAGTTTTTGTTTTAAGTCTAAATAAATTTGACTAAAAATAACCCCGTTTTCACTCATTCTTAATCGATCATTAATGATTTTACTACCTTCAAGAGTAGCATGATGAGCATCAATATAAACTTCAGAAGCATCAACTGGATTTGCTGTTGAGTGAGTTAATACATGATTAAATAAGTCTAAAACTTGACCATTACTAATAATAAAAACATTTTCTTTAGCAATCCCTAATTCATTAGCACTCTGTTGTAATTTTCGTAACATTTTATATTCACCATGAATTGGCACTAAATATTTTGGATTAATTAAACTAATTAAAAGTTGTTGTTCCATTTTAGCACCATGACCAGAAGAGTGAATTTTTAAGTTAGCAGAATTATAATAAACTTTACAACCTGATTTACTAATTGTATTAATTAGTTCATCAACACTAACAAAATTACCAGGAATAGCATTAGAAGATAAAATAACTGTATCAGTTGGTTTTAATTTAATTCAAGCATGTCTGCCTTTAGCAATTGTGTTTAATGCCGCTGTTTCTTCACCTTGTGATCCTGTACAAATAATCATAATTTCATTATCAGGATATTTATTAATATCACGTGCTTGAATCATTAGTGAATCATCTAATTTCAAATAGCCAACTTTGCGTGAAACAGCAATATTATTAACCATAGAACGTCCTACAACAATAATTTTGCGATTACGTTTAATGCCAATGCGAATAATTTCTTCAATTCGACCTAAATTAGAAGCAAACGATGTAATTAAAATCTTGCCATGACACGAACTAATTAAGTTATTAATTTCTTTTAAAACATGATTTTCACTCTCATTAAATCCTTCATTTTCAGCATTAGTTGATTCACATAAAAGCACATCAATTTTTCTATGAGCAATTGCTGAAATTTTAATAATATCAGTCTTATCAGCATCACTACTAAAATCAAAGCGAAAATCACCTGATGAAGCAATATTACCATTTGGTGTTCTTACTGCTACACCAAATGAATCAGGAATTGAGTGATTAACCCGATAAAAATCAATTGTTAAGTATTTAGTTTGAAAAACTGATTCATCTGTATAAACTTCCATTTTATGTAAAATAGCATTTTTATGTTCATTGACTTTACGTAAAATTAATTCTGAAGCAATTACAGGTGCATAAACAACAGGAACATTAATTTGTTTTAGTAAATATGGTACACCACCAATATGATCTTCATGACCATGAGTGACAATTAAGGCTTTAATTTTTTTTTCATTTTCTTTTAAATAAGCAAATGAGGGAATAATTCCTGAAATACCAGGCAAATCTCTTTTATTAGCAAACTTAATACCACAATCAATAATGATAATTTCATCATGATGTTCAATGCAGTACATGTTTTTACCAATTTCTTCAATCCCACCTAAAACATAAATTTTAGTTGGAATTGAACAAGGTTTAGACCGATTTTTTTGAAATCGAGCCTTTCTTTTATGATCATTTTCTAAATGTTCTAAACCAGATAATTTCATTTTAGGAATTCTAGATGTTTCAACAAAATTTTCACTACCAAGAAAGTTACGAGCAAATGTTGTTTCATTTTTTGATGATGATGGACTAGTTAAATTATTTGGTTGGGATTTAGTTTTTTTATTAGAATGTGATTTTTTTCTATTTTTATTAAAAGAATTTCTTCTTAAATGTTCATTTGGATTTAATGGTTTTTGATTTTGATTAACAAAAGATTGATCATCATGATTTTCAGATGGTTCTTTTACTGTTGATTGTTCAACTAAAGTTGGTTCATTTTTAGTTTGATTAGAATTTTTATTTGATAATTTTTCAGCTTTTTTAAAGTTCATAAGATGTGAAATAATTTAATATTTAACTGCACCTTCTTTTTTAACAAAAGGATCTTTTTGATTAATCCGATCATAGTAAAGAATGCCATTTAAATGGTCTAATTCGTGTTGAAAACAAATACTTAAAATCCCATCCATACAATATTGTTCTTTTTTTGCTTGCAATAAATTATAAGCCTCAACAACAATTTTTTTCTTGCGATAAACATAGCCTTGATAAACTTGGTCAATGCTTAAACAACCTTCACCTGATTCTAAATAAGATCACATTACTGATTCAGAAACAATTTTAGGATTGGCTAGTAAATATTTGTGTTCAAGATATTCAATTTCACCATTTTCTAATTTTTTAATTGGTTCATTAAAATGAATGTAAATAATTCTAACTAGAGTATTTAATTGTGGTGCAGCAATTGCAATTCCTTTTTTAATTTGATATTGATCAGCCATTTCATAATATGATGCATCAATGAAACTAACCATTTTATCAACTAAGATTTGATGTTCTTGTGATAATGGTAAAGTTACTTCATTACAGATTTTGCGTAAATTAGGATGAGGATCAATAATTAATCAATTATTATTTGGTTGTAATTTTGGTTTCATGAGTTGAATTCCTTAAAAAGTTTATATACTGTTTCAGGATCTTCAAAAATTGCAACATGAGCTACATGATCTAGTTCATGATATTGGAAATTTTTGACATTGTTTTGAAAAAATTGTTGCAAAATATCAGGTTTGCAAATGATATCTTGTTTACCTGCAATTAATAAATTAGGCACTTGATTAGTTTTATAACCTTGAAGAATCATTTTTCAGTTATTAGGCTCAAAAATGGAATCATATAATTGTTCCATTGGTACAAAATCATGATGACGCGATTGAAAGTGTTTTTCTAATCCTTTAAGAAAAGTTGGATTAGTTAGTGCTTTAGCTCCATTAGCATACAAAATTTTAAACAATTGTTGAAATTGTTCAAAGGTTTGTGCAAAAAAATATTTTTTTCACTGAGCGTGATCAATTTGATTGTCTGGAATTAATGGGGAAATAAAGGTAATGTTTTTAATTAAATGAGAGATTTTAGGATATAGTGCAGCAACAACACCTCCACCCATAGAATGGCACATTAAACTAATATTTTTTAAATTTTTAGTTTCAATAAATTCAATTGTTGCACTAACTAAATCACTAAAATTAAGCGGATTTTGTCCTACACTATCACCATGTCCAGGTAGATCAATGGCATAAAAATCATGATCATTAACTAAATGAGTTAATGGCAGACTAATTTTATAACTTGATCAAAATCCATGGACAAATAAAATTGGATTTTGAGGTTTTTGATTATCTTTAAAAAAATAAGCAATATTTTGTTTTGTTTTCAATTTTGTTATTATCCTGATCCTAAAAGAATGTTACGATACTTACCATTTTTTGATGGTTGTTTTAGTTTTCGCATTGCTTGGGCTTCTTTTTTTCGCACTCAATCAAAAACTATTTTTCACTCTTCTTGAGTATAATCACGATTTTTATTATGATTAGGTAATAATAAACTATCATCTTTATTATTACGAACAATTTTATATTTATTAGTTTTTAGTAAACATTTGGTAATTAAATCAAGATTCATGGCGTTTTTATATGGTTCTAAACCAAACCGCATCATCATAATTTCTAATTCATCTTGTTCTAAAGTGTTTTCTAAAAATTCTAAAAGCACTTTTGATTTGAATTCTTTTTCAGCAGCTTCTTCAGGATTATCCATTTCAACATCTTGGACAAAATCAGAAAAATTAGAATCTTCATCATGAGCAATTGGTTTGTCTAATGAAACTAAATCAACATTTAATTTGCGAATTTCAGTAACTCTTTTAGGAGTATAGGTCGAATCAGTTTTAGCTAATTCTTTAGAAATTTCTTCAGCAGTTGGCTCATGTCCTAAAATTTGTGTTAAATAACGTTCGGTTTTTGAAACTTTATTAATTGTTTCAACCATATGCACAGGAATTCGAATTGTTCGTGCTTGATCAGCAATCGAACGAGTAATTGCTTGACGAATCCATCAAGTAGCATATGTAGAAAATTTATTTTCTAGTTTGTAATTAAATTTTTGAATCGCTTTAATTAAGCCTAATGAACCTTCTTGAACTAAGTCTTCTAAATTTAAACCACGATTTAAGTATTTTTTAGCAATCGAGACAATTAAACGTAAATTAGAAGTAATTAACTGGTGAGTTGCATATTCACGTGTTTCAGGATTAAGCATTAATTTTGCTAATTCAGTTTCTTGATCTTTAGTCAACATTTTAGAATGACCTAATTTAGACAATAAAGCCTTATTAGAATCATGAATTTTTTCACCAACACTAGCTTGACCAAAACCTTTTGAGGCTTCAAAAACATTACCAATTTCAAAATCACTATGTTCTTGTAATTCTTCAGGAGTTAAAGTAGTAATTTTAATTTTGTTTTGAGCAAATTTTTTAGCAATGATTTTTCATTTATCATCAGCAATTGGTACATAATCTTCTAAATAAAGTGCCACAATTTCATGGCTTAATTTATTTTTACCTTTTTTAACCCCATGAGCTTGAGTAATTAATGGTTCTAAAGAACGGTTAATTTTTTTAGAATCCAAGCGATATTTTTTATGGTTAATTTCAAATAATTGTTGTTCTAAAGCAATACTATTAGTAGTATTTTTCAACTCTTCTTGATGAGCAATTCGAGTCTCAATAATTTGTTTGACTTTCATTAACTCTTTATAGGTTTCATCAATCCCAGTAATTGCTTTTAAACTAATTTTTCTAACTTTTTTAGTTTTAACAACCCCATCTTTAATGATGTGAGTTAATTTCACTGCTTTTGTTTTATTAGAAATATTTTTGTTTTTATTTAACTCACGTTTTGCTTTAGTTGTAATCACATGATCACGTTTATTTTTAGCAAACTCAGAACGTGCAATTAAATTAATTTTATGTTCTTTATCAGCACTGAAATTTAAATCAGTTTTAATGTTCTTTTTAACTTTATGTTTTTTGATTTTATCAGAAACAGCCTGATTTTTAATAATGGTAGTTTTTGCTTTTGTTTTTTTAGCAAATTTTTTAGTTAAGGCTTCAATATCAACTGAAGTTGCTAAATTTTTTACTGTTGTTTTTTTCTTAGTAGCAACTTTTTTACTAATTTTTTCAGAACTTTCAGTTAATGAAGCAGCATTAAGGTTTTCAGCATTATTTTTATCGCTTTTTTTCTTAGCTGTTTTAGTTTTTGCTGTTGATTTACTAGCAGATTTTTTAGTTGCTTTTTGTTTAGTATTTGTTTTTAATTGATTATTATTAACATTTTCACTAACAACTTCAGTTGGTTGTAGATCAATCTTTTCAGTGTTTTTTTCAGAATTTTCAGTTAATAAATTATCATCAACTTTTTCAACAACTTTTTTATTACTTTTTTTCTTAGTAACAGTTTTTTTAGTTGCTTTTTGTTTAATAGTTGCTTTAGTATTTGTTTTTAATTGATTATTAGCATCAATGTTTTCACTAACAACTTCAGTTGGTTGTAGATCAATCTTTTCAGTGTTTTTTTTAGTTACTTTTTTCTTGGTAGTAACTTGATTTAATTCAGCATTGATCGTTGTTTGATCAACTTTTTTTAAAATAACTTTTTTAGTTTTAGTAGTATTTGGATTTTTTTTGGTCATTATTTTTTTAATATATCCTTAAAAAACAAAAAAATAAAACGAATGTTTAGATGAATTAGAAAAAAATAATTTTACTAATTAAAATTTGAAAGATAACTTAAATTATTTAATTAAGATTAACTTTATATTATATCATTTATAACATATTAATTATCTTTTATTTTTTTTAACTGGTTTTTGATTTAATTGCATTTCAATAATCGTATCACGAATGTGAGCAGCCCGTTCATATTCTTGGTTATTAGCTGCTTCTAACATTTCTTTTTCTAATACTTTAATTGTTTCAGCAATTTTTAGTTTATTTTTTGATTTATGCACTAATTGTTTTAAATCATGATCTAAATGGGCTTTGGCTAAATCAACATCAATTGGTTTAATAATTGATTTTGGCGTAATTTGATGCTCTTGATTATAAGCTAATTGAATCTCACGTCGTCTTCTAGTCTCTTGAATTGCTCGTTGCATTGCTTCAGAAATATCATCAGCATACATAATAACCCGTCCATCAATATTTCTAGCAGCCCTACCAATTGTTTGAATTAAAGCTTTATCACTGCGAAAAAAACCAGGTTTATTAGCATCAAAAATAACAACTAAAGAAACTTCAGGAACATCTAATCCTTCACGTAATAAATTAATTCCTACAATCACATCAAAAATTCCAGCCCTTAAAGCATTAATCACATGATCACGTTCTAATGTTTTTAGTTCATTATGTAAATAAGCAACTTTAAACTTATGCTGTTTTAAATATTCAGTTAATTCTTCAGCCATTTTAATTGTTAAAACAGTAATAAAAGTGCGTTGTTTTTTCTTAATTTGTTTTTTTAATTCAACAGTTAAATCATCAATTTGTCCAATTGAAGGTCGAACTTCAATTTTTGGATCAACTAATCCAGTTGGTCGAACAATTTGTTCAATAATTTTATTGTCTGCTTCTTGGATTTCTCAATCATTTGGTGTTGCTGAAACATAAATAATTTGATCAATTTTATTTTGAAATTCTTCAAAATTTAATGGTCGATTGTTTAATGCTGATGGTAGACGAAAACCGTGTTCAACTAAAGAAGTTTTTCGTGACTGGTCAGTATTATACATTCCTCTAATTTGTGGAATTGTCATATGTGATTCATCAATTACCAATAATCAATCATTACCAAAATAATCAAATAAAGTAAAAGGCGTTTGATTTAAATCACGCAACTCTAAATGAAAGGCATAATTTTCAATTCCTGAACAAAAACCTAGTTCACAAATAGCATCAAGATCATGATTAGTGCGTTGAATAATTCTTTGTTCTTCAATGTATTTATTTTGTTTAGCAAAATTATTAGCAGTAATTTTTAGTTCTTTTTTAATCCGATCAACTGCTTGATCACGTCTTGTTGGTTCTAAAATATATTCATCAGCTGGTGTAATTAAATAACTATCATATTTATTGATCACAGTTTGATTTAAAGGATTAACTGTTGCTAGTTCTTCAATTAAATTATCAAAAAAAGAGATTCGTAAAATAAATTCATTAGTATAACCTAACATAATTTGGATCACATCACCCTTATGAGCAAAAGTTCCTGGTTGCAATTGAGTCATATTTGGTTGATAATTTAGTTGTACTAGTTTATTAATCACAAACTTAATTGTTTGAATTGCATCATTACGTTTTAATAAAATTCGAAAATTACTAAAATCTTCTGGACTTGAAGCAGGATAAATTGCTGCTACTGATGCAACAACAATTACATCTTTTCTTGTTGTTAGTGCAGTTAGAGTTGATAGTCGCATCATTTCAATAATTTCATTAGTAACTGATGATTTTTCAATGTAAGTATCAGTTTTAGGCAAATATGCTTCAGGTTGATAATAATCAAAATAAGAAATAAAATATTCCACTCGATTTTTAGGAAAAATTGCTTTTAGATCATTATAAAGTTGTCCTGCTAATGTTTTATTATGAGCAATAATTAATGTTGGTTTTTGCACTTGATCAATTACATTAGCAATTGTGAAAGTTTTACCAGTACCAGTAGCACCAAGTAAAACATGACTTCTTTTTTTGGTTTTTAATGCTGCAACTAAAGCAGCAATTGCTTTAGGTTGATCACCCTTAGGGTGTTTATCACTAATTAATTGAAATGCAAAACCTTCCAAAATTAATTACCTTTTTCCATTGCTCTTTTTTTCATTGCTTCAAGTTGTTCTAGAGCAGATAAATTTTTAGTTTGATCATTAATTGTTTGATTATCACTAATTTTAGATGATGCTGAATTATTTTTTGTTTTAACTGAATTTGGTTTTGGCTTATGATTAACTTTTGTCACAGGTTTTTTAGTTAATAATTGATTTTTTCTTTTAGTTGTTTTTAGAGTTTGGGTTTTTAGATCATCTTCTACTACTTCAACTGCTTTTTTCTTCTTCTCTTGTGATAATTTACGTTCTTTTCGTAATTGTTGAGCATATTCATAACACTGACTATTAACACCAGGTAAGTTGTAATGTAAGAAAATTAAAATTAAACTATGACCAATTTCATTTAACATTCGTTCAAATGCTAAATCAGCTTCTTCAACATAAATGTATAATGGTGATTTTTGCTCTAAAGTTCTTAATGAAACACTATCACGTAATTTAGTAATGAAACTAATATGATTTTGTCATCCTTGATCTAAGTTATGAATTAAGATTTCTTTAATCATGTTATTAGCAACAGTTGCACCTAACACTTGACTTTTAATGTCAACCATTTTATTTAAAATTTTTAATAAAAAGTTTTCAGCCTCATTAATTGTTAGATCAAAAAAATCTTCTTCTAAAAACATTGGATAAGCAAACATTTTCTCATTTAATGATTCAGCTAATAATTGGTAGTTAATCACATTAGTGTTACGTGAATCAATAAACAACTTAATTACCTCAGGAACAATTTTGCGATTAATGCGTTTTAGAATCTCAATGTTTTTTTTAGTTGTTAGAATTAGATCACGTTGTTTGTAAACCAATTCACACTGATATGATAAAACTTGGTCATATTCAATTAAATTTTTTCGAACATCATAGTTAACACTTTCAACTTTTTTTTGAATTTGTGCTAAAGTACGAGAAAACATTTTACTATCAAAATAACTATCTTCAATTTTTGCTGATAGTTTTTCAAACCGATTAGTTGCAAAACGTTTGAATAAATCATCTTCTAGTGAAATATAAAAAATCGATTCACCAACATCACCTTGTCTTCCTGAACGACCACGTAATTGATCATCAATTCGACGTGATTCATTTCTTTCAGTACCAATTACTAATAATCCACCTAGTTTTTTCACTTCATCACTAATTTTAATATCAGTTCCTCTTCCAGCCATATTAGTTGATATTGTTACTGAATATTTTTTACCAGCTTTAGCAACAATTTCTGCTTCTGTAGTGTTATTTTTAGCATTAAGAATTTCGTGAGGAATTTTTTCATTTAATAACCGTCTGTGAATAATTTCAGAATCATCAACTGATGAAGTTCCCACAAGAACAGGTTGACCTTTTAAAAAACGTTTTTTAATTTCTAAAATTACAGCATCTCATTTTTGTTTTTTGTTACCAAAAATAATATCAGAACGATCATTACGAATTACTGGTTTATTAGTTGGAATGGGAACAACAATCATATTATAAGTTTTAGCAAATTCTTGCTCTTCAGTTAAAGCAGTCCCTGATAAAGAAGCAATTTTTTTATATAAACGAAAGAATGATTGATAAGTAATTGTAGCAACAACAATATTTTCAGGTTCGATTTTCACTGATTCTTTAGCTTGAATTGCTTGTTGTAAACCAGCATTATAACTTCGACCATGCAAAATCCGACCAGTAAAATGATCAACTAATAAAATTTTATCGTCCTGAACAATATATTCTTTACCATTTTGAAAAACAAAATTAGCAGTTAAAGCATTATTAATTTTATGAATTAAATCAGAGTTTTCAAAAGAATATAAATTGGTCGTATTAAATGCTGCTTCACACTTTCTAATTCCTGAAGTTTGTAAACTAGCAGCCCGACTTTCAGGATCGATTTTATAATCACCAACAACTAAATTTTTAACAAAACGATCAATTTGAATGTAAAAAGATAAGTTTTGTTGTGGTTGACCTGAAATAATTAAAGGAGTTCTTGCTTCATCAATTAAGACTGAATCACCTTCATCAATAATAGCAAAATTTAAATTACCAATTACTTTTTGATCATAATTAGTAACCATATTATCTCTTAAATAATCAAATCCTAATTCTGAATGGGTTGTATAAGTTACATCACATCTAAACATTTCTTTTTTAAGTTCTCGTGATAGTTGTGATGTGTTAAAACCAACAGTTAATCCTAAAAAGTTTAAAATTTTGCGACAAAATTCAGCATCACGTTTAACTAAGTATTCATTAACAGTAACAACGTGCAATCCCTTTTTTTCTAAACCAATAACATAATTTGCTAATGCTACTGTTAAAGTTTTACCTTCACCAGTTTTCATTTCAGCAAAATCACCAAAGAAAATGACAATTGCTCCAATTAATTGAACTGGATAAGCAAACATACCATGAGCACGATAAGCAGCTTCACGGACTGTTGCTAAAGCTTCAGGTAAAATATCTTCAGTAGTTTCACCTAATTCTAAACGACGTAAAAATAGTTTAGTTTTGTCACGCAATTGGTTATTAGATAAAGCCCGCATTTCATCTTGATAAGCTTCAGTTTGATTGACAATTTTTTGCGCTTTATTTAAAATGTATGTTTTATTTTCAAAAAGTGACAAAAGTTTCATAAAAGTAAGAGTTGATTGATTATAAAATTGTTATTTTCAAATCAGTTTTATTATTATAATTAATTTTTTTTAAAGATTTCAACTTAAGATTTCAATTTCAATTGATTCAAATTAAATGTCAAAAAAGTTGGTTGAATCATCATTTTTTTGCTTATTTTTTGCACAATTTCATCTTTTAAATTGAAAAATCATCAAAATAATGATGCAAAATTAGTTTTTTTTGCTAAAATTTAACCTACCAGTCTTATATTGATTATATTAAGATTTGACAATTAATTTTGCAGAATTAGTTCAATGGTAGAATATAACCTTGCCAAGGTTAAGACGCGAGTTCGATTCTCGTATTCTGCTCCATTATTATTTGAATTAAAAACCCTTAGTATTTAATTATTAATATTAAGGGTTTTTTTATTGAAATCAAATAATTAAAAAGTTAACTAATGATTCTATAAAATTTTAGAATAATATTATTAAATATTACTATTTAATTGATCAATTAAAAATAATTATTTGATTAAGAACATGAAAATTTATCATTGAGATGATTTAGATTTAATTATTTCAGAATTAAAAAAGCAAAAAGCAGCAATTGTTAAAACTGATACAGTTAATGGAATTATTGCTTGTGATCCTAATGTTATTTATGATCTAAAAGATCGAGCAATTGAAAAAAAATTAATTGTTTTTATTAATAGTTTAGCACAAATTAACCAAACAATTCCTGCTGATTTACAATCTTTACTAGCACATTTTTGACCAGGAGCACTAACAATTGTGCTTAATGGTTTATCATATCGGATTCCTAATGATCAGCCATTATTAAATTTAATTAATAAAATTGGACCACTATATTCTTCATCTGCTAATATTTCTAATTATCCTGTTGTTCAAAATTATCAAGATATTAAAATGCAATTTGCTCACAAAAGCGATTTATTTTTTATTATTGCTCCAATTGCTCCAAATATCAATTCAAATTCTACAATGGCTTCAACAGTTTTTGATTATGATCAAAAAATGATTTTACGAAAAGGACCAATTAGTGCAAAAGCAATTAGTGCTTTTTGTCAACTTAAGAACAATAAAACCCATTGTTAGTTGTAAGAAAAACAATGGATTTTTTATGTGATTTAGGATTTTGATAATAATAATCAAACTTATTCTTCTGATGAATCAATTGGTTTATCAAAGATTTTTTCATCATATTCTTCAGGATGAGTTTCTTGATAATCATGATGATAACTACTAGATTGACTCGAACGTTTTTTTCTTTCAGCTAATTCAGCTACTTTTTTAGTAATACTTTCATCTGAAACTTTTAAACGCTTAATTTTTCTTATGACTTCAACAATTTTTGCATCAATGTATTTAGAAACTTTTTGTTTTTGCAGTTTTTTAGCAGAAACATCTAATTCAACAAACTTAACAATGGCATAATCTTTAAAATCAGGTAAAAATTTTTCAACATTTCTAGCATGAACATAGTGAGTTACTTTGTTAGAAATTTTAGCAATTGATTCAGATTCTTGTTCACTTCCAGGTTCACCTTGAATTGAAGCAACATCATCAATGACTGAAATAAAACCCCAATTGTTTTTAGGAGCTAGACCAGTTTTTGCAATTGCAGCACTAACTTCAGTCGCACCACTTCTACGACCCATACGAAAAATTCCGGTTAAAACTTTACCGTCAAGCAAAGGTCAATCTAAATTATCAATATAATAACGTTGTGAACTAGAAATACCGATTTTACCATCAACAATTAATTCACTTAAAATATCAATAAAAAAATCATCCTTAATGAACGCTTCTTCTTTATCTGCTCTAATTTTTTCAATTAACTTATATCGTAAAGCTCGATATGGCACTGTTTTCTCATCATCTAATAAAATTTCAATAATGTACTTACTAATTTTATTTTTTAATTCTTGGGTGTGTTGATGATTACTTTCGTCTAATTCTGCAATCATTGAATCCTCATAACTCTAAATCTTCTAATCTAATACTTTTTATAAATTATAAAAGTAATAAAACTTTTTAATCTATATTATATATATAAAAACGAACAACTTTTAGTAAAAATTGCTTATATCAAAATTAGTAACAAAAATTTAGTTGTTAGATTTTATAGATATTTTTTAGTTGGATTTTAATCTATAAATTAAAATTATAATACAAATAATTAAAAAAACCAATTTAAATTTACTAAATGAATTTAAAACTTTAATCTGATTTTTATATAATTTTATTTTTCTTAATTTTTTTAATTATTAGCTTAATTTTTTACATTAAGATTAGCATTTTTTTAATAATTTAAATTATAAGATTTTTTTTAAAAAATCAGTCTTAAATCAAGTAAAAAAAGTTTTTTTGTTATAAGTATTTTTCTAATTGAAGTAATGATACTAATTGGTTTTTAATCATATTAATTTCTGCACGCAATTGGTTTTGATCACTACCATATAAGTTGTAATAAATTTTTAGTTTTGGTTCAGTACCAGATAAACGAAAACGAATTCAATTATCATCATCAAGAATTCAGTCTAAACAATTATTAATCTCATTTCAAGCAATTTGTTTAATTGGATGATTGCCAATAAATTTTTGTTTTGTGTTTTTTAATTGCTCTAATTTTTCTTGCATTAATTGTTTTCAGTTAGAATCATTAATGACAAAAGCATGAGTGGTACCAAACCAGTGACCAAATTGATGATATAAATTGTTTAGCACATCAGTTAATAATAAATTTTGTTTTTGATAATAACTAATCATTTCTAATGATGTTGCTATAGCTTGATAGCCATCTTTTTCACGATTAAAGGGCATAAGTAAAACACCAATTGCTTCTTCAAAAGCTAATAATAATTTCTTGTTTAATCGTTCTTGATTTTCTACTTCTTGAGCAATTAATTTAAACCCAGTTCCTGTTCTGAAAATTGGAACTTGATGTTTAGCTAATAATCGATCAATAAAATTATTAGTTACATAAGAACTAACAACATAATTTTGTGAATTAATTTTATTGGTAGCAATTAAATAAGCAATTAATAATATTCCATTTTCATTACCATTAAAAAAATAAAAAGATTGATCTAATTGTCTTTCAGCCATAGCAAAACGATCACCATCAGGATCAACTGCCATTAAATAATTAATTTGTTTTTGATTAGCAAGTTGAATCATTGGTGCAAAAGATTTTGGCTCTTCAGGATTAGTAATTTCATGATCATCATAATTAGCAGTAACATTACATTCACTTTCAAATTCTTGAAAATGATGATAACCCATTTGTCTTGCTAAATTTTTCACTGTTTGTGAACCAACACCATGATGTGAACTAAATAAAACTGCTAAATCTTTTAATTCTGGATTTTTTTCAATTGCTAAATGATGCAAAATTTGATCATAAAATTGCTGGATTGTATCATCTGGCAAAAACTTAATTAGATTAGAATTTGGATTAAATTTTAGATCAAAAATTTTTAAGTTATCAGGCATGTGAGTTACAATTAAATCAGCTTCTTGATCATTAACTTGAACACCATTGCTGTTATAAGCCTTAAAACCATTATATGCTTTAGGATTATGACTAGCTGTAATGTTAATCCCACCAGTTGCTTGTAATTTACGAATTCAATAAGAGATAATTGGTGTTGCTAATAATTGATTATTAGGTGCTAAATAAACTTCAATATCATATGCTGCTAAAACTTCAGCACAACTTCTAGCATAAAAAGCACCATTAGCACGATTATCATGAACAATAATGGCAATTGGTCTTTTTTCTTTACTTTTGATTTTTAAAAAATGAGCATATCCTGTAGCAATTCTACGATAAACAAAAAGGTTTAATTTTTGTGTTCCAACTCCAGTTACTGCTCTAATTCCAGCAGTACCAAATTTAAGTGGTTGATCAGAAAATGCACAACTTAATTCTGCTTGATTCATCTTGCTAATTTCTTGTTTATCTTGATCAGAAACTAAAGTAGAATTAAGTCAAAGATCAACTAGTTTTTGTGTTTGATGATTCATTGGTTTTTTTAATAGAAATCTTATATATAAAATTAATTATTTTAAGTATAAAACCAGAATGGGTTTTTGATTAATCAAATTATAATAATAAAATTATCAATTTTTATTTTCAATACGCAAATATTATTAATTGATTACTAAAACTAGATACTAATAATTAATTTTTCTTGTATTATAATTAGTGGTTAATGAATTAAACAAATTCAATTGTAAAAAAAGTTAATTTATGAATTTTTGAAAAGATCAATGATACAAAACTAATAAGAAAAATTTAATTTTTAGTTGAATTTTGGCAATTATCATTTTTTGATCTTTAGTTTTATTATTAGTTTATTATCAAAAAAGAAGTTGAATTGATGCCATTACTACAGCATCAGCAATTATTATGGCATTTAGTTTTTTAATTTATGTTGATCGTTTTTTCTTATTTTCTTTTTGATTATTACCACTAAAAAATTTATTGGCTTTTTTTAGAAGAAAAAATCAAACAGATAAAAATAAAAAAAATTTATCAATCGCTGAATATAAAATCAATCAAATGGAAAAATCAATTATTCCAACATGATCAATTGGTTTGATTAGTACATTAGTTTTAGTCATCACATTAATTACTGACACAATAATTCGATCATAGATAGAAGAAAAATTAATTCAATAATATTTTATTACAATATGGCATTAGCAGCAGGAATTGTTGGTTTACCTAATGTTGGTAAATCAACTTTATTTAATACAATTACTAAATTATCAATTTTAGTGGAAAATTATCCGTTTGCAACAATTGAACCAAACGTTGGAGTTGTTAATTTAATTGATCAACGTTTAACTAAACTAGCAGAACTGATTCAACCAGAAAAAATTATTTATGCAACTTTTAAATTTGTTGATATTGCTGGACTAGTTAAAGGTGCATCACAAGGTGAAGGCTTAGGCAATAAATTTTTACAAAACATTCGTGATGTTAATGCAATTTGTCATGTTGTTCGTTGTTTTAATGATCCATCAGTTTTAAATACTTCAGAACGAATCGATGCACTAACTGATGCACAAATTATTGATTTAGAATTAATTTATGCTGATTTAGCAGTGGTTAGTAAAGCAATTGATCATTTACCTAAAAAAAATCAGCATAAAATTAATGGTCAAATTGATCTTAATGATTTATTAGTGAGAATTAAAGATTGTTTAGTAGCAGAAAAACCATTAAGAATGATGCAACTGAGTCAAGAAGAATTGCATTGTTTAAAAAATTATAATTTTCTTACTTTAAAACCAATGTTGTATATTGCTAATGTTAATGATGATGATATTAATCATCCTGAAGCTAATTTAGAATATCAAAAATTATTAGCTTATGCTAAAACTTCTAATAGTGATGCAATTGCTTTATCAGTAAAATTAGAAAATGAATTATCACAACTAAACGAATCTGATGCTAGTGAAATGATGCAAGCATTAAATTTAGTTGAAACAGGATTAAATAAAGTAATTAAAGCGATTTTTAAGTTACTAAATTTATCAACTTATTTTACTTTTGGTAAAGTTGAAGTTCGTGCTTGACCATTTCAAAATGGTTTAAAAGCACCACAATGTGCTGGTTTAATTCATACTGATTTTGAACGAGGTTTTATTCGGGCTGAAATTATGAAATATCAAGATTTAATTGACTTAGGTTCAGAAAGTGCTGTTAAAGAAAATGGTAAAATGCGTTCAGAAGGTAAAGACTATATAATGCAAGATGGTGATGTTTGTTTTTTTAAATTTAATGTTTAGCAAATTAAAAACAGGAGACTAATGGATAAAATTAATATACTAATCAAACAACCCAAACATAATGCTCTTAAAAACCATCGGGGTAAAATTGTTGTGATTTGTGGTCCAATGTTTGCTGGTAAATCTGAAGAATTATTACGACAATTAAAACGTTTAGAATATTGTCAAGTGCCTTATATTATTTTCAAGCCAGCAATTGATTCACGAACTAATGATTTAGCCAAATCACGTGATGGTCGAGTACAAAAAGCAATTGTCATTAATCACAGTTCAAATGTTAAAGAACATTTAAAAAAAATTAAAATTTTCCCTTTTGTTGTTGCTTTTGATGAAGCGCAATTTTTAGATTCAGGAATTATTGAGATTGTAAAAGATTTAGCAGCATTAAAAATCACTGTTTTAATTTCAGGTTTAGATACTGATTTTAACCATCGTCCCTTTGGTCCTATGGGTGAATTATTAGCAATTGCTGATACTGTTAAAAAACTAACAGCAATTTGTATTAGTTGTGGATCTGATGCTACAAGAACTTATCGAATTCCAAAACCAGAAATGACTCAAGAGCAAATTTTAATTGGTGATAGTGAATCATATCAAGCACTTTGTTCTAATTGTTTTAATAAGCAAAAAAGTAAAACTAATTTTCAAAAGGAATTATTAAAAAACATTAAAGTTGCTAAAAATAATTTTTTCACGAATAAAAATGATTTAAAACCAAAATTAATCACAACTAAAAAAGATCCAAAGCAACAAAAGAAAGTAGTTTAAAAGATTAGTTTAATTTATTAAGATGCAATATAAAATTATTACTGCTGATTATCAAAAAGCAACAGACATTGCTAATCAATTACGCCAACTTTTAGAAGATCATCAAGAAAATGATGAGCATTTTGAATATTTATTTTTAATTGGTGGTGATGGAACTTTTGCTTGAGGTGTAACCCAACATGCTTTTATTCCCAACTTAAAAATTATTGGAATTAATTCAGGTAATGTTGGATTTTTTTCGATGTTTAGTTGTGATTGTTTAGATCAAGTTAAAAAATTAGTTGAACGTGATGATTTTGAAAATTTATGCTATCAAAAAGTTGATTTAATTGATTTAGCATTAAATCAAGATCATTACTATAGTTTTAATGATGTTGTTTTTTTTGCTAAAGGTTTATTATCATTTGATGTATATATTGATGATAATTATTTAGAACATTATCGAGGTAGTGGGTTATTATTTAGTACTAAATATGGATCAACTGGTTATAACAAATCTGCTAATGGTCCAATTATTTTTCCTGAAGTTAATGCATGAATTATGAATGAATTGTTTGCTCAATCAACATCAATGATTCACACCATTCACAATCCAATTATTATTCCACCATTAGCTGTAGTTACTTTAAAGAAAAACAATGATTTTCGCAAGTTTCGAATTAGTGTTGATGGTATGGAATTAATTGATACTGATCAAAATGAGCAAATTAACTTATCTTTAATTAAATCTGAAGCTTGAGTTTATTTTGCTTGTGATAGTCAAAGTTATATTAAAAAATTAAGTTCAGTTTTTCTAACTGCATATTAATTAATTGTTTAATAAAGCAATTTATTAAGTTAATATTTATTATTAATTACATCTTTATTAAATATGATCTAGAAAAAAAATATGTTGAAATTTTTAAAAAAATGGTTTTGAAAAATTTGTACTATTAATGGTCGGTTTTTCACTAAAAAACAAGTTTTAATTGAAGCACAAGAAATTCGAACAAGCCTGAAAACTAGTGCTGCAACTAGTGTTGATATTAATCAATTAATTACTGCTTTAGGTGGAATTGATAATATTAAAACAGTTTCAGGAACAGTTAATACTGTTAAAGTAATTTTATCTAATTATGAAAAAATCAATAAACCAGTATTAGTTAAAATTGGTGTTAAAGGCTTAATGGTTAATGAACATAATCTAAAAATGATTTTTGGTGATGATAGTAAAGTGATTGCTAATCAAATTGATCAAGCAATTCAATTTAATGCTAATTAATAAATAAAATAATGATGATCAAAAAGATTAAAAATTTTTGTATTATTGCCCACATTGATCATGGTAAGTCAACTCTTTCAGATCGTTTAATTGAAATGACTGGAGCATTAGCTAAAAGAGAAATGGTACCCCAAGTTTTAGATTCAATGGAACTTGAACGTGAACGCGGGATTACAATTAAACTTAATGCCATTAGACTAAACTATACAGATCCTAAAACTAATACTAAATATCAACTTAATTTAATTGATACACCAGGACATGCTGATTTTAGTTATGAAGTATCACGTAGTTTAGCAGCATGTGAAGCAGCATTATTAGTTGTTGATGTTTCACAAGGTGTTCAAGCCCAAACGATTTCTAATGTTTATTTAGCCTTAGAAAATCATTTAACAATTATTCCCGTGCTAAATAAAATCGATTTACCAGGTGCTAATTTAGCTCAAACAATTGATCAAATTGAAAATCAAATTGGTCTAAGTTGTGCTGATGCTCCACAAATTTCAGCAAAATCAGGTTTGAATTGTCAAGCAGTTTTAGATGCAATTATTAAATATGTTCCTAATGCATTAACACCAATTGAAAAACCACTAAAAGCATTAGTTTTTGATTCATATTATGATCCATATAAAGGTGCAATTGTTTTCGTTCGGGTCAAAGAAGGTGTTTTATCTAATCATGATCGCATTAAATTTATGATTACTAATAAAGAAATGGAAATTGTTTTATTAGGAATTAAAACACCAAAATTTGAAGAAGTGGATCAGTTACATGCTGGTGAAGTTGGTTATTTTGCTGCTAATATTAAAAATTTACATGATGTCTCAATTGGTGATACGATTACTCATGTTGATCAACCTGCTAGTGAACCTTTAGCAGGTTATCGTAAAGTCTTACCAATGGTTTTTTGTGGTTTATATCCAGTTGACACTGCTCAATATGCTGCTTTTAAAGAGGCTATGAACAAAATTGCTTTATCTGATGCATCATTAATTTTTGAATATGAAACATCACAAGTATTAGGTTTTGGAATTCGTTGCGGTTTTCTAGGTTTGTTGCATATGGAAATTATTAAAGAACGATTATTACGTGAATATAAAATTAATTTAATTGCAACAGCACCTTCAGTAAGTTATGATATCCATTTAACTAATGGATCAGTAATAACAATTCATAATCCAACTGATTTACCTCATATGTCTACTATTAAAGCAATTTATGAACCATATGTCAAAATTAGCATTAGCATTCCTGAATCATATGTTGGTAAAATTATGGAATTATGTCAAGCTAAACGGGGAATTTATCTTGATTTAATTGCTGATTTAGAAAATCAGCGTACTTTAGTTTATGAAATGCCACTAAGTGAAGTAATTTATGGTTTTTATGATCGTATGAAATCAATTTCAAATGGTTATGCGACTTTAGATTATGAATTAATTGGCATGCGTCAAGAAAAATTACAAAAAATTGATATTTTATTAAATGGTAATGTTGTTGATGCTTTATCATTTATTTCTGATAAGCAAAATGCTTATTATAAGGCAAAAAAGGTAGTAGAAAAACTCAAAGAAGTTATTCCCCAACACTTATTTGAAGTGCCCATTCAAGCAGCTATTGGCACAAAAGTGATTGCTCGAGAAACAATTAAAGCGTTAAGAAAAAATGTTACTGCTAAATGTTATGGTGGTGATATTACTAGAAAACGCAAATTATGAGATAAACAAAAAGAAGGTAAGAAAAGAATGAAAGCAATTGGTGTTGTTGATGTACCTCAAGATGTTTTCATTAAAATTTTAGAAGATTAAAAATTTTAGTCGTTTTTGAAATTTAATGATCATTTTTAGTAAATATTTAAGATTATTTTTATTAACTTTTTGATCATTAAATAATTAATTAATGTTATAATTTGACTTAGATTATTCGCCTAATAGATCGTGTTCTTTGAGTTGTTTTTAATTAATAAGCAAATCAATTAAAGTCTGGATTGGATAATCAAATTTAAGGAAATCTTAATTAATGAGGAAATAATTTATTTCTGAACATATGGAAAATACAACAAACAAAGAACTTGTAGAAGTAAAAGTAGCTGATTCACAAACCAGTATGGAAACTAAGTCTTTACAGTCATTGAATCAATTACAACTTTCAATTGAAGATAAAGCGGCTCATTTATCTTTACAAGTAAACCAAGTAATTATTAAACCTTACTTGAATCAAGCATTAGATTATTTAATTAATTCACGTGATGAAGTTGTTTCTTCTTACAACAATTTAAGTAATGAAATCGAACAAGAAGTGGAAGTTTTACTAGAAACTAATCGTGTTTTAAGTGTAAAAGTTGCTGAAGCAAAACATTTAATTGCTGAAACTCAAACTTTAATTCGAAATCGTTATAGTGAAGCAACCGAATTTGAAATTGCTTCAGGTGTGCTAAATTTAGATGAAGAATATAACACAGTTGCTCAAAATTATGAAAAATCAATGCAATTAAGTCAAGAAATTGTTAAAAATCGCATGCGCGTACAATCATTATTAGAAACTCAACAATTGCTTGATTCATCACTGTCATCTCGTGTTTTAGAAATTCAAATTGAAATTGACAATTTAACATTATTAATTGAAAATTTGAATTCAGCTTCATTTAACAATAAAGATGTTAATAGTACAATTAAATTTAATCATGGCGAAGATTTAAGCCGAACTGTAAGTCGTCTATCTGATTCTGGTGCTCATGAAATTGATGCTAGTATGTACACTAGTACTCATGCCAGTGCAGTTGCTAAAGACTTGCGTAATTTAGCAGAAAATAAAGATCCTGAAGTAATTGAAGGAACTTTATCTGTTGATCAAAATGATTTATTTGTTGTTCAACAAACAAAACCAGTTAATTTAGCTCGTGTTGGTAAAAAATAGTTTAATTTACTTAAAATAATACGAAGAATCTTTTAATAAAATATTAAAGCAGTAAAGTTGTTAATAACTTGCTGCTTTTTTATTAAATTGTAAGCATTGAAAAAATCATTAAAGAAAGATTTTGCTTATTTCTATAGTAAAATTATTAGCATCTTGTAGTATAATTGAAAAATATTATGAATCGATTAATGATGATTTTTTTATCTTAATAAGATAAACTAATCATTTTAAATTAAACTTTTATTAAAAAAGTTAATCACTAATAATAATTTATTATTTTGATTAAATGATCTTAATAGTTAAATGATCTTAATAGTGATCATTGTAGAATTAATTTTTTAATAAATAAGATTTTAATTTTTAAAGGATGAATTGTGAAGATTTTTGCCAAATTAAAACAAGTTTGAGATCATAAATTTAGCAAATCTTTATCATTAAAAAGACTATCTGTAGTTGCTCTTTTATTAACAGGAGCAGGAGTTGCTGCAGGTAGTACTTATAGTATTGTTCGCAATTTTAAATTAGGTGGTGATTTTCTTGATGGATATGTTGGCACAATTGGTCTTAATATTTATCATAATCAAAAATTAACTACTAGTTTAGCAACTAATAATACTAAGCCAAATAAATTTCGTTTAGAAGGCAAAGAATATGATTTTGCAAATGCCACAACTTTAAATCAAGGAATTAATCAAGCAATTCAAGCATTAACTAATTTTAATAATAGTCGGGGAATTCGTGACTTTTCAGTTACTCATTCCAACATTGATTTAGTTAAAAATACTGATGCAACTAAAATTTTAAACTTGTATTTTAATGCACCTAATTTAGGTAAAATTACTAATACTGATCCTAAAACTAGTGCTCAAACTGCTGAAGTTGATTTCAACTTACAAAATGCTTGATTTCGATATGTTGCTTTTAATCAAATTTCAATTGATCGTTATGGCTTTGATTATAATGAAAATGGTAGTAGTCAAACAACTACTTCACCCACGTTGCATCGTTTAGTTACTTTTAATAATGTTGGTGCATCAAAAGCACGATTATTAAACAGTCGAATTAATGGTGTTGATGCAGTTGCTTTTAATATTTATGATCAAAATATTGCTAAATCAGAATTTGAACTTTTAGCAAATACTAATTCAACTTTTTATTTAATTCCTTCACAATTTGCTAATACAGTAAAAAATGAATGAAATGTTTGGCTTGATAAAGATTTATTAGCATATAGACTAAATTATATTTATCAAACTTATATTTTCAATCAACCCCAAGCCACTTCATTACAACAAGTAACAAGAATTATTGGCAATCCTAATGTTGCTAATGGTCAAACTGAAGAGCAGAAAAGTAATTATCAAAAAATTACTGCTAATTATTATGCTTTAAGTAATGATGAAAAAAAATTTGCAGAAGATTATTTAAAAATTGTTGTTAATGGTAATGTTGCTAATTCTAATTCTTTAGCTGATGCTGTTGATCGAGCAACTAAACCAGAACGATTTATTACAAGTGATGGTACTACTAATAGTATTGATGCTATTTATAATAATTTTGTTACTAATTCTGGATCAACAACTTTATTTAATAACCATTTACTAGCAACAATTAAAGGTGGATCAACTGGTAATTGAACGAATTTTTTCCCAAAATATAATTCACGATTTAACCAAAACTTTCAAGAAAAATTAGATCCAACTAAAAAAGAAGATTTAGCACCATTATATGCTTTAAATGGTAATGATGAAGTTATTAGTAAACCAGATAATAATACTAGCAATCCAAGTAATGATAATAATCCATCTAATAATGCTAATAATGGATCTAATCAAACTAAAAAAATTGAAAAATTCACTCCATCTGAAAACCAATTTTATTTAAGTGTTGACAGTTCAATTAATCGTTCAATTAATAATCAAACTTTATTTGATCGTCTAACTAAATATCAAATTCGTTATTTTGATATTCGTAAGCAAGCAATTGTTCAAGATGCTAATACTGGTTTTCAAGTTCATAACATTTGAAGTGATGGAGTCTATTCAAGTGATCGAATTTCTCGCACATTAAATGCTATTGATACTAAATTTGCTCCAGCAATTGCTGAAAACAATGTTGGTTTTATTAATTTAGACACAAAATGAACTTCAATTATTGCGGCTTTAATTTTTGCTTTAGTTGTTGGTATTGTTGTGGCTGTAATTTATCGTGTTCCTGGAATTGTAGCCTTTTTATTTTGACTTGGTTCAGTTATTAGTGCTGGAGCAATTTTCTTTCAATTAAACTTAACTTTAACTACAGATAGTGCTATTGGTGCTATTACAGCAATATTATTATCAGTAATGATCATGTTATATGGTCTTAATAATTTTGTTAAACAAGTCAAGCATGGAAACTCATTAAAGCAAGCCGCCAATAAGTCTTTTATTAATTATTTTAGTTTTGCCTTTGATATTTTAGTGCCAGTATTTTTTACAGCGATTTTGTTTGCCTTTACTGCTTTATTAGAATTGCGTGGTTTTGGATTGTACTTATCAATTGGAACATTCATTACGATGTTTGTTTTTGTTGTTTTAAGCAATATTACTAATTGATTACTATTTCATTTAAACTATGTTCGTCCTAACTTATTTTTATCAAAAGCCAATCGGGCATATTTAAAATCAATTACTGGTGAACTAAACATTCAATCAGAATTTGCTAGAAAATTTGTAAGTAAAGAATACTTTAGAAAAAGAACGCAAAATGAAAATGAAGGTAAACTATTTATTAATTTATTTAGTTGAAAAACACTAGTTTATTCAATCATCATTTTGATTGTTTTAGTTGTTGGAATTAGTTTTCTTTTCATTCCATCAATTGGTTTTGGTTCTTCATTTGTTTTAAAAAACGGAATTAGTGTTAACTATACGATTGATAATTTAACATTACTAGCTGGTAAAAACCTTAATGATGCTAAAAATGCTCTAAGTCCTAATGTTTTAGGTCAATTAGTTGGTGTTAATTTTGTTCAAGATTTTACTTCTAATAATAATGATTTCTTCTTAAGAACAACTTCATCATTTGATCCAAGTATTTTAACTAATAAATTTGCTGAATTTTTACAACCAAATGCTTATAGTGTCGCTCAAGTTAGTGCTTTTAATAGTCAATTATTAATTAATGCTGACTTTAAATTAATTCTTTTCAGTTTATTAATTGTTAGTGTTTATTATGCAGTTAGATTTAATTGATCAAGTATTTTCCAATTATGAATTACTACTTTTTTACTAATTGGTTTAAGTATTGCAATGATTGCAATCATTCGTATTAGTGTTGATCGAAACATTATTGGTGCCATTTTAGTCTTTTATGTTTTTGGTTTAATTACTAATTCTTCCTTATTACACGTTTATCGTGAAAATTTTGATAAATGACATTTATACACTCGCAAAGATTTTTATCGTTTAATTAATAAAGCGATTGAAAATAACTGATTGTTTTATTGTTTATTTTTATTCTTTGCTGTTTTATTAAGCATTTTAGGAGCAATTTTCAACTTAATTGAAATTCGCAATTTCTTTATTTACATTTTAATTAGTATCATTGGTTCAGGTTTACTAATTCTTCCTTTTGGCACTTTAATTTGAGTAGCTTCAATGACATTAAGACAAAAATTCTTCTACAATGGTACAGTCAAAGATGAATATACAATCTTAAAATTAAAATACCGCATTAAAAATCGCGATAAATTTGATGAAGAATTAATTTCTGGAATTAACTTCTTTCCACATAAATAATTAATTTTTTAATTATGGTTAAATAAATACTAGTTTTTCCAACTTTAAGGATAACTAGTATTTTTTTTACTATTGATTAATTTGAATTGTAAAAATTTGAGATTATTAATAACAATAAAAAAATACCACTATAGAGTTAATCAAACAGTGGTATTGTTTAGTTTGTTTTAAGAAAATGGTGGAGACTATGGGAATCAAACCCACGACCTCCTGCTTGCAAGGCAGGCGCTCTATCGACTGAGCTAAGCCCCCATGGTGGGAATAAATGGACTTGAACCATCGACCTCTCCCTTATCAGGGGAGTGCTCTAACCGACTGAGCTATATTCCCAATGAAATAAAAATTATAATACAGGCTAGTTAATTATACACAAAATAATTAAAATATTACACTTTCTTCTTCTATTTAAATTAAGATTTTAATAAAAGATGATTTATTGACTTCTTCTTCTTCTGAAGAACCCTACACTTATGATGCGAGTGATGTTATGAATCGGGCTGAAGTCAAAGCCATTATGAAGTGGTTGATGATGACACTTCCAGGCAAAATGTATAGGCATTTGCCTCAAGGTTCGAGTACTAGTGGTGGTAGTTCTGGAACCCCTGGTTCTGGTTCCATTGCTAATGGTCAGCTCAAATCCATCACAAACTACTCCACCTTCCTTGCCGCCATCTCATCTGACAACTTTTATTTTAATAATAAGGATGGGGAGGTGTATGTTAATCAGCAAAATGGTTCTTCTAATGCCAACAACACGAATAATAACATGTATGACTCAGCAAGTGGCATTATTACAGACTCAGATGGATTAATCCAAGGAAGATCTTTAAAAGGCCTCAACTTTGGTTCAGTTCGCTTAATGATCACTAAAGACATTAATAATATTGACTTTAGTCATAATCAAATTGAGGTATTTCCAGTTTCAACCAACTTATTTACTAACATCAATTTTAGTAGTAACAAACTTAAATATGTTCCTCCATTAGGCATTAAACCCCTACCTTACTTGCAGTTCTGGTTTTATCATTTATCATTAATGAAGGTGACAAACAACATGTTTTATGAAACCTTGCACGGACCTGGACCAAATCCAGCGAATTGGAATAAGTATTATAGTACGGGGATGGTGAATGTGAAGCCAGATGGGTTTAGTCTTGGTAGTACAGGTCTTGCTAACGACAAAATCCAACGAGTGGGTTTAGCAGATGTCAATCAAACTTTACCTAAAATTAGTTTTGCTAACAACCAGTTGCTTGATTTTTGACCACAGCAAAAACCATCAGACAGCTGGTATTTATGACCGAAGTTGACGGTTTCTGAAGATCAAAGAGAAGGTCCAGAAGGGAATATTCAGTATGGGTTTGGTGGGGGAAGTGGAAGTGGGGGTGGTCTGGTAGGGGGAGCCAGCTCCCCCTCCAATGGATCTGGAACTGCCATGCCACAACCCACAAGAACCCCCTCCAAGCAAATTATGATCAAAAACAACCCAACAAATGTGATGGGCAAACCAATCAGTCCATGAAACAACCAGATTGGAGCAGACCCTTCTGATACCACTTTCAACCCTTATTTTCGCCGAATTTGAGTTGGAGCGAATTTAGCGGGATTGGTTACTGGAGGTAATACCAACCCCTGATTCAGCCACACTTATTTAGGGGGGATTAACCGTGATTTTGCTTATCAAGTGGCTGATGTGGTTGATGGGATTGATAGTGCTAACATTGATCAGTTGAAACTTTTTGGTACAAATCAAGCCGCCTATGGCTCATACAAGTTATGAGCCACAGCTGCACTTGATCGCTGGATTTATTAATTAAAAGACTCTTTCTATTATCTAGACATGAAAAATATCATAGTGAAAATAAACGTTTATTTAAAGATTTTAAACTAGAAAATAATATTATTTTATAGTCATATATTAAGTAACTTTTACTTAGTGAAAAAGTTAAAAAAACTATTTTTATATTGCTAAAAATGTTTAATTTTTAAACTATAAACAATCATAAAATTATAAGGAAAAATTGGTTTTTTAGAATTTATTAAATACATTCAAAATAATCAAAAATTAATTCAAAAATATAATAAAAATTATCATATTGGTTTACATACAAAAACATTTATTTGATACAACATTAAAGAACTTAAAAACGCATGCTTTTTATATTCAAAATTAATTTTAAAATTTATTTTTAAATTAAAAAATAAAAGATTTTTGAATAATCTATATGTATGTTTTTAATTTAATTAGTAAATTATTTATAAGAAAAAATTGATATTGCATAATACTTTTATTTAACACAAAAATTTTGCAAACAAAGTTGCATTAAATTTACTACACTTTTGATAATAGTATTAACACAAATAAATAATATGACCGTTTTAAGAAAATTATGGCGTCTTTTCTTCATGCTTTAATTAGCTATACATATTAATAGTTTAACAATGCAGAAGTGGTTTATAAAAATCTGATATATCAAATTTTCTTAAAAATTTTTTTTCATTCTTTAATTCACAATAATCCTTTTTTTTAGAACATTAATAAAAATGTAAAATTTCAGTCATAATTATATTAATAGTTAAAAGATGTAAAAACTCTTATTAACTAAATTTTATTTAATTAAATAAGCAATTTATCCATATGAAATATATATATATATATATATATATAAGAAAAAATATAAAAATTATAAAAAAAATTGATTAATTTTTCCTTTAATTATGAGCGCTTCACTAATAGCTGCTTCATGTAGTCAAAACTCAGTTGCTCCATGTAATTGTAGTTCAAAAACAATGAAGGAAAATAATAGTAATATTAATAAACCAACTTTAAATCTTGAAAGTATAAAAAATGATCCAATAGGATTAAAATTTGAAAAATTCAACAATGAAATAATTGAATCAGCATATAATGAACATCCAAGTGTTTTTATATCTCGAAATGCATCACAATTTTTTATTTCTAGTTTTATTGCATTAGTAGCTCAATTGCAACTTATTAATAAACAAGAAAATAAACACCCTTATAATGATGTAGTTTACTTAATTGATTCTGAAGTTAATTCTTATCAAAAAACACTTAATAATGAACCACAAAGATTTAATTTTGCACATTTACTAAGTAAATATGGAGATGTAGCATTAAAAACATATTCACAACAATTTAATGTTAACTCAGGAAAATTATTAGTTCTTGATAATCCCAAATATTTAGAAAATTATTCTTTTTCAGATTATTTTTCTGATTATTCAATTTTCCCAAGAACTGAACAAGAACTAAGAGCCTACTTAAAACCTTATTTAGATAATTGTGTTGAGTTGTTTGATTTTTACATTCCTGACATTTCTTATACTGCATTAAATAAACAAACTAGAGATTTTATCTTAAAACACGCTAATAAGATTGTTATTTTATCTGATGGAAATGCTCAACCATATAAATTTATTAATGATAATTATATTAATTATATTAAAAACCAAAAAAAGCATTATACAAAAGAGCAACTTCTTCAAGCATGAGATAGTTTAAAAACTGATAAACCATCTCAAATTGATTATCATTATTTTTATACTCTTGAAGAAAAGTTTCGTATTTATAATTTATCAGGAAAGTATATTCAAGCATTTAATGATGATTTAGATAAAAAAAATTTAAGTTGAGCTAAAATTAACATTCATGATTATCCACTTAATTATTCTAATATAGCTAAATATCTAAATAAATATCTGTCTGAATTAAATGAAAAAGAATTTTTAGATGATTATAATAAGTTAGTTAATTTACATAATAAAAAACTAGAAGATTTGATTGTTCATGGAAAAGAAAAATTAGATAAAAGTAAAAAGAATTTAATTTTTGTTGGTTCTTCACTTTTCAGACAAGATCAAGGTAAAGAATGAAGAATTATTTCAGACACTCAATCTCGAAGTGAGTTGCATAAATACTTTAAAAAAATATTAGAGCTTTATCCTTCAAGTGAATACAATTATCTCTATAAACTTCATCCAGTTTATAGAGGAGAACAAGCATTAGAATACATTAAACACTTTACTAATGGACATGAAGGTCAAGCAATTATTTTAGATCCTTCTATTTCTTGAGAGAACATGCTTGCTTTAGACATGCAAGAAATTGAAAGTGGAAATTCACTTTTATTTGATAAAGATAAGAAAGATTTTGAAAAAAATAATGTAAAAACAAAGTTGTTTGGAATTCAACCTACTTCAACTGTTCTTCTTGCAACTTTAGTAATGCTTCAAGCACAATTTAACATTACTTTAGATCAAGCTTTATCATTTGTAGATCCTAAAAATTTCCCTATTAGTGATAATTTTAATATTGTTAAAAGAGACTTGCACTATAAGGGAGAACAGGGTCAAACTGCTAATCGAAAAGAACTTTATAGTGTTTATAAATATTTTATTGATACAAAATTATTCCCTGATTTAAACCAATTCCCTGCAATGAGTGAGTTTTTGAAAAAAACAAAAGAAACAATGGTTTAATAAACCAACAGTCTCACTTTTAAATAAATAATAAAAATATCATGTTTAGAAATCTAATGCATGATATTTTTATTTTATTTTTATGATTCTTTTACTATTTTGTTTCAAAAATAAATTTAAATTTAAAACTAACTATTAAATAATAATTAATAGTTTTAATAACATAATTTAATTATTACATCTTGATTGATATTTGATAATAAAAATGTTTTTTTAATCAATTTACAATTTGATAATAGCAACTATCCTATCAAGTTTGAAAAAACCAATTTCCCAAAACTATATAAAATTAGTGCTAATAATGCTCATTTAAAGCAAATGATTGATGTTAGTTCATATGTGCTTGATCCGTTTGATTGGTGTGCAAATGCAAGTAATGAGAGTGACACAGAGATGTGTCAAGATCCTAACCCAAATTCTTCTAATAATCAAACAACTAGGGCAAATTCTAATAATGTCACCAAATCCCAAGCACTAGCACAATACACCAATCCAATTAAAGATGGTGTCCCAAGATACTTCTCCTTAAATAATAACCAAATTCAACAAATCCCTAGATACTACTTAAAAATTAAGCTGGCCTACTTTGATCTTGCTAACAACTTATTAGGAATTGGAACAGACAAAGATCCACTAGGAGTGTATGGCATTTCATGATATTCGTTGCAGCAAACAAGTAATACTGATGGTCTACTTCCAATCCAAGATCCTAAGATTCGTGGCCCATATGGAATTAATGTGTATGCTACAAGTGAGAAGAGTGGCTCATCTTGAAAATACACAGATGAGCAAGTAGCTAGATGAAGGTCAATGCCTTTTCCAATTAAAGGACTAACTTTTGGTAATTTTAATGATGTGCCAGATAGTAATAACCAGTTTGATAGTGGGGTTAAATGAGGTAGTGGCACTAACCCTGACTCTGGAGGCAATCAACCCTACTTCAACTTTGCTAACAACCATCTAGTTGCGCCCATGATTTTTAAGCAAAGCAATGTTAATTATGATCCAAATGCAATTATTGCCCCTCAAACTAAAAGTGTCAACTTGTTTGTAGGATTAGAGGATTTTCAAAAATCAAAATATCATATGGATCAAAAGATGATTATTGAAAAATATGAAAAACAAACAGACAAAACCCCCTTCTCAGACAATAACAATGCTGAACTACTAGTTCCTGAACCTGATAGTATTTATCCTTGAATTAATCAAATTGGACAAACTAAACAATATTTACCAGGAACAAGCTACATTTGAAACACTTATAGTGTTTATACTGTACGATCATTTAATGGTTATGGGCTGTTTGAGCAGAAGGAGGATAGTAGGGCTGATGGGACTGAAGGGAACATGTGGGATAATAATGTCCAGATGACTAGTAATGGAGGGAACCAACAGGGACAACCTGATCCTTATGCGGGTACATCTTATAAAAACGGATCAGATAATAGTCAAGGCATCAAATGAACCGTACCTAAAGCAAGTGATTTTAAGGTGTTTAAAAATGGTAGTGGTAATTCTTCCATCCCCCCCAACATTAGTGATTTTATTAGTGGAAAAAACGGACAAGACCCTCATGGCTGATGGGGGGTGAGACAATTTAGTGGGAATTGAAGCCCCAGTTTTTTCACTGGAAATAACAAATCAGCCGGAGCAAACCACCCCATCCACTGAACCCGCTATAAACCATTTCGCACTTATTTAGTAAGTGCTAAAAGCTTTGCTAGATCTCATCGCCGCCAAGCATACACACCTGTATATGATGGCAATGTTTTTTATGATGCAACTACTACTGATAATGTCAATCAAACAATTAGTTTAAGTCCTAGTGGGCAAACTTTAAACAATACTACTGGAGTGAATAATAAAATCAGTTTTTTGAAGTTGACAAATAGCAATGCTGATATTATTAGTCCAAATGCAAACGGTGTTGTTCCAGGCTTGCGCGCATTTTTCACTAACAACAACAATTCAGCACTTTTTGGTTTTGCACCTAACTTATGATTGACAAATATTAAGCAACCTAGTAGTTTTGGGATTAGACAAGGCGAGAATACGCCATACAAATCAGCGTATAGATAATTGATAGTAATTTAATTAATTATTATTAATTAAGTGATTATAATTTTTAAATTATTTAAAATTTTTGATATAATCGACTTAAGTTATAATTTAAATCGAAAAGAATAACTTTATTTTATTGACAAACAATCTAAGTGGTTTATTTACTACTTAGACTTTTGTATTATATTAAACAGGATTTTTTATAATTTTATTTTTATTTTTAAAATTAAAAAAATACAAATGCAATTGTAATAATATCATAAAAATTAGCAATTTAATAATTAGTTTGCTAATTAAATAAAGTTTATTTTTTGCTTTTAAGTTTTCAATAGCTGATATTAAGTAATTCATTATATAAAATCTGAAAACAGTATGCTCCGTGTTAGTAAGTTATTTTTTAATAAACGAGTTGGCATGCAATTAGTAGAACTAATTGTATTGATGTTTATTGCCTTTGTTTTAGTTTTTATTTTAATGCACATAATTCCTGGGTCTACTGCTAAATTGGCTAATGCTGCTTTACCATTAGAACAACAAAGAGCATTAATTGCCCAATATGGTTTAGATAAACCTTTAGCAACTCAGTTCTTTATTTATGTTGGTAATATTTTTACTAAACTAGATTTTGGAATTTCATTATCAGTTCGTACTAATGATCTTGTAGTTAATATTTTAGGACCAAAAATCTTCTTATCATTAGTTATTGGATTAATTTCATTAGGTATTTCTTTAGTTGTCGGATATTTAATTGGGACATATTTTGGAATTAATAATAGAAATTTTTTAGGTAATGCGGGTAATGTTTTAATTTCTTTTTTATTAGCACTACCATCTTTTATTATTGCTACAATTGTTGTTTCGATTGTCTCACTAACAAATTCTTCTAATTTGATTTTGTTTAAATACGAGCAAGTTGAAACGTGAATCTTACCGATTATTACTTTATCAATTCCAACAACTGCAGTATTAGCTAACTTAGTCTCTGGTGAAATTATTAATCAGAGCCGTGAACAATATATTAAGTTTGCCAAGGCCAAAGGCCTTAATACATGAACAATTATGACCCGTCATTTATTTCGTCGTGGTATTTTTTCAGTTATTTCACAATTACCAGGTTTATTACTAGGAATTATCATTGGTGGTTTATTTATTGATTCGATTTTTTCAGTTCCTGGAATTGGTGGAGTTTTAGGAGCAGCAATCATTACTAAAGATTATGATATTATTCAAACTTTAATTCTTTTGTTTGCTTTTATGACTAGTTTAACTTTTTGATTGCGTGATATTCTTTATGTTTTTTCAGATCCTCGTTTAATTCGGGTTTTAACTTAATATTAAGAAAAGATGAAACAATATTATGAAAAAATTACTTCTTAAACAAAAACAAAATCATTCAGTAGTTTTTTCTAATAATAAAACTAATCCAATCAATTATTTAAACCCATTTGCATTTGTTGCGCCATCATATGTAGAACAACGAATGAATCAACCTAATGATGTTGAAGTTAAAGTTACTTTTGCTCGACTGAAAACTTTTTTTCTATCACCATATGGTGTTCTAGGTTTTACCTTTTTTACTTTGATTGTTCTTTGTGGTTTAATTATTCCTTTTACTACTAAAAGTCCTTATACGATTAGTGCTGATGATGCTTTTTTAGATTTTGGTTTACGTGGTTTTATTTTAGGCACAGACCGATTGGGTCGAGATATTTGAGCTCGAACATGATGGGGCTTACGTAATTCGATTGGCATTGCAACAGCAGCAACTTTAGCTGATGTTCTTTTAGGTGTTGTTTTAGGCATTTTAATGGGATATTATCGTTTTTTTGATCGCATTTTTAATTTCTTTATTAAAGTGCTTAACTCAGTCCCTAATATTATTATCTTAATTTTAATTTCAATTATTTTAAGCGCCAATGTTGGTAGTATTATTTTAGGAATTGTCTTAACTGGTTGGATTGGTATGGCCCAGGCTGTTAGAGGAATTGTTTTACAAGTTTCAAACCAAAACTTTATTACTTCTTCTAAATTATTAGATACACCTAATCGCAGCATTATGATGGGATTCATTCCCTTTTTACTACCAACAATGTTCTCGATTTTAATTCTAAATGTACCAACAGCCTTATTAGCTGATAGTGGTTTAGCATTTTTAGGAATTGTTGTTCCTAATTTACCTACTCTAGGTTCGACATTTAATGCTGCTATTAGTGTTATTACGATTTATCCCCAACAACTTTTAGGTCCAGTTTTTATCTTGACATTCATTATTTTTAATATTCGCATGATTTCAATTGGTTTTAGTGACGCATTTCGTTCGAATCGTTAATAATTTATCTTTTTTTCAATATTTAAATTATTTTTACTGGCAATTTCTATTAAGTAGAAATATCAAAATAAGATCTTAATAATTAATAAGTTTTTTACATTTTTTTATGAACTACAACAAAAATCGTTACATCAATAAAATAATTGCTTCTAGTGCTACTAATAATGCTAATAATTTAGTGGCTTTGAATGCTAATCCAGTAACTGATCAAAAAAATTTCATTAATAAAGAAGTGTTGCAATCCTTACAAAAAGAGCACAACCAAAAATATGTTAATGATTTAGATGCAGAAAAAAATGTTATTGTTGCGATTCGTGATTTTTCTTTAGGTTTTGAATCAAGTTTAAATGGAAAAGTTAAACAAATTCTATCAAACATTAATCTAAACCTTTATGCAGGTGAAAAAATTTCAATTATTGGTGAATCAGGTAGTGGCAAAACTGTTTTAGCTAATGCGATTGCTTGTTTATTAGGTGTTGATGCAATTAAATCAGGTTCAATTAAAGTTGATGGAATTGATGTTGTTAAATTATCAAATTTCCAAATTCAAAAACAGAAAATTCGTGGTCAAAAAGTTAGTTATGTTTTTCAAAACCCTTTACAAACAATGAATCCATACTTACAAATTGGCACACAATTACTTGAAGCTCTAAAAGGTAATAAACAATATAAAACTAAAGCTCAGAAAATTAATAAAGTTCTTGAAACCTTACGTGAACTAAATTTATCAAATCCTGAAAAAATCTTTCAATCATATCCTCATGAATTATCTGGTGGAATGATTCAACGAGTGGTAATTGCTTGTTCATTATTATTACAACCAAAAATTTTAATTTTAGATGAACCAACTTCTGCACTTGATGCTGTTGTGGAATTGCAAATTATTGATTTATTAAACAAAATTGTTGCTAAAGGAACTTCAGTAATTTTAATTTCTCATGATCTAAAATTAGTTTCCACCTTTTCTGATCGAATTATTGTTTTATATGCTGGACAAATTGTCGAAATTGGTACTACTAAAGAAATTAATTTATATCCCCAACATCCTTATACATGAGGATTATTAATGTCAATTCCCTCTTATCAAAAAGAGTTATATTCGATTCCTGGTAGGGTTATTAATGATTTATCTTTAGTTGTTGGTGATGCTTTTGCTTCAAGAAACATTAATTATGCATTAGCAATTGATTTTAGTGAAAAACCACCAATGTTTAAAATTAGTGATACTCATTATGCTGCTTCTTGATTATTATCAGAACATGCTCCAAGTTATCAACCCCCAAAACCAATTCAAGAATTATGAGATGCTTATTTAAATGATCATGCTTTATCTGAAGCAGAAATTAAACTAGTTGATCATGATGAGATTAATCATAATCAATCAAAAATTTTAGAAATTAAAAACATGAATATTACTTATGCAACTTCAAAAACAATTAGTAAAGCTGTTCATGATTTTAGTATGTTCATTAATCCTAATGAAATTGTTGGTTTAATTGGCGAATCAGGTAGTGGCAAATCAACAATTGCTAAAGCAATTGCTGGGCTATTAGATTTTAATGCAATTGAAGCAAAAATTATGGGAATTGAATCACCACGGTTTGCTTCAGAAATTGTTGGTCAAGTCAGAACTAGATTTGCTCGAGCAGTACAAATGATTTATCAAAATCCTGCTTCTTCTTTAAATGTTTTTAAACCAATTTGAAAAATTGTTGGTGAAGCATTATTTTTTCATAGTGAATTATTAAATAGTAAAGTTCAAGAATTATACCAACGTGAATTTAATGCTAAACAAAACATTGATGCTACAGTTTTATACCAACAAATTAATAAAATTAATTATTTAAATGGTCAACTTAGTTTTCTAAAAAAATCAATTGCTTCAAACCAAACGACTTTTAATTTTGAACTTTATAACAGTGCAAAATCACAAAAAAAATTACAAAAATTAAATTGATCAGTAAAACAAACCAAAATATTAGATCGGTTAAAACAACGTTGAGAATTGCACCAAAAATTAATTAAAGACGCACAAGTTAAACGCCAAGAATTAATTGCTAATAATAAAAGCATTGTTGCAGAATTAAATAAAATTAAAGTTGAAGTTGCTAAAGAAAATAAATTATTACTAACACTTTCACGTGATCATGTGTTACAAAAGAAAATTAAGAGCAAAATTCACAGTCTTTATTTAATTAAAAAAACATTATTAAAACATAAAAAGAAAGTTCACCGTTTAAGTGATGAAGCAATTAAAACTTTTGTGTTACAAGCATTAAAAAAAGTTGGATTAAATGAAGTGCACATGAAAATGTTATCTTGACAATTATCAGGTGGACAACAACAACGAGTAGCAATTGCTAGAAACTTAATTTTAAAACCCAACTTATTAATTGCTGATGAACCAATTGCTTCATTAGATGTATCTTTACAAGCTGATATTATTAAATTAATTGGTAATTTAGTGAAAAAAAATAATATGTCAACCTTATTTATTTCACATGATTTGGAAATGTTATCACAAATTGCTGATCGAATTTATGTTTTATATAAAGGAATTATGGTTGAATCGGGTTTTACTTTAGATGTTTTTGCTAATCCAATTCATCCATATACTAAGATGTTAGTTTCATCATCTTTAAATAAAGGATATAACAAAAATATTACTAATGTTTTTATTTTTGATCCTAATAAACATTATCATCATGATTCAAATGAAGTGAATCAATTGCATCAAATTAGTAATCAAAAAAATCATTATGTTTTTGCTAAAAAATCAGAAGTTGATGCTTGAATCAAAGGGAGATATTAAATATGTCATACTGATATTTTTGAATTAGTATTCCAATATCTTTAGCTTTATTTTTTATTTTCTATTGATTAAATCGTTATTTTAGTTGAAAAGATAAACTAATTCTTTCATCAACAATAATTTTTAATATCACATCATTTTTGTCCTATTTAATTAGCATTGTTTTTTTATTTCAAAATGTAATTAATAATAATCAATTATTAATTAACTTACAAAAGATTAGTTATATTTTAGCTTTTATTGCCAATACTATTTTAGTTTTAATGCTAGTTAATATTGTTTTATTACAAGTTTATTATTATAAGTTTCATCACCCTAATTTGCGTTTTAATTGATTTTTATTAATTATTTCTCTAATTTTATTTGGTTTATTAAATTTGTTTTATGGTTTATTGTTTGATAGTCCATCAACTTTTAATTCAAACAATGTAACTGGTTTATTTTCGTTTTTAATTTTAATTCCAGTTTATTTTTTACAAACTTATTATTTACTAATTTTATTGAAATTTTATTATAGTGCTAATAAGTTAAGAGTGATTTTTATTTGACATAATAAAATTAAAACTTTTTTATTTAATAAGTTTTTAAAATCTAAATCCAACAATAAAAAAACAGTAATTGAAAATGCTGATAATGTTGAAACCCTTGAAGAAATTAATAGTGAAAAATTAATTGATTTTTTTTATAGTAAAAGAAAGTAATTAACTTTTTTTAAATAATGCAAAATTAAAAAATAGTTAATTAAGTTGATTAAATCTTAAGTATTAATAAATATTTAATTATGATAATTGAAATTGATGAGATTAAAATTTTATGAAATTTAAAACACGAAAAATTCTAACAATTGGTGGAGTATTAGGATTAGGCTTTACAACAGTTGGTGCAGTAGCTGGTTATATTAATTTAAAACCAATTCAAAAAGCTGCAGGAACTTATGCTGAAAAAAATGCTATTAATTATCAAGCACTTGCTCAAGCTCGAATTGAATCAGCAGCTGCACAAAAAAATACTAAAAATAATTCTTTAAAAGTTGAACAAGTTTTTCAAGCAAAGAAAAATAATCAACCAGCAAAACCAGCTAAATCAGTTAATGGTTTAGATTTATGACGTTATGGCAAAGGTGTTTTTGCTATGCACAAGTCTGATGATATTAGTAAATATCCAACTGATTTTACTAATAAAAGTTCTTTTCTAACAACTGATTTATTAATTGCGCAATTAATGAAGTTTGCTGGTTATCAAAGTAAAACAAAACCAAATCCTAAATCAATTGATGCTTTTGAATTTGTTGGTCAGTTTTTAAATCAAGTAGCACCATTTATTCCTAATGTTTTAGGATTAAATCCAGTTGAAATTGTTGATACTGGTGTTAATAGAAATATTAGTGAAATGAACATTGGTTTTGATACTCAAGTTACCTTTCAAGAGTATGGTGCACGACCAACAGTTGATGTTTATGGTGTATTAATTAACACTTATAACTTATACATGTTAAAAAACTTTAGACCATTAACTTTTAATGATGTTGATACTTTAAGTGAAGACAATAAATTTGCTAATGCTTTTGCTTTTGCAATTTTAGCTCGTAAAGGTGCTTATAGTGAGTTTTTAGAAACACAACTGATTGGTGATACTGATTATGCAGGTTGAAAAAAATCTTTTAGTGACATTTTTTTCAATGATGGTAGTGATTTTAGTCATTCTCAAATTTTAAGTTATTTAGTTCAACCAAAAGATGCTACTAAAAATGGCGATAATGATGAACCATTATTTAAGAGTTTAGGTAGTAACATTAAAGAAGTGAAAGAATTAGTTAGAAGCAAATTACAAGATCTTGCGATTAGTTTTTTAGAAGATTTGAAATTAGCGCTACTAATAGCAACTTATAAACAAATTACTAAATATCTTTTGCAAAACATGGGTTGAGATGATGAGAATTATCAACGTTATGGTACTCCTGGAATTACTTCAACTAATGCTTATATTGGTTTGAAAAAAGATGTATATGACAAATTTAAAGCAGCATTAAAAAAAGCTACTGAAATTAAAGATGGTGATAAATTTGTTAGAGATAGTGATTTTTATGATTTAACTTTTAATCAATTAGAAAAAGGTAATACTAGTGCCTATAATTTTCGTTCTGAAGATATTACTAATGATTACTATCAAGGAATTGATGCTACTGGTAAACCTAAAAAGGGAGATCCTAATTTTTATATCCCATTATATGCTGCACGTTCAACTAGTTATCTTTCAGTTAATAATCCTAGTAACTTTAGTTTAACAACTAATTCTTTTCCTTTCTCACCATCAACAATTGATCCAGAATCAGGCGCATTTAATCAAAAAAATATTGATACAAAAAATTTATTTAGAAATACTCAACCTTATTTTAATTCATTACGTACTGCTACTTTTGCATTTAATTATTATCAAGATAAAAATTTTTCTATTAGTAATGAAACAAATACAAAAGGATTTGTTACTCAATCTAATAATACTCAAAATTCTACTACCAAACAAATTAGTGCTAAATCTTATTTAGTTAATACTCCAGGTTTAAATATTTTTGTGCAACAATTTTTACCATTAATGAAAATTTTTGTTACTAAAGAAATTAATTATTTAAGAAAAAATCCAACTGAAATTGGTGATAAAACTTTTAATCCACGTTCAGTTGATAATAATGATAAATTCCATTTATTAAATGCAGTTAATTTACTTTATAACCAATTTATTAACCAATCTCGTGGTGATGTCCAATATTATTTAGATAGTACTGGTAATAGAATTGCAGTAAATACAGCATCACCAATTAATAGAAATGATTTCATTACTAAAAATGAAACAATCCTTCTTCAAATTATTAATGAAAAAAATAAAGATCAGTATAGTTTAACTCCTAATGTACGTCAAAGTATTATTTCAGAAGCTAATGCTTATACTTTTTATCAAATTGCTAAAGAATTGTATGACAATATTGTTGATTATGCTTCAACAATTCCTAAATATAATGTTCATAATGTTGATCCTGGTAACATTCACTGAGATTCAATTGATCAATTCAATGAAGCAGCATTATTTTATTTTGTTAATTTAGGTGGAACAAGAAATTATAGTTTTAGTAATCAATATTTAAGATCAGCAAGTGCCTCTTTAAATACAAGTTCAATTAATCGCACAACTGGTGCTTATGGTTATACTGATAATGGTGATGAATTTAACTATGAACCTAAAACACAATTTTCTAACATTAGTTGATTTGAAAATATTGCTAGTTATCATCGTAATATTCCAACAATCTTAGCATTATTAAACCAACAAAACATTAATAATGAATACTATAAAATTAAAACAATTAAAAGTCCAAATGGTGAAAAATTCACTGATGCTGAAGTAATTGATCATAAATTAGCTTATTTGAAATTTTTAAGTTCATTTAGTAGTAATGGTCTAAAACTTTATGATGACAATACTGGTGAAATAACTGATGTAGCAAAAACAATTATTAACTTATTTGATCAAGAAGTTTTAGGAACAAAATACTTTTTTGCTAACATGCAATTTAATGAAAAAGTTGATGAATTTTTAATGCTTAATGGTTATTTCAAAAAAGGTTATGATATTTCAGAAATGACTAATTTATTCAACCAAAGAAAAATTGATTTTGTTAAATTAGAACCAAAAATTACTTGAGCTGCTAAGTTTGGTGGTTTTTCACAAGCTAATTATACTGATCCTAATTTAGACAAACTAGTTGGTTTTGCAGCAGTCGGCATGAATTTTGGTTTATTTGAAAGTGTTGATTTTAGTGCGATTAGTAATAGTAATAACACATTAAATTATTTAGATATTAAATCTAATCAACCTCTAACAAGCGCTAATGATTTGATGATTAATCCTAATACTAATGTTAATGGTTATTCCAACTTCTTTGCTCCATTAAGATATGGTTATGATCAAACAACAAAACAATTTTTTGTTAATGTTAAAAAGAATTGGATCCTACCAAATTAATTTTTAAGGATAATAACAATGACCTATTTTTTAAGAAAAAACAAAAAAATTACTCAAAGGTTAATGATTCTTGCTGGTCCATCATTAATTTTAAGTGCATGTAAACCTGCAACTGAAACAGTTAGTAAGTCAATAAATAATGAATTATCATTAGCATTACCAACCCAAATTGGATCATTAAATTACCCATTAGAAAGTAATGTTGCAAAAGGTGATATTATCCAATTATTAGTTGAACCTTTAGTTAAGGTGAAACCAACTAGTGCGATCCAACCTTATTTAACTAATCCTAATCTTAATACTCGTTTTTATACAGCTAATGATGATGGTGTTTTAAGTAAAATTGATTTTGATGTTAATAAAATTCAGCGTGATCAAGATGGTTTTTTTGATCCAACAACTGATTCTAGTAATGGTGGTGATATTTATGAAGGTGAAGGTAAGGTTCGTTATAAATCATTAGATAAATATTATGCTGGTGCTGCTGATGTCATTGTTGGATTAGGCAAAGAAATTTCACCTTATGCTACAAGTACTAATAAAGAAGATGATTCACTAAAAATTGCTAACCGAATTATTCGTTTTCACATTCGTGATGATTTGAAATGATCTAATGGTGATCCTGTTACTCCTAATGATTATGTTAGTACTCTAAAATATATTTTAGATCCAACTAAAGGATCATTAGAATATACTGAAGTTGTTAATCGTTTACAAATTAAAAATGCTAACCAATGTTTTGTTGAACGTTATAATTTGATTCAGCAAAACCCTAATTTAACAGGTGATCAAACTTGAAACCAAGCGCCTAGTTGTCAATCTAAAATTGATCCAGTTGATCCAGAAACTAATAAAGTTTTAGCTAATACTGGTTTTGGAGTGCGTGCACTTGATAATAATTGGGTTGAATATGAATTTGAACAAGGTGATTCAGTAACTACGATTGCTAGCAAATTAGATTTATTAGGTGGAGTTACTTTTTTACCTGTACCTGAAAAATTCATTCAAAAGTTACCACGATCAATTTTAGATTATGGTTTAGATGAAAATAGTTTTTTATCAAATGGTGCTTTTAAACTAACCCAATTCTCACCTGAATACATTTTAAAAGCAGAAAAAAATCGCCAGTATTGAGATCAAGAAGATGTTTTTTCACAAAATTTAACAGTCAGAACATCATCAAATAATTTAGTTCAAATTAATTTGTTTCGTGATGGTGATATTTCTGAAATTAGTAATATCCCCCCACAATTTTTACCAGTATTTAATTCTGATCCATCAATTAGTCAAACAATTGTGCGCGGGGGGGCTTCTGCTGTAAGTAGTTTTTTACAATTTTCAGCATCAGGAATTGCTAATATTCCTGGTTTAGCACCAATGTTAGATCCTGATTTTCGAAGAGCTTTATATTATGGCTTAAATCGAGTTAAAACATTAGAAGCTCAAAACCGTTTTGGTTTAATTCCTAGTGCGATTACAATTCCTAATAACAACTTAGATTTTTTCACTCCTGGTGATTTAAATTTATACAGTTATGTTGCTAAACAAGAAATGGTACCTGATTATCCAGGAGCACAACCATATAAATTAGAATCTTATACAACTGATGATCGTGCTATTAACAATTATGCTAACTATTTAGGTGGTAAACCAATTGATAATGTTTATAAACCAGAATTAGCAAAGAAGTTTTTTAAACGTTGGGTTGATAAATACAAAGTTAAAGATCCAGTGTTTCCATTTCAATTTGATCCTGCTGATGAAGATTTAGCAATTAGTTTACAACAACAATGAGAGTCATTATTTGCTGATTATAATTTTAGTTTGAAATTAGAACCAACTTTATCAACAACACTATTAAGCAAAAAATTAACTGGTGATTTTACAATGACTTTTGAACCTGGTTTCACAATTGATCGATTAGGAACAAGTAGTTATAACTGATATTTTGGATATGCCACAACAACATTTGCTAATGATCGTCGTTTAGCTTCACAAACTAAATATTTTGGTGATACGATTGGTGCTTATGCAAGAAGATTAGCAACAACTCAAGCAGGTAGAGAACGATTGGCATCATTTGGTTTAGATCCTAACCCAGAATCTCAAACTAAAGCAGGCTATATGTGAAGGTTATTGCAAACATTAGATCAATACATTGAATCTGATTCAGAGACAATTAAAAATTTACCTGATTGAAATGAAACTGTTAAAAATGGAATTTTATTAGATAACAAATGGAAAAATCCTACAGCCTTACAAAAACATGATCTTCTTAAAAACTATTTATTTCATTTAGGACTAGGAATTGGTTCAAATTCGAATTATTTCTTCTTTAGAAATAATGTTGTAATTCAAAATCCATTAGCTGTTGGTGATAATTCTGAATTTAAAATTAATAATGGTTATTTACTAGCAGATTTTTATGTTATTTTAGAAAAACTAATGCGTGATAATGTTTTTTCAATTCCAATCAGTTCTTATTCTGCTACTTATTTTGCTAGTCGTATTGTTGGTTCTGGAAGAGCATCATTTTTTGGTTTTCCTCGTAATTTAACTAGTGCTTATCGTTTTGATGCTAAACCAAAAAATAATAAAAATATTGCCTTGCCTGGACAAGAAATTTTAAACAGTTAACTAATTATTAAAAAGCAATTTTACTAACTATGAGAAAAAAATCTTTTTTACTAACAACAAGTTCACTAACAATTGCAACATTAGTTTTATCAGCATGTACACCTAATAGTTATTTATCATCTAATAGTATAATTGATCCATCAAGCGTTCTAAAAACACCAATTGATCCAACATTAGATAATATTGATCAAAAAGTTTATAGTTCACAATATCATGCTAAAGCTGCACCTAATCCTAATGATTGTCAGGAAACTAATCGTGATGTTTGTTATTTTCAGTATTTAAATGATCGTAGTTTTTCCATCTTTATTAAAACTAAAAGTGAAGGCAATAGTTTAGGGGGTGGTTTTGGTACTGGTTGGTTTGTTGATCGTGAAGTTGGAACTAACAACTTTTATATTGCTACTAACATTCACGTTGCTAATCTTGGTAAAACAACAACTCCTTATACTGATAAAAACCCTGATCCTCAATTATTAGATATTTCAATTGGCAAACAAGAACTTGATCGTCAATTATTAAATAAAAATACTAGTCAAATCGTTCCCTCTTCTTATCAAAGTGTTGGTGAATGAACTTCAAATAATCATGCTGATAGTAACCATCGAATTTTAACTGAAGTGAAATATCAACCAATTTTTTATGGTCCAGAATTTACTAGTCCTAAAAACTATAATTTTAGTCTTATTTATCAAGATCAAAAAATTCCTTATCAATATAGTTTGTTTTTAGCACGAAATTTACCTAGGTTTGCAGAAAATTTTAGATCTCTTTTTAAAAGTATGGATTCTAATAGTGAAGTTGGTAAAATTTTTAGTTTTGATAATGTTTTTGATTTTATGCTTACTCAAGACTTATATAGAAATAATTTTTCATCAAGTCAAAGAATTTCTAAAGATCAAAAATTAGGCATCACTAAAACTGATTTACATAAATTTTTTAAAACAACTGAAGAAAAAAAATCATTAGAATTTGATGAAGATTTAAGAGTTATGCAGGGATATAATGATATGGCAACATTAAAAGTTAATATTCCTAATGATTATTTAGCAAAGCATTTTCCATATTTTCTTGATCCTAATAAATATAATGAATGAACTTTTCCAAGATTTAGTCAAAAAAACTTATGAACTATTAATGATGATTATGATGCTAATCCAGTATTTTTTTATCATGCAGGTTATCCAGTTGAACAAATTAAGAAAAACTTGACTTATCGTTCTAAAGGTGGACCTACTTTTCGTTCAACTAAAAGTAAATTAGTGTCTGTAAATAAAGTAAGAGCAAATTCAACATTAGAGTTAGATAATTTCACTTGTGATCCTGCAAAAAACTTATTATCAGGTTGTGATAAAGATAAAGTACCAAGAGCTGGACTTGATTTTTTAGCAGATGATGATTATACTACAGGTGGGGGCTCATCTGGTTCATTAGTAATTGATAAAGATTATAATGCTGTAGGAATTTATTGGGGTGTCTATTTTAATCAAACTAGTTTAGTAACAAAATTTAGTCAAAATTCAGCCTTTCAACCATTTTATAATCAAGGTAATTCTGATCAAGAAGTTGAATTAGATGCAACAAGTACATTGCCATTAGAATTTGATTATACTGATCCTAATAATAAGGATCAAGGTGGCATTAAAAATTCACCATTTAATAGTGCGTTATTATTTGCTTTAAAAGAAAATTTCTATAACAATTTTGTTCATGATTTATTAAATAAAAGAACAACACAATCACAAAAATTATTAGAAGAAATTAAAGCAAAAGCAAATGATACTGATTCAAGCAATAAGTTTGAATCAATTAAAAATGATGTTAAAAAAATCGCTGCTGATTCAAAACAAAATATTGATGAAATTCTTAATTTAATCGCTTATTATTTTGTTAAATTATTTTTAAAACGAATTGGTTTTAAATTTAGTTTAGAATCAATTAATACAATTACAACTAATAATTATTATGGTAATGTTGATTACAAATCACAAATGACTAAATATTTTAAAGATCATAACATTAAAACTTACCATTTAAATAATCCAAAAAAACCTAATTAATATAGTGTAATTAAAATAAGATTATTAGATCAATTTTATTAAAAGTTTTTTAATGATTTGTCTAAATCTTTATTTCAAAATCAATTAATCTTTAATTATAATAACCTTAATGAAGGTTATCTTGAATAATACCTAATTATTTTTTAATAAATACTAAAAAATAATTTTTTACTATATCAAAAATTCAAAATGATAATTAACGTTTAAAAATTTAGGTTTTTAAATTGTTAATTATTTTTTTATATTTACTATTTTCAATTTTTATACAAATAATTAATCAATTTTATTATTTGTTTTTATCCTTTTAAATTAATCAAATAAATCGAAATTAATCATTAGATATTTCAAGAAGGATTTTTATGTGAGAAAAACGACGCTTTTTTTATATTTTAGTAATGCTTGGCACATTAGTGTTAAGTGCTTGTAGACCAGCTGATGTAGGAAGAGCAATTAATCCTGATGAAATTTTTAAAACTAATATTAATCCTGATTTAGAAAGTATTAATGAAAAAGTTTATAGTTCACAATATCAAGCTAAAGCTGCACCTAATCCTAATGATTGTCAGGAAACTAATCGTGATGTTTGTTATTTTCAGTATTTAAATGATCGTAGTTTTTCAATTTTTATTAAAACTAAAAGTGAAGGTAATAGTTTAGGTGGTGGTTTTGGTACTGGTTGATTTGTTGATCGTGAAGTTGGGACTAACAACTTTTATATTGCTACTAACATTCATGTTGCTAATCTTGGTAAAACAATAGTTCCATATACTGATAAAAATCCTGATCCTCAATTATTAGATATTTCAATTGGCAAACAAGAACTTGATCGTCAATTATTAAATAAAAATACTAATCAAATTGTTCCCTCTTCTTATCAAAGTGTTGGTGAATGAACTTCAAATAATCATGCTGATAAAAACCATCGGATTTTAACTGAAGTTAAATATGAACCAATTTCTTATGGGCCTGAATTTAAAAATCCTAAAGATTATAATTTTAGTCTTTATAATCATCAAGATAAAAAAATTTCCTATCAATATGGTCGGAATTTAGCGCAAGGATTTCCTACTTTTGCAAATAGTCTTAATTCTCTTTTTAACTCTCTTTTTCAAAACATAAATATTGAAGTTCAAAAAATTTTTAGTTTCTATAATGTTTTTTATTACATGTTTTATCAAGATTTATTAAGAAATAATTTTTCATCAAGTATTAAATTTTCTAAAGATCAAAAATTACGTATTAGTAGAACTGATTTAGATCAATTTTTCAAAACAGATGAAGAAAAAAAATCATTAGAATTTGATGAAGATTTAAGAGTCATGCAAGGATATAATGATATGGCAACATTAAAAGTTAATATTCCTAATGATTATTTAGCAAAACATTTTCCATATTTTCTTGATCCTAATACATATAATGAATGAACTTTTCCAAGATTTAGTCAAAAAAATTTATGGACTAATTATGATAATTATAAGGCTAATCCAGTTGTTTTTTATCATGCGGGTTATCCAGTTGAACAAATTAAGAAAAATTTAACTTATCGATCTAAAGGTGGACCTACTTTTCGTTCGACTAAAAGTCGTTTAGTAGATGTTACAAAAGTATTGTTTAATTCTACATTAGAGTTAGACAATTTTACTTGTGATCCTGAAAAAAACTTAATATCAGGTTGTGATAAAGATATAGTGCCAAGAGCTGGACTTGATTTTTTAACAAATGATGATTATACTACAGGTGGAGGCTCATCTGGTTCATTAGTAATTGATAAAGATTATAATGCTGTAGGAATTTATTGGGGTGTCTATTTTAATCAAACTAGTTTAACAACACAATTTAGTCAAAATTCAGCCTTTCAACCATTTTATAATCAAGGTAATTCTGATCAAGCAATTAAATTAAATTCAAGAAGTAAATTACCATTAGAATTTGACTATACTGATTCTGATAAAAAAGATCAAAATGGCATTAAAAATTCACCATTTAATAATGCATTATTTTTTACCTTAAAAGAAAATTTTTATAACAATTTTGTTAATGATTTATTAAGTAATACAACAGAATCAAAAATGTTATTAGAAAAAGTCAAAACTCAAGCATCCGATAATAATTCAAATAATACATTTGAAGTAGTTAAAAATAATCTTAAAAAAATTGCTTCAGAAAAAGGTGTTGATAGCATTCTTAATTTAATGGCTTATTATTTTGTTAAATTATTTTTAACTAGTTTTGATGTTAAGTTTAGTTTAGAATCAATTAATACAATTACAACTAATAATTATTATGGCAATGTTGATTACAAATCACAAATGACTAAATATTTTAAAGATCATAACATTAAAACATATCATTTAAATAATTAATCCTAAAAAACTTAATTAATATTATTAAATTTAAAGATTATTAAAGTAATTTTATTAAAAGTTTTTTTAACCCTTTTAAATTAATTAAATAAATCAAAATTAATCATTAGATATTTTAAGAAAGATTTTTATGTGAAAAAAACAACGCTTTTTTTATATTTTGATGATGCTTGGTACATTAGTGTTAAGCGCTTGCAGACCTACTGATATAGCAAGAACAATTAGTCCTAATGAAATTTTTAAAACTAATATTAGTTCTGATTTAAAAAGTATTAATCAAAAAGTTTATGGTTCACAATATCAAGCTAAAGCTGCACCTAATCCTAATGATTGTCAGGAAACTAATCGTGATGTTTGTTATTTTCAGTATTTAAATGATCGTAGTTTTTCAATTTTTATTAAAACTAAAAGTGAAAGTAATAGTTTAGGTGGTGGTTTTGGTACTGGTTGATTTGTTGATCGTGAAGTTGGGACTAACAACTTTTATATTGCTACTAACATTCATGTTGCTAATCTTGGTAAAACAACAACTCCTTATACTGATAAAAACCCTGATCCCCAATTATTAGATATTTCAATTGGCAAACAAGAACTTGATCGTAAATTATTAAACAAAAATACTAATCAAATTGTTCCTTCTTCTTATCAAAGTGTTGGTGAATGAACTTCAGATAATCATGCTGATAGTAACCATCGGATTTTAACTGAAGTGAAATATCAACCAATTTCTTATGGTCCAAAAATTACTAGTCCTGATAACTATAATTTTAGTCTTACTTATCAAGGTGCAAAAATTGGCACTGGAGATAGTCAATTTTTAGCAGAAGAATTACTTCCTAATTTAGAAACTTTTAAATCTGTTATTGATTCTAATAGTGAAACTAAAGAAATTTTTAATTTTAATGACATTTTTAATTATATGTTTTTAGAAGATTTATGAGTTAATGATTTTTCATCAAGTCAAAATGTTTCTAAAGATCAAAAATTACGTATCACTAAAACTGATTTACATAAATTTTTTAAAACAGATGAAGAAAAAAAATCATTGGAATTTGAAGAAAATGATCCAAGAGTCTTTCAAGGATATAATGATATGGCAACATTAAAAGTTAATATTCCTAATGACTATTTAGCAAAACATTTTCCATATTTTCTTGATCCTGATAAATATAATGAATGAACCTTTCCAAGATTTAGTCAAAAAAACTTATGGACTATTTATGATAATTATGATAAAAATCCAGTATTTTTTTATCATGCAGGTTATCCAGTTGAACAAATTAAGAAAAACTTGACTTATCGCTCTAAAGGTGGACCTACTTTTCGTTCAACTAAAAGTAAATTAGTAAATGTGCAAAAAGTAAGAGCAAATTCAACATTAGAATTAGATAACTTTACTTGTGATCCTACAAAAAACTTATTATCAGGTTGTGATAAAGATAAAGTACCAAGAGCTGGACTTGATTTTTTAGCAGATGATGATTATACTACAGGTGGGGGCTCATCTGGTTCATTAGTAATTGATAAAGATTATAATGCTGTTGGAATTTATTGGGGTGTCTTTTTTAATCAAACTAGTTTAATAACACAATTTAGTCAAAATTCTGCCTTTCAACCATTTTATAATCAAGGTAATTCTGATCAAGCAGTTGAATTAGATGTAACAAGTACATTACTATTAGAATTTGACTATACTAATCCTGATAAAAACGATCAAGATGGTATTAAAAATTCACCATTTAATGATGCATTATTATTTGCTTTAAAAGAAAATTTTTATAACAATTTTGTTAATGATTTATTAAGTAATACAACAGAATCACAAACATTATTACAAAAAGTCAAAACAAAAGCAAATGATACTAGTTCAAACAATAAATTTGAATCAATTAAAAATGATGTTAAAAAAATTGCTAAAGATAAAACAGGTACAAATGGAAAGGATGATATTGATAGTATTTTAACTAAAATGGCTTATACTGCTATTAAGTTCTTTTCAGATGAATATGATGTTCAATTTAGCTTAGAATCAATTAATACAATTACAACTAATAATTATTATGGTAATGTTGATTACAAATCACAAATAACTCAATATTTTAAAGATCATAACATTAAAACTTACCATTTAAATAATTCCAAATAATGTCATTAATATAATTATTAAGCCCATTTTATTAAAAGTTTTTTAATGATTTGTCTAAATCTTTATTTCAAAACCAACTAATCTTTAATTATAATAACTTTAATGAAAGTTATTTTGGATAATACCTATTATTATTTTTTAATATTAATAAAAAATAATTTTTTACTATATCAAAAATTCAAAATGATAATTAACGTTTAAAAATTTAGGTTTTTAAATTGTTAATTATTTTTTTATATTTAGTATTTTTATTTTTGAGAACAAATAATTAATTAATTTTATTATTTGTTTTTTGACTCTTATAAATTAATTGACTAAATCGAAAATTAATCATTAGATATTTCAAGAAAGATTTTTATTTTTATGTGAAAAAAACAACGCTTTTTTTATATTTTAGTAATGCTTGGTACATTAGTATTAAGTGCTTGTAGACCGGCTGATGTAGGAAGAGCAATCAATCCGAATGAAATTTTTAAAACTAATATTAATTCTGATTTAGAAAGCATTGATCAAAAGGTTTATGATCAAGATCAAGCAGGTTTAGCTGCACCAAATCCAAAAGATTGTCAAAATGATAATATTGATATTTGTTATTATCAATATCTTAATGATCGTAGTTTTTCAATCTATAAAGAATATAGCAAAGATGATGTTCCATTCCAAAGTAGTTATGGTACAGCTTGAATTGTTGATCGTGAAGTTGGCACTAACAATTTTTATATTGCTACTAACATTCACGTTGCTAATGCTGGTCCAATAAATCCAGAATTTGAAACTAATAAACCTAATCCTGATATTTTTCGTTTTGCAATTGGTAAACAAAAACTAGATCAAAAATTATTAAATAATAATCATCGTCAAATTACTCCAGCAAGTTATCAAACTGTTGGTAGTATTAATTCTAAAAATCATGCTGATCAAGAGCATCGGATTTTAACTGAAGTAAAATTAGAACCGCTTAGTTTTACTAGTTTTGATTCTAGTCCTAGTCAATATAACTTTATTTTGAAAAAAAATCAGCAAAATATTGATCTTAAAACTAAACAAGCATTATTAAAAACAATTGATTCATTTCAAAATAAGCAATGACAACAAATTTATCAAACTATTGAAAATCCTCAATCTGCTGTTTTTAGTTTAGATAACATTATTAAATTTATGTTTCAAAAAGATTTAGCATCTAATAATTTTTCTAAAACTAATATTTTATCAACTAAACATAAATTATCTATTACTGCAAATGAATTAAAACAATTTTTTAAAAGCCCTGAAGAGCAAGAACAACTGAAGTTTGAAAAATTACCTGCTTATGGTTTTATTGATATGGCAACATTAAAAGTTAGCATTCCTGATGATTATTTAGCAGCTAACTTTCCTTATTTTCTTAATCCTAAAAAATATAACCAATGAACTTTTCCACGGTTTAAACAAGAAAATATTTTACCTAGTGATTATGATCCAGATATTAATCCAATTGATTTTTATCATGCAGGATATCCTTTAGAACAAATCAAAAAAAATTTAGTTTATCGCTCTAAAGGTGGACCAACTTTTCGTGTTGCTAAAAGTACTGCTAAAAATAAAAGAATTGTTGGTAATGGTGAAACTTTAGTTTTAGATAATTTTGCATGTAATCCTGATTTTCAATATTTATCTTATTGTGATCAAGATCAAGTTCCAAGATCAGGAATTGATATTTTATCAAGTGATGATTATGTTACAGGTGGAGGATCATCTGGTTCATTAGTAATTGATAAAGATTATAATGCTGTTGGAATTTATTGAGGAATCTTTTTTAATCGCACTAATTTAGTAACCAAATTTAGTCAAGATTCAGCTTTTCAACCTTTATATAATAAACCCGATGTTCAAGATCGAATTTCTCGTTTAGTAACAAGAAATTTACCTTTAAAGTTTGTTTATGGTGATCAAAAATTAAATTATGATCAAAACCATGATCTGAAACCAGTTAATCAATCTTTAATTTATGCTTTAAGTAAGAATTTAATTAATAGTTTAAGTCAAACAATTTTAGACAAATTCATTTCTTTATATTCATCAGGAGCAATTTATCCTACTGATCAAACTCAATTTATAGGAATAACAAGGATTAATGACCCTGCAACACTTTCAAATATCATGGAAAATTTTGTTGCTAAATATGGTTTAGAATTACCTTTATCAAATAATACTTATAATGCTATTACATATTTAAATAAAATTAAAATGGGAATTAATCATTTGTTAGAATCAAAATTTCAATCAGCAGTGAATCAAATTGCTTATCAATTTGTTAATATGATTTTACAAGATCAGAAAATTGAACCAATATTACAATCAACTAGTGGTCTTTGAAGCACTAATTATGGTCATATTAATTACAAAGAACAAATCACTAACTATTTTAAAAAGAATAATATTCACACTTATTCTCTAAATCCAATATCAATTTAAATCAATCATTATATTTTCTTGAATCATCTTAAAAATAAATTTTTAGATATAATTAAAAACAAACTTTTTTACTAATTTTTTTAATTAAGGAACTAAATAAAAAAAATCAATTATTACAAATAAATAATACATGCTTTTAAAATTACAAGTTTATCAAGCTTTCAATAAAAAAATATTGACGCAAATTAATGATCAGTTAATTACGATTTTAATTCCAACAAATTTTCAGCAAAAAATTATTTGTGGTGATTGAATTGCAGTTGAACAAAAACAAGAACAATTTTTTCTAAAACAATTATTAGAACGCAAAAACTATTTAATTCGTCCTAAAGTTGCTAACATTGATCTAATTTTAATTATTTATCCATTAAATGGTAGTGATAATTTTGATGATTTATTATGATGAATTCTCACTTATGAATCAATTAATTTTGATGTCAAAGTTGTTTTTTCCAAAAGTGATTTATTATCTGAAAAAGATCGTATTAATAAAATTAAAACAATTAGTAATTTAATTAGTGATTTAAAAGTTGAAGCGTTTGATTATCATAATCCAAATGATTGAAGCAATTTAAAAGCAATAATTGAAAATCATTTAATTGTTTTATCAGGTTATTCAGGCGCAGGAAAATCCACTTTTTTAAATTGACTTAATCCTCATTGACAAATTTTAACTCAAGCTTTAAATAGTAAAAATTTAGGTAAACATACAACAACTACAGCTAAAATTTATCAAATTGATAAAATTAAAATTATTGATGCTCCAGGATTTAATAATTTAAATTTAAAATTAGTTAAACAAGATATTGCTTCAGGTTGACATCTTTTTCATGATTTGAAATGCCAATGTAAATTTAATGATTGTTTGCATAATAATCCTAATGTTGATTGTGCTATTATTAATGCTGTAGCAGCAAAAAAAATTAATCAAACAATTTATCAAATTTATTTAAATTTTTTAAATAAGAACTAAGAAAAATGGCTAATTTATGAAACGAATGAAACGTTTTGCTAAATATCGTGAAGAAATTGAAGCAAATGCTAAAAAACTAAAATTAATTAATGTTCAAAATAAAAAAATTATTGATTATGTTAAAGAACTAAAACGTTATCAAGTTCCTAATTTGTCATTTCAAATTAATCAATTACAATTATTAGAACATCAAGTGTATCAATTAAGTACTGTTAGTGATACTTATCAAAGAATTAAAGCATTTAATCAAGAATTTGACCATCAAAAAATTAATCAATTTATTAGTGAAGCACAAGTTATTTTAGATAAAAATGATTTTGCTTTATTTCAAACTAAACACCAAAATTTTCTTGAACAGGAATTAGCCAAAATTCCTGAGTATGCTATGAAGCAAAATCATTTACAAAAAGCAAAAAAATTAAAATCGGCTTTAGAACAGTACAAAATTAATTTAGACTATAATTTAAGTTTGTTAGAAAAAACATTATTAAGAGCAAAAGATTATTTAAAAATTAATGATAATAAAAACGAAATATTTGCCAAACAAAAATGACAACAGAAATCAACAAGATTTAAAATTAGTTTTTATTTAATTTTTGGATTTAGTTTTTTAATTTTTTTAGCAATGATTGGTTTAGTGATTAGCATTGGAATTAGTTAAATCATGAACTTGAAAAAAGTAGCAATTATTGGACGACCTAATGTTGGTAAATCACGTTTTTTTAATCGAGTAGCTAAAAATAAAATTGCGATTGTTTTAGCTGAACCTGGAATTACTAGGGATCGAATTAAAACAACAGTAGAATGACTAACACGAAAGTTTGAATTAATTGATACAGGTGGAATAACTAATCAAAATTTAAGTTTTCAAGAAAATATTAACCAACAAGCAAAAATTGCTATTGCTGAAGCTGATTTAATTTTATTTATGGTTTCATATCTTGATGGTTTGACTTTAGAAGATCAATATGTTGCTTCTGTAATTAAAAAATTAAAACCAAAAAAAGTGATGTTACTAGTTAATAAGTCAGAAAATTGACAAAGTTATGATGATCTTAGTCAATTTCATAAAATTGGGTTTGGTGAACCATATTTAATTGCTGCAGAACATGGGATTAGAATTGGTGATGTTTTAGATGATATTGTTAAAAATTTAAATTTGACAACTAATGAATCAACTAGTGCTGATGTTTTAACATTTTGTTTAATTGGTAAACCAAATGTTGGTAAATCATCATTAGCAAATGCCTTATTGTGTGATCAGAGACTAATTGTTTCAAACATTCCTAACACAACAAGAGATGCAATTGATTGTTATTTTAATTATCATCATAAACAATACTGTTTAATTGATACAGCAGGCATTAGAAGAAGTGGACAAGCAAATAAACTAGCAGTAGAGAAATATGCTGTGCTTAAAGCAAAAAAATCATTAATGCGTAGTAAGTGTGTTTTTTTAGTTTTAGATATTGCTAATGGTATTAGTGAACAAGATGAAATTATTGGCGGATTAGCCTATCAAGCCAATTTACCAACAATTATTATTGCTAATAAATGAGATATTTATCCTAATAAAAGCACTAATAGCATGAATCAAGCAACGAAATTAATTCAAAATCGTTTTGCTTATTTAAGTTGAGCGCCAATTGTTTTTTTAAGTGCACTAAATCAGACAAGAATTGATAAAATTTTTCAGATGCTTGAGCAAATTCAAGCCCAATTGAAAATTAAAGTGGCAACTTCAGTTTTAGAAGATTTATTATTAAAAGCCCAAGCACTAAATCCCATTCCTAATGTTCATGGTAAAAAAATTAAACTTTCATATGCTGTTCAAGTTCAAGGTCAAGTACCAACTTTTGTCATTTTTTGTAATGACCCAGAATTATTACATTTTTCTTATGCTCGTTTTATTGAGAACCAAATTAAATCAGCTTTAGGATTAAATTTAGTACCAATTAAAGTTTATTACAAATCAAAAAATGCTCGAATTCGAAACAAATAATTATAAAATCAACTAATTTATCATTATAATAACTTAATAAAATAATAAATTTAAAATATAAAATAATTTAATTTTAAATCAATATTGCGGAGATAAAAATTAAATGGCTGTTAATAGCAAGTCTAATAAAGTAGTTGCTTCTAATAAAAAAGAAATTTTAAGTCGAGTTAGTGAATTGCTTGCAACTAAAACTAAATCGAATCATTCCATTAGTCAAAAAGACATTAATTTGTTATTAGAAACTTATTTTGATGTCTTACTTGAAACATTGCAAGTAGAAAAAGAAGTACGTCTTTTTGATCTTGGAAAAATAAAAATTGTAGCAACCCCAGCACGTACTGCAATTAATCCTAAAACTAAAGAAAAAATTATTGTTAAGGCTAAAAATAGCCCTAAATTTACTTTTTCTAAAAAAATTAAAGAACTTGTTAATGATAAAACTAGTGATTAATTTTGTTTTAATTATTAATTTTAACCAATAAAACCATGTGCTTATAATTAATAAGGACGTGGTTTTATTATATTGCAAAGGAAATTTTAATGAAAAAATTTGTTGATTATCGCTTTTCAGAAAAAAATTTATCAAGTAAATCAAAAGAAGTTTTATATCAAAACGGAACTGAATCTCCCTTTAATAACGAATATTGAAACCATTGAGAACAAGGGATTTATGTTGATCCTTCTAATGGGGATGCTTTATTTAGTTCTTATGATAAATTCAGTTCAAGTTGTGGCTGACCCGCTTTTTATCGTCCAATTGAATCTCATCTTGTTAAAACTAAAGAAGATTATAGTCACAATATGTATCGCACTGAAGTAAGAACAGCTAATACTGATTTGCACTTAGGTCATGTTTTTGATGATCTTGATCCTAATGTTTTAGCAAAAGGAGCACAACGTTATTGTATTAATTCTGCTGCTTTAAAATTCATTAGTGAAAAAGAGATTATTGCTTCAGGACATCAACCATGAATTGATTTTTGAAGTCATTCTAAAGCCAAAAATCAAAAAGATGTTGCTATGATTACTATTGCTGGTGGGTGTTTTTGAGGTGTGCAACATTTAATTCGTGATATTTCAGGTGTTTATTTTACTACTGTTGGTTATGCTAATGCTAATAGTGACAAACCTGTTACTTATAGTCAAGTATGTTCTGGTGATACTGGAGCAACTGAAGCAGTTCAAGTTTTTTATAATAAAAAATATTTAGATTTAGATCATCTTCTAACAATTGTTTTCTCTCATGTTGATCCAACTACATTAAACCAACAAGGAAATGATAGAGGAAGTCAATATCGTTCAGGCGTTTATTATTCTGAACTTGATGATGCAACTAAAATCAAACATTTTTTTGCAAAATTACAAAAATATTGAACTAAACCAATTGTTAGTGAAATTTTACCTTTAAAAAATTATTATTTAGCTGAAGAATATCATCAAGATTATTTAATTAAAAATCCTCACGGATATTGTCATATTAAAAAAAGATAAATAATTTACTTAAAATGAAATTAGATAAAAATGTCATTATTAATTTAACAAAAGATTGACATGTACCATTAGATGCTAATGTCGTTGATGATTTAATTAATCATTGAACTAAAATTGAAAATGATTTAAAAAGCGTTTCATTTATTGATACTAGTAATGTTATTATTGGCAATTCTTTAAAATGAATTGTTAATACTAGTTTATCTTTAGATCAATTTCAGTTAAGTTCTGATCCAGTTGTCAATCTTAAAACCGTTCCAATTGTTAAAAATAATTATGTGGTAGTTAAAAATGCGATCTAAGATTTGACAACAACATCAAATTTTAAAACAACAACCTAAGCAAATTGATCATTTTTTTCAACAAATCAAAACGCAATTAAAAGTTCATCAAACTGCTAATCCAGTTATTAATGATTGTTTATCAAGTGCAGCAAATTTTGTTGAGCAATTTAAACAACCAACTAATTTATTAAGTGGCATTTTTTATGCTTTAAAAGATAATATTGTTACTACTGATCAAGTTACAACTGGTGGATCATTATTTTTAAAAAACTATCAATCACCTTTTAATGCAACAGTTTATGATCGTTTATTAGCAGTTGGAGCAATTAATGTTGCTAAAACTAATATGGACGAATTTGGTTTAGGAGGTTCAGGTACTTTTTCAGCATATGGTAAAGTTCATTTACCTAATAAACCAGAATATTTAATTGGTGGTTCATCATCAGGATCAGCCTATTTAGTTGCTGCTAATATTGTTAGTTTTAGTATTGGTACTGATACGGGTGATTCGATTCGTAAACCTGCATCATATAGTGGCATTGTTGGTTTTAAACCTAGTTATGGTTTAATTTCTCGTTATGGTGTTTATCCTTTCTGTCCTTCATTAGATACTGTTGGTATTTTCAGTCAATATGTTTTAGATGTAGCAATTGTTTTAAGTACAATTGCACATAAAGATGAGCATGATGCTACTTCATGAAATGATGCAATTAGTGATTATTTTAGTTATGTACAAAAACCACTAACAACTAAAATTAAAATCGGTTTATTTAAACTGATGTTTGATTATGAACAAAATAGTAGTTGTGCCAATAGTAATTTTGCTTTAACTAAACAAGCTTTTGAACAATTAGTAATAAAATTAACTCAAGATTCTAATTTTGAAATTGTTTGAATTGATTTTGATCAAGAATTTTTATGGGTAATTGATGATTTATATCAAATTATTACTTATGCTGAAGCAGCTAGTTGCTATGCTAATTTAACTGGAATTACTTTTGGTTTAAAACAAACTAGTAATAATTTTATTGATTCAATTAATCACAATCGTTCAGTTTTTGGGGCTGAGTTTAAAAAACGGATGGCAATTGGGGGTTATGTTTTAGATCAAGAAAATTATCATAATACTTATTTGCAAGCTAAAAAAGTTAGAGAAGTAATTGCTAATAAATTAGCATTAGTTTGAGAACAATGTGATTTTATTCTTTCATTAGGAGCATTTGGAACAACTTATTTAATGAAAGATTTTGATCAACAAATTAGAAATCCTAATAATATGATTGATAATATTTTACAAATTGCTAATTTTTTTGGTTTACCTTCAATTACCATTCCATGAATTAAAATCAATCAATTACCAGTAGGAATTAATTTATTTGGACCAGAAAAAACTGATGGGCCATTACTAAATTTGGCTTATTGATTAGAAACATGATTGGAAACTAATAAATAGAGATGAATTATTTAGTATCAATTGGTTTAGAAATTCATACTACAGTTTTTTCTAAACGTAAAATGTTTTCTAATGCGCTTAATAGTTCAACTGCACCAGTTAATAGTTGTGTTGCTTATTTAGATTTAGGTTTACCAGGAACTTTACCAGTAGTTAATTTAATTGTAGTTCATAAAGCATTACAATTAGGTCATTTTTTAAACATGAAATTAAATTATGACAAAATTAGTTTTGATCGAAAAAATTATTTTTATTATGATTTACCAAAAGGTTATCAAATTAGTCAATATTTTCATCCAATTGCAACTAATGGGACAATTAAATTAAATCAAGCAAACAAAACAATTAAAATTAATCAAATTCAAATTGAAGAAGATACTGCTAAACAATTAAAAGTTAATGATGAAATTTGATTAGATTTTAATCGTGCAGGATCACCATTATTAGAAATTGTGACTGCACCTGATTTCACTAATGCTAATGAGGTTTTAGAATTTCTAAAATACTTAAAACGAACATTAGTTTTTTTAGAAATTAGTGATGGCAAAATTGAATTAGGAAATTTAAGGGTTGATGTTAATTTATCACTTAGAAAACAACAATCTGATCCTTATGGTGCTAAAGTAGAAATTAAAAATATTGGTTCATTTGAAGCAGTAAGTAATGCTATTAATTATGAAATTAAACGGCAGAGTCAATTATTAGATGATAATCAAATCATTACTCAACAAACACGAAAATGAGATGAGACAACATTAACTACACAATTTTTACGTGATAAATCTAATAGCACAGGCTATTTCTTCATGCCTGAACCAAACATTCCTGAATTTAGCATTAGTGAACAAGAATATCAGACTATTATTGCTCAATCAGCTAAAAGTTGATTAGTAATTGAACAAGAATTATTAGCTGCAGGATTATCATTAGTAGAAATTAATCATGTTTTAGATCATTATGAAATGTATTGTTTGATGCAACAATTAAACCAACATTTAAATGATTGAAAAAAAAGTTATAAATGAATTGCTAATGAAATTTTAGGTTTTTTAAACAAAAGTGAATATGATTTATCCAATTTAAAACAAGAAACTTTTGAACAATTAATAGCAGCAATTATTGCTGTAGAAATTAAACAAGAACTAAATAACAAACAAGTGAAATTAGTTTTTGAAGCCATTTTATTAGAAAACTTAACATTAGATCAAGCAGTTAAAAAATATGATTTAAAACAAATTACTGATTTAGCTTTTTTAAATCAGTTAGTAGAACAAATATTAGTTGATAACCAAAATAAATTAGACCGATTTTTAGATAATGCAACAAAATTTGAAAAATTTATTATTGGTCAAATTATGGCGCGAACTAAAGGTCAAGCTAATCCTTTAAAAGCTAAAGCTGCTTATGATCAAACAGCTGCAATTTTACTGAAAAATAAATAATTAAAATTGATTTTTATTACTAAAATTTAATCAAGTAAAATGTAAAAGAATGACAATGAACAATTTAGAAACATTTTTAAACATTCTTCTTGACTTGAATAAATTAGTTAAAAATAACCCTACTAAAATCAACATCTTTTAAAATCTTATGTCAAAAAGTTTTAGAAACTGCACCACTTTTAAAAAATGATGTTAAACAAGTTTGAAAATGAAATCAATTTCCTGGTTATAATAAAAAACACGATCGAGCAATTGATTTAGTAGTTTTAGATAATAGCGAACAATATTGAGCAATTAAATGTCATTTTTATGATCCTTCTAATAGTTCTAATAATGCTATTATTAAAAAAGATATTAATAGTTTTATGAGAGCAAGTTTAGATCAATTCATAATTGATGGTATGAATAATAAATTTAGTCAAAAATATTTTTTCACAACAACAAATCATATTAGTGTTAAAACAGAAGAAACAATTGTTATTTTTGAATCACAAAAAATGACTCATATTGGTATTGATTGAACTAAATTTGATTTAAATCAATTTGATAAGAATTCAAAACTTGAAGTTATTGAAAAGAAAAAATTAACAAATACTGAAATTCAAATTGTTAATGATTTTATTAATGCGTTTCAAAATGATGGTGATTTAAGATGATCTTGTCGTGAGTATTTAAATAGAAGAGATTTTATTTCATTAAAAATAGTTTAAAAACTATATGAATACCATCAATCAAATCAACCGTTTAACATTCTTTATTTAACTTCTAGAATTATTTGAATGACACCAGCTATTTTTGAATGAAAAAATCAAACTGATTTTGATGATCTAAAAGTTTTGGGAATTTGTTCAGATGTTGATATTAATGAAAAAACACAAATGAAATCAAACATTATAAAGTTTATGATGATAATTTATTTCAAACGCCAATTCCTATAACTAATAAGATAAAATTGATTATTGATAAATATAATAAATCTTCTAAAAAATTTAATATATTTTTTGCAAATTATCAATCAATTGGCATCATTATTGATTTAGTAAAAAAATATAACATTATTTTTGATATTGCTGTTACTGAAGAAATTCGTTCATATTTAAATAAATACTTGAACGATTATGATATGTCGAATGATTTTTTAAATCTGCTAAAAAATGACTTGATATGACTAGAAAATGATATCTTAGTGATATTATTACCAAAAATGAATCATAAAATCAAACTTAGCAATTTTAATTAATTTTCTAGATAAAAATTTAATTTATTAAATTTACTTACAAAACAATTATTTTAAAATTAATTAACAGATTTAAACCAAGTCAGATAATTTTAATTTATCTGACTTTTTCTTATGTGATAATTTTAAGAAAAGAAGTAATAAAATAACTTTTTGTTATTATTTTAATAAATCAATTTAATAAAAAAAGACAAGTTGTAACTAACTTGTCTATTTTATTTTTATTAACTATATTTATTACAACACTAGTTTTTTTATATGATTTAAAATTAATTTTTTTAATTTTTGATCTAAAAATATTACCAATAATATTTATAATAATTTCTGTTCTTTTTTGATTATTTGTAAATTTAGAATTAGTTAAGTGAAAATAGATATTATAAATTTCTGAATAAGTGTTTTCAATAATAAAACAAAATAAATAAAATTATAATAAACGCTTATACTAAAAAACTTGATTTTTCTTAATTATTCTCAAATATCATTTATATTATTTATTTAATACTTATTACTTATTTATTAAAAATTATTTAGGAAACTTGCTTTTGATTTTCTTTATTTAATTGTTGAGTAGTATTTACAATTACTAAAATTGTTCCAATTAAAAGAACAATGTTAATAAAAAGACCTACAATAATTAAAATAAAAGAAGTATTAAATTTTTGAAATAATTCTTTATCTTTATCAATATAATAAGCTTTGATATTACTTAATCAAATAATATTTAAAATTGTAAAAATAAAACTAGTAAGTCCACTTATTACAATAAGTATTACAAGTATTATTGTAGTTGTGTATGAATTATTCACTGTTTTTAAATCTGCTAAAGTAGATGCAGAACTTATTGCATAAGTTGCAGAAATTATTGAATAATAAATAATGGCGATTATACAACAAAGATTAAGAAGTTGTAAAATAAGAGTGGGAATTGCAAAATTTTTTAATTGTTTTAATTTATTAGTTATCATGATTAAAATTTATTTCTTTTTAATATGTATTAACTTGGATTATATATAAAATAAAAAAAGAAAAAAGAAAAAAAGTAATTTTTAGAGATAAAAATAAACGAATTTTAATCGATATTACAAAAAAACTTATTTGTTTAATTTATTGATTATTTTTCTAATAAATTCAATTTTTTATAGTTTTCAAATAAACAGTCTTTTTTATTTCTGATATAAAGTATCTAAAATCTAAGACTATTTAATTTATCTAATTTTTATTTTGTAATTTCATTAGTATTATTTATTGCACAATAATTTTTTAATGTTTTTAGTTATTTTCAAAAAGTATTATATAAAAAATATGAGCAATGGCATTTACAATAGTAAAAAACAATATGATAAAAAAATTATTAATTTAAGTGACTGTATTAATAAAATTAATATAAATATTCAGTTAATAAAAATTTAAAAATTATTAATGAATCCAATAAGCTCGATTAATTTAAAAGTAAAAAATATGTTTTGATTTAATTTTTGTAGTTAATTATATTAATTTTATAAATTGATTAATTATTAGAATATCAAGAGATTTAATTAAAACAAATCACTAATTAAATCATTAAAAAACCCGATTTTAAATTATTTTCATAAGTAAATAATATTTTTAATCAATTAATAAAAACTTTTTTATAATTATTCTTTTAATAAACTTAAAAAATATTATTAACAAATTAATGTTTTTAATAATTAAATTGTAATAAGATAAAAAAAATTAATAATGACAAATTTAGAAAAATATTTAAATATTTTGAATCAATTAGAAAAATCTTCTAATCATTATAAAAAAAGGATAATTTTTGAAATATTATGTAAAAAAGTTTTAGAAACTGCTCCATTTTTTAGTAAAGATGTAAAAAAGATTTGAAAATGACATCAATTTCCTGCTTATAATGAAAAACACTATCGAGAAATTGATTTTGTAGTACAAGATAATAATGATCAATATTGAGCAATTTTATGTGATTATGATCCTTCATTTCAAGGTTCTTGAACAATTCAAGATACACTTTATAACCCTAGTTATAAAATTAATAAAAAAGATATTAATAGTTTTATTACTGCAAGTTCAACTGAATTTACTATTAATGGAATTACTAATAAATTTAGTCAAAAATATATTTTTACAACAACAAATTATATTAGTGTTAAAACAGAAGAAACAATTATTATTTTTGAACCAAAAAAAATGATTGGTGTTGGTATTGATTGAAACAAATTTGATTTAAATCAATTTGATAAAAATTCAAAACTTGAAGTTGTTGAAAAAGAAAAACTGACAAATAATCAAATTCGAGTTGTTAATAAATTTATTAGTAATTTTCAAAAACATGATTATTGAACTTTAAATATGAAATATGGAACTACTTGATATCTTACTTCATTAAGAATTGTTGAAAGGTTATATGACCAATATCATAAACCAAATCAATCGTTTAATATTCTTTATTTAGCCCCTTCAATTGGGTGAATATTACCAGCTATTTTTGAATGAAAAAATCAAACTGATTTTAATAATTTAGAAATTTTTGGATTTTATCCAGATGTTAGGATTAATGATGAAGATAAAAATCAAAAAAATTTTTATAGTACGGTTTATAAAACGTCTCAATTGTTTCCAATGCCAATTCCTATGATAAGTGAGTTAAAAATAATTGCTGAAAAATGTAATATTTCTTCTAGAAAAGTTAATATATTTTTTTCAAGTTATGAATCAATTGATGCCATTATTGCTTTAAGAAAAAAATATAACATTATTTTTGATGTTGCTGTTACTGAAGAAATCGGTTCATGTTTACATAAATATTCAATTGATGATAACATGTCCACTAATTTTTTAAAATCTGCTAAAAGATGACTTGATATGACTAGAGAAGGAACACTTTTTTGCTAATTTTTTAATTGTTTAAAATTCAGTTGTACATTAAAGGCTAATAGCAAAAATCTATATTGATTATTAATAAAAAGTAATTCTAAAATAAAAATTGCAACTTTAATTAATTTTTTAGATAAAAATTTAATTTGAAATTTTATAAGAAAAATATAAAAGTTATTTAAAAAATTTAAATGTTATTACAGCAAAAATAACAAATCTGATAAAAAAGATAAAGTTAATTAATGATCCAATAAAGATCCAAACTTTGATAATATTTCAAAACAACATTTAATTCAAATTATTAAAGCTTATCAAAAAAACAATTAGATTTTAATTTTTCAACTTTAAATTTTTATTATGTTTTATTTTTGTTTTTTTAGCAATTTTAATTTATCTATTTTAATTATTTAAAAACATTAATTAATCATTTTAATAAATGAATTTATATACAAAAAAAAGACAAGTTGTAACTAACTTGTCTATTTTATTTTATATTAACTATATTTATTACAACACTAACTTTTCTTCTATATGATTTAAAATTAATTGTTTTAATTTATAAACTATTATAAAACTAGATATTAAGTCAATAAAACAAACAAATAAAATACTTATAATATGACGCTTGGTTTTTTTTAAAGCGTTTGTAAATATTATTCGTGTTACTTATGTGAAGCTTATTACTTATTTCTTAAAAATTATTTAAGAAACTTGTTCTTGATTTTCTTTATTTAATTGTTTATTAGCATTTACAATTGCTAAAATTACTCCAACCCAAAGAACAAAAGTAACAAAAATACCTACAATAATCAAAATAAAACAAGTATTAAATTTTTCATATAATGCTTTATCTTTATCAACATAATAAGCTTTGATATTGCTTAATCAAACAAGATCTAAAATTATAAAAACAAAACTAGTAATTACACCTAACGCAATAAAAATTCCAAGTATTGTATCTACAGCACTCCCTCTTATAATACTTGTAGGATTGTTTGCTATATATACAAGATTAGCGATTATACAACAAATAGTAAAAAGTGGCGAGATAATAGTAATAATTCCAAAGTTTTTTAGTTGTTTCAATTTCTTAATTATCATCATTAAAATTTCCTTGCTTTTTATATAATGGCCTTACTAATTATATACTTAAAAAACAAAAAAAGGATTTTTAGAAAGAAAAATAAACGAATTTCAATCGATATTAGTAAAAAAACTGCAATTTTTCTCAGTTATTTTTCTTTTATTACTTGGTTTATTAATTATTTTTGTAATAAACTCAATTTCTTATTAAAACTTGAAAAATTATTTTTATATTTTAACAATAAACAACAGTTGTTAGTTTTGACAAAAAGTATCTAAAATCTAAGATTATTTGTTTTATCTAATAAATTAAGACTTATTGGCTTTTTCATTATGTAATTTAAGATAAGAAAATGATGAAATTTAATGATTAAATTATGATCAGAAATATTTCTTTCTAAGAATTTATAATTATAAGGTAGATAGTCAATTAGTTTTAAATTGAATTATTAAAATCATTATTAATATTCAATTGATGTTGCATCAACAGATTATTAATGATCCTAATAAATTCAATGAAATTAAAGATGAAAAATATGTTTTTAATTTAATTTTTATCTTTTGATCATTAAGTTTAGAAACACTATAATTAATCGATTATTAGAATATCAAAAAAATTAAATCCAATTAAATCACTAATTAAAATCGATTGAAAATAAGATCTTTGTTTAAAACTATTATTAAACATTTAGAAATTCAATAAAATTTTATTTAATTAATAATTAATTAGAATTTTTACATTTAAATTATTTTCATAAGTAAATAATATTTTTATTAATTAATAAAAACTTTTTTAAAATTACTATTTTAATAAAGTTTAAAAAATATTATTCAACAAATTAACATTTTTAATAAATTAATATTTTAAATCAATTAGAAAAATTGCCTAATGATTATCAAAAAAGAATGATTTTTAAAACATTGTGTAAAAAAGTTTTAGAAACTGCTCCATTTTTTAAAAAACGATGTTAAATAAGTTTGAAAATGAAATCAATTTCCTGCTAAAACAAATTTACCTGATACAGGAATTGATCTTGTAGTATTAGATAATAATGGACAATATTGAGCCATTCTATGTGATTATGATCCTATTTTTATTAAACGTTATTTTTCAAAAAATAATATTTATTCATGATATAGGAATAATAGTAATAAAACAAATAAAACTTATGGAAGCAATAAAAAAGATATTGATAGTTTTATTGCTGCAAGTTCAGCTGAATTTATCATTGATGGAATCACTAATAAATTTAGTCAAAAATATATTTTTAGTACAATTCGTTCTGCAGATGATTCAGATATTGCTATTGTTTTTGGACAAGAAAAAATGGATATTATCGGAATTAATTGAAATAAATTTGATTTAAATCAATTTGATGAAAATTCAAAACTTGAAATTGTTGAAAATAAAAAACTAAAAAACCATGAACTTTGTATTGTTGATGATATTATTAGCACCTTTAAAAAATATGATTATTGAGAATTAGGTTTAGATCTTAGATGTGAAAAAAATTGAAATCTTGTTTTACTAAAAATTTTTGAAAAACTATATGATGAATTTCATAAACCAAATCAATCGTTTAATATTCTTTATTTAGCTAATTCGTTTTTTTGAATTATGAGAAACTATTTTTGAATTAAAAAATCAAAATGATTTTAAAGATTTAAAAATTTTTGGAATTTGTAGATATTTTAGAACTAGTGATGAAGACACATATCAAAAAGAACGTTTTTATTATTCTAATAATAATAATAATAAAATACCATTTCTTATGACAAACGATTTAGAAGCAATTGCTGAAAAATGTAATAGTTCTTCTAAAAGAATTAATATATTTTTTTCAACCTATGAGTCAAATAATGTGATTATGGATTTAATAAAAAAATATAATATTGTTTTTGATTTTGCTGTTTATGATCAAAAGTGTAAATATTTTGGATTTTTGCCATATGATAACGTGTTTACTAATATTTCTTTAAATTTTTATAAAAAACGACTTGATATAGATTGAGAAAGCTACCTTCTTTTTACTAATTTTTAATTGTTTAAAATTTAATTGCACATAAATTACTAATAACAAAAATTTATATTAATTATTACTAAAAATTAATCATAAAATCAAGACTGATAATTTTATTAATTATTGATCAAACATCTATTAATTTTTATTCTATATGTTTAATTTTTATTAAAGTAATTACTTAAAATCTTTTATGTGATTATCATATTATTTTATAATGGATATTGAATTTTTATCAGCATTTTTTTATCATATTATTTAACATAATTAAACTTAAATTAGCAATCATTAGTTCAATGATTTTAGTTGTTTATTTGGTATTTTGATTTCAAAATCATAATCTTAATAATAAAATAATTGATTTCAGAAATTTTAGTATTAATAATTATTATCAAGTTAATGAGTATTAAGATGATTGGTTTTTGTAGATATAGTTATTATGTTCTAATTTCTAAAAAATTAATAGTATTAGTTTGTTTATTAAATTGATCTTGTGTATACTAAAATTGCAGTGTTTAATTTTTAAAATTGTGAACTTAAAAATTACTATCAATACTATCATACTAAAATTATTAGTATCGTTTCAATGCAATAGATTTAATTAAATAAAAAATATTGTCTAGATTTATATCAACTATTTTTAAAATCACAAGAACAAGAAATAATAGCAAAATTTAAAATTTTAATCTAATTAAAAAGATTATAATTTTCGTAATTGATGTCAACAATAAATTGATATCTTGAATAAAAATTTTGATGATAAAAAGAAAATAATAATGACCAATTTAGAAAAATTTTCAGATCTACTTGATCAACTAGAACAACGTGTTAAAAACACTAGTGAAAAAGGTAGAGTTTTTGAATTATTATGTCAAGCGATTTTAAGAACTGATCCCTTTTTTAAAAGTGAAATTAAAGAAGTTTGAATGTGGGATCAATTTCCTGGAAGAGGTAAGAAAACCGATATGGGAATTGATCTTGTTGCTTTAGATAAAGATAATAATTATCGAGCAATTCAATGTAAATTTTTTAATCCCAATAACAAAATTCAAAAAAAGGATGTTGATACTTTCGTTTCTGAAAGTACTACTTTTGATTTTGTTATTGACAATCAAACCCATTCTTTTAGTAATGATCGCTATCTTTTTGCTACTACTAATAACATTAGTAAAAATATTGATCAAAATAAATTTATCTTTTTTGGTCCAGAAAAAATCTCAAAATTAGATATTGATTGAGATCAATTTCAATGAAAAGATTTTTTTAAAAATCAGAAAATTAATTTTTTAGAAAAAAAGAAATTAAGAAGGGATCAAGAAGATGCTGTTAAAGCTGTAATTGATGGTTTTAAAACAAGTGATCGTGGGAAATTAGTTATGGCTTGTGGAACTGGTAAAACACTTACTTCACTAAAAATTGTTGAACAACTTTATCACCAACATCATCAACCTAATCAAGCATTTAATGTCCTTTATTTAGTTCCTTCAATTGCTTTATTATCACAAACAATTATTGAATGAAGAATTCAAGCAGAGTTTGATGATTTAAGAACTTTTGCCATTTGTTCAGATGTTGGTTCTGCTGATATTGAAAATATTGATCAATTAAGTGATCAAATTTTAAATTCATTACCAATTCGCGCTACAACTGATGTAGCAAAAATTGCTAATCAATATCATAGTCATTTTAGAAAAGTTAATATTTTCTTTTCAACTTATCAATCAATTAATGTTATTGCTGAACTAGCAAAAAAACATAAACTTGTTTTTGACATTGCTGTTTGTGATGAAGCACACAGAACAATTGGTGGTTATCTTAAACATGATGAAAAAGAAAATGTTAATTTCATGAAAATTCATGAAGATCGTTATGTGCCTGCTAAAAAACGTTTGTATATGACAGCAACTGAAAAAATTTATACTGAACGTGCTAAAAAACAAGCTAAAAAAGAAGGTTATGATGTTTATTCAATGGACCAAGATGAGCATTATGGTCCGCTTTTTCATCGTTTAAGTTTTGGTCAAGCAATTACTCAAGAACTTTTATCTGACTATCGTGTTATTGTTTTTGAAGTAACCAATAAACAAGCAACTGATGGATCATTAGAAATTGATCTTGATACTAATGCTAAAGTAATTGCATCATTAAATGCCATCTCAAAAATTTCAAGCAAAACTTATAATTTTAGTTATGATCCAACACCAATGAAACGCGTTATTGCTTTTTGTAGCAGAATTGAAGATGCTGAAAATATTGCTGCTGCATTTAATCAATTTTCTAAAGACAACTATTTAAATGATGATCGAATTGTTATTCCTGTTGCAGATGTTATTAGAGGTAGAGATCCATCTAAGATCAAAACTGAAAAAATTAATTGGTTAAGTAAAGAAATTGAATCTGATCATTGCCATATTTTAACTAATGCACGATGTTTAACCGAAGGAATTGATGTGCCTTTATTAGATGGAGTCATTTTTATGAATGATAAACAATCTCAAGTTGATATTATTCAAGCAGTTGGTAGAGTGATGCGTAAGGGTGATGAAAAAAAATATGGTTATGTTATTATTCCTGTTTTTGTTAATGATGTTCAATCAATTGAAGCAGAAATAATAAAAAAAGATCAATATAAAACTGTTTGAAGAGTGATTAAAGCATTAAGATCACATGATGAAAGATTAAATACTAAAATTAATAAAGCAGATGTAACAGGAGATTTGCCTGATAATATTTGTGTCATTAAACTAAATCAATTTTATTCTCCTGATGGTTTTTATGATCAAAAAGGATTTGATACTGATCAACCTACAACAAATCCTGCTTTAAAATATACTTTAGCAACTGAAGTAGATTTAAAATCAATTGCTAAAAGTTTTACAGCAGCAACTGTTGAAAAATGTGGCGATCGTTCATATTGAGAAAATTGATCAAAAAATGTTGGTGAAATTACTAATAATATTGCCATTAAAATTAAACAACAATTAGAAAATAATCAAAAATTAAATAATTCTTTTAATGTTTTTTTAAAGAAAATGCAAGAATTATTAAATCCAAAAATTAGTCAAACAGAAGTGATTAATATGTTAGCAGAACATGTTGTGACATTACCAGTTTTACGTGCTATTTTTCATCAAAATAAAATTATTGATATTAATCCTGTAGCACAATTAATGGAGGCAATGGTACAGAAATTTAATGGCACTGAAATTGAAAGAAAAAATTTAGCAAAATTTTATCAAGAGGTAGAAGAAAAAGTTCAAAATATTAAAGCATCAGAAGGAAGACAAAAATTAATTAAAACTCTTTTTGAAAATTTCTTTCAACACGCTTTACCTAAAACTGCAGAAAAATTTGGTATTGTATATACGCCAATTGAAATTGTTGATTTTATTATTAATTCAGTTAGTGAAATTTTAAAAAGAGAATTTAATCAATCAATTGCAAAAGAAAATATTAAAATTCTTGATCCATTTACAGGAACAGGAACTTTTATTGTTCGATTATTAGAAAAATTTAAAGAATTAGGTGCTGATAATCAGACTTTAAAATATAAATATTTAAATGATGTTTGATGTAATGAAATCCACTTATTAGCATACTATATTGCATTAATTAATATCGAGGATATTTATGGTCGATTAACTCATGAATATTTATCTTTTAATCATGCTCTATTAACCGATACCTTTCAGTTATCAGAAAAACGTTTTAATAAAAACAAAAATTTTTCTTTATTTGAAAATGATTACCCGTTTCAAGAAGTTGATAATAAAGCTAAAGAACAAGATCAAGCCAATATTCGCATTATTATTGGTAATCCGCCATATTCTGGCAAACAAAAAAATCGATCAGATAATAATAAAAGAACTAGTTATTTCAATTTTGATAAAATCGTTAGAAGTAAATATGTAGATGGTTCATATAATTCAAGTTTAGTTTATGATTCATATGTAAGAGCATTTAGATGAGCAACTGATCGTTTAGGTGATAATGGAATTATTGGTTTCATTACTAATGGCGGTTTTATTAAAAATCTTGCTTTTAGAAAATTTCGAGCAGCATTAAAAAAAGAATTTTATCAAGTTTATATTATTGATTTAAGAGGTAATTTTAGAAAATTTAATTCAAAAGAAGGTGGTAATGTTTTTGGACAAAAATGTGGCACAGCTGTAAGTATTGTTTTTCTTGTAAAAAATAATAATAAAATTTCTGAATCACATATTAATTATTATCAAATAACTAATAGTTTAAAAACTCAAGAAAAACTTAATCAAATTCAAAAAACGAAATCGATTTATAATTTAGAATTTAAAAAAATTATTCCTGATAAAAATAATGATTGATTAAATCATAAAAATCCAGAGTTCTATAAATTTATTAGTATTGGCAATAAAAAAAATAATCAAATATCTTTATTTAATAAAAATTATTCTTTAGGAATTGAAACAACTAAAAACGAATGGTTATATTCATTTGACAAAGAATCTTTAAATGAAAAAATGAAGGAGTATATCAAAGAATTCAATAGATTAGCAAATGAATTACATAATGATGCTAAATTTCAATCAATAAACAATTCTGATGATCAAGAAAAATATGTTATTGATTATATTAACAATAATTCAAATCTCAAAATAAAAATTAGTTATTCTCAATTTTTATTGATTTGTAACAAAGAATTTATAGATGATAAAAAAACTGAAATAAGAACTTGTTATTACAAACCTTTTGTTAAACGTTATCTTTATTTTAATGAACAAATTATTCAAAATAAATATCGTTCATTAAATATTTTTCCTCAAAATGATACAAAAAATATTTTAATTTCCACATCAGAATCATCAGATTGATCAGAATTTAGTTGTTTAGCAACAAAAGGATTAGTAGATCGTGGTTTTATTTCAGGGAACCAATGTTATCCATTATATTGATATCAAAACAACAAAGAACCTAACTTATTTGAAAATAATTCTAGTAATAAAAATTATGCAATTAATTCAGAATTAGTTAATTTATTTAGGAAAAAATATAATAATCCTAATATCAATGAGTTCCATATATATATATATATATATATATATATATATATATACGCCCTATTTCATCATCCTACTTACAAAGAAAAATATCACAACAATTTGATGCAAGAATTACCACGGATTCCTTATTTGAACCACTTTGAAAAAATTGTGGAAATCGGTCAGAAATTATTGGATCTTCATGTTAATTATGAAGATGTTCCAGCTAATCAAAATGTTAAGATTGAATACTTTAATGTTGATCCCAACCAATTGAGCAAACAACATTATGAAATAAGAAAAATGGCCTTATCTAAAGATAGACAAACATTGAAATTTAATGATTATATTACGATCAAAAACATTCCTTTAAAAATGCATGATTATCAAGTAGGTGGTCGACCAGTTTTAAATTGAATTATTAGACAATATCAATATTCAATTGATCCTGAATCAAATATCATTAATGACCCCAATAAATTCGATCAAGTTAAAGGTGGAAAATATGTTTTTGATTTAATTTTGTCATTAATTACACTAAGTTTAGAAACACTTGACTTAATTGATCAATTACCAGAATATCAAGAAATTTAATTTTTTAAAATGATGCAATATAAATAAAAGTAGTTGCAATCTTTTAATTAAGAAAGCAACTACTTTTATTATGAGTTTATGTGAGAATTATTAATCTTTCATAATTAATTATGAACAACCACTACAACATACTTTTTCAGGATTATCACTATAAGAAGATTGAGCATGAATTAAATTACGATGTACATTTTTTCAATTAATAATTTTTCAAAAATTAGTTAAATATTCAGCCCGACGGTTATGATATTTTAAATAATAAGCATGTTCTCATACATCTAGTCCTAAAATTGGAATTTGATGATTCATTAATGGTGAATCTTGATTAGGAGTAGAAATAATTTCTAAAGTATTATTAGTATTAAAAACTAATCAGGCTCATCCTGAACCAAAACGACTTTTAGCAACTTGTTCAAATTTTGCTTTAAATTGATCAAAACTGCCAAAACTTTTAATTAAAACTTGTTCTAATTCTTCAGGAATTGCTTGATTTTTTTCAGGTGATAGAATTTCTCAGAAAAAATTATGATTAGTAAAACCACCACCATGATTACGAACAACTGTTTTAATGTTTTCAGGCAAATGGTTAAATTCAATCATTAATTTAGCAATAGGAACTTCAAATCCTTCAGGATAAAATTTACTCAAACAATCATTTAAATTATCTAAATAACCTTGATGGTGTTTAGTATAGTGGATTTCCATTGTTTTAGCATCAATTTCTGGTTCTAAAGCATTGTAATCATAATTTAGTTTAGGAAGTTTAAACATAATTTCTTTCTTGTAATATTAGATATTAATTCAATGACTTTAATAATAATATTAATATTGGATATTTTAATTTCTAATTTAAAGATAATTAAAAATTAAATTTTTAGTGATTAATCACATTATTGTTTGTTTAATCTTATTTTGTTTTTGAATTGTCAATAAAGATTAGTTCATATTTTAGATCAAAAATATTTTTTTTGAATATTTTTAATTAACAATTTTCTTTGTAAATAAGAACTAAATTCTAAAAATAATATACCAGCCCAAAAAGTTCATAAATAAACAGCAAACGATGAAGGATTTCTCACTTCTAGAGCAACAAATTTTTGTCCAAAAAGTGAAGCACCAAACGCACCCATAATGACAACATCACGAACGGCAATTTCAAATTCAAACCCACTTAAATTAATAATTTCTTTTTTAATGTTAGGTCATAAATAATGTCAAACAATTCAAAAATAAGAGTATTTTAGCATTCGATAATAATTAATTTGGGTTCTTGAAATCCGGTATAAAACAGCATTAATTTTTTTAGCTAAACTAAAACTATTATGAAAGATAATTAAAACAACTGCAGTTGATTGGGGTGTATTAAAAATCGGATTAAATAAATAGAATAATAAAACAATTGGAAATGATCGCATTAATAAATTAAATACAGCAAAACTATAAGCACAATATTTATTAATCACTTTATGAGAAGATAAAATTCCAAAAATGATTCCAAAAACAATCGTTCAAATAAAAATTGTAACTGCTTGTAAAATGACTAAAAAGAATAAATAAAAGGGATTATCATCAAGACTACTAATACCAAAAAGATTTCATCTAATATCAAAAACTTGAGCAATATAATTAATCATATTAGCATTATCTGGACTAGTAAAATTAATTTGGGTTAGTGAATAAATAATAATGATGGTGAAAAAAAAGAATAAAACTAATTTTAGCTGATCAAAATGATAAATTTTTTTGGCATTAACTTTAGGATTTAATGATTTAATTCGTTTTATTTTTTTAGTTAAACTATTATAAAAACTTAATAAAATTTCAAAAAATAATAAAGTAATAAATAGAAAAACAAATGGAATTAAAACTTCTTGAAAGTTTTTTTCTGCTTTAACAATTGGTTCATAAATTAATGAACCAATTCCAGAAATTCCTAATGATCCTAAAATTGATGTCCAACGCAAATTAGATTCAATTGAAAAAATTAAAAACAGAAAACTTTTATCTTGAATTTGTGGTCAAACAAATTGATAAAACAACATAAATTGGTTATAGCCAATACGATGGTGAAAATGATATTGTTTATTATCTAAACCTCTGAAAAGATTAATAAAATACTTATGTAATCATAATCAAGTAAACCAATAATAAATCATAATGGCAACACTATAATTATTAAAACCAGTTTTTCATAATCCAATAAAAACAAAAACAGGAAAGGCTCTTAAAATAATAATGATTCAATTAATGATTAAAAGCCAACGTTGTTTTAAAAAATGATATGAACTTAAATAAGCAGTAATTAATGCAGTAATTCATCCTGCAATCGTTCCTAAAAAAATATTACCTAAAGTAATAAATAAAAAGTTAATTGATAATAATGTTAAATTGTATGAAGGATAACTTGAATTAACATTAATAGGATTAAATAATAATTTAAGATAACTAGTAAATAGTGAAAAACTTTGTGAGTAAAAACCAACATTTTGTGATCAAAATAAAACAATTAAACCACTAATAACTAAAACTACTAATGTGAACTTAACTCAAGGTCGAATTTGTTTTTTTAATGTGTGATTTTGATCATAATACCAATCAAAAAATCAGTTGTGTTTAATCATAATTATTTAATAAACTAAGTCTAGATCCTCTTTAGTAACATCTTTAGTTTTTTTATAAAATAAAATTTTGCCATTTTTGATTGCTAAAGTTTTATTAGAAATTTTTTTTAATAAATTAAGATCATGAATATTAATTAGAATACAACAAGAATGAATTTTTTGTAATTGTTTAATTAAATCAATCGTTAATTCAGCAGTAACTTGATCTAAAGCTGAAGTTGGTTCATCAGCTAAAATTAAATGGGGTTTTTTTAATAATAACTTACTAATTTCCACTCTTTGTTTTTGCCCTTGAGATAATTGGTTAATTGATGCAAAAGCATGTTCAATAATTCCTAGCTTATCAAGTGTTTGAAAAATATTAAGTCGTTGTTGATAGTCTAAATAAAATAAAATTTTTTTCCATCACACTTGCTGGTTCATTAAATCACGTTTAATTGTTAAATAAACAGTATCATCTTCAAAAGAATTAACTGTTTGTGATAAATAACCAATTTTTCTAACTGTTTTTTTTCACGTTTTTTTATTTAATGTTTTCAAATCTTGATCTAAAAAAATGATGTTGCCACTAACAACCATTTCTTTATGTAAAATCGAATTTAGTAAAGTTGTTTTACCTGTGCCTGATTTACCAATAATGCAAACAACATCATTGTGATTAGCACTAAAACTAATATTTTGTAGATTGATTTTAATTTTAGGATTATATGCAACATTAACTGCATTAAACTTAATTAAAGCCATATTGATTAAAACAATAAAAAATTCTTGCTTGTAATTGATGATTTTCTACTAAGCAAGAATTATTATTTTAATCAAAAATGATCTTTTAACATTCTTGCTCCGCTAGTATTAACTAGATCAGCTAATTTAAGAGTACTTCTCAATTTTTAAAAAAGAATTTTTAAAAATGCCCCTGATGTTATCTATAATAAGTTATTATATCTATTTATTATCTTTTTTGATATAATTTTTTAGATATTATTGATTTAAATGTTATTTAGTTAATTTTCATCAACACTAGGAATTTAAAATCTAGTGTTTGTTTGCTGCAAAAAATTAGTTTTGCAATTAAAAAAAATTATAAGAAGGAGGTAATTATGGCTGCAGTTTTTGTCATTGGTGGTCAACAATATACTGCTAATGTTGGTGATACTTTATACGTTCAACCAATTAGTGCTGAAGTTGGTCAAACAGTAAAGTTTGATCGAGTTTTAATGGCTAATAATCAAGTTGGTAAACCAACATTGGCTAATGCTTATGTTTTATGTGAAGTAGTTAAACATGGTAAACAAAAAAAAATTAAGATTATCAAGTTTATTCCTCAAAAACACCACTTTAAACGTCAAGGTCATCGCCAAGGTTATACTAAATTAATCATTAAAGAAATTAAAGTTTAATGAATGATTGAAATTTTTATTAGTCCATCAACAATTATTGTTACTGGACATGCTAATTATGACAATAATAATGATATTGTATGTGCAGGAGTGAGTGCAGTAGTTTTAGGTGCTTGTCAATTATGAATTAAAAACAGTAATATAATTATTCAACAAACAATTGAACCAGCACAAATTAAAGCGAAATTTACTACTGCTGCTTTAAATAACCAACAATTAGTTGCTCAAAGGCAATTATTAATTTTTCAACTAAAAAAGATTGCATTACATTATCCTAATTATGTTCAAATTAAGCAAATTAATTAAATTAAAAGAAAGGGAAGTTGTTAAAATGTCAAAAATAATTTATCATTTGCAATTTTTTGCTTCTAAAAAAGGAGTTGGATCAACTAAAAACGGTCGTGATTCTAATCCTAAGTTTCTAGGCGCTAAACTAGCTGATGGTCAAACTGCTAAAACAGGACAAATAATTTATCGCCAACGTGGTAATCGCATTTTTCCTGGTAAGGGCGTTGGTCAAGGTGGTGATGATACTTTGTTTGCTCTAAAAGATGGAATTGTTAAATACCGCCCATATTTAAAACGCAAAACTAAAGTTGAAATTGTTCCTGTTGTTACTACAAAAAACAATTAGTAATTAACTTAAAAATATAGATCAAATAACTAAAATAAATTAAATTGATAATATTTTGATTTTAATCTTAATCATTAAAAATAAGATATAAACAGTTATGTGGTAGAGTTTAATGATTGCTCATTATTAACCACAATAAGAACAAGAAAAAATATTTAAGAAAGTTGCTTATATGGCTGCAAAAAAAATTAATCGAATTGCTAAAATTGAACTAATTGGTGGTCAAGCCAAACCTGGACCAGCATTAGCTTCAATTGGAATTAATATGGGTGAATTTACTAAGCAATTCAACGAACGTACTAAAGATCGCATCAATGATGTTGTTCCAACAGTTATTACTGCTTATACAGATAAATCATTTACTTTTGAAGTAAAAACAACTCCAACAACAGTTTTATTAAAAAAAGCAGCAGGAATTGAAAAAGGTGCTAAAGTTCCTAACAAAGAAAAAGTTGGCAAAATTAGTTTAGAAAAAGCTTTAGAAATTGCTCGTTATAAATTAAGTGATGCCAATGCTTATGATGAACAAGCAATGTTGCGTATGATTGCAGGAACTGCAAAACAAATGGGATTGGAAATTGAAGGTGTCAATCCATTAAAAAATAAGAAAGATCAATCAGAAGGTTAAACTAAAAAATATTTATGGCAAAACGTTCTAAACGATATAAAGCAATTTTAGCTTCAATTGATTCTAAAAAAATTTATCCTGCTAAAGAAGCATTACAAATTTTAAAAAACCAATCAAATGTGAAATTTGTTGCTTCAGTTGATATTGCTGTTAAACTCAATTTAAATACTACTAAACCTGAACAACAATTACGTGGTACTTTTACTTTACCACATACTGTAAGTAAACCGATTCGAATTTTAGTAATTGATGATTTATTCACTCAAGAAGATGCTGATGCTTGTGGGGCTGATTTTTTTGGTGGCATGGATAAAATCGATGAAATCAAACAAGGTTGATTAGGTTTTGATTTAATTATTACTTCAGCAAAAATGATGCCTCATTTAGCTAAATTAGGTAAACTATTAGGTCCTAAAGGATTAATGCCTAATCCTAAATTAGGTACAGTTTCTAATGATTTAGTGAAAACAGTAATTGAATTTAAAAAAGGTAAAAGTGAATATCGTACTGATTCTTTTGGTAATATTCACATGCAAATTGGTAAAACCGATTTTAGTGTTGATCAATTAAAAGAAAATTATGATGCGATTATTGATTTATTACTAACTCGCAAACCAAGTACTGTTAAAGGAAATTACATTCAAAATATTTCTCTTTCAACAACAATGAGTCCAGGATTGAAAATTGAATTTTAATTTATTTTTCAATTAAAGTTTTTAATATTAAAAGAGCATAAAAAAACCATTCCTTTTATTTTTTATAAGGAATGGTTTTTATATTTTACTTAATTAATTTTTATTTATTGTTTAGGAGTAGAATCTGAAAAAATTTGATTGTATGTTGTAATATTAGCACCATCAACTAAAATTGGTTTTAATAAGAATGTATTTACTGCAGCAAACTCACCGCCAACTGAGTTAGTAGGTTTGTAAGTAGTTGTATCTAGTGTAACAAAAGTATTTGCCATTGTGTGTTGAGCCACTTGATTTTTATTATCTGAAGTAGAGCTTGCTGCTGGTTTAGGACTTAATTTATCTAAATCTGCTTTGAATTTTGTAATTGTTGCATCTTTATTAATTTCAGCTAAAATTTTTTCAGCAATTGCTTTACTTCCAGCTTGACTAAGTGTTGGATTATTTTTAATCATGTAATCAGCTCAAATTGCAACAACTTTTGCATTCCATTTATCAGATTTTGCAATGGTCATTAATTGATAACCATCAGAAATTCTTTTTAAATTTTCAGAATTAGAATCTTGACCAGTAATGTAATATTTTTTAGCATCATTTTTATTAGCTTCTAAAGCATTAATAACTGCTAATGCCATACCATCATTTGGTGCTAAAAAGGCTTTAGTTTTTGCAAATTCAGGACTACTTAAAAATCCTGCGACTTTTGTTTGAGCAGCACTATAATTTCAGTTAGCAATTGCTGCTTTATCAAAAGTTTCAGTACCACCAACAATTTTTACTTTATTTTTTAAAATATTATTTTCAGTAATAATTTTAAGAACTTCCATTGCACCACTATAGAAAAACTTAGCATTATTATCTGTTGGTGCTCCAGCAATTGCATAAATATATTGTTCTTCAAGTTGATCTAAATGAGGGGTTTTCATATCCATTGGACTCATACCCATAGTATCACCACCCATACTTCCAGTAGTACCGTGTTTTCCGCTCTCTTCACCTTTTTTAATTCAAGTTTGTAACTGCTCTTTTGATTGAAACACTACGCCATTGGTAAGTTTACTTAGTATTTTAGATGCTAATCATAAACCTTGTAATTCACCAACTTTTGCATTATCAAAAGCTGCATAAAAATAATATTGGTCACTAGAATTAATTAAACGATCATACGCAATAAAAGGAATGTTTTTGGCTTTTGCTTCATTAGCAATAGTAGCAGCACCATCATCATTAGCTCCAACAACCACTGCTTTTGGAATTGGACTTAATGATAATTGGGTTTGAAGAAAATTAGTTTGTTCAACTTGACTTTTAGTAATATTTGATGTTACTTTATATGATTTCTGTTCTTTATCCTTATATTGTAATAAACTATTTACAATTTCTTTTCTTGCATTAACTCATCTAGGATTATCAGGGTCAGCTAAACCAACCAAAATACGATCAGTATTAGATTCACCAACAGTTGCAACATTGTTGCTACATGCACTCAGTATTAAACTACCACTAATTGCAAGTAGCCCAAAGAAGACACTGTTTTTCTTAAATCGCTTAAATTTCATGTAATAAACTTTCTGTAAGATTTTAATAATTTATATAAATTAATAATTTTTAACTTTAATTTAATAAATTGAAGATTTTATATTTTTAATTTAAAAATAAGAAGAAATATTTGATATTTAATATTTAATATCATCTCTTATATTGTTATTATAGTTAGTTATTAAACATCCTATTTAATTAATACTTAATCTTGCTAGTTTAATTGATTAATCAGTTATTTAAAACTTTAGTTGGATGATTAAAAAAATTCAAAAAACTAAAAATTAACTAAATTTTAATTAACTAAAATTAATCAATTTAAATTTTTATATTTTAATTTTTAATCTTAATCATTAACTTGATAAGATTTAACAGTTATGTAAATAGATTTTAATGATGTTCATTATTCAATTACAATAAGAATAAAAAAATTATTTAACAAAGTTTCACATCTGATTGCATAAAAAAATTAATTTAATTACTAAAATCAAATTAATTAGTGATCAAACTAAAAGGATTAGCGTTGGTTTTAATTGGAATTAATATGAGTGAATTTATTAAGCAATTCAACAAAATGTACTAAACATTAAATTAATGATATTGTTACAACAATTATTACTTCTTATACAGATAAATTATTTACTTTTATAAAAATAACTACAACAACAGTTTTGTTAAAAAAAAGCATTATAAATTTTAAAAGAACAAACAAATGCTTAATTGGTTGAATTAGTTGATATTGTTTTTAAACTAAATTTAAACACTACTAAATTTGAATAACAATTACATGATAATTTTGCTTTAGTACATAGTGTAAGTAAATCAATTTGAATTTTAGTAATGGATGATTTATTCGATCAAGAAGATGCTGTTACTTGTGGAATTGATTTTTTGATAATATTGATATTCGAATTGATAAAAACAATTTTAGTGTTGATCAATTAAAAAAAATTATGATACTATTATTGATTTATTACTAACCCATAAATCAAGTACTGTTAAAGGAAATTATATTCAAAATATTTCTCTTGCAACAACAATGAAATCAACATTAAAAATCGAATTTGAATTTATTTTTAAGTTAGAATTTTCAATTATTAAAAAAAATCATAAAAAAACCATTCCTCTAAAAACATAGAAGAAATGGTTTTTATATTTTACTAATTAACTTTTATTTATTGTTTAGGAGTAGAATCTGAAAAAATTTGATTGTATGTTGTAATATTATTACCATCAACTAAAATCGGTTTTAATAAGAATGTATTTACTGGATCATATGAACCACCGGTTGGGTTAGTAGGTTTGTAAGTATTTTGATCTAATGTAACAAAACTATCTACCATTGTGTGCATAGCCGCTGTTTCTGGAGTAGCAGAGGTTGTTTTAGGTTTAGCAGTACTTAATTTATTAAAATCATCTTTGAATTTTGTGATTGTTGCATCTTTATTGATTTCAGTTAAAATATTTTGAGCAATCATTTTACTATTATTTTTATCAAGTGTTTGTTTATGATTAATCATGTAATTGGCTCAAATTGCAACAACTTTTGCGTTTCATTTATCAGATTTTGCAATGGTCATTAATTGATAACCTTGTTCAATTCTTTTTAAATTTTCAGAATTAGAATCTTGACCAGTAATGTAATATTTTTTAGCATCATTTTTATTAGCTTCTAAAGCATTAATAACTGCTAATGCCATCCCATCGTTTGGTGCTAAAAAGGCTTTAGTTTTTTGAAATTCAGGAGTACCTAAAAAGCCTGCAACTCTTTTTTGAGCATCACTATAATTTCAGTTAGCAACTGCTGCAGTGTCAAAACTACTACTACCAACAATTTTTACTTTATTTTTTAATACATTATTTTCAGTAATAACTTTAAGAATATCCATTGCACCATCATAGAAAAATTTAGCATTATTATCTGTTGGTGCTCCAGCAAGTGCATAAATATATTGTTCTTCAAGTTGAGCTAAATGAGCGGTTTCCATACCCATTGGACTCATGCCTATAGTATCACCACCCATACCTCCAGCACCAGTACCGTGCGCTCCTTTTGCTTCACCCATTTTTATTCAATTTTCTAATTGATTTTTTGATTGAAATACAGTACCGCCAGTAAGTTTACTTAGTATTTTAGATGCTAATCATAAACCTTGTAATTCACCAACTTTTGCATTATCAAAAGCTGCATAAAAATAATATTGGTCACTAGAATTAATTAAACGATCATACGCAATAAAAGGAATGTTTTTGGCTTTTGCTTCATTAGCAATAGTAGCAGCACCATCATCATTAGCGCCAACAACAACCGCTTTTGGAATTGGATTTAATGATAATTGGGTTTGAAGAAAATTAGTTTGTTCAACTTGGCTTTTAGTAATATTTGATGTTACTTTATATGATTTCTGTTCTTTATCCTTATATTGCAATAAACTATTTACAATTTCTTTTCTTGCATTAACTCATCTAGGATTATCAGGGTCAGCTAAACCAACTAAAATACGATCAGTATTAGATTCACCAACAGTTGCAACATTGTTGCTACATGCACTCAGTATTAAACTACCACTAATTGCAAGTAGTCCAAAGAAGACACTGTTTTTCTTAAATCGCTTAAATTTCATGTAATAAACTTTCTGTAAGATTTTATTAATTAATTTTTTTATTATTTAGATTCTTTAGATTCTGAAAAAATCTGATTATATACATTAATATTAGCACCATCAACTAAAATTGGATTTAATAAGAATGTATTTACTGGATCAAACTCACCACCAGCCGAGTTAGTAGGTTTGTAAGTCGTTTGATCTAATGTAACAAAATTATCTATCATTATCTGTGTATCTGTAGGTTGTCCACTAGAAGTTGTTGTTGGAAAACCACTTAATTTTTTCAAATCTGCTTTGAATTTTGCAATTGTTGTATCTTTGTTAATTTCAATTAAAACATTTTGAGCAATTGTTTTACTATTTTCTTTAGTAAGGACTGGATTATTTTTAATCATGTAATCAGCTCAAATCGCAACAACTTTTGCATTCCATTTATCAGATTTTGCAATGGTCATTAATTGATAACCATCAGAAATTCTTTTTAAATTTTCAGAATTGGAATCTTGACCACTAATGTAATATTTTTTAGCATCATTTTTATTAGCTTCTAAAGCATTAATAACTGCTAATGCCATACCATCATTTGGTGCTAAAAAGGCTTTAGTTTTTGCAAATTCAGGACTACTTAAAAATCCTGCGACTTTTGTTTGAGCAGCACTATAATTTCAGTTAGCAATTGCTGCTTTATCAAAAGTTTCAGTACCACCAACAATTTTTACTTTATTTTTTAATTTATCATTTTTAGTAATAAGATCAAGAACACCCATTGCACCACTATAGAAAAACTTAGCATTATTATCTGTTGGTGCTCCAGCAATTGCATAAATATATTGTTCTTCAAGTTGATCTAAATGAGGTTTGCCCACTTCATGGTTTCCACTTGTTTCACCCGCTTTGATTCAAGTTTCTAAATCAGTTTTTGATTGAAATAATTTGTTGTTAGTAAGTTTACCTAATATTTTGGATGCTAATCATAAACCTTGTAATTCACCAACTTTAGCATTATCAAAAGCTGCATAAAAATAATATTGGTCACTAGAATTAATTAAACGATCATATGCAATAAAAGGAATGTTTTTGGCTTTTGCTTCATTAGCAATAGTAGCAGCACCATCATCATTAGCGCCAACAACAACCGCTTTTGGAATTGGATTTAATGATAATTGGGTTTGCAAAAAATTAGTTTGCTCAACTTGGCTTTTAGTAATATTTGATGTTACTTTATATGTTTTATTTTCTTTATCTTTATATTGCAATAAACTATTTACAATTTCTTTTCTAGCATTAACTCATCTAGGATTATCAGGATCAGCTAAACCAACCAAAATACGATCAGTATTAGATTCACCAACAGTTGCAACATTGTTACTACATGCACTCAGCACTAAACTACCACTGATTGCAAGCAGTCCAAAAAAGACGCTGTTTTTCTTGAATCGCTTCAATTTCATATAATAAATTTTCTTTATGATTTTAATAATTTAAGTATTAATTAAATTAATAACTTTAATTTAATTAATAAATTGAATATTTTATAATTTTGATTTAAATAAGAAGAAATATTGGATATTTAATATTTAATACAATCTTATACTGACATTATAGTTAACTATTCAATATCTTAGTTAATTAATAGTTAAACTGATTAGTTTGATTTGATTAATCAGTTATTTAAACCTTTAATTAATAATTCAAAAACGAAAAATTATTGTCAAATTTTAATTGATTAAAAAACAATTTAAGTTAATGATACTGAATTTGTTTTAGTGATTCTGAATTAAAACTTTTAATAAAAACAGTTAGTAAATTAACTAAATGATTAAAATCATCTAAACTACTAACACCAATACTACAATGTAAATAACGTTCAGGAATACTTACAATTAAAGTTGGTAAACCATCACTACCAAACTGAATTTCACTAGCATCAGTTCCACCACCTTGAGAAATATATTTAACAATGGGAATTTGGTGCGATTGAGCTAAATTAACAATGTATTTTAATAATTTAGGATTAATCAAATTATAAGCATCTTTAACAGCAATTGCAACACCTTGATTTAATTTAGTGTTACCTGGAATTGCTCCTTGAGTATCATGAGAAGCACAAACATCAATCACAATTGCAAGATCAGCTTTAATTTTTGTAGCAATTGTTTTAGCACCACGACAACCAACTTCTTCTTGACTAGTAGCAACAAAATAAGGATTATTAATTAAATTATCATCTTTTAAATTTTCAATTAATAGTTCTAGAATTGCTAAAGAAATTCGATTATCAATTGCTTTACCAGCAAATAAATTATTTTGCATTAAAAATGGTTCGGTTTTAAAATGAATCAGATCACCAACTTCAACTCCATGAGCAATTGCATCATCTTTTGAAACAAAACCAAAATCAGCAAATAAATCTTTCATTTTCAAGGCTTGATTTTGTTTTTCAAATGGTAGGATGTGAATTGATGTATGACCAATTACACCTAAAAACTTTTTTTGTGAACTTGTTGTTAGTTCAACTTTAGCAGCAGTAATTGCTTGGGGTCAAATTCCACCAACATTAGCAATTGCAATTTGACCATTATCATAAATGTCTTGAACTAAAAACCCAATTTCATCTAAATGACCAACTAATAAAATTTTTGGTCCTTTGGCATTAGGATAATGAGCAATAATCGATCCTAAACCATCACGTTGATAACTTAATTGATTGTGTGAAGCAATTTTTGCAGTTTCTTGTTTAAAAAGATCAACTACAGCTTCTTCATAACCAGAAAGACCATCAACTTGCATGTATTTAATAATTGTTTGATAACTTTTTTTCAATTCATCATTCATAATTAGCAATTTAATTATTTTCTCAAAAATATTTTTTCTTATTTTATCAATTTTAAAATTTAGGATTAATTTTAAAAGGAAAAATTTAAAATATCATTATTAATTAATTTTTAACAATAAAAATCACTACCTTAATTAAAGTTTTAAAGTAGTGATTTTAGCAATTATCATTATGAAAATTTTGAATGCTTAAAATAGGGTTTGATAAGTACTATTTAAAAAAGTAGCAAAACTAGTGTATGAGCCTGATGATGTTACTTCTGTAGTATTATTTTTTTTCTCATTATTATCTTTATTTTTATCTTTATCATCAGTTTTAGCTGGAGCAGGAGTTGGAGCAGATTTATTAAAATCATACCAATAGAATTTACCCGCTCTAAACGCCATTACAGTTGGTGTACCAATAATTTCTGAATGAATTGATTTAGCATAAGCAAAGATTTTACGGAAATTATGAGCAGACTGATCATATCTAACATACTGACCAGCAATAATGCCATTTTTTAAATTATTAGCTTCTTCTTTTTTTCATGGAAAAGTATATAAACGATCACTATAACTTTGAATTGATGATGGTGGCTCATCTTCAAACATCACAAATTTAATGCTTGATTTTAAGTAATTGATTTTATTAGGAGTTAAATTAGTTGATGCGTATTTAATTCCTTTACCTCAAATCCCCCTTGATCATCTAGCATTAGATTCTGATTTGCCTAATGGTGGCACACCATTTTTGGCATATTTTGCTTCATCAAACAAAAATTCAGTACAATGTGAACATGCTCCAGTCCCTAAATATAAAACATAATTACCATCATTATAACGAGTAGTGCCTCTAATTAATTCACCATATGAAACTGGAACAAGTGGTAATTTAGCATATTCTGTTTCATTATCAATATCTTTACTACTAATTTCACGAAACAAACTAGTGTTATATGGATCATTATCACTAACTGTTAAAGTTGCTAATGGAACAAAAGCAAAGGCACTAAAACCAATTAATGATAATAATATTTTGGCAAACAAACCTTTACTTAATTTTACTTTATTGACTTTAGTAAAAGGTGCAAATGATTTTCTAGAACTAGAAAGATCGACTTTAACTTCAGTAATTGCATTTAGTTTTTTATTTTGTTTGCTTAGTAAAGGCTGAGTTTTTTTATTTTTTTTGATTAAATTTTTCATATTAGATTTTTTGATTAAATTTAGCAAAAATCATTTTATGATAATGCAATTTATATTTAATGATTTAATTAAATTAATTTTAATTTCAAATAGAAGAAGATATAATCTATTTTTTCTATTAATCCTTGAAATTATTCTAATTGTTTAAAACAAAATTCGTTTTAATAACTTACTTTTATTATTTATAAAAAAAGTAATTATGATGATTATTTTATAAGCCAAAATGCTTAAAATAAACACTTGGTTTATTAAAAATAATTTAATCACGATTGATTTTATCACAATAAGAAGATTATTTTTGAATAATCTTAATTTTTTAGTTTAATTGTTATTAATCAGAAATAAATAAAAAAATATAAGTAAATCAATAATTTCATGTATAGTTTGATTCAGCAAGTTATAATTCAAGGCTTATTTGCCTAAAAAAAATTAAAAAATAGATAATAAGTTGTGTTTTTGATTGAAAAAATGAAAATATTACTTTTTAATCAATTAAATTACAACTAAATAAGAATTATTTTTAAAAAATTAGAATTGATCTAATAATGTTAAATGATATAGGTGGGATTCCTTTTCCAGATCATTTGTGAAATGGTCCACAAATTATTGGCTGATTTTTTCTTTTTTCGTGTTTAGTAATTGTTAGTGTTTCATTTGCTGCAAAATGCATTAAAATTTTTGCGATTAAATTTAAAATTTCTCCAACTTTTATTGGTGGGGTTGTTTTATCAACCTTTACATCATTGCCTGAATTTTTTACAAGCATTTATGCAGGTGTTAGTGATCGTTTGACAAATTTACCTGAAAAAACTTTATTTAGTTTTTTCAATATTACTGGTGCTAATGCTGTACAAATTTTTATTTTGTCAATTTTTGGATTTAGTTTATTTTTAATTTATTTTAAAAATAAAGAACAATTTCGTTCTAAACTAGATCGAATCAAACAATCAGTTGTTTTTTTGCCTTTTAAAACTATATCTAATTATTATTATAGCTCCATTAGTAGTAAGACATCTGAAACAACTAATGAGTTAATTAATAAGAACCAAAAATTAAATCAATTTTATTTATCTAATTGAAATCCAATCATTCAAGTTAATTTTATTTTATGATTAATTACATTAATTGAATATTTATTGATTTTATTATTTTTACTAGTACCATCTTGAGGTGAAGTTTTTAGTGTTAATGGTTTTAGTTTTATTAATTTTTTATTTTTTCTAAGTTGATTAACTTATTCGATTTATACTTATAAATTTAATCCTGAATCAGAAGATTTGTATAGTCCATCATTAACAAAAACATGAGCTTGAAAAATTAATCCATATTTTTTAATTTTTTTCATTATCTTTTTTTCAGCTTCATTAGCGTTTTTTGCTTATCTTAATAGTGGAATTGTTAATCGCTCAGAAGTGATTGGCATTCCTAAAAGTGCTGCTGCTAGTTTCTTTTTAAGTATTGCTACTAGTTTGCCTGAAATAACTTTATTTATCACATTATGTCGCAAAAGATTATTTGCAACTGCAGGAGCAAGTATTTTAGGCTCTAGTGTTTTTAATTTATCAATTCCCTTTTATAGTAATCTTATTAGTTTCAATCCATTATATGGCAATAATTTTGCTAAATTACTAAATGATCCTTCAATTGACAATCAAGATGCCAAACGATTAATACCATGAATGGGTTTTTCAATTATTCTTTATGTTTTATTAGCAACATCTGCAAGTAGACCTAGTTGTAAACGTAGTTGGTTATCTACTAATTTGATTTTTTTAATGATGATTGGATATATTGTTGGATTTGTGCTAATTTCAAAGTTAATTAACTAATCTATCAATTGTTAAGATATAATTAAGCAATCTGAATTATTATAAGTTAATAATTATTATAATAATTTTTGAACTAAATGATTTTCAATAATAATCAATATCTTATTAGGAAGAAATATTTGTTTTTATGATTGTTTTAATTATGATTTGCTTTATTTTAGTTGCGATTATTATTGGTTATTTATTTGGATCAATTTCATTTTCTCTTATTTTAAGCAAATTAGTTAAAGTTGATATTTTAAATCAAGGTAGTAAAAATGCTGGCGCAACAAATCTAGCCCGTTTAAGTAAACTTTGATTAGGTTTTTTAGTTGCTTTTTTTGACATGATAAAAGTAATTTTAGCTGGTTTTTTCTTTTATCTTTTTGCTTATTATGTTGGTCGAATCATTTTTAATTTTAATAATGCATCTATTAATAATCCAAATGATTTTGTTCCCAATATTTTTTTCAGCAATGTCTTCAAGCATAATGATTTTCCTTATAAAATCATTTTTATTATTTATTTAACTCCTGTTGTAGCTGTTTTTGCTCATTGTTTTCCAATTTATTCTAAATTTAGAAATGGTGGTAAAGGAGTGGCTTCGTTTTTAGGCTTATCTTTTTTTATTTCACCTTGATTAGGAATAGCATTAGTAATTATTTGATGAACATTACAATTTGCATTTAAATATGTTTCTTTATCATCAATTATTTCTGTAATTATTATTGCTATTATTTATTGAATTAATGAATTAAGATCATTTTATTGAATTAGTCAAAACAATTTAATTGCTCATGGCTTTTTTCTTTTTGATTATAGTAATAGTGGTGGATCGATGCAAGAACGACTTTCAGTCGATTGAGTATTAACTACTTATGTTTTTTTCCTAATTTTCTGTTCAGTTGTTTTAATTATTTTACGTCATAAAGCCAATATTAAACGCTTATTGAACCATCAAGAGAAAAAATTTGATGTTTTAGACAATCGTACATTTAAAAAAATATTAAATAAAATTACTAGTGTTTTTAATAAAAACCCAACTGATGTCTAAATTGTCATGAAACAACATTAAAAAATAATTTTTAATCTTAAAAAATTATTTGAATCTATTTATAAATTATTGCTAAAAGTGTAATATGAAAGAAATCAATTACTATCAAATTTTAAAAGTTGATTATAATGCTGATATCAACGAAATTAAAAAATCATATTATAAACTTTTAAAAAAATTTCATCCTGATGTTTATAAAAAAGATGATGCTCATGAAATTACAATTTTAATTAATCAGGCTTATGCTGTTCTATCTGATGAAGCATCACGACGTAATTATGATTCAAAATTTTTTGGACAAAATTATTTGGATCAAGATTTTGATAATTTTTTTGAAAACTATAAATCAGATGCTTGAGAAGAAGGGCGATCAACCACTTCTGTTTTTGATAAAATTTATGGTTTTAATAATCGCTTTAATGAAACAACCACTTCTGATTTTAATAATTCTGATTTTAGAAACACTAAAACTTTTTGAAACAATTATGATGATTCTACTGAATTTTCTCAAGAATATCAAGATCATAATCAAACCAATCGTGAAACTAAAAGTTGAAATGATTATTTTGATAATTCCTTTGACATTAAAATTGATCGTAAAATTATTCGAAAATATTGTCAAGCATTTCAAATTGATTGAGCAGTAGTGCTAAAAATTTTAAACGAATCAAATTTAGCAAGAAAAGAAATTTATTTGCGTTGTTATTATCAACAACATTTTTTTGATCATTATCGTTTAAGTGCTAAACAAATTTTAGCTGAAAACGTTTTTAAAAGTGTCATTGTTCATAGTGAAGACTATCAAACTTTTGTTAAAAGCGTTGATGAGCAAAAAGAACAACTAAATTTATCAGCAAAATTTTATTTTGATGAATTTTATTTAAGTCAAGATTTTCAAAAAATCATTCGTTATTATCGTTTGTATCAATGTAATTTTTGTCAATCAACATCACATCATAAAAATAATTATTGTCATTTTTGTTTTAATAAACGTTATTTAAAAGAGCGAATGGCAGTTAATATTGCTTGAAAAAAAGATCAGTTATCTACTAAAACGATTGTTTATAAAAATTTTGGTAATCGTAATGAAAATTTTATGGGTGATTTAATTTTAAAATTAATTCCTAAGAAAAATTTTGGTTTTGAAAATAGTCAAATGGTAATTGATTATCATATGGATAATTTTTCGATTGATGAAATTGAAGAGAATAAAATTATTTAAAAAATTAAAATTAATTAAACAAAATAACTTCACAAACAAAATTGGTGTTTCCTACCTGATTTTTGATTAATTTGCACCATTAAAACTTTGTTTTGAACTAATAATTTTTTTGTTTTTTGATTTATTAAATCAAAATCTTCTTGATCTAAAATTAAAGTTAGTTTTTGATGTGGTAAATGATTTAATAATTCAATAAAATGATTAACATCACTAAAACCATAAGCAGAAATTAACTGATCACTATCAACAAAACAAAAACTAGTTTGATAATGATAAATTATTTCTTGATTAACTAATTTATACTTACTGAATTTAACAAAATGATCATAAGATAATAATCATTGACAATTATGACGTTTTTGATCATTTTGAAACAAACAATATAACTGCTTTCAATTGATCAATTGGTTGTACTTATAAATTTTTAAATTAATTAATAGTTGATTATCATATTGAGGAATTCATTCTGTTTGATAACAATTAATTGCATCATAAAAATTTAAATGGCGATAATAATTAAAATTTTCTGCTTGTAATAAAATATAGTCAAATTCATTTTCAACTTTTTTAATCACTTGATCTAAAAAAATTCGACTTAAACCTTGTTTGCGATATTTAGGGGCAATACAAACACAAGATAATGAAATCGTTGATATTTTTGCTTGATTAACTAAATTAAAAGTTTTAGTTGTGTTCAAGCACATCCCAATAATTTCTGAAGAATTATTTGATCTAAAAAAATAAGAATGATTTAAATCACTTGCTTGTCATAAATAGTGAAAAGCATTTGGTTTTTCATGAAATGATTGTTGAAATAAAAGAGAAGCTTGATAATAAGCATCAGAATGATCACTAAATTTCAATAAAACCATAAACTAAATTTTTAACAAGCGTTTTACATCATTAAAAATCATTAATTCTTCATTAGTTCTAACAACATACAAAGCAACTTTAGAATCAGGATGAGAAATTTTTTGATAACGATCGATTTTGCCTTCATTAAGTTGATCATCAATTTTTAATGATAGTAAAGATACTTTTTCACTAACTAATTTACGAATCACACTAGCGTTTTCACCAATTCCAGCAGTAAAAACAATACCATCAATTTGGTTTGCTAAATCATTAGCATAAATCACAATATAATCAGCAACTCGTTTACAAAAGACATTTAGTGCTAAAATTGCTTTTGGATCTTTAGCTTTAACATTAGCAATTAAATCACGCATATCAGATGTGCCACAAAGTCCTAATAGTCCTGATTCTTTATTTAATAAAGTATCAATTTTTTTAATGTCATATTTTTTCACATCAGCTAAATATTTAATTACTCCCGGATCAATATTACCACTTCTTGTTCCCATCACTAAACCTTCAAGTGGTGTTAGTCCCATAGAAGTATTAATGGAAAGATTGTTTTTAATTGCTGTAATTGATGCACCATTACCTAAGTGACAAACAATTAAATTGACTTGATCTTTTTTTAAAATTTGTTGCATTTGTTCAGTTATGTACTTATATGAAGTACCATGAAAACCATAACGTTGAATTTTTAATTCTGCAGCTAAATCAGCATTAATCGCATAAGTTTTATTTTCAGCAGTTAATGTTTGATGAAATGCAGTATCAAAAACACCAACATTAATGGCATTAGGAAGAATTGTTTGTAATTCTTCAACAATTGTTATTTCTGCTTCATTATGTAGTGGTGCTAAAGGAATATATTCTTTAACTTTAGCAATTTCAGTTGCTTTTAAAATAACTGAATCTTTAAAATAATTACCACCTTGAACAATACGGTGACCTACACCAATAATTGAATTACGATTAGATAAAATGTGATTTTTCTCTAAATAATCAAATAGAAATTTTAAAGCTTGAGCATGATTAGGAAAATCAGCATTTAAAGTTGTTTTTTGATCGTTAAATTTAATCGTAAATGAACCATCAACTCCAATTCGTTCACAAATTCCTTCAGTAATGGGGCTTGCTGTTTGGATTGAATAAATTGAATATTTGATCGAACTACTACCAGCGTTAATAATTAAAATTTGTTGTTGCACAATAATACTTGTTAAAATCTTCTAATAAATATCAATTAAAATTAGAGTTAAATTTTAAACTTTATTTTAAAAATTATTACAAGAAAATTTGTTTAAATTAATTATGCTCTTAAAAAGATTAGTTCAATAATTTTTAAAATATCATTAATCTTAAAATAATAATTTAAAATAATTTATTTGATTAATAAAATAAAATTGCAATTATTTTATTAATAAGAAGATTTTAATTATTTAGTAAATAAAATTTTTATTTTAGATCAATTTATTAAGTGAGTTAGTTCAATTATATGTCATCTTTTAATCAAAATGATCGTTCTGATCAAGTTAAAAAATTAGATTTAGATAATACTAAAAATAGTGTAGTTACTACTAATAAAGAACTAGTAACTAATAACCAACTAGTGACTGAATCAAACCTAAAAAATGATCCAACTAAAAATAATAATTCAGATCATATTATTCAATTAATTAAAAGTTTTGAAACTTATGATTTAAAACCATTATTGCATTTTTATCATAATTACACTTTATCACTACTAAAAAAAGTTAAATTTGATCATACAAAAATTTTGCAGCAATTTAAAATTAAAATTAATTACAATCGAAAATTAAATCGATACAGTTTTGATCAATTAAAAACAATTAGTGATTATCAAAAATTAATTCAAACAATTGAAAATAACAAGTTAATTATTTTTCGTAATTATCAAACTTCGTTTTTAGTAAAAACATTTGCTAATCAAGAAGAATATCAGCAAGTTAAATCCTTTTTAGATCAAAAAAATCAAAAATTAAAAGCAATTATTAGTGAATTTGAAAATCTTGCTCCTGGTTTTTTTGATTGACAAAGTTTTAATAGTGAAATTGAAAATTTAATTATTGAACGAAAAACTAGTTTTGATCATGCCTTTATTTATTTAATGACATCATGATTTTTTCAAAAAGATGATGTTGGCAAATTTAATCATTTTTTACTAAAACAATATCAAGTTAGAAAAAAGTTAGCAACAAAATATGAAAAACTAGAAGATATTTTATCTGTTTGAGCTCCATTTATTAGTTTATGAAAAAAAAGTGTGGCAAAATTTGTTGTTTGAGATCAAAGTTATGAAAAAATCTTTAACAATTTACTAAAAATTGCTAAACGGATTTTATCTTATCGTCAAAATGTTTTTTTAAAAAATTATTTTGAATCTAAAACTGAAAATTTTTAATAATGAGCATTAAAAAATAATTAGTTTTAATCAAATAATAAATAATATTAACTTATTTGTGTTTGTTTTTTAGTTGCTAAAAAATCAATCACCGCTTTTTTAATAGTACTAATTTTTGATTGATCACCATGACTAATAATAATTTCATGAATTCAATCAGCCACTTGAATAAAATCAGTTTCATTAAAACCTTTAGTTGTCATTGCTGCTACACCTAAACGCAAACCACTTGGTTTTCTAGGTGTTTGTGTATCAAAAGGAATTGTGTTTTTATTAGTAGTAATATTAGCAGCTTCTAATCATTTTTCAACTAAATCAGCAGTGACATGATAACTTGCTAAAACATTGATTGTAAATAAATGATTATCAGTTCCATTAGTAATTACTTGAATACCCTTATCAATGAAGGCTTGACAAAAAGCGCGACAATTTTTAATGATTTTAGCAGCATAATCTTTAAATTCTGGTGTTAGTGCTTCAGCAAACGCAGCAGCCTTTGCAGCAATAACATGTCCTAATGGTCCACCTTGTGCTCCAGGAAAAACAGCACTATTAAGTTTTTTAGTTAGTTTTGGATCGTTTCAAGCTAGAATCGCTCCTCTTGGACCACGTAAAGTTTTATGAGTTGTTGTCATCATCACATCAGCATAAGGAAAACAATTAGGATGTTGTTTACCAACAATTAAACCAGCAATATGAGAAACATCAGCTAATAAATAAGCACCTACTTTATTAGCAATATCTTTAAATCTTCTAAAATCAATTATGCGTGAATAATTAGAAGCACCAGCAATAATTAAGTCTGGTTTTTCAATTAAAGCAATTCGTTCAATTTCATCATAATCTAATAAAAATGTTTCAGGATTAACTTGATAAGTAGCACATTGATATAATTTGCCTGAAAAAGAAACTTTAGTGCCATGACTTAAATGACCACCAGAGTTAATATCCATCCCTAAAACTTTACCTTGTGGTGGTACTAATGCTAAAAACACAGCAAAATTTGCAGGAGTACCAGCATGAGGTTGAACATTAGCAAATTGACAATCAAACATTTCAGTGACTAATTGAATTGCCATAGTTTCAATGGCATCAATATTTTCACACCCACCATAATATCTAGCATTAGGATAACCTTCAGCATATTTGTTAGTTAAAATACTACCTGTTAGTGCTAAAACTTGTTGAGAAACAAAGTTTTCACTAGCAATTAGTTCAATGTGCTGATCTTGGCGTAATTGTTCAGCTGCAACTAAATCATAAATTTGTTTAATTGTGTTTTGATATTTTTGATTCATTCTAATTCCTTTTTTAATAAAAAAAATAGTTTCAAAAATCATTAATGTGATTTTCAAAACTAAATTGATTTAATTATTAATTATTTTTGAATTGGGTTTTAATTCTTCTTAATTGGTCTAATGTTTTTTCAACTAATTCATTAATTGAATGTTGTAAGTTACTATATTCATTAGATTTAGCATGAACATCTGGTCGACCTTTAATAGCAAAAGAAAGACTAGATTTATATTTATTACTTTTAGCATAATAAGTAATTTCTGCTTTAAATTTTTCATCAACATTAACGAAATTAAAATCTAATAATTTAGTTATTTTGTTATAAAAATATTCTTCAGCAAGAACATCTTTATCCATATTTTTTCAACGGATTTGTAAATTTAAATTGGTCATTTTTTTGATTCTTATTTTAATAATTTAATTTAAATAAAATGTTAGATAGTATAAACTATTATTGTATTTTATTATAATTATTTTAAGATTAATATTTTTTATTTCAAAAGATTTTATTGTATGAAAACTAGTGTTAACATTTTTACTTCATTTAATTTAACAACAGGTAACTTAAATCGTTTTAAAAAATATTTAATTCAAGCAAAATTAGATTTAGACCAACTAAAAGTAATTCATGTGGTTGGTACTAATGGTAAAGGAAGTAGCGCAAATTATTTAGCCAAAAATTTAAGATTAAATAATTTAAAAGTTGGTTTATTTACTTCACCAGCATTTCTAGAACATAATGAACGAATTAAAATTAATGATTTTGTTATTAGTGATCAGCAATTAATGACAATTTTGCAGCAAATTAAAAAAATCGTTCAAAACCAACCAATTAATTTTTTTGAAATTTTTACTTGAATTGCAATTCAATTTTTTCTTGAAGAAAAATGTGATTTAGCTGTTTTTGAAGCTGGAATTGGTGGCAAATGAGATAGTACGAATCTTTTTAGTAATTCAATTGCAACCTTATTAACTAGTTTAAGTTATGATCATCAAGATACATTAGGATCATCAATTACTGCTATTGTTAATCAAAAATTAGGCATTGCTAATAAATTTGAACCAGTTTTTGTTAGTTATAGTAATCAAAAATATGCCACAATTTTAAAAAAAATTAACGGTAATTTAATTTTTGCTAAAGATCAGAAAATTAGTAATGATTTTTTTATTAATGAATCAGCATCATTAGTAATTAGTTTTTGCCAACATTTTAATTATCAAATTGACTATCAAATTTTTAAACGTAACATTTTAGGGAGACTAACTTGTTTTAGTAATCAAATTATTTTAGATGGAGCTCATAATTTAGATGGAATTAAAAAATTAGTTGCTAATTTAAATCACAATTTTGCTAATCAAGCAAAAATAATTGTTTACTCTTCATTAAAGACAAAAGATTTCAAACAAATTATTAGTTGATTAAAAAGTCAATTTCCTAATAATTTTTATGTTAGTTTTTTTGATCATAAAAATGCAATTAAACAAAATGATCTTAATGTTCAAGTCAATTTGATTAGTTTAGCAACAATAAAAACAATAATTGAGCAGTGAACTAATAACCATTGAGTTATTTTTTGTGGTTCAATTTATTTTATTGCTACTGTTTATCAATGATTATCATTAGATAAAGTTCAAGAAATCGGACCAATTTTACCTGTACGAATTAAATCATAAAAATATCACATTGTTTTATCTAAATCTCAATTATTATTTTTAATTTTAAAATTTTGTTTTTGAGCTAAAAGTAGTAAAAACTGATCAAAATCATGATTTAAAGGCTGATTAACTAAATTTGTTAGTAAATGATAATAATTTTTACTTAAAAACTGATATGCATATTTTAATGTTTCTTGTAGTGGAATTAGTTCGCGTTTAATTGCACCAATTAGTGCTAATTGATAACCAATTTGCTCATTACTAACTTTTTTATAAAAAACTCCTGGAGTATCATAAACCCACATATTTTTATGAAACTTAAAAGCAGTAAATTTTTTAGTTAATCCTGGTGTATCAGCCGTTAATGCAACATTTTTTCTAACTAATTTATTAATAATTGTTGATTTACCCAAATTAGGTAAACCACAAACTAAAATTTGTAAAATCGGATTTAACATTCCTTTATTTTGTGCTTTTTTTAATTGTGAATCTAGTGCAGTTTCACATGCAGCAATAATTTGATCTCTTGTGTTTGAATCAAAAGAATTAAAACTTAATTTTGGACATAAATTAGGATCAGCTAAATCTTTTTTTAAATAAATTTTTAAAATCGGTTTATTAGTAAAAATTGCACTTAATTGGTAATTATCACTTGCAATGACTGCTCGTGCATCTTTAATTTCAATAATTAAATTAATTTGTGGTTTTAATTTCATAATCTGGTTCATAGTTTGATGCATATGACCAGGAAACCAATTAATTTTTGTTGCTTGTTTACTTAAATCTTTTTTGTGTTGGTAATTATCATTCATATTAAGATTTTAATCAAAATCAGACCTAATTCGAAAATTACCTTGGACACTAATAACTGGACTGGAAATAATTAAACAATCTTGATCGTGTTTGCGAACCATTGATATCACTTCTGGTACTTCACGATAAAAACAGACCATTTCAATATTAGGGTGGGGTTTTAGTGAATAACCTCCAGTTGATCGATTTAAAGTAAAAGCATGGACTAATTTTTGTTTAATAAAAAGAGCACGAATTAAATCAATTTTATCAGTATAGATTTTGATTGTGACAACATCAAATTGGGGATAAAATTTTTTAGTAATCATTTTGCGTAACATTACTGATAATAATGTTGCAATTAAAATTGGTGAAAAAAAATTAGCAACTAGTAAACTAGTATTAATTGCATTATTTAAGACAATACTATAAGGAATATAAGTACCAATAATAAAGGAAATGATGGTAATGATCAAATTGATAATTAAACTAGTTGTACCAAATAAGGAAATATTTTTTTTAGAATGATAAAACAATAATCAGTCTGTTCCTCCAGTTGATCCACCCATAATATAAATGAATGTTGTTGAAATCGAACCTAAAACTCCTAAAACAATTCCATAAATTAGTAAAATAATAATTTTTGAAGTATCATTAGCTCCAGATCATTCAAGCACTTGAATGTTATTATTAATTAAACTTTGATTATTAGTTAATGGATTAGTAAAAATATAAAAATCTTTTAATGCAGGAATTGCTCCTAATATTAAACCAATGATTGATGAAGCAGCAATATTAATAATTGATAAAAAAGAAAACTGTTTACCAATTTTAAAGTAGCCAAAAATCGCTAAAGGAATATTAAAAAGCAAATTCATCGTTCAAAACAAAATGTTATAAAACACTTCTGCTTGCTCAGTAGTGTAATTGTGGAAATATGTTAATCCAAAAAAAGCTAAACGTGATAAACCTTGAAAAAATCCTGTTGCACCTAAGTTATATATTCCAGTTTTTTGCAAAAAGAAAAAACTGGTGATGCCAATTCATAAGCCAAATATTGCTGATCAAAGATATCTTTTAAAAATTTTTTCTCGTTCATAAAAAGAAAAAAAATTTCAACTACCAAAATTAATTCTTTTCACATTAACTTGGCCACAATCTCAATCTTTAATAAAAATATTTTTTAAAGCATTATTATTTTTTTTATTTTTCACAAACTAATTTTCCAAAACTAATCAAATAATTTCTTAACTATCAAACTAAAAAATTATTGCTAAATTATATTATTTTTTTATAAAAAAAATTAAACAATAAATTAATAACCAAATCAAAAATTTAAAAAAACTAATTATAAACAAAATAATTTATTTAAATCTAATTAAAAAACTAATCAGTAAAAAAACCAAGATCAAAAAATTCAATCTTGGTTATTTATTTTTTTAAATTAATTAATTTTTTAATTAATCGATTTTAATTTTATTAGGATCAACAATTGGAGCAACAAATCAAGTGGTTACTTCACTAACTTTAGTAGTATAAATGCCACTACTATTTTCACCTAAAATGAAATCAGGAATTTGTAAATTAACATTAATTATGTGCGGATTTAAATCAACAATATGATCAGCTGCACTATTAATATCATATTTACTTGAATCAAAGAAATTAACAAAATGAGCAAGACCACCAATTCCTGCTTGAACTCTTTTATGAAAGACAGAGCGGATTGCTTGATCTAATGGAATTTTAGTAATTGAAACTTTAGGATTAAATTGATAATTAGTATGATTAATAAAATTCTTTTTAACTATATCTAAAATTTGTGGTTGACTTTGATATAACTGTTCATCAGTTTTCACTTTACTTAAAATTGCTTTAATTTGCTCTGCTGCAGCTTCATATTTATAAATACTAGTTTTAGCAGAAATTCCTTGATAACTAAAACTATTAGTTTGATCTAAAAATTGTTGTTTTTTTCACAATAGGGCAAAATTAGTTTGATTATCATAATTAGTATTATTATTACCAAGCGTATTTTCAATATTAAATCCTAAAGTTGGTACTAAATCAGTTAAGCTTAAATCAGGATTATTAATAATCGTATTTTTAGCAAAATCAGCATTAGTATTATTAGTTGCAACTCATAAAGGTTTGCTATTAAATTGATCTGCTAAATAATAAAAAGCTCGCGATAAATTAATTCGCATTGGATATGATGCAACTGAATATTCTTGATTAGTAATCGTATCAAATAAGACTTCTACAGGTCGTGCTTCACGTTTATTTCTAGGATGATTTACTAATTGACGTTGTGCATCACTAACAAATAAATAATCTAAAATTTGAAATAAAATGTCATATTCACCTTTTTTCACCCGATCAGCTAAAGCTTTAATTTCACCAATTCCTTTAAAAGCATTAATTAAACCACCAGTATTACCACCCTTATATGTGATTAAATTCATTTTATGATAAATGATTTCTCAAAAGGTTTGCATTTTTGATAGATCAACTGTTAGTTTAGTATCAGTTGCTTCTCAACCTAAATTAACATTTTCAGCTTTAGCAACATCTAAAGTTTGACTAACTGCTAATGTTAAAGGTGATTGTGTCGCTTCAAAACCAAAAGTAATTGATTCACCTTTTTTAACTTCTAATTTATCTAAAGCAAACAATTTAGCAAATGAATTTAAAAGCGCATCTGTTTGTGAAGTGTTGTTTTTCTTATTATTACTTTCACGACTAAGACCAATAATGATTTTATCAAGTTGTAAAAATGAAGCAATATCATATTGATATTCTTTATTATCTTGATTGATAAATTTAGCCTTAGAATCAATTTTTAAATTTTCTTTAAATGTTACTTTAACTCTATATTGAAAGGAAATGTGAGGATCATTAATGTTAGTAGTGTATAAAACTGGATCTTTAATTCATTCAACGCGAACTTCGATTCCTTGATCAAAAAAAGTACTTAAATTTAAATTTAATAAATATTTAAAGAAATTTGTGACATTATCAACATACTCTTGTGCTGCTTTTTGTTGTTTATCTTTATCACTACCATTAAAATTAAAAATTTTCTGATCTAAGACGGAATTAATAATGTTACGCAAACCTGGATTATGTAAAGCAATTTTTAAAATTTCTTCACGTTTGTTTTTATCAACTAGCAAAATGTACAATGGCGTTCTTAATATACCATCACTATCTTTAATTGATGGTGCAATTAGATAATTCATAATTCGTTCAACATCTTGATAACCTAAACTAGCTTGTAAACGAAAATATTGGGTTCATCAATCATTAATATCTTTTTTAATTGTTTCAGAATCTAATTTAGCCAAATCATAATTAGCTGTTTGTTTTAGAATTTCATAAGTTGTAACTGATGAAAATCCTGCATAAAAAGTGTTAATGGCAAAACTGCGTGAAGTAATGAAATTAATTCGTTTAGGATTAAAACTAGTTTCATTACCTGATAGTGCTCCAGCAATATATTTTGTGTTAACAGTAAAATCAAAGGCGTTTGCTTCAATCGCTCATGAAGCTGCATATGATCCTGGTAAACCATTACGATCTGAACCAACACTATAATCAGGACGAATTGTTCCTTCAAATAAATTAATTGTTAATTCAACTGTTGATTGTCCTGGAATACTAATACTATTAAATAAATTAAAGGCATTAATCCCATTGTTGCTAAAAACAAGTTTCATTAAAAACGAATTAATTAAAAGTCTAGATGAACTTTGTTTAATTAGACGAAAATCAAGTTCTAATTTATTAAAATCAAGATAAACATTAGGATTGTTTTCAATAATTTCAATTAGTGAATCTAGAAGATCGTTTTTAATATCATCTTTAGTTAAATTAGCAATTGTTTGTTGATAAATTCTGCCTTCAGGAATTAAGGATGGGTCTAAAACAAATTCAACTGAATTAACATCAGAATTAGATGCACTATTAGGATCTTGATCAAAATTAGGAAAGATGCCAGTGTATTTTGAATCAATTTCAATTGGTGAAGCTAATCTTGGTGGCTTATAGTAATTAGGAGTATGTTGAGCTGCTTTAAACTTATATGTTTCAGGTCTATTTTTAACTCGTGTTGAATATTTAGCAACATCTTGAGTTGGAGAAACACAAGCAGATAAAATTGGAATGTTAAAAATTCCTAATCCTAATAAAATCAAACTAGATTTTAAAAATTTCTTTTTTTTCTTAAAAATCGCCATTGATCTATGATAATTCACTTTCTTATTTGAAAAAAACAAAATCTTTTAATTTGTTTTGATCATTACAATTATTAAATTTTTAAAAATGTTACATGATTTTATATAAATCTATTTTTAAAAATTATTTTCACAAATAGTTTATTAATTTTTTTAAAACTACTTTATGAACTGGTATTTCATTATATAAATAGAAATAAATAATTAAACAAAACTAGTTTTAAATTAAAAGGGGAAAATTATAACTAGATCTTATTAGATGATTAATGATTAGTTTAATCATTAATAAAATTGTTTTTATTTTTAAACAATTTAATAAAAAAATGAACTTCTTATAATAATTAATTTTAAGAAGTTCATTATGTGAAAAATGATTATTTTAAAAAATTGTTTAATAATAGTTTGAAATAAACTAATATTCAAATAAAATGATTTTTAATTATTTTTGAACAACATTAGTGCCATTAATGAAATGATCAGATCAATAATTACCCCAATCCATTGCTGATTTATACAAATCAGGTTTGCTAAAATTAGGATCATACTGTTTTTGTAAAATTTCAACTAAGCGATCTAATACCATATTGACTGAAAATGGTGATCTTAAACCTTCGTTTCACAAACCATAACCAACATGATGGACTGAATATTGATCACTATTAATTTTATTAATTGGATCATTGTTTTGATAAGTTTTTGAAATTGAAGCTAAACTTTTAACATATGGATTTGAACCAGATGTAGCATTTCCTGTTAGGGTTGATCAGTCTTGATCAGTAGCGGTAATAATTACTGTATCACTAGTTTTATTGAAATTTTGTAAATTTTCTGTACTTTTTTTACCATCACCTAAGTTTCATCATCAACCATTATCATCAATGTTAAAAATTTCACTACCCTTTTCTGGATTATCATTACTTAAATTTTGAGTTGTTTCACCAGCATATTTAACTCAACTTAAATCAGGATTTGTTTGATTTTTTGTTGATTCAGTTTGATTATGTTGCACTGGTAGTGGTTGTTTTAAACCAATATCATAATAAATAAAAGCAAATTTAGAAATTGTTTGAATTGTAGCATTACCATTAAATGCTGGTGGATAAGTTACAATACTTAACACTTTAGAATTATCTTTAATAAAATTGTCATTTTCTGGATCATAATTTTGATCAACAACATTAATTGCTTTTAAATACGCTTTAATTGCTTTAAAACGATTTTGCATGTTTTGAGCAATTAAACTAACATTACTTAAAGCATGTTGCATGAAAAGATATCTTGGATCATCTTTGAAGTTTTTGTCAAAAAGGGCTTTTTTAGTTTTAGTATATTGATCAATTCCTGCTGCTAATTGATACAAATAAACCATTGTATCTCTTTGACTACCTTCAGCAGCTGGTGAACTACCTGGATTGGCTTGTTGTTCAAAAGCAGGATGATGATCTAAAACCTTGACTTTTTTATTATGTTTTTTAGGTTCTGAACTTACAGTAGCAGTTGAATCAAGATAATTAATTTTTCAATTATTTTGATTTGGATTAATAAAATTATTAATCGTTTTTGTTTCAGCATTACTTAAAATTACTTTTGAATACAATTCAGCTAATTTTTGATCAATGGCTTCATTACCTAAATAAAAAATCGGTGTTTTTTTATTATTAGTATGATCAGATCAATTTTTAATTCATTGATTAAAACCATATTGATTTAAAGTTGTTTTGTTTTTTTCAATATGTTGATTTCAAAAGTTAATATAAGACTGATAACGGTATAAAGCATCAGGTGGATCTTGACTAGGAAACTGATTTTTATAATTTTCTAAACCAGTTGCAATTTTCTGCTCATCACTTATTGGTGCACTTCTATTTTGAGTATTTAAATTTTCTGCAGCTTGATAAACTTTAGTTCCAAAAGTAGTGAACGGATCACGACTTGCACGAAAATTAGTTTCAATAATTGTTTCAGAATTAGGTAAAATTTTTCTTGCTTCTGCTATTGTTTGATAATCATCAAGCACAAAACGTTCCATAAATAATAATGCAGCATATTTATTAGTTCAAAATGATTGGTTGCGACTAACTGTTCCTGAATCATAAATTGCATTATTTCACAAACTGGGACCATTAGCACGAACTTGACTTAATAATTTTTGAAAACGTTGGTCAATTTTTTGGTTTAATGTTCGTTTTGTTGCACTTGTATGCTGATTAACTTTAATATATTCACTTGGTTTACTTAAATATGATCGATAACTATTTTCTTGATATTGATAAGGATAATAATCAGGTGGAATTTGTAATGATAAGAGCAAATCAGCTTGTCCATTATAATTTGATAAAATTTTAAAATTTTGCTCTTGAGCACATGCAGATAAAGTAATTGTTGAGATTGGTAATAAAAGTAGAGAAATTTTTAGAAAATTTCTTTTTTGATATTTTAATTTGGTTTTCAAAATATGATTGCCTTTCTTGAAATAAAAATTTTTTTAATAAAATTAAAAATTTATAAATAATTTGTTGCTAAATTAAGTTTTGAAGTTAAATTTTGTTTTAAAAAAATACAGAAACTAATTTAGATAAGTCAATAAGAATTTAGCCAATGATTTTTTAATAAAGAAATGATCTATTAACAAGAGCAAGAATAATGATCATTAAAAAAATCATTAGTTTTGTTTAATAAAAATAGCAAAGAATTAATTTTTTTATTTCTACATGAATCTTTTATAAAAAAAGATCTTAAGAAAAAAGAAAAAATTAAGATTTTAAATTGCTAAATAATAAAAATAAAAAATATGAATCAAAAAAAGCTAATGGAAATATTATTCATAAAAGAAAATATTCAAAACTTAATTTGAAAATTAATAGTTGGTCAAATTATAATTGAAAAAAATGAAAATTAATAAAATTTTTATTGCCACTTCTTAATTGAACAATAAGTGTTTAAAAACAATCAAAAAAAGTTTAATGGCAATAAAAAAACCATTCACTTTAACTAATGAATGGTTTTTTAATTATAAAATGGTGGAAGTGAGGGGAATCGAACCCCTTTCCGCAATTTTCTTATCAAATAGAGTCTACAGTTTAGTTTTAGAATAAGAAGATGTCCTAAACAATCAATCTAAAACATTAATTATTTAGTAAGATTATATAAAAATAATTATTTGGATGTTAATAATCATTACAAACAAATAATACATAATGAAAAAAACAATAATTTATTATGCATCAATTATTATTTTTGCCTAGATTTAAGAATAAACTATTATAAAAGTTTATTGTAAGTTAATGAAAAACTATTTTAAACTAAAGCTAGATTTAAATTTGAAGAAGCTAATAGATTTACATCCACCATTTCTTCATAATTTGTGTTTTTTGGTTTTGCGGTTATTGAAACCTTCAGCTATAAGGGGCCACACCCCACTGCATCTAAATGTCTAAAAATCACGTCGAAACCTTGACACTCCCAAATTAAAATTTATCACTAAGAATAAATCATTATTATTTTATAATATAAATTGTTTAAAATTTATAAGAAAATGAAAGAATCTTTATTAATTAATATTTAGTTGAAATATGAAAAAACATCTTTTAACCGTTGAAGGTTTACAAAAAATCAAACTAGAATTACGTAATTTAGTTGAAGTTCAACGTCCTGCAATTATTAAGGAAATTCAACAAGCTCGTGATCAAGGTGATTTATCAGAAAACTCTGATTATGATGCATCTAAAGCACGACAAACAGTGATTGAATCACGGATTCAAGAGTTGCAAGATATGTTGCAACACTATGAACTAATTCAAGAAAACCAGCATGATAATGATGCTAATAAAGTTGTTTCAGTTGGTAATAAAGTTAGTTTAATTAATTTAAAAACTAATGAAACTATGAGTTATGAAATTGTTGGTTTTTTTGATACTGATCCTGAAAATCATAAAATTTCTAATGATTCACCATTAGCTAAGAGCATTTTAGGCAATAAAATTGATGATGTTGTTGAAGTTCGTGGTATTCCTAATCCTTATAAAGTAAAAATTATTGCGATTAATTAAAAGATTTAATTGTAATTTAATTAAATATGACAACAAATACTAATAAAAAAGCCAAAATCTTAATTAGTCCGATTTATCGTCCTAGTCTTGCTACAATTAAAAAAGCCAAAAAAATTTTAGCTGATTTATTAGTGCATAGCAAAAAACTTAAAGTTTGTTCTAGTTGTAAAAATCAGCAATTAGTTTATTACTCTTCTAAAGAATGTTTTAAATGTAATAATCCTTCATGTAAAAATCCAGTTATTATTTATGATCCAATTTATGATTGAAAGTTAAGTCATGCTAAATTAGAATTGTTTATTGGATTAATTATTGACATGCAAGATATAGTGATCATTCAAGCAAACATGAAAATGACTAGAGCAATAACTCGTAAATGACACGATCGTTTTTTAGATCAAATTAATTGAAAGAAATATAAACTTAGTAAAGATGTTTTAGATATTAGAGAAATTTATGCATCAATCACTTGAGAACAAACTCAATAATTTTTTATGGACAAGATCGATTCTAAAACACAGCAGAATTTAAAAAATAAACAACAAAACCAAACTAAAAACAACTTAGATAATAATCCAATTATTGTTAGTGGTCAAGTTTTTAAAATTGAACCTAATGGTTGTTGTTATGTTTATTTTGATGGTAAAATCGGTCGTTGTTGTAAAAGTCAAATTAGTGAATTTGAACAAAATGCAGATATTCTCAAACTTAATGGTCGTTATTCTTTCATGGTTTTAAATGGTGTGAAATCATCAGTCCAAATTAGTAAAACAGTTAAAGTTAATTTTTATTGAAACTTATCTTATAAGCAAATTCATCCTGAAGAAATCGCTAAAAAATTTAAACCAATCCCAACAATGCGACATTTTCAAAGTTTAAATCAAGCACTAAATCATTGATTATCAAAAAAATGTTTAATTAAAACTAAAAAAACAATTGAACCAATTGATTTTGAAACAATTTGGTCTAAAAAATACAATCGAACTAAAAAATTTTGTTGCATTAAAAAAAATAAAACCGAACAATAAGTTATTATTTTTTTAACATTTTTAGAAGTAATAGAATTCTTTAGACTCTAATAAATTAATTAAAAATTTCAATAATTTTTTGTTTTCTAGTTGCAAAAAAATTTCTTTTTTATCAGGTTCTAATTGTGTTTGAGCATATTTAATTAAACCATCAAGTAATTCTTGATTACTAAAATTAATATCTTTAGGAAAATGATATCAAAAAAGCCCTAAAATTAAGGTATTAACAATATTTTTTAAACTAGGATCTTGAAAAACTATATTATCTAATTGGGATATTAATTGATCTCTTCTTTGATATATTGGTAATTCATTTATTTCTAAAGTATTAATTGTTTCAAGTTGTTTAATTGCAACATTTAAATAATTAACATCTAAATCAAGTTTTAGAAATGCTAAACTTTCAATTACAAGACATTTATTAAAGTTTGGAATAATTTCACTTGTAAAAAAATTAGCTAATGTTTTTAATTGTTTTTGGTTTAATTCAAAAATTTCAGTTTCAGCAAAAGCATTAACTCATTTAAAAAAATAATCATCTAAAAAGAGATTAGCAAAAAAAGCACAGTCAAATAAGTTATTTAATGAATGATCTTGACTTAAAAAACATTTTTCAAATTGATTTTTTAAATCAATTAATGCTGTTTGATCTTTTTGATTCAAGTTTGACTCACTAATTAATGTTTCTAATTTAATGTGAGCGATTTGATATTCGCCATTTTTAATATCATTTTTAATTTCATTTAAATTTTCATGTAAGGATGATAAGATCATAAGATTTTATTTAATTATTGTTTATTTCTTTCACTGTTTGCTCTTTTAAGTCTAGAAAATAAGCGCTTTGATGATTTTTTAGTAAAATTTTTAATTGTTGCTGGTTTAGTAGATGATTGCTTTGCTAAATTATCTGATAAATAAATTAATGATCGACATAATTCAGGATAATCAGCAAATTTTTTTAAAATTAATTGGTTAGCAAATTTTAATTGTTTGGGATTAAACAATTTTTGAAACCATTTGCTTTTAATTAGATGAACTACTTCGTTTTTTGCTTGTTCGATTTTGTTTAGTAATTCTTGAGGATAATTTCATTTTTGACAATTATTTTCTAATTCATTTTCATCTAAAATCGAGTAACTATCATTATTTTGAATTTTAAAATCTAAATCTAAATCAACATATTTGATCGCATTTTCTTCAATTATGTAAGGACTAGCAACATTAACATAAAAACTGTAACGATCTTCAAAAATATGAACGATAATGTTAAATCACTTTTTTCTAAAAAAGAACCAAAATTTTTGTAAAGTGTTCACATAACGAAAATTACGTTTACCATATTCTTCACATTTAATTGAATGAACACTTTGAACTGGTAAATATAAACATAAAACATCTGAAGTTTCATATAAAACATAAGGTGATTCAACAATTCGGTATAATCAACCATTATATTTATAGGCATGAATCATATATTTTTTAGGTTTATACATAACTTAGATATTTTAAATTATTTAAGTTTGATCATAAGATTTTTTTTAGATTAAATTGTAATTAAAAAAATCCATCTTGTTAATTTAGAAAACAAAATGGATTTTTTATTGTTTAATATTTTAGAAATAAAAGTTAATTAAATTTTTATTCCCAATTAATTTCATTAACTCTTTTTGGATATGGATTAATAATGTTTTTAGTAATTTGACCATTATTAACTTCAATAATTCTTGTTGCCATTTGGGCAATTACTGGGTTATGAGTTACCATTAAAACAGTTGTTTTAGCAAGTTTGTTAATTAAATGGAACAATTCTAAAATTTGTTTGGACATTTCAACATCAATTGCTCCAGTTGGCTCATCTCCAAAAAGAATATCAGGATTTTTCACAAAAGCTCTAGCAATTGCAACTCTTTGTTGTTGTCCACCTGAAAGTTGTGAGGGATATTTATTAGCATGAATTTCTAAATCTAATAATTTTAGAATTTCATCAACCATTCTATTTTTAGTTGAACGGAAACTCAAATTTTTAAAACTAAAGCGTTTTTGTTGTTTTGCTTTATTAATTTCTTTAGTTCTACTTTTAGCTAAATATGTACCAATCATAATGTTTTCACGCACAGTTAAATTAGGTAACAAACTATATTGTTGGAAAATATAACCGGTTTTTTCTCTACGATATTTAGTCAAAGCTTCAGTTTTCATGTTAATAATGTTACGGTTAGCAACAACAATTTCGCCATTAGTTGGTCGATCAACTCCAGAAATAATGTTTAATAGTGTTGTTTTACCAGATCCACTTGGACCTAAAATAACAACAAACTCACCAGCCTTAATTTTTAAATCAATGTCTTTTAAAGCATGTAGTTTTAAACCATGACTTAAAAAAAATTTATTAACTTTTTTAATTTCAATAATATAACCAGGATTATTAACAGCAATTTCACTTCCTTTGTGAGCCTTATTATCTTTTTTAAGTTTATACTCTTCGCGTCAACCCATAGTTTCACCAACATAATTAATTTTCTTTCACGCTTTTTTCTCAAAAGAAAAAAAGTAACGATAACCAATAAAACGTTGGTGTAAATAATAGATGTATAAAGATAATAAAATTGCTAAATTAATGGCATTACTAATAATTAAAGCAATTCCTGAAGTAGTGAAAGTAATTGGCGTATTAGCTATTAAGGCTTGTTTAGATGGAATTTGAAAAACTCAAGTTTCAAAATCTTGACTGACTTGTGCTGCAGGAATATAAAACATCCCAAAAAGCAATCAACCAAACATGATTAGACCATAAAAAGCAAAAATATAAACAAAAACTAAAAAAATATTAACTTTAATATTTCATGATTTAATGTTGTTTTTTTGGGTCGCTTTTTTAATTTCATTAATATATTTAGTAGTAACAACTAAAGTATAAATTGAAACTAAGAAAACAAGAATCGTGAAAGCATTGAAAATATAGGCTTCATAAGAATATAAAACAGAGACCGTATCTTCATTTTGGACTAAACTATCAGTAATACTACCGATCTTTCAAAAAACGGTTTTTAAATAAAAATCAACAGGCAATAAATCAGGATTATTATAATGCTCATTAATCGAAGTTGGTTTAGGCAAAATCACTGATAAAGATCAAGCTTGTCAAATCAATCATAAAATAATTGTTAAATTGATATAAACATCTTGATTTAGCGCCCAATACTTAAAAGGACGGTCATTACGTAATTTTTGTCTGTTTGATTCAACGAATTTCAGACATTGATTCATAACAAAATCTTTGTCAAAAATTTGAGTTTGAAATTTGGGGTTTTGATTATTCATATTGAATGGTCCAATTTAATTGATCAACAGTTTTAGGTATTTGTTCTCTAACTTCTTTTAGTGCTCCATCACTAACTCTAATCACTTTAGTTGCTAATTCAGCAATGATTGGGTTGTGTGTAACAATAACAATTGTTGTTTTATAAATTTTATTAATTTCACAAAACATTTTTAAAATTTGTTTTGAAGTTTCTTCATCAACAGCACCTGTAGGCTCATCACCAAAAAGAATTTCAGGATTTTTTACTAATGCTCTTGCAATTGCTACTCTTTGCTGTTGTCCACCAGAAATCTCACGGGGAAATTTTAAACTATGTTGAAGAATACCTAAATTTTCAATTACTTCATCAATATCTAAACGTTTGCGATAATTTTCTTGTAATTGTGCACCTAATTCAATGTTCTCACGAATTTTTAAATCATTTAATAATCCATATTGTTGAAAAACAAAACTAACATATTCACGACGAAATCTTGTTAGTTGTTTATTTGACATTGTAATTAAATTATGATCAGAAACAATTACTTGGCCATTAGAAGCCCGATCCATACCAGAAATAATGTTTAATAAAGTTGTTTTACCTGATCCACTTGGACCTAGAATAACTACAAACTCACCACGTTTAATTGTTAAGTTAATGTTTTCAAGAATTTTATTAACAGTAAAATTATTAGTGTATCACTTAGAAACATTTTCTAATTCAATAATGCAATTGGGTGAATTTTTATAATAAATACTACCACTGCGTTTGCGTGAATTCATTCTTTTAACTAAACGAACTGCACGACGGTTTTTGCTTTTTGCTTCTCGTTCTAACTTAGCATCTTTTTCTGGTTTTTGCAAGTTGTTTGCTAAATCATCTTGTTGGTTTTTTAGCTTATTTTTATTTAAAAAAGTCTTTTTAAAATAATCAAGCGTTTGTCTATTAGTATTTCTTTTAATCATTATTAGATCAATCGATGCGAAAGATTTTTTTGTCTTTAATTAATCTTTCTTGCTCTTGCTTTCTTAATAATTCTAATGATCCATCAGCAAAACCAGATTCTTCAAAAACTTTAAAGAATTTTGTAATTTCTTCATCTTTTTTCTGAACTGGTAAATGATTTAGGACTTTAGTGTCTTTAGGTTCTTCAAGTAGTCTTGCTTTAACATTTTTTGCAGATAAAATGCGTGTTTTTCGTTTTAGAACACGCAAATCATAACGATTTAATTTTTGTTTGGCTTCTGCATCATAAATTTGTTGAATTATGCTTGTTTTGTTATTTTTCGCTTTTTTATTTCAACCTTGAAAGCGGAAATTGAAAAAAAGACGATTTTTTAAGATCATACAATTTACTCCAGATTAATTGAAAATCACTTTTTATACTAAAAATTAGTGCAAACCCTTAATCTAATAATAGTTAAAGTATCATATCATAAAAAGTAATTAATATATTTGTTAATCAAAAACAAAACTTTGGTTTAATTTTAGAAAAATTATGAATTAACTTATAATTTATTTTACTAAAAAATTATTAATTTATTAACTAGTAAAAATCTAGTTTAATAGTGAATAATTAATTAATATCTTATATAAAAAGAATTATATAAACTAAAAATCTAGAAATGAAATTTTTTAATACTTCATTTCTAGATTTAATTTTTGATAAGATATTTTAGATAAGTTAAATTTTAAGATAAGTTTTAGAAGTTAATCAATTTAGTTTTGATAAACTAGTTTTTTAATTTCATTAAAAATTTCACGATCTTTACTTAGTTTTTCTTTAACAGCAACTAATCCTTGACCAATATTTTTTTTATCAAAGTAATATCAAGTACCTTTTTTAATGATGATTTCTTTTCTAATCGCTTCTTGAATGATTTCAGCATTAATATCAAATCCAGTATCAAAATAAAAAGGTAAAAGGGCTGATTTCATTGGAGCAGCTAATTTGTTTTTAATGACAGTTGCTTTAATTTGATAACCAATAATATCAGCCCCATCACGAATCGCTTCATATTTTTTCAGTTCAATGCGCATTGAAGCAGCAAATTTTAGGGCATTACCACCTGTTGTAGTAACATTTGAACCATAAACATTACCAATTTTTGCTCGAGTTTGATTAATAAATAAAATTGTTGTACGGTTGTTAGTTAGCAGACTAGATTGAATTAAACGCATCGCTTTAGACATTAAACGAGCGTGTAATCCCATACTTTGATCAGTAATATTAGCATCGATTTCTACAACTGGTGTCATACTAGCAACTGAATCAACAATAATTAAATCAACTAATTTAGTTTTAACTAAAGCATTAATAATCGTAATTGCTTGTTCACCAGTTTCAGGTCTTGCCAAAATTAGTTTATTAGTATCAATTTGATTCTTTTCAGCTCATTTAATATCAAAACTACCTTCTGAATCAATATAAACAGCATTACCATCAAATTTTTGGCATTCAGCAATCGCTTTTAGTGCTAAAGTTGATTTTCCTGATGATTCAGAGCCAAAAATTTCAATAATACGTCCTTTAGGCCAACCATTAGTGCCTAAAATTTGATCTAAATAGTAAGATCCAGTAGAAAAAAAATTAACGTTGTAAGATTGATCATTTGCTAAAAAAACTTTTTGTGAACCAATAAAACTCTGGATTTCACTTAATTGCTTATTTTCTTCTGATTTCATTGCATTTCCTTTGGGAAGATTATTCTTTTGGTAGGAAAATAATTCAAGTTGTTGTAACTTAAGATGATGACTTTTTTTACTCATTATATGCTAGAAATAATTTCAAGAATGAATTCAATAATTTTTGTATAAGCACTATAAATTTTACTATCATGATCATCATTATTAATTAATTGAAATTGACATTCATATAAGTAAGTTCCCATTAAGTTTAAAGCAACATATGCATGATCTTGATAAATTATTGCTGCTAAAATTAGATCATCTTGAGTTTTTTTAAAAATATTAGCAGTAATTACTTTTAATGTTAATGCTGGAAACTCAATTTGATCATCTTTTACATATAATAATTTTTTTTGATCAAAAACCTTTTGATATAACTTTAATTGCTGATCAACTCAACCATAAATAGTGCATTTTTGCTTGAAATGTTCTTGAAATTGATTCAAAATCAAACCATTAAAACCATCTTCAAACACACAAATAGTTTTAATTATTCCTGTAATTTTATTAATGATTGTTGTGATTTGATTGTTCATAAGCAATTAGATTGATTATCTTAATTTTTTAGAAATCAATTAATTTTTCCTACACTTATTTTATTAATAATAAAAAATGCAAAAGCAGAATCTTTTTTTAATAAAGCAAAATGAAAAATTTTTATTAAGTTAATTATGATGATCTTTATAACATTTATTGATTTAATGATTTTATGATTTTTTTTATTTAAAACAAATAAAATATTTTCAGATATTTATTTAATTATAAAAAAACAATCAGTATAAAATTATTAAATCAGACGATTTAATACCCAAAATAGTTGATATATGATATTTTATATGATCAATAAATGATCAAAAAATTAAAAAATGATGAAAAATTATTCAAAAAACATTAAATATTTTGCTCTTGGTGGTCAAGATGAGAAAGCAAAATATTCAGGCGTACTTGAAATTGATGATCAAATTTTTATTTTAAATACGGGAATTGGTGATGATATTACCAACCAATTTGGTATTTCTAAAGTTATTCCAGATCTAAATTTTCTAAAAGAGAATAAAAAACGGATTAAAGGAATCTTTTTAGGTACACCTGAATTTTTAAACATTGGTTCTTTACCATTTTTTCTTGAAACATTAGAAGATGTACCAATTTTTACTTCTAAAATTGGTAAAACAATTATTACTAGTTGGTTTTCAAGAAAAAGTAAATCAGAAAATTTTCGTAAAAAGTATGCCCAAATTAAAGTTTGTCGACCACTAAAAACAATTACTGTTGGTAATGTTGAAGTTACTCCCTTTAAAGTTTATAATAGTATGCCTGATTCATTTGGTTGAGCCTTTAAAACAACTAAAGGATCAATTGTTTTTATTGACCAATTTATTTTAGCCAACAGTAAAAAACCAGGTTTTGAATCACAAATTCATTATTTGCCTAGAATTACTCAAAATTCTGTTTTAGCTTTAATTGTGGGTTTACAAAATGTTGGTAAAAATTTAGGTTATGCTGTTCCTAATTATCAAAATTATGGTTTTTTAAAAAGAATTATTGCTAATAGTACTAATCGTATTTTAATTGCTTGTTATGATCATGACTTTATGACAGTATTAAATGCAGTGGAAATTGCTCGTAATTATGGTTTAAAAGTAATGATTTATTCTAATACGTGAACCAAAATTTTTAATCAAATGGTGAAAATGGGTTATGTTAATATTGATCATTTAGTTTTTATTGATAGTAAAAAAGTACCTAATGATCAAGATTTAATTGTCATTATTACTGGCAATCAAGATCGTTTGTATCATAAAATGCATAAAATTTTAACTGGAGAAGATCAAAATATTAGTTTTAATTCTCAAGATTTATTTGTTTTAAATACCATTACCCAATCAGGAATTGAATTACGTGAAGCGCGATTATTAGATGAAATATCACGCAAAGATGTTGCTACAGAAAAAATTAAGCGAACGATTCATGCACCAATTGCTGGCAATGAAGATCATAAGTTTTTAGTTAATCTTTTAAATCCTAAATGAATTTTTCCAATTATTGGTTATCATAAAGATTTTAATGCTTATCTAGAAGCAGTTAGTTCAGTCATTAATCCTCATATTGTGCGTTTTTTAGATAATGGTGAAGTAGCAATTTTAGATCAGAAATCATTACCAAAAACGTTTCATTATCCAATATATGAACAATATGTTGATTTTAATGGTGTTGTTGATATTAAAACTTCAGCCTTACTAGAAAGGCAAAATATGTACACTTATGGTTTAGTGAACATTAATTTTATTTATTGCAAAGAAAAAAAATGTTTTAGTGAGCCTGAAATTAGTAGTATTGGTTTAATTTCTTCTGATCATGATAAAAATTCTGATCTTGATCAATTAATTATTAAAATGGTTAAAAATGAATTATTAAAAAATTTAGCTTTAGCAGAAAATCGTGATTTAGATTTAAAAGCATTAAAATTACAATTAAAAAAAATTATCCAACGTTTAATTGATCGTCAATTACAAAAAAAACCATTAGTTTTAATTACTATTGGTCAATTTAACGTTACTCCTTAATTTAAAAAATTAATAATAAGGTGATAAAAATTGATATGTCCAAAAAATTAATGATTATTGAATCGCCCAATAAAATTAAAACAATTGCTCATTATTTAAAAGACCAAGATTTTGAGTTATTAGCCACTTATGGTCATTTACGTGATTTATCAAAATTTGGTATGGGTTTTAGTAAAGATTTAGAACCCAAATGAGTGCTTGTTGATCGTAATATTAAAACTAAAAATAAAGATCAAGCAGATAATAAATCAATTTTAGAACAAATTCATGCTGCAGCTGCTAGGGCTGATGAGATTTATTTATCAACTGATCCTGATCGTGAAGGTGAAGCGATTGCTTGACATGTTTGATCATTATTATCTGATCAAGATAAGAAAAAATGTTTTCGTGTTGTTTTTAATGAAATTACTGCAAGAGCAATTAATGAATCATTAAACCATGCTCGTGATATTGATTTAAATCAAGTTAATTCTTATTTGGCCAGAAGAATTTTAGATCGTAATTTTGGTTATAAACTTTCAAGTTTTGTCAGAAAATTTTTAGGTGGTATTTCTGCTGGAAGAGTTCAAAGTGTTGCTTTAAAGTTTTTAAAAATTCGTGAAGATGAGATTAATAGTTTTGTTCCTGAATCATGATTTACAATTAAAGCATTTTTAAAAAATGGCTTAATTTTAGATTTAAGAAAAATTAGTAGTGATTTAACTAATTACCAATTAAATGATTCAGTTAATGATGGTAAAGTTAATTTTACTACAATTCAAGATGCTCAAAAAATTTTGGATTATTTAAGTCCAAACTATACTTTTGTTTGTGAACACCCACCTAAAAAAGAACAAAATAAACCTAAATCAGCTCTAAAAACAGCAACAATGCAACAAGAAGCAATTAGTAGGTTTAAATTATCTTCAAAAACAATTGAAGCAACAGCACAAAAATTGTATGAAGGGGTTGAAATTAATGGGCAAACAATTTCATTAATTACTTATCCAAGAACTGATCGTGATGATTTATCTGATACTTTTATTAGTGATGCTGAAAGATATATTAAAGATCATTATGGTATTGAATACTGATCTGGTGTTAAAAAGAAAAAAACTAGTACTAATGATCAAACTAAAACTAATTTAGTTCAAGGAGCTCATGAAGCAATTAGACCATCTGATTTATCATATCCTCCTGAAGTAGTTAAGCCTTATTTAGATAAAGTTAAATACCAATTATATTGTTTAGTTTGAGTTCGTGCTTTAGGATCATTAATGACAAATAGTGTTTATCAATATCGTTATTATGATTTTGAAAACAAAGGTTGTTTGTTTAATAATTATAGTCGTAGCTTAGTTTTTGATGGTTATGAAAAAATTTATCAACAATATCATTTATGAAAAACTAATGATCAAAATAATCAAATAAACAATTTAGCACAATTAGCCAAATTAAAATTAAATGAAAATTATTTAGTTAAAGATACCAAAATTGAACAACATGATAAAAACCCACCTGCTAGGTATAATGAAGCAACATTAATTCGTGCTTTAGAAAAAGAAGGAATTGGTCGACCTTCAACTTATGTAACAATTGCTAATACTGTTTTAAAGCGTGAATATGCTAATAAAAAAAATTTAGCATTAGTTCCAACTGAAGTTGGGATGAAAATTGTTGCTAATTTACAAAAAATCTTTCCTGATATTATTTCTTTTGACTATACAAGAAAAATGGAAGAAGGATTAGATGAAATTGCTGAAAATAAAGTTAACTGAAAAGATTTTTTAAAAGTGATTTTTGCTAAATTTGAAAAAACATTATATGAAGCAAATCAATCACAACCCTTACCTGAAGTTGAATATGTTAATCGTAAGTGTCCTGAATGTCAGCATGAATTAATTTATCGTCGTTCGTTTCGTAAATCAAGAATTTCACGCTTTATTGGTTGTAGTGATTTTCCTAAATGTAAATTTAGTGAACCAATATCTAAACCAATTTTACTTGATGAAACTTGTCCTGATTGTCAGCAACCATTAGTTAAACGGACAAGTCGTTATGGTAGTACTTTTTTTGGTTGCAGTAGTTTTCCTAAATGTCGTTTTATTAAAGAAGATCCTGATAATCCAAAACCACGAAAAAACAATTTTAAAAATCAAACTAAAACTGAAAAATAATTAATGCAAATATGATCAAAATCAAAAATTAATTTTTTAATTATTATTAGTTTTATTAATCAAAAATCACAAAGAAATAATATTAAGAGATAATGAATGAATATTAAACATTATGATGTTCTTGTAGTAGGTGCAGGTCATGCTGGATTAGAAGCTGCTTTTGCTAGTGCTAAAATGGGGTTGAAGACAGGTTTATTTAATTTAAACATTGCAAGTATTGCTAATTTACCTTGTAATCCATCGGTTGGTGGACCTGCTAAAGGAATTGTTACTCGAGAAATTGATGCACTAGGAGGCATGCAAGCAATTGCTGTTGATGCCACTAAAATTCAAATTAAAAAACTGAACTATTCTAAAGGTCCTGGTGTTTGATGTTATCGTGCTCAAATTGATAAAGAAGATTATCATCATTGGTTTTTAGAGCAAATTAAACAACAAACAAACTTAGATTTAATTATTGCTGAAGTGAAAGAATTATTAGTTCACAATCATCAAATTCAAGGTTTAAAAGTTAATCAAAATGAAATTTATTATGCTCAAGCAGTTATTATTACAACTGGAACTTATTTAAAAGCAGCATTATTTCGCGAACAAAAATTTGCTGATTCAGGTCCTGATCAAAATCCTGCAGCTAATTTTTTATCTTCATTTTTAAAACAACAAGGATTTGAATTATTACGATTAAAAACAGGCACACCCCCACGCGTTTATTTTGATTCATTAGATTTAAGTCAAATGCAAGAAGATCGTGGTGATGATGCTGATTTATCTTTTTCATTTGTGAAACCAATTAAACTTGATTTTGATCAACAAATGAGTTGTTATTTAACTTTTACGACATTAGCAACAAAACAGTTAATTGAAAATAACATTCATTTATCAGGAATTTATAATGGTTCAATTGATGCGATTGGGCCAAGATATTGTCCTAGTATTGAAGATAAAATTGTGCGATTTCCTGATCGTTTACAACATCAGATTTTTATTGAACCAATTGCAAAAAATTATAATTATTATTATGTTGGTGGTTTATCAACTTCATTTTCTCAAGAGATGCAATTGCAAATTTTAAAAACACTAAAAGGTTTTGAAAATGTAAGAATTAAATCTTATGCTTATGCAATTGAATATGATGCAATTAATCCAATTCAATTGCATAAAACATTAGAAAGTAAAAAAATTAGTGGGCTTTATTTTGCTGGACAAATTAATGGAACATCAGGTTATGAAGAAGCTGCTTGTCAAGGTTTAATGGCTGGAATTAATGCTTCATTAAAAATTAAAAAACAAGAACCATTAATTTTACAACGTCATGAAGCATACATTGGTGTTTTAATTGATGATCTAACTTCAAAAGGTGTTAATGATCCTTATCGTTTACTAACTTCTCGTGCTGAAAACCGCTTACATTTACGTAATGATAATGCTGATGAACGCTTAATTAATTATGGTTATCAAATTGGTTTAATTGATCAAGATGTTTATCAAAGAATTAGTCAAGAATGAAAAGACATTGATACTAATATTGCAATTCTTGAAAAACATTATGCACCATCTTATGGTTTAGTTAGTGGTGATGTTGGTCCTTTAAGTTTATTAAATTGATTAAAACGACCAGAAGCTACTTATCATCAAGTAGCTACTATTCTTGCTGATCAATTACGACCCCTATCAAAAGCAGCAATTGAAAAATTAATGATTAAAATTAAATATCAAGGTTATATTCGCAAACAAGAAATTAAAATTAATGCTATTGCCAAATGACAAAAAACGAAATTAACTGTTATTAAAGATTATTCTCAAATTCCTAATTTAGCTGCTGAAGCAGTTGAAAAATTAAACCGGGCACAACCATTAACAGTTCAAGCAGCAATGAAAATTGCTGGAATTAATCTTAATGATATTATTCATATTAAAGTTTATTTAGAAAAACAGAAAATGATTGAAACTAATTCTTTTTAATTTCAATTAAGAATTTAATTTTTGCTTCTATTACATGTTTAAGATGATTTTTTAAAAAAAGGATTCAAATTAAATGCTAAAATTAAAGTTTAGTAATAAATAATTTAAAATATTTTAAATCTTATAAAATTAGAAATAATTTGTTAGTGGAGCACAACTAAAATTGAACACAATTGACTTGTATCAAACTAAACCAAAATTAATTAGAATCACTAATCAATTATTACAATTTTATAATGATGATAATTGATTAGAAAACACTAGTTATTTATTATTAGATGATAATTATGGTTTAGTGATTGATCCTAGTTTTTTAGGTGATTATCTTGTTAGGTTTTGTCAAAAACATAAAATTATTATTAAAGCGATTTTATTAACTCATGGTCATTGGGATCATTGAATTAATGCCAAATCATTAGTTGAATATGCTAAAGTACCAATTTATTGTCATCTTAAAGATCAAGTCGTAGTTGAATCTGCTTGAAAATCGATTAAAAGAATTGATCCGCATTTTCAATCTGATGATTTAGCAATTGAGGCAATTGAATTTCATGATTGAAAAGATCATGATGTGATTAAAATTAATAATTTTCAATTAGGTGTTTTACACACTCCTGGTCATACTCCTGGTTCAGTTTGTTTTTCAGTAGAAGATTATGTTTTTTCTGGTGATCATGTTTTTGCTGATTCAATTGGTCGGACTGATTTAGAACATAATCAAGCTGAGTTAATGGATCATAGTTTAAAAAAATTTTTTGATCATTATGATCGTAACCAAACAGTATTACCTGGTCATCTTGATTTTAAAGTTAGAGTTTGTGATGTTTATCACAACTTAAAAAAAATGAAGATAATTCACTAAGAAAATCAGTGATTTAATTTTCGATTAAATCAAAACTTAAAAATTTAAGACGTTGTTTTCGATTAAATCAATTTTTTTGATTTAGAATCAAACAATGATTATTAATTAATATTAATTTAATTAAAATTTGTTATTAAATTTTTCAATATTTATTAAGAATAGATTCAAAATATTGACTAATTGTTTTTTTATCAAGTTGATGATTAACATCTAAAAGGCATTTTTGTGTTTGAAATAATTAAAGCTGTTTTAAAAAAACATTATAAATTATACATCTTAGTACAAATTTTACTTTTGTTACAAGTTGTTAGTGATTTAGCGATTCCAATTTTATTACAAAGATTAATTAGTATTTTTGAACAACCAGTTGATCAAGTTACTAAAATGATTGTAATTTTAGCAGTTTCAATGTTTGCCATTAATATTACTGGATTTATTATTGGTGTTATTGCTAGAATTATTGGTGCTAAATTTACGATTGAATTTGGTGCAACAATTCGTTCTGAGTTTTATCAGAAAGTAACTAGTTTTACTGATGCTGATTTAAATGTTTTTCCTTCAAGTTCACTAATTAATCGTTTGGGTAAAAACTTAAATCATATTTTAGGATGATTAATTTTTGCTAATCAAGTTTTATTACGTTCAATTTTTATGTTTATTGGTGGGGCATTAGCAACCTTTTTTATTTTATATAGTCCATTTAATAATATTATTAGTCCTAATGAACATTTAAGATACATTATCATTTTAATTGTATTAGCTTTTGTGATCTTAAATTTAGTTTTTCTTGGTATTTCACAATTTTATATTTCACGAACTTATCAAGCTACTCAAGTAGTTAGTGATCAACTAAACAATAACATTCAAGAAACATTTCTAGGAATTCATTTTATTAAATCATATAATTTAGAAACAGCAATGTATGATAAAAACGCAACGATTACTGAAACATTTCGTCAAAAAATTATGAAAACTTATCGTTATGAAATGTTATTTAGTCCAGTAATTACTTTACTAATTAGTTTCTTAATTTTAATTGTTATTTGGGTTGGTAATTATTTATCATTACTTAACTTGTCACAAATTTTAGCGATTACTCAAACATTATCCTATTTAGTTTTATCAATTATTATTGCTAGTTTTGTTTTAAGTAATTTAGGAAGAACTAATGTTGCTGCTAAACGAATTTATCAAGTTTTAAATCATCAACCAATTATGAAATTTGTTAGTGATGCAAATAAGCAAATGATTAATAGTAATGAAATTAGTTTTAATAATGTCAATTTTGCTTATTTTGATCATTCAGATTTAGTTTTAAAAAATATTAATTTAACAATTAATGCTAATCAAACTTGAGGCATTATTGGTAAAACAGGTAGTGGTAAATCTTCATTCATTAATTTAATTGCTCGATTATATGATCCAACATCAGGAGTAATTAAAATTGGTGGAATTGATGTTAGTCAAATTAATTTTATGCAATTACGTAATTTAGTAACAATGGTTCCTCAGAAAAATAATTTATTTTCAGGTACGGTTGCTTCTAATTTACAAATGGCTAAAGATGATGCGACAGAAAAAGAAATGTGGGATAGTTTAGAAATCGCTTGTGCTGCAGATTTTGTCAAAGAAAAAACTGATGGTTTATATACTAAAATCAGACAACGTGGTTCTAATCTTTCAGGAGGACAAAAACAACGTTTATGTATTGCTAGAGCATTATTAAAAAAAGCACGAATTTTAATTTTAGATGATGCAACTTCAGCACTTGATGCTAAAACTGAGCAAAAGATTATTGCTAATTTAAATCAAATCAATAATTTAACAAAAATTATTGTGTCCCAAAAAATTTCTTCAATTATTCATGCTGATCAAATTTTAGTTTTTGATCAAGGCCAAATTGTTGCTAAAGGTAAACATCATGATTTATTAAACGATTGTCAAATTTATCAACAAATTTTTGATTTACAAATGATGGGAGCAAAACACTAAAAATGCAACAGCACACACAAAATCAAAGTCGCAGAAAAATGAATCGCAAAGCAATTATTAGCTTTATGTTTTCTTTTTTAAGTAAAGGTTGAAAATTTATTATTGGTGCATCAATTGCTGCTGTTTTTGTTAGTGCTCTAAGTTTAGCAAACGTCTTTTTAGCCCAACAATTTAATTCTTTGATTCACCAACAAATTGATGCTCGTGCTAGAAATGAAGTGATTAGTAATGCAACAATTAATTTTTATGGTGGAATATTAATTGCCATATATTGCTTAACATTTATCATTAATTATGGTTTATCACTAACAATTTCTTATGTGATTGAATCAATGGGAAAAAGATTAACTGATTTTTTATATGCGAAAATTTTACGAACCCAAGTTGTTTATTATGATCGTATGAAAACAGGTGAATTTTTAAGCCGGGTAAATAATGATATTGATGCAGCGATTGCGCAATTACCCCAAACTTTATCACAAATTTTTGCAACGATTTTAATTGTAATATCAATGTTAATTGCAATGTTAATTATTAGTCCGTTATTAACAGTTTTTGTTGGTTTAATTTTACCAATTTCTTTTTTAGGTGCAATTTTCATTGTGAAAAAATCACAAAAATATTATCGGGTTCGTCAAGCGACATTAGGTGAATTAAACGCTTTTGCTGAAGAAGCAATTAGTGGACAACATGAAGTTAATTTATTTAATCAAAGAACTAAGTTTTTAGAAAAATTTAATAAATTAAATGCTAATTATTCAAAAAATCAGTATAAAGTTGATTTTTGATTTTCTTTCATTTTTCCATGAAACCGTTTTGTTGGTCAATTAATGTTAATTATGATTAATGTCATTGGTTTAAGTTTTGCTTATAACAATATTGCTACTTATGGGATTTATGATTATATGTTATTTCCTTTAAATGCTAATCAGCCATTAAACCAAATTAGTTATTATGGTAGTTATATTGTCATTATTAACACTTTTTTACTAATGTTACGCAACTTTCAAGAGCCATTATATCAAGTGATTAATACAATGAATGTGATGCAATCATTTTTCTCTTCATCAGAGCGTTTAAAAGAATTATCTGATGCAACTGAAGAATTTTTGGATTCAGAAAATTTGAATGTGAAATTAATTACTGATAAATTAACTAAAAAAACAATTCAACCACTACCAGCATTTTTAAACCAAAAAAATCTGAATATTTATCAAAAATATGTCAGTGAAAAACGTTTGCCCTATTTAAAACCAGCATATTATCATTATTTACCAACAGTTCATTTGCACACAAACATTGAAGTGAAAAACTTATCATTTGCTTATGAACCTAATAAGTGGGTCTTAAAAAACATTAATTTCACTGTAAAACAAGGACAAACTGTTGCCATTGTTGGTCCAACTGGTAGTGGTAAATCAACTTTTATTAACCTATTAACTAAGTTTTATGATATTAGTAAAGGTGATATTTTATTTGATGGTGTATCTATTAAAAAAATTACTAAACCAAGTATGCGTAGCAATGTTTCAATTGTATTACAAGATAATGTGATTTTTAGTGATACGATTTTCAATAACATTAAATATGGTCATATGAATGCAACTGAACAAGAAGTGATTCAAGCTGCTAAAATGGCTAAAGCTCATAACTTCATTATGCAATTGGAAAATGGTTATGATACAGTTTTAAAAAACAATGGTGAAAATTTATCTCATGGACAAAAACAATTAATTGGAATTGCTAGAGCGATTTTATCACCATCAGAATTATTGATTTTAGATGAAGCAACTTCTTCAGTTGATACTAGTACAGAAGTTGAGATTCAAGCAGCAATGCTAAATTTAGTGAAAAACAAAACAACATTTCTAATTGCCCACCGTTTATCAACAATTAGAAATGCTGATTTAATTATTGTTCTAAAATTTGGTGAAATTATTGAGCAAGGAACTCATGAACAATTATTAACTCTAAAAAATGGTTTATATGCTCAAATGTATCATTCTCAAACTAATTTTGAATAAAAAAATTGTTTTATTTTTTTAAAAGTTTAGCAATTAATCATCTTTTTCTTTTTGGCTGATTATGAGTAATTTTAATTAATTGTTTTTTGGCTCTTGGTGAATCACGAATAATTTCATTTTGTGTATAAGGATTTAAAGTGGAACGATAGGCAGCAATTTTGGAACTTAAATTTAAAAGTTTATAAAATTCTTGTTCAAAAATTTCTGTTGGTGCTAAATATTTAAGAATAATTGCATGTCAAAGATTTAAACATTTTTTTCATAAAAGTAAAATACGCTCATGATTGATTGCAAAAGGGGTGTGATCAGCAATTTCTTGATGACGAATAATAATGCTAATTTTTGGAATAAATTCTGCTAAATGATCAAAAATTAGATTACTAATTGTTAGTATTAATGCTTGATCAAATGTTTTTGCCTTAAAAATTTCAATTTCACAAAAATCATTAATAATGTTTCAATTAAAAAATTTAGGAATTAAACGTTCAAAATCTTCAATGATTAGTGGGAAATACCGATCTTTATGACTGAACTGGTTTTTCATTTGAATTCATTTTTCTTGATCATTAGTGCTGAAATATTCGATTGAAGAAGTTAATTCACGAAAAATAATGAATTGATCATTAACTAATTCTCTAATCATATCTTGACAAGTATTATGAGATAAATCAGCATTAAGACAATATTTAAAATCATTAAAATCTGGCTTATAAATCAATTTTTGATCAATATATTTTTGAATTAATTGGTGTTTAGTTTTAAATTTTTTCTTAATTAAATAAGTAATTTTGTTTTGATAAGAATAAAAAATACTTGCTTTTCAATAATCAATTTGTGATGACACACTAGCACTTTGAGTTTGATTGATTTGATCTAAAGCAGTTTGATTAGTTAGTTTAATTAATTTATTTTGTTTCAATGTCATAATAAAAAGTGATTAATTGTTTTTATTTTAGAAATTAATAATTTAAAATTAAAAATTAAATCAAAAATAAGAAGAAGGCAATTAATAGTTAAAAAACTATTTTTTACTTGTTTGATAAACTCATTGATTAAAAGTTTTTTGTAAATCTAATAATGAGGGCATTTTTGTTTTTTTAGTTTGAGCTAAATTAGTTAAATTATTTGCTAAATTAGCTCAAAAAGTAGTACTAATTAATTGTTCTAATTTGATTTTTGTTAATTGAAAAGATGGATAACTAATTAATTGAGCAATAAACGTGGCTAAAAACCCATCATAATTAATAATTTGATAATTTTTTGAATTATTTGTATCATTGCCAATTGTTTTAATTTTACCAAAACTAGATTTTGTTGCAATAATATATTCTTGATTTTTTTGCACAATTAAAAATAAACTAGGATTCATTGTTTGAAGTCATTTAATTTGCTTAGTTAAATGATGGTTTGCTACTAATAAATTTAATTCTGCTTGAGATAAACAAACAAGATTAGCTGTCATTAAATTTTTTTCAACTCATATTGTTCAATTTTTAATTTCATGCGCAGCAATTTTTTTCTTTAAGTTGGGAGCAAAAATAATTATTTTTTGTTGCTTTTGTGCTTCAATTATTAAATCTTGATAAATTTTGTGCATATCATTTTTAAAAAAAGCTTCAGGATCACAAAGTAGTAAATAATCAGTTTGATCAATTAATTTAGTTATTTTAGTTTGTGTTTCATAATTATTTGTTTTAGGATCATTTTCATCATTAATTTTAATCAATTCACTTTTTAATTGATTAGTTTCAATTTGCTCTTGAATTAATTGATTGGTTCCATGATTTTTAATTTCAGTTAATAAACAAGGCTGATAATCTCATTTTTTTAAAATAGTTGCAATATTAATTGTTGGATTAGCAACTATTTTTTTCTGCTTGGTTTTATAACTTCAATAATCCATAACAAGATTAGATGGAATTAAAATTTTTTGTGGTGAAGGTTCAATTATATTAATTGGTTTTAAATCAAAAAAACAACCTCATAAATTTTCTGAAGAATAAACTAAATCATTTAATAAAAAATAATTTAAAGAAATGACATATTGACCTTGATTTAAATAAATTTCAATTACATTTTGATCAAGAATTAAATCAATGTTTTTAATTTCTTTAATATCAAATTTAAGTATGTTTTGATTTTTTTCTAAAAAAACTTGACTCATTGATGAACGATCAATAATTAATTGTTGCTTTTGATATTTAATTAAAACGCGATGTTTAAAATTTTCTGCAGCAGAAAATTGCAAACTAAAATCTTGTTTATTAGGAGTGAAATAAAATTGTTTTAGGCGCTGATTAAAAATCATTTGGTTTAACAAATTTTGCTTACTAGTTATTCGTAGTTTTTTAAAATTAGTAAATGGTGTTTGATAAATTCAATTATTAGTAATTTGCAACTTTCTTAATAAACTAAAACAATTAGTATGCATATAATCTCATTGATGAATCATACTACTATTAGTTGCTTTTAGACACCCAATTAAATATAAATCATGATTATGTTCTAAAAAAATTGGTTTACTAAAATCATTACTTAAATCAACTGATTGAATATGATCAACTTCAAAAAGACAATTAGATCAATTCATTACTCCTTTAACAAAAATGGTTGCATTAATAATTTCTTTTTTCTGATTGCTAATTTTAATTTCTTGCAAACAAAAAACTAATAGTGTTTGTTTATTAATATTTTTTCAACTAAAATTTTTAATCATCACTTTTGGTTTTAGAAAGTTTTGTTTTAAAAAATTAATTTCTCCATAAAAAGTAGCGTTTTGTTGTTCAGGATGATAGTGATAAATAATTAAACTAGCTGTATGATCGATTTTTTGAACACTAATTATTAAATAATATTGATCATTAATTTTAATTAAATTGGGTGTACCAAATCCTTGAGAATATTTAGTAGCATCAAGTTGCAAAACCACTTTAGCATTATTTTTGAAAAACTTAGGATTATCACTACTAACACAACAATAATAAATATTTTTGTTTTGGTTGTTTTGTAATTCTTGTTTTTTTTGTAATCAAAAATAAAAATAGTAATTTTCAATCATAATTACAAAAAAAATCGATCCAAATGCTGGGTTTGGATCATCATTTTTAATATTTATAGGAAGATAATTAATAAAATCAGTAGTAGTGTACTGATGACAACACCTAAAATTTTCTAATGGAATAAAGGGATTGGCTTGATAAAAAAAATTAATTTTTTGTTGTGTGCTAATAAAGCTACGCGGTTCAATGACAGCCCCACCACAACCATTTAAATGCAATTGGTTATAATAAGGATCATTTTTGATTAATAAATTATTTTTATAAATTTCATTAAAATGAGTTGCAATTCCATAACGCTGTTTTAACCAAAAGTTTTTTAAATAATAGTAACACTCACTAAAAAGATGCCGTGGATTTTTTGATTGATATTTCATAACTAATAATTACCAAATTAGTGACTCATTTTAATTTTTATAAAACTTATAAAGATAATTTTTGGTTCACAATTAACTTTTTTAATTATTATTAATAATTTTGCTTAATCATAACATAATAAAATTAATCACTTAATGATTATTGATTAATCATTTATTATTTAGAAAAATCTTGTTATATCAATTATCATTTTCAAATTTTGCAATTAAAAAATTTTTGCATGTTTTCGTTTTAGATCTTTTAGTTTTAAATCTTCACGTTTATCATAAAGTTTTTTTGGTTTAGCAGTAGCAAAACTAAGTTTAATTTTATTTTTTTTCAAATAAAAATTTAGGGGCACTAAAACATATTTTTCTTGTTTAACTAATAAGTTTAATTTAATAATTTCTTTTTTATGTAACAATAATTTTCTTGTTCTAGTTGGATCGACATTAAAAATATTACCATGATCATATCAAGGAATATGAGCATTGAAAAGATATGCTTGATAATTTTTAATTAAAACATAAGCTTCTTTTAAACTAGTGTGTGCTTTCATTAAACTTTTAACTTCTGTTCCTTTTAATACAACACCTGCTTCATAAGTATCATAAATTGTATAGTTATAAAAAGCTTTATTGTTTTTAGCAAGAATTTTCATAAAATAAGATCTTAAAAATGATTAATAATTAATAAGCAGCAGTTTCTTGATTTTCTTGATCATCTTGACTAATTAAAGGTTGATAAAATTTTGGTTGGTTTAAAATGTCAACAATTTCAAAATCAATACTACGTAAATGTAAGTCAACTTTATTGACTTTAACTAAAACTTCACTACCAATTGTTAGACGTTTTTGTGTTCTTTGACCAATTAATGATTCATCAACTTGATCAAATTTAAAAAAATCATATTTAGTTAAAATAATTGGAGCAAATCCTTGAATTAAATTAGATAATTGGACATAACAACCTTTAGCATTAACTTCTAAAACAATTGCTTCAAATTCATTGCCAATAAATTGTTGCATGTATTGAGCAAATTTTAAATCATTAACATCACGTTCTGTTTGAGTTGCTTTTAGTTCTTGTTCAGAACATTTAGCACACAATTCTTCTAAACGATTTTTAAAAATATTACGTTCAGCATCAGTATAATTTGTTGGATCAAAAAGATACATTCAAAATAAACGATGCACAATCATATCAGGATATCTTCTAATTGGTGAAGTAAAATGAGTATAATGTTGTGAAGCCAAACCAAAATGATAGGTGTTAATGTTTGAATATATTGCCTTATCCATTGAACGTAATAACATCATATGAATAATTTGATTATAAGGATGATCATGATTATCATCAATTCATTTAGCAATGTCACCTGAACTAATTTGATTATTAATTTTAGTTGTAATTTTAAAATTAAGTTTTTTAGCAACTAAACTAAAATGTTCTAATTTTTTTAATGCTGGTAAACCATGAACACGATAAATAAAAGGAATTTTATGAAGATGAGCATAAGCAGTTACTGCTTCATTAGCAGCAACCATAAAATTTTCAATCATTTGCTGAGCATGATAAGTTTGATAAATTTCAATTTTTAGTGGTTCATTATTTTCATCAACAATAATTTTAGGTTCATGAATGGCAAAAAAATTAATGTAACCACGTTGTTTTTTGACAATTTCTAATTTTTTAAACAACTCATAAGCAACATCAATACTTGTTTTCACTGCAATTGCTTCTTGATTAAAATCAGTTGTTTGACGAAAGTATTCATTAACTTGATCATAACTAAAACGCTTGTGTGATTTAATTAAGGCAGGGAAAACTTTAGTTGCACTAAAATCAATTTTTCCATTGAAATCAATTTTAATATCACACACTATAGCACAACGTTTAACATGAGGGTTTAGTGAACATAAATCATTTGATAAAAGATGGGGTAACATTGGAATAACAGCATTAATTAAATAAACTGATGTACCACGATTTTCTGCTGCATGATCTAATGCTGAATTTATTGGCACATATGAACAAACATCAGCAATTGCAACACGCAATAAATAATGATCAACTTCTTTTTGAACATGAATAGCATCATCAAAGTCTTTTGATGTGCTTGGATCAATTGTATAAAAAGGAACATCTGTTAAATCAATGCGACATTTTTGTTGTTCAAAACGACTAAAATCATGATCAATTTTTTCAACTTCTTTAATTGCTTCATGAGGAAAATCAATTTCAATGCCATTATCATAAACAATTGATTCAATATCAATTCCAACATCATTTTTATGACCTAAAATTTTAACAATTTCACCAACCATTCGAACTGAATTAAAATCAGTAATTTTTAATAAAACTTTATGACCTTCAACAATACCAATTGGATTAGTAATTTTCACTAAAGTTTTAATTTTAGGATTATCTAATAAAGCATAATAAGATTCAGCAGCAATTCCTGTAGTAAGATCAATTTTTACTTCACCAACATAATGATCTTTTTGATGTTCTAAAACTTCAAGAATTTTCACATCTTGTGATTGTTTGATTTTGTTTGATGAAGATGTGTCTAATTGAATGAATTTAACAGTATCTCCATCAATTGCATGATTAAAATTGCGTTTGTGAACATAATAAGAAATTGGTTCTTGATCAGAGTTTTTAACAATAATATGACCAAAATTACCACGAATATTACATTTAAAAGTTCCTTCACCTTCACTATTAGGAATTTCAGGATATTCTAAATAATCTAAATAATATTTATCACGTGAGTTTTTAGCAATAATATTACGTTCTTCAAGTAAATTAATAATTCATAAAACTTGACCTTTTTCAATATAGTGGTGATAATCAGTTTTTTTCATTTCTTTAATTGTTTTATTAATTAAAACAAATAAAGGCATAGCAAACTGATCATCTTTTAACACTTGAATTACTGATTGGGTTAATAGTTGTTCTAAATAATCATTATTATGAATTGGAATTGGTTTATCATCATTGTTGAAAGGATAATTTTTTTTATTTTGATTAAAATCAAACCGAGAATTTTGCTGATAATTAATTCGATTAGCTTCACGATAAGATCATTGATTAGTTTTTGTTGATTTAGATTGAGAATGAAAAGAATGTTTTCTATCTTCTTGATAATTATGCTTTGTTTTTTTATTTTTATGATGATCAAATTTAGAGTTTTGATTTGATCATTCTTGATTAAAACTTTTTTTTCTTGAATCAGAAAATTTATTAGTCCGATTCTGATTTTTATTTTTAAATTTCATCACTATTTTCTTGTAATTTAATAAGATTGATTGAAACTGCAAAAAACAGTTCCACTAGTCTTTAAAAATTAGTAGAACTGTTTTTGTCAGTGTTAAATTTCATTTTTAATTTATTGTATTTGATTAGCAATAACAATCCGATAAACAATGCCAACAATTACTAATAAAAATACTAGACTGAACATAATAATTTGTAAAATTTTGATCGATCCACGATCTTTAGTTTTTTTAAAAATTTCCAAATCTTGTCCTGATAAAGATGCTAATCCTTCTGTTGATCCAGAATTAGACAATAATAAACCAATAATTAAAATAATAATGGCAATTACATATACAATAATTTCAAGCGTACTCATGTGATAGTTATTTTTAGTAATGATCAAAATTTACTTAATTAATTTTTTGATCATTTTGATTAATTAAATTGCTTAATAATAACAACTAATTTTTAACAATTAACTTATTTTATCATAAATTAATTTTTTAGATTTATTAAGAATGATCGAATCAATTTTTTTATTTTATTAATAATAATTTATTTTTGATCTTTTTCTAAAGTAGCTCAACTTAAACCTAATAGATTAACAATTCGTTCATCTTTTGTAACTAAACGATTGAAACTAGGTCTTAAAATGAAACTATCAAAAGCTAGTGATTGTACTTCAGAAGATCGCGCTAAATTAACAACAGTTTTAATAAAAGCATCAAAACCTAATAGTTTAATAAAATTTCTAAAATTAGTTACATCACTAACATCATTACTATTAATTTGAAATGCATAAGCAACATAACCGATTCGCGAATTTTTTGAACTTGGTAGAAAGTACTTTAAATTAGTATAAATTGAATCTTGATTATCAGGATTTTGTAATGTTCCAACAAACCGTTCTAAATCTGATGAATTAATTAAATTAAAATTAACTTTTTTAGGTTGAATTTGATCATAAATACTCTTAAATGAAGCAATTAATCGATCATTATTAGTTCGATCTAATTTATATTCTATACCATTTAAAACATTAGTTAAGGCTTTAATTTTTTGACTTAAATTAATTTTTAGTGGTGGCAATGTTTTTGAATCTTGAAATTGGTTATTAATTACTTGACCATTACTATCTTTTTTAGGTTCTAATTGACTAACTTGATTAGTATTAATTACATCATTAATATAATTAGCAATTTTAGGAAACAAGTTACTTAAGTTTTGCCCTAACTGATTAAAAGCATTAAATGTTCTAATGTTTTTGACTGATTCAAAAATAAAGTTTAAAGTTGAACTAACATTAGAAGTTTTACTATTAATGGCTGAACCAAATAACTTTCCACGCGATAATACTTCTTTATTATTAGAATTATTATTAGTACTATCAAAAGCACTTAAATTACCATCAGGATTAGCTTTAGCAAAGTTTTTAAATAAAGCATCTTGAACTACTTGTGGTAGAGTATTAGGTAATGGTTTATTATCTAATACTAAACCATAAAAACCATTTAATCTTGTTGTGTTAGCAGTATTGGAATTAGTAATTTGAGTTGGTGCTTTTGCAGTTACATAATTAAATAAACTACTATTAGATGCTCTAGTTGTTGGTGCATTTAAGTTATAACTAAAATAAGGATTAGATAAAACGTTATTAGGATTTGGATTAAACTGAAAATTAGTTGCAAAATCTGCTAATTCACTATTAACACTATTAGTTCCACTAGTTTTTGCTTCACCAGATTTAGCATCTTCATTTAATGATTTTTCTTGAGCTCAAACAATTGCACCATAACTATTAGCAGCAATTTGACTTTGTAAATAATTAAGTAAATTGGCATAATTATCTTCTAATAATCATTGTATGGTGTATAGTGTTCTAATGTATTTAGAAGTATAGTTTGAACCTAGTTCTCAACCTTGATTACTAAAGGAATATAAAATTTGTTTTCAATAAGATTTAACTTTGTCATTATAACTTTTAATGTTATTTTGATTAGGATCATTAGTTACTTGAGCCATAGGCATCATTGGTTGAGATTTAGGTGTAGTAACTTCTTCAATTTTATATCCACCAATAAAATCCCGACCATTATTAATGTTATTAACTGATCCTAAATAAGCTTCTGAATAAACAGTTTCAGCAATAGCATTTTCCACTTCAGTTTTTAAATTATCTTTTTCACTAGAAAAATCAGTTGCTAATGAGGTTTTATTCTCAAAATCATAATCAATTCGATCAGTTTGATAATCATATTTAATTTCATTTGCTAAATACAAATTTTGAATGTAAGTTTTTAAATTACTATCTTGCTCATCTAATAATGATTGTAGTAAATAATTAAATTCTAAACTATCTAAATGAATCAAATCTTGATTGAAAAATAAACCATCATTAGAATTTTTTAAAGTTTTTAATCAATTTTCAACTTTTGTTGCAATTGTTTTACTATTTTGATATAAGAAATTAATTCCAAAATATTTAGCATTAGTATTAATTTTTTCACTCTTATAAAATTTAGTAATTTCAGGATAATCACCATCATTTTGATAAGTTTGATTCGTTTGCTTATTTTTAGTCATTTGATCTGATGGTTGATAAACTGGATCATCACTAGTTGTATTTAAATTTCGTTTAAAGGCTAATGGGGTTGCTAAACCATTAGCATATGGTGGTTTTAAATCATTAGATTGTTGTTGATTATTAACAACATTAGAACTAGATGAATTACGAAATGGTCTAGTTGCTAAACTAGAAACTGTTTGAGCTAATTTATTAAGAAAATCAATTAAGGTTTTTTGACTATTAATTCCTTGATTTAATTGTTCTAATTCTTGCACTAAAGCAATTAAGGTTTGATATTTTGTTGTATTAGTTAAATAATTTTGTTGTTGACTAAAAAAATAATCGTTATTAGTGTTTTGTGATAACTTAGTATTTGGATTAGTTGTTTGACTAAGAGCATAAGCGACTAAAATTTGATTGAAATTATCTTCAGCATATTTTTTTAGTACTTCTAATAAATTAGGATCAAAAACAGCATTAACATCTTTGCGTGGATTTAAACTAAATGCTGCTTGACGTCATAATAAATTTTGTTTAACTTTTTCTAATTTATTTACTAAAGTAGTTTCTTTAGCAATTAATGGAGCACCATCAATTGTAAGTGCATTAAAACCAGTTTGTGATCGTGCAACAGTTCAATAAGAATGTTTATTGCTATTAGATGCTTGATTGTCATTAGATGCTTGATTAGAATTTTTTGATTCAGTTTCAATATCTCTTAAAGGATAAATGAAATTAGTATCTTTTTTATCATTTAGTTGATTAAAAATTTGCTGATCAATTTTAATTCCAGGTTCAGAATTTGTAGTAGGAATTGATGCAGTAGTAACTACTTGATTACTATCTTTTTTTAAAAATAAATTTAAGGGATCTTTGTCATATTTATTAGTAGTTCAATTATTGTTTCCAGTTAAATCAATTTTATTAATTAATTGATTAGAATTTCCACTTGGATTAGTAGTATTAGTATCAAATAATTTATTGTACTGATGAACAATTGCTGATGATAAATAACCATCATTAATGTTGGCGATTTCTTCATTAGTATAAATTCTTCAAGAAGTTAGAGCTGTTGAATCAGGTTTATTATCATTAAAAACACTAGTTAAACTAAGTCCACCAGTTTGATTGTTAAATAATGAACCACTTTTTACTCCAATTTGTCAACGATTAAAAGATGGTAAAATCCCTTGAGTGGTATTGCTATCACCAATATCAAATGCAGGAAAGTTATAATTAGGATCAGTTGGTAAATTAACATCTTGTTTAGCTAATTGATTAGTACTATAAATATTAGTTAAACTATTAATACTTGAAGTGCCATATTTTCATTCAACATTTCAACCTAAAAATGGTCGTTCATGTTCAAACCAATAATTAAAAACAAAGGCTTGAAAATTAGCAAACATTTTTTGATATTTTTGATTACCAATTTCTAAATCTTCTTGACTTGGTTCAAAAACAAAATTTTTAAAATTACTTGGATTATTAATATCACTTGCACTAGCAGTTTTAGTAATAATTGTTGTTTTATTTTCTGTTTTTTTATAATTCAAAAACAACTGATTAAAAATTGCTTCAACTAAACTTTTATTAACTGCAGGACCAACATGATTAATAATTCAACCATCTTTAGTCCCACCAAAAGGATTAATAACTCTTTGAAATAATTGATCTCAATTAGAACTATTACCATTTTGATAACTTTTTAAAGAATTATCAAAACTTTCTTCACCTTTTTCAACAAAATTTTTAATTGTTGTTTGAGTTGCAAATAAACTACTACCTTGATCAACTGTTGTGTCTTGGGCAAAATCTTTAACTCAATTGAATTTTAGTTTATTAGCAATAACATCAATTAACTTAGTTCGTGTTTTATTTAAATCAGCTAATAAAATTGCTTTTGTTAAATTATTTTGCTTTAAATTAGTTAAATTAAAATTATTAGCTAATTGATTAGTAGTATTGGCTTTAGGATCAATTCTAGGATTGATAATACTTGAACAAGCACTAAGAATTAGTGAACTTGTTATTAAAAAACCAACTCATTTAATTTTTTTGAAATGATTGTTTTTTCTTATTTTGTTTCAATTCATTATAAGTTATGATTGATTTTCTTATTTTTTTTCAGCTTCTGATTTAGTAATTGATCATCTATTACCTAAATCATTTTTTAAGGCTTGATCATAAACAACAATTTTTTGAAAATCAGAACTATTTAAAAACTCAAAATTAGCTTCATTTTGAATATCAGCTATTTTAGCAACATCTAAAATGGTTTGTATTAGTACATCTGATGAAATGTTGTTTAAAAAACTTTTAAAGTTGGTTGCACTAATAACATCATTGTAATTAATTTGTTGAAAATAAGCAACATAGTTAGTAAAACTAGAACTAGTTTCAGGAATAGCATATTTATTAGTAGAATTTTCATTACCATTTTGAATTGATCCTGAAAATTGTTGAAATGCTGCACTAGTAATTGTTTCAGTATCAGTTGGAATATTAGTTTGTGGTGTTGTTGGTGTGGTGTTATAAATTCTTTGAACAGAAGTATTGAAAACTTGTTCACTTTCAGTTCTATAAGTATAACTATAACCATAAACAATATTTAATAAAGCATTAATTTTTTGTTGTAATGATAATCTAATTGTTGATGAATTAGCTACTGGACTTTTAATCTCATTGCGATTCACATTTTCAAAAGAAACATTAGGAAAATCTTTAGCTAATGAACTAGTAATTTCATTTAATTCACTATATGTTTTTACTGCTTTAATTGTATTAACTAAATTGTTTAAACTACCTCATTTATACAATTTTCCTACTTTATTACCACTACTATCATTAGATTCAAAATTAACAAACAATAATGGTCCAACAGTAGCATTAGTTTTAGTTGTAGCATCATCAATTTTAACTAAACCTTTAAAACCAACTACTTCTTGTTTTGTTGCTGTTGTTGTTGTTTTATTCATACCATTTTGATTAATTTTAATATTAGCAAAACTTCAATTATTAGTTGCCGTATTAAAATTCATAATTGGTTGGAATTTTTTATCAGCAATATATGGTGTTTCTAAAATATTAGAAGGATTAGTTGAAAATTTATAATCATTATTGTTTGTTGCTGAAAAGGGACTAGCACCAAAAGTAGCATTTAATGATCCGTTTTTATTGTTTTGGTTTTCTCAAACAAAACCAGCAACATTATTAACACCAATATAATTTGCTAAATAATTTCTAAAGTTAGCAAAATCATCTTTAATTAATCAGTATAAAGTTAAGAAATATTGATATTCATTTAAAAGATCAGTTCCTAATAAATCATAACCTTTTGCTGAATTAACATAATATTTTTGATATCAAATATTTTTTAATAATTTATTAAATTCTTCTAAATTTGAACTACCACTTGTTTTATAACCACCAAAAATATGTTTAACAGATTCATTAATAAAATCTGATCCAACTTTTTTTAAATAAAAATGTTTTTGAATTGCACTTTCAAGTGTTTCTGTATAAATTCAAGAACTAGGATTCTTTAATTTTGTCTTAGTAAATTGATTTTTAATAAAATCATAAAAAAAATCCGTTCCTTTTTTAGCATATTGTTGCTGTTGAATTAAAATACTAAAACCATTTTGTTGATCAGCAGCAATTTTTGTTGCTTCCATTAATTCTTGATCAATATTAGAAATCAATAATCGATTTTTTTCAATTGTTAAATCTTCAGCAAAATGTAAACTAGAAGAAACTTTTTGAGCAGCTTCACTATCATATTTAAAATTAAAGTCAAATTTTTTTTGATTGAAGTAAGCATCCAATTGCACTTTATAAGCATTATATGTTGCTTGAATTTTACCAGGTAAGAAATATTTTTGATAAACATTATCACCCATTGGACAAGTACACTTATCTTGTGATAACATGCAACAATCTTTTAAATAAAAGTTTTCTAATTCATGATAACCACCATTATTATCATTATTAGCATAATTATTATTTTGTGGCGATGAAACAACTTGTGCATTTTTAACTGGATTTTTTGATTGGTTTAATTGTTCAAAATTAATTGGATCTTTATTATAATCAGCACTAATTTTATAAGGTAATCTACTTGCAAGACCATTGTTTAAATTAGCAACATAATTATTATTTTGTTGATTAGTATTACCAGTAGTACCAGTATCATTTTGATATGGTTGAGTAGTAATAAAACCACTATAACTTGCTGTTAATTTTTGGCGTAAACTGAAAAGTTTGTTTTCAAAAAAAGTTGCATTTAAAAAATCAGATGCTTTTTTTAGTAATTCAACAATATCAGGATCAGAACTTGGTTTATTTTTTCCAGTAGTTACTTCATCATTTTTTCAAAAAGGATTATAAGTACCATAAAACAATAAATTCTTATCATTTGTAACTAATTGACCATTAAATGCATTAGTATTATTAATTGATGGAGTTGGTGTGATATTAGTTTGGTTTGATTTTTTTAGTGTTGCTTCAATTTTGTCAGTACTTTTATTTGTATCAGTAAAATTTTTGATTAAGTAACGTAACATAATTGCATCAAAATTATTTTGCAAATATGTTTTTAATGTTGAAAATAAATCATATTTTTTAATTGAATCAATAGCAGAATTATTTTTAAACTGCATGCTATTAAACAAAATAAGTTGTTTAATAAATTCAGCATCAGTCTTAATATTTTTAATTCCATCAATTGTTAAAGCATGTGCACCATTAATATCTTTATATAATATTCAACATTCATGATTCATTTGCGAACCACCAGAAGTATTTTTTTCAATAATTTGAACTAAATCTTTAACTTCATTAACTTCATGATATTTTATATTAGAATTAGAAGAATTAGTACTTGTATCTTGTTTAAAAAGCACATTTCCAGCAATACTAATCGACTTATTATTTTGATTATTATGCGCTTGAGTGTGCATCATTTGCATATTTTGTTTTGATGATGATAAGAAATTTTTTAGTAAATTATCTGAATCAATTTTATCGCTTTCTAATGCATTAACTAAATTAGCAAGACCAGTATTATAGTTATAAACTTGCAAAATTGCAGCATTACGTTGTGATGTGTTGCTTTGTGATCCTAAATTAGTTAAACTAATAATTTTATAAGTTTCTTCAGGTGTGTCTGAAAAGTTTCTCACGTTTTCAGGAATCACACCATTACAAGTATTAGTTTTTAAATTAGTAGCAAAGTTTTTAAATTTAGTTGCAGTGTTATTAGCATTATTAGAAACATTATCAAATGCTGGGAAATTATAGTTCGCTGCATTTGGTAATGTTATTCCTTTTTGTGATAATTGATCTTTATCATAAATTGATTCTAAAATTGATGCACCACTATTCAATTTCAAATCAGCAGCAGCATATTTTCAAGAAACAGTAACTACAGGAACTGGTCGTTCATACTCAAATCAATCATTAAATAAGAAATCTTGAAAATTAGCAAAAACTTTAGCAACTGAATCAGTTAATTTATCATTTTTGAATTTTAATTTACTTCAATTTTGACTCTGGCTTAATTGAGTGTTGTCAACAAAATCATTACCATCATAATTTAAGTAATTAGTACTTAAAAGACTATTAATAAAATTCGTGCGTAATTTTTCAATTGCCTTAAATTTTTTATATCGAATTAAATTACCACCAAAAGCATCTAAACTTGTTTGTCGTGATTCAACTATTTTTTCAGGATCTTTGGAATTTTCAATTAGTTTTTCAGTTTTATCTCATTCACTATTAACTTCATTAACAACAGTATTAAATTGGTTTAATAAATTATTAGCAACAAATGATGCTTGACTATCAGCTTGATTTAAAAATACTAATGAGTTATAAAAGTTATAAATTAATAAGTCATTAAAACTTTTTACAAAAACTTTATTTCCAGTAACAGTTGCAATAAAATCTTTTGTTGCATCTTTTAATTTATAATCTTTACCATCGATTTTTGCTAAAGTTTCATTATCCAATTTAGTTACTTTAGAAGCAGTATTATTATCAATATTTTGTTGGGATATTGTTGAACAAGATGATAATAAAAGTACAAAAGCGACAAAGAATAAACCGTTTTTTGAAATTCTTTTTTTAAAAAAATTTGGCATATCAGAAAAAAGATAAATTTAATTTCAATAAACTTATCTCAATATTATCTTTCTTTATTTGGGATTAGTAATGTATTTTTGAGCTAATGCTTTTAAAAATCGAGCATCATATACAGTAACAGGTTTAATTGTTGATTCAAAATCAGCACTAGCTAAATCTTGGAAAAATTTTTCACTAGCCAATTGTGCTAATCAATTAGCAAAAACATTATCACCTAAACTATTAGCAATTAAGTTTAAAAAGTTTTCTTTAGTTTCAAAGTCATTAGCGTTAACTTGAATGCTATAAATTAATTGATTAAACTGATTATTATTAGCGATTGGAAAAGCAAATTTATTATTAGTTTTATCTTTATTATTAGTAGATTCAAAAACATCATTTAGACGTTGGAACAATCCATCAGCGATGTTGGAATTAAAATCAGTGCCACTAGTTTTAGTTTCATATTTATTGTTAACTGAAACAAAATTATTAGTTGGATCAGTACCATAAAAATTTTTAAATTCTTCATAAGTAATAGCTGAAGTTACATTAGGGGCTTTATGATTATTGACTAAAGCTAATAAGGCATTTTTCTTTTCAAAGAAATTTAAAACATGAGTTGTTGGATTAGAATCATTAGTATCTTTTTTTAATTGAACAACAGTAGTTTTGATTGAACTAATATCAAAAGTATTTACTAAATTTTGCAACTTTTCAGCAGTTTTTGTAACATCTGATTCAGTATCAAAATTATTAATAAATTTAGTTAAATTAGCTCGACTACCAAAACTAAATAAAACACCATTTTTAGCACTATTAGTATAACTTTGAATGTTTTTTAGTGCATCAATAACTGTACTAGCACTATTAGGTGTTATTCAAGTTCGATTCGGATTTTCAATAATTAATCCTTCAAAACCACGATATGTTGTTTTTGCAGAACTAGTATTTGCTACATCACGTTTGGCTTTTGAACTAGTATTATTTGTGTTTTTTACTTCAGTGAAATTTAGTGAATTTGTATATTCTTTATTATAAAAATTAAAATCTGCTTTTGTATTAACAAACGGATTAATTAACTTGTTTTGATAATTTAATTTAACATTGCTAAATTTTTCAGTAGCAGCAGATGTTGTATTTAAATTAGTATTATCATTTTTATCAACATCAACAATTCAAGCAAAAGCAGCATTAGTTTGTGCTGAAAAAGCACTTTTTAAATATAAGCGTAAATTTTCAAAACGATCTTTAGTTAAATATTCTAAAGTTTGTAAGTATTTGAAATAATCATTATTATTAGTAGAATATGGTGAATAACCATTTTTAGTTTCATAATAAAATTTGCGATCAAATAAATTTTTTTGTTTGCTATTAAAGTTGCTAGCAAATTGATTAATTGAAACATTAGTTGAATTACTTGCTGAACTTTGTGTACTAGTTGTTTTTGTTGCTTGACTTTGAGAAAACTGAAAACCACCATAAATTAGTGGGTTTTCACTTGATAAATAACTTTTAGCAAAAAAAGTATTATTAATTGCATTATTAAGTGGTATTTTATTAGTAGTAGATGATTGATTATCTGGATTTAATTGTGTTCTATTTGAACTTACTGAATTTAAATTATTACTTAATTTACTATCTTGGTTTAATGAATAATTACTATGATCAATCCAATTTTTTAAATAGTCATTTAAATTATAATTAGTTGTTATAATCGATGCAATATTACTATCATTACTTAAATAACTATTTAATGCACTATTAAAAACATCAACATTACTTAAAATAATTTGGGTTCCACTAGGGTTTTCTAAATTTTGTGATGGTCTTAGATTAAGTTTAGTAATTAAACTTTTAATAGCATCATCATGCTCTTTTTTAAGTTTTTTTAAATTATTTTTAGTAGTGTTTGAATAATCAAAAATATCACTAAAAGAACTATATTTATCATTATTATAAATTGGTGCTAAAGTTTGATATCAACCAGTATTAGTATTAATAGTTGAACTACTACTAAAATCAGCATCAATTGGATATGGTAATACTGATGCTAAACCATTTTCTTTATTAGATACTAAATCTGTAGTACTACCATTGGTTTTTTGCTCAGGTTCTAAATTGAATTTTAAATATTCAGATTGCAATTTAGTGCCCATGTTATTTAAAATCGTTAGAAACGGTGTTGCTAGTTCGATTTTAACTAATGCGTCTAAAGCCTTTTTTAAATCTTCAGATGCTGATGGATTACTAATTTTATCAAGTTTACCATCAACTCTTAGTGAACCTAATAATTGATCTGATGGATCTTGTACACCATGAAAAATTGAATTTGGATCATTTTTATGAGTTTGATAATAATCATAAATAACTGCATCAAAATTATCAACAATAAATTTATTAGCATCAGCAAACGGTTCAGTATTAATTAGTTGTTTGTCTTGAATGTTTAATCTACTAGCAGAAATTTTTTCTAAAATTTTAAAATTATAAAATTGATAACTACGTTTTAGTGCGTCTTGAGTTTTATCAGGTTCACTATTAGTAGTTGAACTTGAACCATTTGGCCCATGTTTAATGTATTGATATCCATCAATTGCAATCGCATGAACTCCAGCCATATTACGTAAAAATAATCAGGGAGTATTTTCGACATCACGTTGATCTAAAACAAAATTATTTTCACTACCACTACTACCTTTATAATTTGATGAACTGAAAATTTCAGGATTAATTTCAATTCCTGAGTATTGGTTTGTAGTTGCATCTGTTTTTTTAGCAAGAAATAAACTAATTAAGTCTTTTTGTTTTAGATCATCTTTACTGATTTTATTAACGTTTGCTACTGAATTAGTTTTATCATTCCAATCCTTACCACCTGTTGCTTGTAAAAACTTATGAACAACCCCAGCAGCAAACTGTGGGAATAATTTATCAAAAATGTCATTTAAGTTAGCAGTAATACTTGTTCCATTATCATCAGTATATGCTAAAGGAATATTAAAATCTGGTTTTGAAGCACTAGTTGGTGTTAATTGGTCCAGATTTTTTGTAAACTGTTCAAACTTAACAACAGCATTATTAGTTGCTAAATTATTGTTAGCATCAGGTTTTTGACCATAATAAGGAAATTTATAATTCGCTTTAGTTGGAAAATGATTTTCTAATTTTGCTTCATTATAAACTTGTAATAATTGACTTTTAGTAGCTTTATCATCATATTTTCACAACGACATGACAACATTAACTGGTTTAGCAGTCTCTTGCCACTTACTATAAGCATAATTAGCAAAACTTGCTATTCCAATAGCAATGTTTTTATTATCAGCATTATGTTCAGATTGGTCTAAAAGAGGATAAAAACCAATTTTTGACCAATTAGTTGAAGTATATAAATCATCTTTAGTGAATTGATCACTATCATTTTCACTTAAATAAGATTTTTGATCATATTTTAATTTATTGTCAGCTTCAAAAGTAGCATTTTTCTTTAAACTAAAACTATCAATATTTAAAGTAGCAAACCTAGTTCTAAATGATTCATAAAAACTATCTAGTAACTTATCATTTAAATATGTTTGAGAGTTTCCACCACTAGCATCTAAAATTTCTCTTTGAGAAAAAGCACTAGCGCTACCAATATCTCCGCCTTGACTACTTAATTGTTTAGCTAACTGATCGCGTAATCTTTTTTTAGTATCTTGATATAGTTTGGGAACATCTGTTAGGATACTAATTGATTTTTTAGGATCAATTTTTGATTGTTTTTCAAACCAATTAGTAATTAATTGTTGAACAAATTTGTGTAAAATCGTTTTACTAGCATCAGTTTTAGTTAAAACATTTTCAGTAAATTGTGATATTGAATATTTACTATCACTACTGAATTTACTACGATCACCAACATTAATTAAGGCATTTGATTTACTACCAACCTGAACGCCACTACAAGCTGATAATATTATTCCAGATATTGAAATAAAACTTAAAAGTCCTAAGTAATACTTGGACGACTTTTTAAACAAATATCGTTTCATTGTTAATAAATATTAATTAAATTAAATTTTCAGCAATCGAACTTAATAATTCAATCCTACCTAACTTTAGTGTAAATTAAAACAAAAAATCTCTGCAATTAATTGATTCTGGATTAATTAAAAAATTTTTTATTGCAAAATAAAAACGAAAATTTATTAATAAAAGGATGTATTTTCAATTGTCTTAACAATTAAAAAGTAATTTTATCGCTACATGACTATAGATATAAGATTCTTGAACAAATATAAACATTTCTATCAATACGCTAATTTGATTCAAGACGAATTGAATCTATTAAGAACTACATTAGATTTTACTTTACTTTTAATAATATTTTTAAAAAAATTTTAATTAAGAGGTAGAATTATGTGTTTTTTATTTTAAAAACTAGTTTGATTCTATATAATCAATTGTATTAAAATTAGTTAAAAGACGAATTATTATTACTTTGCTTATTATTTTAAAATAAATCAGTATAGAATACTATTTTTTTTATTTTAATATTAATATTTGATTTTTAATTATTTTGTAAGTAGTTTGTATCTAAAAAAACAAAGTTTAATATTAATTATTTTTAATTTATAATTTTTAGAATTATAAATTTTAAAAAAAGAATTAATTAATTTTTTAGATGCAAATTTATTAATTAGTGGAGATTTGATGAAATTAAATTCATTGTTAAAAAAATGAATTATTGCAAGTTGTGTTTTTAATCTTAGTTCATTTTTTTTTATTATTACTTTATTAATAATAATTTTCTTCTATCAGTTTGGGGTTTTATTACCTAATAACTATCAAGTTCTTAGTGCTAATGGTCAAAATATTAGTACTGATGATAATAACAATACAATTGCTGCTGGTTTTGGTTATGGATATATTAGTGCCAATGGTTTTGCTGCTTTTTTTGGTGCACCATTAGGTAATGGAACTTATTGACAATTAGTTTTAGGTTTTTATCCACTAACAATTGTTTTTGTGGTGCTTAATTTTATTGTTAGTGTTGTTTTAATTTATTTAGGTTATAAATCAAAAAACACTTTTGTTTTAAATATTGGTATTAGTGCCATGTTCTTTCCATTAATTGGTTTTTTAGTTAGTCATTTTTACTTAAAGAAATTTGGTGAAAAAATCCAAATTAGAAAACTGAAAACTGATAAAAAAAGTGCTAAAAAATCTTTATTGAAAGAAATTGAACAATCAATTAATCAAAAGGCTAATGCTTAAATTAAATTATTTTTAATATTATTTCATCTTTAACAATAAAAAATACTCCTTACTTGTTGATTAATTAATAAGGAGTATTTTTATTATTTTGTTTGGTGATTAGTTTAGAAAACCGCTAATAAAAAAGGGTTTTCTAAATAATTTTTAATTCTTGTTGCAAAATTAGCAATTGTTGCTCCATCAACAAAACGATGATCTGCACCTACAGTTAAATAAATGTAATAGTGTTCTTTTTGATCATGTCCAAAACGATGAAACACTGAACCAACTGCTAAAATGGCAATTTCTGGAAATTTAACAATCGGAACTCCAAAAATAGCATGATAACAACTATAATCAGTAATAGTAAAATGACCATTAACCATACTATCTTCACTTAATTGTTGATTTTGCGCTTGGATTTTGAATTGTTCAATTTTTTGATTTAATTGATAAACTGATAGGGTTTGTGCGTTTTTAATATTAGGTACAATTAAACCATTAGGACTTTCAACAGCAATGCCTAAATTTAGTGTTTCAGGATAAACTAATTCTTGAGTTTTAGAATCATATGTGCTAGTAAAGATCGGAAAATCTAATAAAGCTAATGATGTTGCTTTTGCAACAAAAGCTAAATTATTTAATTCAATTCCTGTTCTCATTTTGACAATTTTTTGATGTTTAGCAATTAATGCTAATAAATTAGTCACATCTACTTCAACTACTTGAGTGACATAAGCGACATTTTCTCAAGAATTTTTTCAGTTTAAACCATTTGCTATTTGAACTGAAGTTACTTTTTGACGTTCTTTAGTCATTTGTCTAGTGCGACTGAATGTTTTATTAAGTGTCACTAATGGTTCAGATTTTATAATTTGTTTTGATGCAACTGTTTCAGTTATAACTGGTTTTTCAATAACTAGTTCACTTCGTTTCAAATCAGCTACTATAATGCGATTTTGAGGACCAGTTCCTTTAATATTAGTTAAATCAATTGCTTCAGCTAAAGCAATTTTTCTAGCAAGTGATGAAATTTTAATTTGACTAAAATCAGAAGTTAGTGCTTGTTGACTAACATTAGTTGCTAAATCACTTGCAGTAGTATTAGTTTCTTGTGTAATTGTCATTATTTTCTGTTGTTGAACAGATTGTGATTTAAGTTGTTCACTAGAAGTTTTTGCTTCTATTGCTTGATCATCAGTTTGAGAATTTGATCCATCATCAATAATAAAAGCAACTTCACCAACATGAATTGTTTGATCAACAGTAATTTTAATTTCATGAATTTTACCACTAATTGGTGCAGTAATTTCTGAAGTTACTTTATCAGTTTCAACTTCAAATAAAGGCTCACCATCTTTAACTGTATCACCGACTTTTACAAGAATTTTAGTTACTTTTCCTTCATGTAAACCTTCACCGATGTCAGCAAATTTAAAATAATACATTTGTTATTTATTCTTTCCAACTTATCAACGATAATTTTTAATTTTATTAATTAATTGATTAATGATATTTAACATTAGATAATTATAAATGATTAAACTAATAATCATTATTAGTTAAAAAACTTCATGTTAAACCATAAGCAAAAATTTGATCATTTTTTTTAGCACCTAATGCTAATAATTTAGTTTCAATTTGATATTTAGCTAATTTTTGTTTTAAACGTAAGCGATTATCAATTGTGTTTTGGGGAATTTTATGAATTCAATAGGCAATATGAGGGTGTTGAATTGATCATCCTGATTCATTTTTGATAATTTTTAAATCAATTTTTTCTTCTTGTTTGCTAATTGTATTATTAATTTCTAAAACTTTTTGCTCAATTTGTTGTTGTAATTGTTTAAAAGTTTGAAACACACAATCTAATAATGATTGAAAATTAGTTTGCTTTTCACTACTAATTAAAAAAACATTTTTTTTACTAAGAGTGATTAGTTGTTCATACTGTTTTTGATCAAAACCTAAATCAATTTTATTAATTGCAATAATTGTTGGTTTATTAGCTAATAAAGAAGAGTATTGAGCAATTTCCTTACTAATGATTTGATAACTAGTTACTAAATCTAATTCATTATCAGTCGCAATTAAATGAATTAATATTTTACAACGGTTTAAGTGTTTGAGAAAATCATGACCTAAACCACAACCTTGTGCAGCATTTTCAATTAAACCAGGAATATCAGCAAAAACTAATTTTTCTTGATGATGTTCAACTAATCCTAATACTGGTTCTAATGTTGTAAAAGGATAAGCAGCAATTTTTGGTTTAGCATTTGAAATTTGTGATAAAAAAGTTGATTTACCTGCATTTGGAAAACCAAATAAACCAACATCAGCAATTGATTGAATTTCTAATTTAACATTTAAAGTTTCACCTAAATCACCACGTTCATATAATGATGGTGCTTGATTAGTAGCTGATTTAAAATAAAAATTACCCCTACCACCTTTACCACCTTGACATAATTTTTGTGATTGTTGGTGAAAAACAATATCACAAATTTTTTCATTAGTTGCTAAATCAATAACAACTGTACCACAAGGCACTTTAATAATTTTATTTGCTCCATTAGCACCATGTTGAATTTTAGTTGCACCATTAACACCATTATCAGCTTTAATAGTTTTCAGATGACGTAAATGAAACAAATTATTTAAATTTTGATCACCAACAATCACAATATCTCCACCATTACCACCATTACCCCCAAAAGGTCCACCTTGTGGATAATGTGCTTCTCTTCTTCATGCTAAAGCACCATTACCCCCATTACCAGCTTGTAGTTTTAAAATGCAAACATCAATAAATTGCTGATTCATAAACTATTTTCTTAATTTAATAAAATTAGATCATTTTTTCTGATGTTGCAAATTGGTTTTTTGATCAATTTTTTCTTCTTCTAATTCGGCTTTAAATTCTTCTAAATTATTTAAATAAACTACTTCATTTAAATTACGGTTTAAATAATTAAATAGAAGAAACGGTAGTTTAAAACCAAAATAAATTGCTAATAAAATAATTATGATGCGAATGATAATGACATATCATACTAAATTCGAACCATTAGCAAATCCAGGAAATGCACCTGAATAAAATCAAATTAGACCAACAAATCAAAAAGCAACTAAAAAAACATAACTATCAGTTTTTAGAATTGGTTCTTTTAAGAAGATTTTGCAAATGAAATGATACATTCCTAATAAAGTTAAATAAATAAACAGAAAAGTTAAAAAAATTAATAATGGTAAAACTTGAACTGTGGCAAAAGGATAAAAAAAGGTTGCTAAAAGATCAGTTTTTTGAACTTGATTATTAATTGTTAAAACATTATTGATATAGTACTGATTTTGATAGTTAGAAAAATTGTTTGTGAAATATTCATGATATTGTTTTGGTAAATTAGCAACTCATGAAAAATAATTATTACTAAAACTACTTTTATTAACAGGAAAAGTTAAGTAGGGGGTATTTTGCTGTTTAGCAATAATTCAATTAGTATTTAATAAATTAATTTCACCAAAACAAAGATAAAAAACAATAATTGGAACAATAACAAATATTGTTAATCAAATTCATAATACTAAAGGATTGCTCTTAATTTTTAATTTCATAATTAACTTTATTAATTTAAACAAAAGTTTTAAATTTAGGTTTAAAAATAACTGAATTATTTTTTTTCTTTGATTTATAAAACTTTTGATAATACTTTTCTAATAATTTTAAAGATTTTGCTAAATAAGCATTAATACCTGAAGTTGGTTCCATACTCATTGATCATTGACATGCAAAACAAGTTACAATAAAAATATGGTCTCTAAGAATTTTTCATTCTAGTTTGGCAAAATTAGCTAATCAAGTTGCTAGTTCTAAATCTAAATCACAATCACGTACAAAATTAGCATAATCCCAATAATAGTTATTAATTCTACCTCATTCATAATCAATAATGGTAATATCTTTAGTTGTTTCATTATAGATTAGATTTAATAAACTTAAATCATTGTGTGATAAACATTTTGGTAAATTTTCATACAACTTAACTAATTCTAAATATTTTTGATAATATTTTGGATCTAAACGTTGATCGATAAATTTTTCAAAAATATAATTATCATGAGTTCTAATTTTTTTTGCAGCATTAACACTAATGTCTGCTTGATGAATGATTTCAACTTTTTCTACTAGTTTTTTTAAAAAATTAATGTCTAAATCACTAGTTATTGGATTACGACCTTCAATTCATTTGCGAATACTATTACCAGTTTTAAGATCATAATACAAATAAGTATGATCATTAATAATTTTTAAAATCGCTTTTTCATTATCGCGAAAAATAATATCATTGTTTAAACCAAAACGAACTTGAAAATTTTTGTTATTTTTCGTTTTAAGACGATAAATTTCATTACTAAATCCTAATTTAATTTGTTCACATTCAACAATATCATCTAATTGATATTTTGTGTTACTAACAAAAAAATTTTTTGGATCCATTATTTTTTCCTCTTTTTTTGATTAAATGTTAATTGGTTAAATTGATTAATTAACTTAAAATAATAAATTATAAATAAATTTTAAACTTAATAATTAAAAACTAATAATTAATTACAATGATTAAGAGAATTAGTTAATGATTCCATAAATTTATTGATTAAAATTAATTTAACAATTATCAAATAGGTTAAGTAATGAACAATCATGATCAAATTATTCAAATAATTACTACTAGAATTAACAAATTAAGTGATGGTTGAAAAAGTTTTTTTAATCAAATTATTACAACAAGATGATGAATTAAACTGATCAATAATTTAAGTCAAGCTTATAGTAAAGAAAATGTTAGTCCAGAAATCACTAATTTGTTTTTAGCTTTTGAATTAACACCAATTGAAACAATGAAAGTAATGATTTTAGGACAAGATCCTTATCCTACACCAAAAACAGCAATTGGTTTAGCATTTGCAATTAATTCTTCTTCTACTGTTCCTGGATCATTAAAAAATATTATTAAAAAATTAAGTCAAGAATATAAAAGAGAAATGATTTCATGACTTGATTTGAAAAAATGAGCTGTTCAAGGTGTTTTTTTAATTAATACAGCATTATCAGTAATTACTAATCGACCTAATAGTCATAGTTATTTATGAGCTGAATTTAGTAATCATTTAATGCAATTTTGCGCACAATATCATCCTAATTTAATTTATGTTGGTTGGGGCAATTTTGCACAAAAAATGATTTTAACTAATTGTTTTAATGCTAAATATAAAATTTTCTGTTCTCACCCTTCACCATTATCAGCACAAATTTCTTTTTTTAAAACCCCAATTTTTAAAGCGATTAATTTAATTTTACAAAAACTAAATCAAACCCCAATTATTTGGTGATAAAAATTAAACAATTGATCCTTTTTTGTTTTTGACATATTTTTTGTTGCGAAAAAAACGAATTAAGTATCAACTTAATAGACCAACTAAAATACAAGCTAAAATTGCTGAAAAAGCAATTGTGATAATATTAGCAGTTGGTAAATTAACATCTTGACCAACAGATAATATAGTATAAATCATGCCAAAAAAATTATTAAAACCAATTAATGCTGCTATAGTGAAAGCAAAAATTAAAATGCTTCGTTCAATATCTTTTTTATAAATATGATCTTTTTCATTAATTCTTTCAATTAATAATTGAATCGAAGTTTTTAAATTATTAATTTCATCAATTTTATAAACAATATGCTTAATTTGACTAATGCCATAAAATTCATCTTGTCAGTCAAAAATTAAGTTTTCTAAAGTATTAATTTTTTCTTGATATAACAAACTATTTTTTTTAGGATTTAGATCATTATCAAAATCAAATTCAATGTCCTTACGAATTCAGTTAATTGATTGGGCATAAATTTGAGCTCAAAAATAATCATGATAAACATGAACTTTTTCGTTTTTTAAAATCAACATCGTTTTTTCATTAAGATATGTTGCAAAATTATAATTTAGTTCACAATTAGTTTTTTGGACTTTTTCATAAAATAATGGCATGTTTTTAGAAGTGAATTTATTAGTTGCAAGCACATTTAATAGTTGACCATATTCAATAAAATGACCAGAATCTTCATCCATTCCAAATAATTCAGGTGATATTGTCATTAAATAGAACAATTTCATTTTGTCATTTTCTTTAAAAAAACTATCAGCAGAAATTAAGATTTTATTTTGATCATCCAAAAATTCATAAACTGGTAAAGGAAAACCAAAAGATTCATAACCTTTTTTAGCATTTGCTCAAGCAGCAATTTCAATTAATTCTTCAGTTGTTTTAACTTTTTGAATGTCAATCTTACTTTTTTGACTGAAATAATTTTGTACTAAAAATTTTGATAAAGATAAAAAATCAGATTCAGGATTAGGATCAGATTGTTCTTCAAAAATTTCTGGTTTGTTTAATAAGCCTAAAATAATTTCAGGACTTTCACTAGTAAAATAAATTCTTAATTCTTCATATAATGACAAAATAACAAATGTTGTTGTCATAATTGCAAAAAATAAATCATCATGAAAATGTTTTTTTACTGTTTCATCAACATTAATATAATTTAAGTATTTTTTATCAATTAAATCAATTCAACAATTTTTAATATCATTAACAGTAATGTTGACAAATTGCAATCGATTAGTTTTTGATTTTTTATTAATTTTAGTTTTTTCAGGACAATAATTTTTAATTAATTCAAAAATATTATCTAATGACATTGGATATAATTGTTTGAGAATAAAATTGCGAATCAATGTTCTTAAATAAATTTTTTGAACTGAATCAGCAAAACTAATGTTTTCATGCGTTTCATAGTTTAGTGAAAACCCACCAGATAAAATTTCATTATCTTCATCTAAATAAAATGATAATTGAATTTGTTGAATGTATTTATGTAAATAAGATTGATTATCAATATCAATAAAAAAATTGTAACGTCGTTCAATTTGACTAAATTCGTCTTGATTACTGCCTTCTTGATTATAATTGTGCATATAATCAATATAAATTGGATTATTATTTAAATTTGATTGGGCTTTGAAAAACTTAAATTTAGAACCATTAGTTTTAGCAATAATTTTTTTTAAAGTTAAATTTAACATTAATTTAATTTTTTCAGCTTTAGTTAAATTATCTAATGAATTTAATTCTTCAATATCTTCTTCTTTTAAATTTTTCATTAAAACTGGTAAAACTTTTTGGGTAAAAGTTTTATTAGGATGATTGTTTAAACTAATGAAAAATTTATCATTAATATCAGAAATATAAAAAGGAAAAATTTCTTTTAGTTTTAATCGTTTAATTGTAGTGTTTTCAAAATTATCCATTTTTTTTATTCTTTCAAATTAAAATTTTTTTTCTTCAATAAAATTTGTATCAAATTATAAAGAAGGTGATAATTAAAACTAATGATAAGATCGAGCCGATAATAATAAAAATTAAACCATCAACTGATAATTCGTTCGCTTTTGCCTGACTGACTGGTAAAATTGAATAAATTGTGGTAAAAAAATCTAATAAACCAAAAATTGCTGCAGTAATTAAAGCAAAATGAGAAGTATTGCGTTCTTTACTTTTGCCATAACTATGATCCTTACGATTAACACGATTAATTAATAAATTTAAATATTTTTCAAAATTATTATTAGCAACATAACGTTTAACTAATTTTCTAATTTCTTTCATATTATAAAAATCATCATTTCAGTCAAATTTAAGCTTATTGAGTTCATATAAAATCGTTCTTAATTTACTAGGATCTTGATTATAAATTTGATTGTATTGCTCTTCAAAAACTGTTAATTTTCAAAATCGTGCTTGAGTGTAAATCATTGCTCAAAAATAATTATTAAAAATCGTTAAGTTAACATCAACAACATCTAAACCTGATTGGGTGAATATGGTAGGATTTTCATTTTTAATAATTAATGTCACTAAATTTTTATTAACAAAACCAGCATAATCATAATTTCATTCACAAATGTTTTGTTCTACATAATCTGCTAAAGTTTCTTCAAATAAAATATCATCATTTAAATGGTTGATTTTTTCAATAAATTTTTCATAACTAATATTACGATCACTATCTTCATTTAAACCAAACAAACTTGGTGCCATAGTTAATAGAAAAAAAATTTTGAAATTATTATTATTTAAAAAAATATGTTGTTCTTCATCAATAAAACTTTGGGTTGATTTACGAGTAATTTCATATGATGGAACTGGAAGTAAAAAAGATTTATCTTCACTTTTAGTTCATGCAGTTTCAACAATACTTTCAATATCTTCTAAGTTTTTCACATCTTTAACATTAAAAGTACTTGAATAAAATTGCCTTATAATTTTAACAACAGCAATTCAATCTTTTTTAGGATTAATTTTATTATTTTCGTTTTTAATAATTAATGGTTGAAATTTATGTTTAGTAATTTTATTAATAATAGCAATCGGTCGTTTGTTTTGAAAAAATTTGCGCAAATCTTCATACATCATTAAATTAGCTGACAAAATAATTAGTAATGAAAAATATCACTTATGTGCTTGTTTAGTTTTGATCATTTGATCAAATTGGAGTGGATAACGTTGTTCTAACAATTTTAATCATTTAGCAAATAATGAAGGATATTTACCAGATTTTTTAGGTGTATCTTTTTCTTCAATTAATTCAATGATTTTATTAATTGAAATATTAACAATTTCTTTGCTAATAAAAGTATTGCAAACATCATTTAAAAAAATTTGATTAGTAATTTGATTAAAACTTTGTTCAATTTGACTAACTTCACCCCAGTTAACAGAAAAACCACCAGAAACCATTTGATTTTTTTCATCTAAATAAAATGATAATTGAATTTTTTGAGCATAATGATAAACATAACTAGTAGGATTAATTTTGATTTCAAAATTATATTGGCGGTTAAAGTTTTTATGACCAATAATTTTAAAATCATTAATTTTTTCATACTCAAAAATACACCAATTATTTTCAAAAAGAAAAATTGATGTATTTTGTTCTGCGATTTTACGACTAATTCTTAGTAAAGAATTATTAAGTAAGGTTTTAATTGCGTGCAAAATTTTAACGTTCAAGTTAAAATAAATTTGCTCACTATCTAATTCAACAGTAGTTTTATGATGAAAAAAACTAATATTGCGATTTTTTAATTTTTGTGTGTAATCAAAATAAAATTGATTGATGTTATCAATAAAGAATGTGTAAACATTTCTTAGCTTCAAGCCATTAATTAAATCGTTCCCAAAATAGTCACATCCTTATAAATTTTTTTATTGTTCTTTGATAAAAACACTAATTTATTAATTATAAATCTTTTAGTTTATTAAACTAATTTTTTATTTTCTTGATCAAATTGTTTTTCTAAAAAATCCATTCGATCATAATGTTGGATTCCTAAAATATTTAATCCATTATGAATAATTTGTTGGACAAGATAAATTAAATCTAATCGTTGTTTTTTTAATTGTAGATCATTTAAATTTAAAATCGGATTTTGATTATAAAAACTATGTAATAATTTTGCTAAATCATATAAGTAATTACAAATATGATATGGTTCAAAAGTTTGTCCTGCTTGAATGATTGTTGTTTCATAACAATATAATTGATTAATCATTTCACGTTCAATTGTCGTTGTTAGTAAATTAAACTTTTCTGGTTCAAACTGATAATTTGGCACTTTATGAATAATTTGTCAAATTCGTGCATAAGCATAAAGCACATAATATACTGGATTATTACTTGATTTTTGACCAACAATGTTTAAATTAATATCAATGTGAGAATTAATTGATTGACTTACTAAAAACCAACGTAATTCTGCTTGTCCTAGAAGACTGAAAATGTCTTTTAATAATAATGATTTACCAGAACGTTTGGACATTTTCACTTCTTGATTATCTTTAATTAAGCGTACTAATTGAGTAATTAAAAAAATTACATTTTGATCTTCATTAATCGCTTTTAAAAATGCTCGTATTCTTAAAACATGACCATGATGATCAGCACCTCAAACATTAATGAGTTGATATTTTGGACTAATTTTTTTAATTCGGTTTAATTTGTTTAAATGATATGCTAAATCTTTAGCATAATAAGTAATTGTTTGATCAGATTTAATTAAAACTTCATCTTTACTAATTCCCAAATATTTAGAACTAGCAAATCATGTTGCTTGATCTTTTTGATAAATATCATTTTGAAATTGTTGAAAAACAGCTTTAATTTCATGATTTTGATCCATCTTTTTTTCAGAAAAATAAGTTTCAATGGCAATGTTACATTGTGCTAAATCACGCTTAATTTGATCCATAAAAAAATTAATTGCAAAATCTTCTAGTAATTCAGGTTGTTGATTTAAATACTGATTTTGATATTGTTGATAAAACGCTTGAGCACATTCAATAATTTCAGCACCATGATAACTATTTTCATCTAATGATACTTTTTGATTTAATAATTGTAAATAACGATAATAAACTGATTTAATCAAATTTTTAATTTGATTACCACTATCATTAATTAAATATTCAGTTAATACAACATGTCCATTAACTCTTAATAAACGAACTAAAACATCACTATAAATACCATTACGCGCATGACCAACATGTAATAAACCAGTTGGATTAGCAGAAATTAGTTCAACTAAATATGCTAATGCTTTTTTTGGTTGAAAACCAAAATGATCTTTTTGAATTTGAACTGTTTTAGCAAAATGAACTAAATGATCTAAATTTAATGTGAAATTAATAAAACCTGGTTGAGCAAATGTTATTTTACTAAAAATTTGATGTTTACTTAAATCTTTAATTAATGTTGCAGCAATTTGTTCAACATCTTCTTTTGTTGATTGTGCAATAATCATAGCAACATTAGTACTAAAATCACCAAAGGCAATTTTTTTATTTTTTTCTAGTTTAATTACTTGATTTAATTGATAATGATTTTTATTAATTGCCTCATTAATCATTTGTTTAATAGTTTGAATCAAAACTTATTTTCTCTTTCTTTGTGATTTTAGTTATTAAATAATTAAAAAATTAATCTAATTTTTATTGCCTAAAATAAATTTTTAATTTGACATTATAATTAAATGTAAATAATTACTTTCTTAATTTATTGTTAGAATTAAATTAATTATTTTTTTTAAATTTTGTTAGAACAATTAATTTTAAATCAAGAAAAATTAAGTTAATGATAAAAAAAATTCAGATTTTTGATCATTTGATTCATTATTTTGAATATCATGCATTAAAACCTAAAGGAACAATTATTTTTTTGCATGGTTTTTCTAGTGATATGCAAATTCATTTGCCAGTTCAAGCTAAATTATTAGATTATGATTATTATTCTTTAGACTTTCCTGGTCATGGTTTAAATGTAGCTAAAAGTATTGCTGATTTTAGTATTCATGTTTATGCTAGAATTGTTGTTGAATTTATTAAGTTAAAAAAATTAACAAAAATTATTTTAATTGGTCATTCTATGGGTGGAGCAGTTAGTGCTTTAGTTTGCAATCAAATTAATTTAGATTTAATTGCAAAAGTAGTTATGATTGGTCCAGTTAATAAAACGATTCAAGCAATTGGCCCACAATTATATCCAGTTTTCTTTCCTAAATCATTTGATGATTTTGTAATAGCATCAAAAAATTTTGAATATGATTTTCATCGTGGTTTATCAAATCCAAAAACTGTTAAAGAAACTAAAAAATGAATTGAATTAATTAATGGCGATTCACTATATGCAATTGGTTTTAAAACTTTAGGACCAAGTTTAATGTTGACTGAAAATGTTGAAATTATTGAAATGGGAATTAAAAAAATTAAATGCCCGTTTTTATTAATTTATGGTGAATTTGATAAAGTTATTAATACAGCAGCAATCTGACCATATTATCAAAGTTTATTACCACAAGCACAAAAAGTTTGTTTAAAAGATAATGGTCATATTCCATGATCAATTGATTTTGATGCTTATTTAGTTGCATTAACTAATTTTCTTGATCAATAATGATTGTTAGTTTAATTGTAAAAAAATAAAATTATTTAATTTTAAAATGACTTTTAAAATGTTTTTGAATAATATCACTTCGAGATAAATTAGGTTTTTGTTGTTGAAATATTTTGATAATATTATTAAAATCTTTTCGTGAAATTGTTGAACCTTTAATACTTGGTTTTGGTAATAAAGTTTCAATTGGATTTCAAGTTTCAATTCATTTTTGTTCAACTTCTCATTTTGCTAAAATTGATGCAGCTGCTACTGATTTATGTTGTGTTTCAGCTTTTTCAACAAATTTAAAATAACTTGCTGGTTTTAATGGTTCAAATCAATAATCACTAATATCATCATAATGTTTTAATTTAATTGGATCGTATCTAAATATTTGATGAATTTGATTAATGTATTCTTGGAAATTTGCCCTAGTGGTAAATGCATCAATAATTTTTTCACTTTGATCAAATTTAATTCCTAATTCTTGATTTTGACCAACAATTTTATTTCGTAATTTTAATATAGCAATCGAATACAAATAAGTTAATAAAATGTCTTGATTGCGAAATAAATCATAATATTGATTATATTTTTCCATGCTTAATGGTGCAACGACATATGATTTTTTATCTAAAATTGTTGTTAGTTTTAGATAAGTTTCTTGAAAATTTTCTTTAGCAATTTTTTTAGAATCAGTAATTAATTTAGATTTTTTTAATTCATTTAAAGTACTTTTATCACAACAACAAACAGCAATAGTTAAATTAGTTGATCATTCTCCCTTCCCTGATTCATCACAACCTATATAGAAATGATTTAATTTTTCTTGCTCGTCTTTAATTTCTACTAATTGATTTTCGTTTTGATTCTTTTTTATTAATTCATTTTTAATTTTTGGTAATGAATTTTCAACCTTATTATTTTTTATTTCAACTGATGGTTTTTTTGTTTGATTTAAACTAAAATGGTAATATTTATCTGAAACTCAATTAGGAAATTTTTTGAATAATTGATTTAGATCAGATTGATTTTGATTGACATTTTCAATTATCATTTTATTATTGTTTTCATAAAAATTAATTTGAATTTTAGATTTATTAGAATCAATTAATTCAAATTGTTCTTGAATATTATTTTCTGGTATTGGTTTATAACTTAAGATTTCATAATTACTGTTTGTATAACAATCATTTTTTAAATGATAAATAATTTGATTAATTTCATCTTGAGAACTAAAAATCATTGTTAATTTTCAATTATTTGATTTTTGAGTTTCCTCAGTTTTTATTTTAACACCCTTTATTTCAGTAGATGGTTGTGCTGTTTGATTTGAATAATATCTTTCTGCAACTCAATTAGGAAATATTTTAAATAATTGATCTAAATTAAATTGATTTTGATTAATATTTTCAATCAGCATTTTATAATTGTTACAAAAATTAATATAAACATTATTTTTATTTCATTTAAATCTTTTTTGAATAAAACTTTTTGGTAGTGGTCCAAGATCTGAAATCTCTTTATTATTTTTTAAATGAGAAATGATTTGATTAACTTCATCTTGAGATTTAAAAATAATTTTTATATGTTTTATATTATTAAATTTTCTAACTTCTTCATTTTTTATTTCAGTAGATGGTTTTTCTATTTGATTTGAATAATATCTTTCTAATACTCAATTAGGAAATATTTTGAATAATTGATCTAAATTAAATTGATTTTGATTAATATTTTCAATTACCATTTTATGATTGTTACAAAAATTAATACAAATCTTATTTTTATTTCATTTAAAAATTTTTGGTACTGATCCAGAATATGAAATTTCTTTATTATTTTTTAAATGAGAAATAATTTGATTAACTTCATCTTGAGAATTGAAAATCATTGTTAATTTTCAATTATCTGATTTTTGAATTTCTTCAGTTTTTATATCTGCTAATTCATTTTCTTTTTGATCGTTTTTAGTTTCTACTATTACATTTTCTTTTGATTGAAAACAATATTTTTCAAAAAACCAATTAGGAAATATTTCAGATATTTTTTTTAAATCAGCTTCATTTAAAGTAATATTTTCAATTAATAAGTTATTATTTTGTTTAAAAAATTTAATACAAAATGATTTAAATTTAAATTGTTCTCTAATGCCTGAATTTGGTTTTAATTGAGAATTTAATACACCATTATCTTTTTGATTTTTAAGATAAGAAATGATTTTATTAATATCTTCTTGAGATTCTAAAGTCATTCTGATTGTTTTTGAATTAATAAAATTTTTTTCAAAAATATTAAAATTTTTTATTTTTTTGGATTCTTCATTTTTTGTTGAATTATTCATGAATACTTTCTAAAGGAAAATTAAAATTGATTTTTACCATAAAATTAAAAATAATTTTTAATTTTAGAATTATTAGACATGAAACATTAAATACATAATTCAAATTAACTGAATTATAAGATTGCTTATAAATATTAAAATTTTGTTTAGTATTTTTTAAAAAAAATAAAATACTAAAATTTAATTTAATAAAGTTAAAAAATATTAATTAAAAAATAGCAATATTTTTAACATTATTTGAGATTAGTTAATAAGTTATAATTTTTAATTTTTCAAATCTATTGTAACATATTTATACGATTGATAAATATTAATTTAAAAAATTATTTTGTTTATAATCTCATTTACTATTAAAAAAACATTTGATTAAAAATACTTAATTTTAAAATGGTTTTTGAAATATTTTTGAATAATATCGTTTTGAGATAAATTTGGTTTTTGTTGCTGAATTATTTTTATTATTTGATTAAAATCTTCTCATAAAATTACTGATCCTTTAGTAATTGATTTGTCAATAAATTTTCAACAAAGATTTCATGTTGTTTCTAATTTTTTTTCAACTTCCATTTTCGCTAAAATTGATGCAGCTGCTACAATTTTATGTTTTGTTTCAGCTTCTATTACAAATTCAAAATAATTAGCTGGTTTTAGTGGTTCAAATCAAAAATCACTAATATGATCATAATATTTTGATTTAGTTGAATTACATCTAAATATTTGATGGATATGATCAATATATTTTTGAAAATTTTCACTAGTAGTAAATGCATCAATAATTTTTTTACTTTGATCAAATATAATAGCTAATTCTTGATTTTCACTAATGATTTTATTTCGTAATTTTAATCAAGCAATCGAATACATATAAGTTAATAAAATCTCTTGATTGCGAAACAAATCATAATATTGATTATATTTTTCCATTTCTAATGATCATACAAAATATCATTTTTTATCTAAAATTGTTTCTAAATGGTCATGACTTTCTTGAAAATTTCATTTAGCAATTTTTTTAGAATCAGTAATTAATTTAGATTTTTCTAATTGATTTAAAGTAGTTTGATCACAACAACAAACAGCAACAGTTAAATTAGTTGATCATTCACTTTTTCCAGATTCATCCCCACCCAAATAAAAACAATCTACTGTTTTTTGTCCATATTCAATTTCTATTAATTGATATTCGTTTTGATCATTTTTTATTAATTCAGTTTTAATTTTTGGCAATTGATTTTCCTCATAATTTTTTTCTGTTAATATCAATTGGTTTTTAACTTGATCAATTTCTGTATTTGTTATTTGATTTTCTTTTTGGTTGTTTTTAAGTTCTAATATTTTATTTTCTTCTTGATCAAAATAATATTTTTCAAAAAATCAATTAGGAAATATTTTTAATAATTGATTTAAATCAGATTGGTTCTTTTCAATATTTTCAATCATCATTTTTAAATCAGAATAAAAAATTATTTGAATTTTATTGTATTGAAATTGTCCTTGAATATTATTTTTAGGTTTGTTAGATTTATTAGGTTCTTTATATAAAAAATCTTTTTGATTTTTAAGATGATTAATTACTTGATTAACTTCATCTTGAGATTTTAAAATTATTATTATTTCTTTTAATTCTTTCTCTTTTCTCTTTTTTATTGATTGATTTTTGACTTGATCATTTTTTGTTTCAAATAATTGATTTTCTTTTTGAGTTAAATAATATTTTTCTAAAACTAAATTAGGAAATTTTTTAAATAATCGATTTAAATCGAGTTGATCTGGATCAATATTTTGAATTACCATTCTCAAATTAGAATAAAAAATAATTTGAATTTTATTATATTGAAATTGTCCTTGGATAATGTTTTGAGGTTCATGATTTAAAACATCTTTTTGATTTTTAAGATGATTAACAATTTGATTAACTTCATCTTGAGAATTAAAAACTAGTTTTATTGGTTTGGCATTATTGTCATTTTTGTTTTCTTTTTTCTTTTTTGTTTTTCTTTTTCTTTTTGGTTGTAGATTTTTATTTCCACTATTTCGATCACTTTTTAGTTTGACTGATTGATTTTTTGTATTTGTTAGTTCATTTTCTTTTAGAACACTATTAATTAGATGATTTTTAATTTCTAATTTTTTATTTTCTTTTGGATCAAAATAATATTTTTCAAAAAACCAATTAGGAAATATTTCAGATAATTTTTTTAAATTGGTTTCATTTAAAGAAATATTTTCAATTAAGATGTTATTATTTTTCTTAAAAAATTTAATACAAAATGATTTAAATTTAAATTGTTCTCTAATATCTGAATTTGATTTTAATTTAGGATTTAATATAGCATTATTTTTTTGATTTTTAAGATAAAAAATGATTTCATTAATGTCTTCTTGAGATTTTAGAACAATTTTTATTGTTTTTGAATTAATAAAATTTTTTTGAAAAATGTTCAAATCTTTTATTTTTTTAACTTCTTCATTTTTTATTTCAACTGATGGTTTTTCTATCTGATTTTTGACTTGATCATTTTCTTCATTTTTTGTATTTGTTAATTCATTTTCTTTCAGATCATTTTTAATTAGAGCATTTTCAATTTCTAATATTTTATTTTCTTTTGAATTAAAATAATATTTTTCAAAAAATCAAGTAGGAAATGTTTTGAATAAACCATTTAAATCAGCTTGATTTTTCTTAACATTTTGGATTATCATTTTCAAATCAGAATAAAAAATAATATGAATTTTTTTATATTGAAATTTTCCTTGAATCGTATTTTTGGATTTATGATTTAAAATATCTTTGTGATTTTTAAGATGATTAATAATTTGATTAGCTTCATCTTGAGATTTTAAAACAAGAATTATTTCTTTTGATTTTCTCTCTTTTTTCTTTTTTGTTGATTGATTTTTATTTTGACTATTTTTTAGTTTAGATGATTGATTTTCTGTTTGATTTGAATAATATCTTTCTGAAACTAAATTAGGAAATATTTTAAATAATTGATCTAAATCAGAAACATTTAGAATTTCCATTTTATAATTTTTTAAAAAATCAATATAAACTTTATTTTTATTTCATTTAAATCTTTTTTCAATAGAACTTTTTGGTATTGATCCAAGATTTGCAATTTCATTATTCTTTTTTAAATGAGAAATGACTTGATTAATTTCATCTTTAGATTTAAAATTAATTTTTATTTTTTTCATAATTATTTGATTTTTTAACTTTTTTGTTTTTTGCTAAATTATTGATGAATATTTTCTAAATTAAAATTAATCTTATTGATATAACTAAAAAAATGATTTTTAATTTTAGAATTTATTTTTATGATTTAAAACTTTAAGCATTTAATTCAAATTAATTGAATTTATGATCCAGTTTATTGAAACGTTAAAATCTTGTTTAGTATTTTTAAAAATAAATAAATTAAATACTAAAATTTAATTAATAAAGTTAAAAAATAATAACTGAAAATTAGTAATATTTTTAACACTATTTAACATTAGTTAATAAGTTATCATTTATTAATTTTTAAAAATTATTTTATTAATACTATTATAAAAAATAACTTATAAACACCAACTTAAAATTTTGATTATATCATAAATATTATTTATTATTAGAAAATTTTTAATTAAAATTGTTTGATTTTAAAATGAATTTTAAGATATTTTTTGATAATATCATTTAAAGATAAATTAGGGTTTTGTTGTTGAATTATTTTTATTATTTGATTAACTTCTTTTTGCTGAATTGCTGAACCTTTAGTAATTGATTTTTCTAATAAATTTTCAATTGGATTTCAAATGGCATTTCATTTTTTTAAAAATTCCATTCGCGCCAAAATTGATGCAGTTGCTACAATGGGATATTTTGTTTCAGCTTTTTCAACTAATTTAAAATAACTAACTGGTTTTAGTGGTTCAAATCAAAATTGACTAATATGATCATAATATTTTGATTTAATTGAATCATATTTAAATGACTCATGAATTTGATTAATGTATTTTTCAAAATTTTTACTACTAGTAAATGCATCAATAATTTTTTCACTTTGATCAAATCGAGCAATTAATTTTTGATTTTGACTAATAATTTGATGACGTAATTTCAATCAAGCAATTGAATACATATAAGTTAGTAAAATATTTTGATTTTGAAATAAATTATAATATTGATTATATTTTTCCATTTCTAAAGATCAGACAACATATGATGTTGCTTTTAGGATTGTTGTTATTTTCAAAAAACTTTTTTGAATATTTTTTTTAGAAAGTTTTTTTGAATCAATAATTAATTTCGATTCTAATAATTGATCTAAACTATTTTGATCACAACAACAAACAGCAACAGTTAAATTACCTAATAATTCACCCTTACCTGATTCATCACCACCTAAATAAAAATAATTTAGTGGTTTTTTTTCTGATTGAACCATTTTTATAACATTTTTATTAACAGTAATTTTTTCTTTTGGTTCAATTTGAATTTGTTTGTTTTCAGAATTGATTATTTGATTTTCAGTATGATTTAGAAAATATCGTTCTAAAACTCAATTAGGAAACAATTTAAATAATTTTTTTAAATTAAATTGAGATGGATTAGCTTTTTGAAGCATCATTTTTTTACTGTTATAGTAAAAATTAATATAAACTTTAGCAAAATTAAATTGTTCTTGAATATTACCCTTTGGTCCACAATTTATAACTTGATCATGGTTTTTCAAGTAATCAATAATTTGATTAATTTCATTTTGTGATTTAAAACTAATTACGATTGGTTTTGGATTAGTAAAATTTTCTATAAAAATATGAAAATTTTTTTGATTTTTAATTTTTTTATTTTTTGCTAAATCGTTCATATATTTTTTCAAAACAAAAATGATAAAATTATTTTTTTAATTTTTGTTATTTAATTATTAATGATTAAAATTTTAGAAAATTTAATTCTAATTAAATCAATAATAATATTGTGATAAATTAAATAAGATCTTTTTTAATAGTTTTAAAATAAATTAATTGATTATTAAAATATATTATAATTATTGATTGAAGTTTTATTAATATTAAATTTAAGTTGAATTTTAACAATTAATTATTATTAAAATTCAATAAATATTATTAAAAATAATTATTTTTAAGTTTAATTTAATAAACTGCATATATATTAATAAATTAAATTAGCAACGTTTTTGACAATTAATCAATAAAGTTTAAATTTTTAATTTTGGAAAAGGATTGTAATATATTTAACAATTAATAATAAGAATAATTTATGAATACTAATTTAAAAAAAGCAATTAACGCGATTCGAATTACTGGTGTAGAAGCAGTTGGCGTTGCTAATTCAGGTCATCCAGGAATTGTTTTAGGTGCAGGACCACTACTAACAACTTTATTTGCCAATCATTTAAATTTTGATGTTAGTGATCCTAATTATTTTAATCGTGATCGTTTTATTTTATCAGCCGGTCATGGTAGTGCTTTACTTTATGCTTTATTTGCTGCAATTAAAATGCCTAATGTTAATGTTAAAGATTTAAGTTCTTTTCGTCAACTCAATTCTATTTTTGCTGGTCATCCCGAACGTAATCTTTTAACAGGAGTTGAATTAACTACTGGTCCATTAGGACAAGGCGTAGCATCAGCAGTAGGTTTTGCAATTGCTGAAGCACATTTAAGTGCAATGTTTAAAGTTAATGATCAAAGTGTAGTTGATCATTACACTTATTGTTTATTTGGTGATGGTTGTTTTCAAGAAGGTGTTTTTCATGAAGCATTAGCAGTTGCTGGTTTTTATCAATTATCAAAACTGATTTTAATTTATGATTCTAATAATGTTCAATTAGATGGTTATACTAATGCCACTGAAAACATTGATCATCAAAAATATTTTGAATCATTAAATTTTGATTATCATTTTGTAGCTGATGGTGAAGATTTAGGAGCAATTAATAAAGCAATTATTGCTGCTAAAAAATCTAATCGTCCTAGTATCATTGAAGTGAAAACAATTATTGGTAATTTTTCTGCTAAAGCTAATTCTTCAGCAGTTCATGGTGCGCCATTATCAGCTAGTGAAATTGAATCATTACGTAAAACTTTAAAATATACTACTGAACCATTTACTTATGATCAAGAAGTTTATGATGCTTTTAATGATTTACACCAACGCAGTCAAGAACATCATCAACAATTTCTAACTCGCTTAGAATTATTTAAAACTAAAAACCCTGAACAAGCAGATTTAATTACTAAAATTTTAAAAAATCAATTTGATTTATCATTTATTGATCAAGCTGCAACTTTATCATACAATAAAGAAGCTAGTCGTAATATTATGGGTGATGTTTATCAATTAGCAACTCAAGTTAATCCAACTTTAATTACTTTAAATGCTGATTTATCAACATCAACTAAAATTATTCATAAAAACCAACCATATGCTAATGCTTCAGATCATACTGCACCTAACTGAAATGTTGGTGTAAGAGAATTTGCCATGCAAGCCATCAATAATGGTATTAGTGCTCATGGTGGTATTTTAGCTGCTGGATCAACCTTTTTAGCATTTGTTGATTATTTAAAAGCAGGTTTAAGACTTGGTGCAATTAATCATCTTAATACTTTAACGATTTTTTCTCACGATTCACTAACAGTTGGTGAAGATGGACCAACCCATCAGCCAATTGAACAATTAGCAATGTTAAGAGCAACCCCTAACATTTATGTTGCTCGTCCATGTAATGCTATTGAAGCAGCGGTTGCTTTAGAATTATGATTAGATCAGAAAACTGCTGCTCCAGTTGTGATTACAACTTCAAGAGCACCATTTAAAATTTTATCTGCAGAAATTGATTTAGTTAAAAAAGGTGCATATGTTATTTATGGTTCAGCTCATACTCAACCTCAAGTTGTTTTATTTGCTACAGGTAGTGAAGTTGAATTAGCAATTGCTGTTGCTGAATTTTTAGAAAATAAAAATGTTACAGTTCAAGTAATTTCTTTCTGGTGTCACAAATTGTTTGATCAACAAGATGTTGAATATCGTAAATCAATTTTAAATCATCGTTTTACTTTTAGTATTGAATTAGGTGCGACTGCTAATTGACGTAAATACGCTCGTTATGTTTGAGGTGTTGATCGTTATGGTTTATCTGCACCTGGTCAAAATATTCTTAATGTTCTAAACTTTACTGCAGAAAAATTAGCAACAAAAATTTTAAAAATTTTAGCTAAAAACATTAATTAATGATTTTTGATTAAATCAGTTAATTAAAAATTCAATTAATAAATTATTTTTTTATAGTTTATAATTATTTATTAAGACTAAAATAATTTTTTTACAATTTAAAATTATTTAATTTAGTAATTTTTAATCTCTTTTTACTTTAAAATTTTATGAAAAAAAACACTCATCCTAAAATAACTAATGTCACTTTTACTTGTTTAGCTTGCAAATCTAGTTTTAGTGTGTTATCAACAATTAGCAATCCTAATGTGGCAGTTGAAGTTTGTTCACAATGCCATCCTTTTTATTTAGGTAAAAACACACTAGGTAAAGTAACTGGTAAAGCTGAAAAACTTTTAGATAAATTTGAAGCTGGTAAAAAACAAATTAGTGAACCAATTGCTAAAAAAACTGTTAATAAAACAAAACCAGTTCGCAAAACACGTCAATCACTATCAGATTTAGAAGTTAAATAAATTTTTTTAACTAAAAAATAAGAACATGATCAAAGTAGTATTTATTTTTTTTTACTGCTTAGTCATGTTTTTTTAATTTAAGATTTTATTTATGAATTACAACATTAATTTATATAATGCTCTAAAATCAATTCATGAAACTCATGAAAAACTTGTTGCAGAATTAAGTGAAATCAATCAAGATGTTGATCAAATTGTTTCTTTAAACAAAAAAATTGCTCAAGTTGCTAATGCTCATTATGGTTTCTTAAAATTTGATCAGTTCATTAAAAATTTTAATCAAGCAAAAGCGATTGTTGATCAAGGTAATAAAAGTGATCCTGAACTATTAGAATTAGCACAAATTGAATTAGAAGAATTAAAAGGATATTTACCTGAATTAGAAAAAGAATTACAAATTCTTCTAATCCCTGCTGATCCTAATGAAAATAAAAATGTCATTATTGAAATGCGTCCTGCTGCTGGTGGGGATGAATCTAGTATTTTTGTTAATGACCTTTTTGATATTTACAAACGTTATGCTGCTAATAATAACTGAAAATTACAAATTTTAGATGTTGTTACAAACGCAATTGGTACAACTTATTTATCATTCAGTTTAGCAGGTGAAAATGTTTATTCCAAAATGATTTTTGAATCAGGAGTACATCGGGTTCAACGTGTTCCTGCAACTGAATCAAAAGGTAGAGTTCATACTTCAACAATTACTGTTAGTGTTTTAGCTGAACAAGATGAAGTTGAAGTAAAAATTAATCCAGCTGATTTAAGAATTGATGTATTTCGTGCTGGTGGTGCTGGTGGACAACATGTTAATAAAACAGAATCAGCTGTTAGAATTACTCATTTACCAACTGGAATTGTTGCAGCATGTCAAGAAGGCAAATCACAAATTTCTAATCGTGAAAAAGCAATGGTAATGTTAAGAGCAAAATTATGACAAAAATTAACTGATGAACAAAATCAAGCCATAGGTGATATTGTGCGATCTCAAGTAGGTACAGGAGATCGTTCAGAAAAAATTCGCACTTATAATTATCCTCAAAACCGTGTTACTGATCATCGGATTAATTTCACACTCAACCGTTTAGATTCAGTGATTTTAGGTAATTTAGCACCAATCCATGAAGCATTAATTAATGATGATCAAGCTAAAAAGTTACAACAATTAATTAGGAATGAAACTTAAAACTAATTTACAACTAATTAATGCAGCAGAAAAATTTTGTCACATACATCATAAAGACCCCTTATTAGCTTTAGAAATTTTGTATTTTCTATCATCTAAAATCAAAAACTTAATTGATTATGTTGAATTAATGCACCAACCAATTGATGTTAATCAAACTGATTATCAAACGATTTTAAATCAAGTTTGTCTTCAAAATATTCCTTTAGCACGAATTTTTAAAAAAACTTATTTTTATCATCGTCTTTTTATTGTTAATGATCAAGTTTTTATTCCAAGACAAGAAACAGAATTAGTTGTTAAAACTTTAATTGATCAAATTAAAAACTATCATTTAGAAAATGATACTTATTTAGATTTGTGTACAGGAACAGGAATTATTGCTATTACTACTAAATTAGCAATACCACAACTAAAAGAAGTAGTTGCAGTTGATCTTAGTACTCATGCTTGTATTAATGCACGAATTAATTGTGAACAACATCAAACTGCAATTAAAGTAATTGAAGCTGATTGATATCAATTTTTATTAAAACATCATTCATTTGATATTATTAGTGCTAATTTTCCTTATGTTGGTATTAATGATCCAATTGCTAATAATCTTTTAGCAAACGAACCACATTTAGCATTATTTGCTGAAAATGATGGTTGATCTTTTTATCAATTGTTATTAGATTTTCTAAGTACTTATGAAAAGCAATCAAAGTGAAAAATTGTTGTTTTAGAAACAAGCGCTTATCATTACAAACAATGAGCAAAAGTACAACAACAATTTAAAAATTGAGATTTTGAACTGATTTATGATTTCAATCAACATTTACGTGTTGTTGTAATTAGATCTAGTTTACTAAAAAATCAATTATTATAAAATTGATCTAAATCAAAAAAAGAAAAACCCTTTGACTAAATCAAATTAGCAAAGGGTTTTCTTATTATTAAAATATTATGGTGCATCTGGAGGGAATCGAACCCACACATCTTAATGATACTAGATCCTAAGTCTAGCGCGTCTGCCAGTTCCGCCACAGATGCATTAAGCATTAAATTAATGCTTAAATAAAGTTAATATTAAAATGGTGCCGACTATAGGAATCGAACCTACGACCTACTGATTACAAGTCAGTTGCTCTACCTAACTGAGCTAAGTCGGCAACAAAAAAGGCCATTTTTACTGGCTTTTTAAGTTTTTATTAACAAAATAAAATGGTGGAGCGTGAGGGGCTCGAACCCCCGACCTCCTGCTTGTAAGGCAGATGCTCTCCCAACTGAGCTAACACTCCGCAAATGGTCCAAAATTGATTGCAATTTATGGAGATATTTTTTGGACCAAAAAAATATTTTGTAATATGGCGACCCGTACGGGATTCAAACCCGTGAATGCACGCGTGAAAGGCGTGTGTGTTCGTCACTTCACCAACGGGCCAATAATGGCGGTCACAGTAGGGATCGAACCTACGACCAACCGGTTAACAGCCGGTGGCTCTACCGCTGAGCTATGTGACCAAAAAAGAAAATATATAAATGCTTATTAATTAATAAATTGTTAGAAACAATAAAGTATTATATACTAAAAAATATTATTACTATTTTTTATTTGAAAATTAAACTACTATTTTAATATTTTTTAAAACAAAATCAATTATAAATGATTATCTTGAAAAACTATTTTAAATAATAAATTATGATTAAAATTTTTAGACAATTTTTTAATTTAGATTTATATATTTTAAGATTATATTGAAAAATGATTAATAGTTAATTATTAGCAAAATTATAATTTTAAAAAGATCATTGCTTGATTAACTAAATTAGTTTGATTGATTAATTGAGTTGCTTGTTCAGCATTTGCATGTTCTTCATGATGACCATGGAAACTAACAGCAAAAAAGGCAAATAACATTCCTATAAGAATTAAACTAATAGCAATATATCAATGTTTTTGAATTCTTGCTTCAGCAACTACTTCTGGTAATAATTCAAATAAAGCAACAAAGGCAAAATAAACACCAATAATAATATCGATCATACCTTCTAATCATGGCACTTGTGTGATGAATGAACCAATATTAGCACCAATAAAAATAAATGGTACGATTAATAAAGTCATTAATGCAGAATAACCCATCGCTCTAAAACGAGGAATTTTCATATCACGCATGCGATAATATAAAATGAATTCTTCAGGAATTAAATGCAAGAAAAAACCAATAAAGATTAGTAAAGAAATACTATCACCATCAGTTACAATGTGAAAAATTGCAAATCCTAAAATTAAACCAGCAGCAACTCGATGTGACAACAATAAATAGATCGCTAAAAATTTACTTTTTAAATTTCTTTCTTTTAAATTAGGATCTAAAAAGAAATCTTCACCATGAACATGTTTGTGAAATTGTTCATGGTGATGAACTTGATCATCATGAATATGATGACTGTGCACTTCACTATTTCAATTAAGCATTTTTAATCTTTTACTCATAAAATATTTCAAGAAAAACGCTGATCCTAATCCAAGTAAAGCACTAGCTGTAATAATTGCAACTCTAATGACTAAACTATCAGCATAATTTGCTTGAATTATTTCAACTCCTTCAGGAGCTTCGCCAAACAAACCTAAAACAACAAAAAAACCAATTGTAAAAGAATATAAGAACATTGTTCATTTTTTACTTAAAGTTGGTTTTAGAATAGGTGCTAAAACAGTAATTAACATCGGAATCGAAATAATGATTAAACTTAAAATTAAAGCATTAAGATTATAGTTAATATAAGCATTATTCGAAATTTTTATCGCTTCAAACATAAATTTTTTACTTTTTTATTAATTTGATTTATTTTAAAAACATTCAAAATTATAAATCTTTTTTATAAAAATTATAAATAAAAAATGAAAATTTGGGTTTTTTTCTTGATTTAATGATTTAATTTAGAGATTTAATAAATTATTAAGCGATTAAAAAGCAATTTTATCTTATTAGAAAACAATCTAATTTTTTTAAAATAAAGACTTTAGCATAAATAAAAAACTCTTAGAGGTTTTAATTCTAAGAGTTTTTTATATTTATACTAACTTGGAGCAGGTGATGGGAATCAAACCCACGCTTATAGCTTGGAAGACTATAGTTCTATCACTAAACTACACCTGCAAATCTGGTGCTGGAAGGGGGACTTGAACCCCCACGAGATTGCTCTCACAGGATCTTAAGTCCTGGGCGTCTACCGATTCCGCCACTCCAGCATAAAACTGAAAAAAAATAGAATTAACTAATTTTCTTCAGAATTAAATCTGATTAAATTTGAGAGTTGATATACAGATTTATTTTAAAATGGTGATCCACCAGGGGATCGAACCCTGGACCCTTTGATTAAAAGTCAAATGCTCTACCTCTGAGCTAGTGGATCATAAATGGCTGGGCTGGGTGGGATCGAACCACCGCGTGCCAGAGTCAAAGTCTGGTGCCTTACCGCTTGGCTACAGCCCAAAATATGGTGGGCAGGGAGGGATTCGAACCCCCGAAACCATAAGGTGTCTGATCTACAGTCAGAAGCGTTTAACCACTTCGCTACCTACCCGATTTTTTATTTTAAGAAAATAAAAACTAAATTTTATTATAAATAATTAATTTGATATTTTCTAAAAAAATAATTAACTAATGATAAATTTTAACTTATTCTTATTTAAAAATTAACTTTAATTTTAATAAAAATGAAAAATTATTGTTTTTTTCTTCAAAAATTAATTTATCATTGATACTAGAGTTTAGGATATAAAGTAATTAATTAAAATTTGTTAAACAAGATTAATAATTATATCTTCTATTATAATTATTTCATTAATTATTACTCTTAAAATAATAAACTAATTTTTAAAAACAAGTTAAATTTTTAAAACAAAACTATTTATAATTTTAAAATATTTTGTTTAAAAAAATTAACTTTCTTTTATTAAACGCAATCTATTTATCTAAAAAAATAGATTGATTAAATTTTAAAATTAATACTAGTATGATAAATTATGGCTATTAAACGCAGCATTCGCTTAAAATGTTCAGATTGTCAAGAAATTAACTATTTAACTAAAAAAAATAGTAAAAAACATCCTGACAAATTAGAACTTAATAAATATTGTAAACGTTGTCAAAAAACTTCTGTTCATAAAGAAACAAAACGTAAATAATTTAATGTGATATTAACTTATTGTTTCTTATTCAGTCATTAATGTTGATTAATCACAAAAATTATAACAACCATAGAGTTTTATATTTAAAAGATATGAAATACTATGGTTTTTTTATTGCATTCCTTATTAAGTAACAAAACTAAAGTAATTAATAATTTTTTAATTAAAATAAATTTTTTTAGTTATAATACTTTTTTATTAATTGTTGTTTTAATTTAGCATTTGCATTTTAGATAAACCAATTTTTATTAGTTCTATATTTGATTTAAAATCACTAATCCAAATAATTTTTATTGTTAGCATGGTATTAGTGATTTTTTTATTTTTAGTAAATGGTTTTTTAATTGCAAAATGGTTTAATTTTTAACAATCTTAATTAATAAAAAAGTATTTATTCCAATTTAAATAAGGATGATAATAATTTAATCTTGAAACGATTCGTGGAAAAATATTTCCAGTTCGAGTTTAATAAAGCTACCTGGAAAAAGGAAATTATTGGTGCTTTTTCTACTTTTTTTGCGATGATGTACATTCTTTCAGTAAATCCTAATGTTTTATCAAGTGCATTTCCATCAAATAGTACTATAAATTATCAAGGAGCTTTGTTTTTAGGTGTAGCACTTTCTACTTTTATTGCTACTTTTTTAATGGGAATGTATGCTAAGTTGCCAATAGTATTAGCACCAGGTTTAGGATTAAATGCCTTTTTTGCTTTTACTGTGGCAGGACAATTTGGTTTAGGATTTAGTGGTGCATTAATTGCTGTTTTCTTTTCAGGAATTGTTTATTTTTTTGTTGCAATCACACCATTAAGAAAATATATCATTCAAGCTTTTCCTAAAAATTTTCGAATTGCAATTTCAATTTTAATTGGTTTATTTATTACTTATATTGGTTTGGTTAATACAGGATTAATTGTTTCAAGAGAAGTTGGTCCACCAACTAATATTGGTGATTTAACTAATCCTTTAGTAATTATTGGTTTAATTACTTTATTCATAATTGTCTTTTTATATTTTCTAAATATTCCAGGAGCAATTTTAATTGGTATTTTATTAGGTTTTTTAATGCTATTAATTACTTTTTTAGTTACTAAAAATCAAAATTATTCTGAAGCAGAATTAACTAAAACGCAGTATTTGAATTATTTTGTTGGATTAAGAAACAACTTTAAAATTCAACCATATGGTGATTTAAAAGAAATTGGTCCATTATTAGAGGGCTCATGAAGTGGTATAGGTAAATATTTTGCTAATCCATTATTTTATGTATCAATTTTTACTTTTTTCTACATTGATTTTTTTGATACTTCAGGAACTTTAATTTTAGTTTCTAACTTATTAGAAAAAGATCAAATTAAAACTGAAGAACTATTTAAAAAAGGCAACATAGTTGATGCTACAGGAACAGTTTGTGGTGCAATTTTAGGATCTTCAACTGTAACTTCTTATATTGAATCATCAGTTGGAATTAAATCAGGTGCTAGAACTGGATTTACAACAATAATAATAGCTGCTTTATTTTTATTATCAATTGCGATTTATCCCATTTTTGGTCCCTTTTTTCAAGTTAAGAGCAATAATTTACCAAGTTTACAACCAATTACTGGACCAGTTTTAATTTTAATTGGAATTTTAATTATGTCTGAATTAGCTCATTTTGATTGGAAAACTAAAATTGATTTACCAGTATTAGTAATGACAGTTTTATTTGGCGTATTAGGTTTTTCAATTTCAACAGGAATTGCTTTTGGTTCAATATTTTATATCTTGATGCACAAAATTGTTTATCCAATTATTTATGTTTTACGAAAACAAGATCGTAGTGAAACAAAAGTTGTTGATCATCAAAAACTTAGCAAAAAAGAATTAGCATTGCGTTTTTTAAAATATGAATTAAATTATCCAATTTTAGTTCTTGGAGCAGTATCAGTTGCTTATTTAGTCATTTTTTCATTAATTGAAGCTAAAATCTTATAACGTGTTTTATTGTTATATTGCCTATATATACAATGGGCAATAATAAGTTGAATGATTAATATTGCTAAATAGATTTGATTATCTCGTTTTTTAATTTAACACATTATAATTAGTTATTAATTGTTATTAAACATAAGTCAGCAATTAAATTTTTAACAAGTCTAATTATTATATGTGTTATTAAAATTCTAGTTAATTTATGGATTATAAAAAAACTTTAAATATTAATCAAACTACTTTTGCAATGAAAGCTAATTTAGCAACTCAAGAACTAGTTTGACAAAAATTTTGAAACGAACACCAAATTTATCAAAAACTATTAGTTCGTAATGGCAATAATCGACAATGAGTTTTACATGATGGCCCACCATATGCTAATGGTAATATTCATGTTGGTCATGCAGTTAATAAAATTTTAAAAGATATCATTGTTCGTATAAAAACTTTTCAAGGTTTTTATGCACCATACATTCCTGGATGGGATACTCATGGTTTACCAATTGAATGAGCATTAATTAAACAAAATAAAAATACTGATTCTAATTTAACAGCAAATGAAAAACGGAATAATTGTAAACAATTTGCAATTGAACAAATTAATAAACAAAAACAACAATTTCAACGTTTAGGTTTATTAAGTGATTTTAGTCAAATCTACTGTACTTTTGATCATCAATTTGAAATTGATCAGTTACAAATTTTTATGAAAATGGTGCAACAAAACTTAATTTTTCGCGCCTTAAAACCTGTATATTGATCATGATCTTCAAAAACAGCATTAGCAGAAGCGGAAATTGTTTATGATGATCATCAATCAGATAGTATTTATGTTGGTATGCCAATTGTTAGTCAAATTGATTGAATTCCAAGTAATACTGAAGTTTTAATTTGAACTACAACTCCTTGAACTTTACCATCTAATTTAGCAATTGCTGTTCATCCTCATATTGAATATCTTTTAATTCAACATCAAGAAAAACATTTTATTTTATCAAAAGAACGTTTTTTAGCAGTTCAACAATTATTGAAATGAAAAAATCCAATAATTATTAAACAATTTAATGGAAAAGCATTAGAACGATTCACTTATCTTAATCCTTTATTAAATGAAGAGCACATCATTATTTGTGCTGAATATGTTTCTAATAATGATGGAACTGGTTTAGTTCATAATGCTCCTGGATTTGGTTTAGATGACTATTTAGCTTGTCAAGAATATCATATTGATGTTTATTGTCCAATTGATGATCATGGTAAATTTACTAACGAAGTTAAAATACCTGAATTAAAAGGTGTTTTTTATCAAAAAGCCAATCCAATGATCATTAAGTGATTAAGTGAAAAAAACGCTTTATATTTTCATGAAACAATTACTCATAGTATTGCTCATGATTGACGTAGTAATAAACCATTAATTTATCGTGCAACCAATCAATGATTTGTCAATATTGATCATATTAAACAAGATATTATTAAGGCTTGTCAAAAAGTTAAATCTTATCCTTCATGAGTTTTAAAACAACTACAAGATACTGTTTTAAAACGCAAAGAATGATGTATTTCGCGCCAACGTTTATGAGGTGTGCCAATTCCAATTTTGTTTGATGCTAACAATCAACCATTATTAGATTTAGAACAAATTAAATATACAATTGATGTTTTAAATGAAAAAGGTTGTGATGCTTGGTTTGAATTACCAGCAACTGCTTTTTTATCACCTAAAAATAAAAACTTAAAAAATGTTACTAAATCAGAAGATATTATGGATGTTTGATTTGATTCAGGTACTTCTTATTCAATTTTGCCAAAACATCATTTAAACTCCCAAGCAGAATTATATTTAGAAGGTACTGATCAATTTCGTGGTTGATTTAATTCGTCATTAATTACTTCAATTATTACAAACCAACAATCACCTTATAAAAATTTAATTGCTCACGGATTTATTTTAGATGAAAATGGTTTTAAAATGTCTAAATCTAAAGGTAATATTGTTGATCCTTTAAAAGTTTGCAATGAAAATGGTGCTGATGTTCTACGTTTATGAGTAGCATCAATTGATTATAATGAAGATATGCGTTTAGGTAAAATTGTTTTTGATCAAGTAATTGGTAACTATCGTAAAATTCGCAATTCTTTATTTCGTTTTTCATTAGCAAATTTAACTGATTTTAATCCTAAAAACGATTGGCAAAATCAGTTAAGTGAAGTCGATAATTATGTTTTAGCAAAATTTAAACAAACAATAACTAATTTTTTAAATTATTTTGAACAATATAGTTTTTATTGTGCAACTAAAGAATTATTAAATTTTTTAAATTTTTATTCTTCATGATATTTTAATTTAATTAAAGATGCTTTATATTGCAATGCTGTCAATGATCAAAAACGTCGTCAAATTCAAACTGTTTTGTTTCAAATTTTAAAAACAACTTTAATTTTATTAGCACCAATTATTCCTCATACTTGTGAAGAAGCATATCAAGCTTTAAATTGATCTGATAAACAACTTTCAGTTCACTTAGAAAAATGAATTGATGTAACTGAAATTAAAGTTGATTCATACGATCAAAATAAATGAGATTATTTTTTCAAATTAAAAGATTTAGTTTATGAACAAACTGAAAAATTACGTGATCAAAAAATTATTAATAGTAATATTGAAGCTAAAGTTGTTCTTGATCAAAAATTTGTAACTAATAATTTTGATTTAGATGCTTTAAGACAATATTTAATGGTTGCTGAATTAAGTTTTGCTAACTTAAATGGTGAAAATTTAGTTGTTTCAAAAACTAAAAATCCAGTTTGTGTAAGATGTAAATTACATTTTCAAGCAACTGAATTAAATGCTTCAGGTTTAGATCAACGTTGTGCACAAGCAATTGAAAAATAATTTTTTTAATTAATTAATTTCAAATTTCAAACTAACATTAAAAAAAACTTGATTCATTTTTAATTACAATGGTTCAAGTTTTTTATTGTTTTATTATAATTTTTTTATGATTTAACAAATTTTAATATTTCAAATTAAAAATTTATTGTATTTGTTATCATAAGAATATTTTTACATACAGAAGAAAGACCTTAGTTATTATTTTGTAACAATTAAGGTCTTTTCTTTATAAACATAAAATAAATTTGAAATTATTTTGTGTCGAATTCTTCTCTACATTTTTCAGTACTACACTCATTAGTGTTAGTAATATTAATTATAGGAATAATATTTACACATAAAAAACTTAACATATCATAAGAAATTTCTAGACTAGGCTCATAAACTTCTAAATTATTTGGATTAATAAAAATCAAATCATTTGGAATTGAATTAATTAATGGCATATGAGTTAAACCTTGCATTTTAGATAAATTGATAAGTATGATAATTTAAAATCTAATTTTTTTGATAATTATTTTATATTTTCATTTCATATTATTGTGGATTATTTATTTCTTGATTAATAAAAATTTAAAAATTAATTTATAATAATTAACAAAATTATAATTAAACAAATAATTAAAAAAATTTTGAAAATAAAATATATGTTTTGTTGTAATTCGAAAATCAAAAATCAAAAAATAAAATTAACTAAAAAATATCAACGTTTAGTTGATTCTAATGATATTTTTTCTTTTATTAATTTTAAAGAATATGATTTATTAGAAGGATGAAAAATTCATATTGCTGCAAAATATGACAATTATAATTCGATTTTAAGAATAGTTAGTAAATTTTGTATTGATAATAAAGTTAATTTTAAATTCATTAATAATACTAAATTATTTATTGAATTATTAACTAATGATCAATTAAATAATTTAACTGGTAAATTTATAACAATTTATCCAGAATCTGAATTTGAAACTAAAAAAATAATAATTAATTTATATTTATTATTAAAAAATTTTAAAGGACCAAGAACTCATTCTAATAGACACTATAAAAATAGCATTATTAGTTATCGTTATTTTCAAACTAATGAAAAAAATTTTATAACAAGAAAATATAAACCCGATAATATTAAAGATATTTTTCCTATTCCAAAAAAAGATAATCATCCCTTTAAGAATTTTGAAGTTTTAGGCTTAATTGTTTTAAAACCTTTCGGTTCGATATTTTTAATAAAAGATTTAAATAATAAATACTATGTAGTTAAAGAATCAAAGAAGTATATGGGTCAGAATGGAAATGGATCAATTAAATCAAGAAATAATGAATTACAAATTATTAATTCGTTAATGTCAAAAAAAATTAATAATTTTTTTCCTGATTTTGTTAAAAGGATTAATTATGATCAAAGTGTTTTATTTTTTTATAAATTTATTAAAGGAAAAACTTTAACTTTTTTAAAAAATGAATTATCTTTTTTAAATTTTAATAATTTTTTATCAAAACTAACCAAAGCTTTAAATATTAATAATTTAATGCGAGATATACTATTGTTTTGCGAAAATAATAAATTGATGTTAAATGACATAAATTTAAATAATTTTATAATTTCAGAAGATAATAAACTTTATTTTATTGATTTGGAATATTCAAATTTTAAAAACGAACAATCTTTTTTAATTCATTCAGAATATCATTATGATATTCATGCTAATAGTTTTGAAGCAGATAAACAAAAAATATCTTTAATGTTATTAGATTTGTATTTTGATGTTAAATCGTTATTATTTTTTAAAAAAAATTTTAAAGCGATTGTTTCGTTTTTATCATACATTTTGTTTAATTTAAAGAATGATTATGATTTATATAGTAAAACACTAAATTTAATTGAAAATACTTTTAATATATCAAATCAAAAATTTATTGAAAATAGAATTTTTTTAAAAAAACCAACAATAAATAAAATATTGTCTATAGAAACAAATAATGATAATCAATTATCAAAAATAGATTTAATTTGAAAAAAAATTTTAGAAAATAAAAAAATAAAAATTGAAACAAAATTATTAGATGAAGAGATTAAAAATGATCCAGTTCAAAAAGAGTATTTAAAAATATTGTCAATAATTTTAAATGAGACAAATAAACAAGTTTTAAAAGAAGAATTTGAAAAATGATTTGAAAATTTTAAGAAATCATTTGTTGTTATAAATGAATTAAAAATTGATATTTTTTTTGAAACCAATAAAAGTTCACCATATTTACAAAATGGAATTGCTGGTTTATTATACATATTTTCTTTATACTATATAAAAACGAATGATCTATCATACAAAGATTTTACTAATAAATTATTTCAAGAAATTAATTTATTTTTTACTAGAAAAATATCGTTAGGTTTTGGAATTATTGGTGTTGTTTTTGTCAAAAAATTTTATTTCAATACTTTCAATATTCAATTTGACAATAACCAATTAATTAATCAATCTTTAATTATTGAAGTAATGTCTAAACAAAATCATATTTATGAATATGATGGAACAAAAATTGAAAATAATAAATTTTTATTAGGGATTGAAGGAATTAAATTTGCTTTAAAATTTATTTATGATAAAAATTAAAATTAAATGATGAAAAACATTTTTAAATATTTTAAAAAATATCCTTTTTTAACAATTATTACTTTTTTATTTTATTTAATAATTTTATTTGAACAAATTGTTGTATTTTATTTAACATCACTTTTGATTCGTATTGCAACAACAATATCTAGTAATGATTTAAGTCAATTATTTTTAATTCTTTGAATTAATATTGCTGTTTTTGTTTTTGGAATTTTTAGTTTTTATATAGCAAAATTTTCTAAAAATAAATTGTTAACACAAATTAATGCTGATTTAATGTTTGATTTAATTGATGATACAACTAATCAAAACATTAGAGAATTTATCACTAAACAAAAATCATTTTATCTTGCTAATATTAGAAACGTTGATGGAATTGCATTTGTTAAAACAATTGATGCTGTTTTTGATTTGTTTGCTAAATTTTTTGGAATTTTAGGAGGAACTATTTTAATTTTTATTTTAAATCCTATTATTGCAGCAATTATTATTGGATTAATTTTGATTTTAAATTTATTACCTTTTTTAATTTTTTCAAAAATATCAAGTTCTAAATATCAAAAAAATTATTTAATATTACAACAAAGTTCAGAAAACATCAATCATTTTTTTCAAAAATATCAGTTTTTTTATTTTTTAGGAAAAAATCTTTTCTTCTTTTCAAAATTAATTAGTACAACAGAAAAATATAACAAAAAGTGACTTAGAGGATATCGTCTTTTAGTATTTGTTGAGTTGATTCAAGCAATGACTCAATTTTTAACATTTATTATATTTGCAATTGTATTAGAACTATTATTAATTAATTATCATGATTTAGTATCTATTTCTGTTTCGATTTTTTTAGTTGTTAATATTTCTATTATAATTAATAGTAATATTAGAGGTTTAATTGTTCGACTATATAGTTTTATTGCTCATTTAAAATATTTTGATTTTATTAAAAACTTAAAACCAACTACTACAGATAATTATCTAACTAAAAACTTAAACATTAAAAAAATTACTCTTAAAAATTTATCATTTAAATATGATGATCAAAACGAAATTTTTACTAATTTTAATTTCGTTTTTGAAGCAGGAAAAAAATATGCCATTGTTGGACCATCTGGTGTTGGTAAAAGCACTTTAATTAATTTAATTACTAAACAAATTAATAATTATCAAGGGCAAATTTTAATTAATGATCAAGAATTAAAATCAATTAATCAAAAAACTTATTATGATAATTTTACTTATTTAGAAGCTAAAGAATTTGTTTTTCAAGATAGTATTTACAATAATGTTAGTTTATGAACTGATAATAAAGAACAAGAAGTAAAAAACGCACTAAAAAGAGCACAATTTTCTAATGAATATTATTTCACTAATTTAAATAATAAAGCAATAATTAATGATTTATCAACAGGTGAAAAACAAAGAATTAATTTTGCTCGACATTTTTTTAGAAACAAAAATGTTTTAATATTAGATGAAGCATTAGCTAATTTAGATAAAGAAAATGTTCAAGGAATTATTAAAGAAATTTTTGCTGATCAAAATTTATTATTAATTAATGTAACTCATCATTTAGGCTCAGAAGCAGCTTTATATGATCAAGTAATTAGAATTAATGGTAAGGAAAATTAATTATGAAATTAATTTGAAAACATGCAAAGTTTAGTTTTTTACTTTTTTTATTAGCTGTTGTTTTTATTGATATATTAGAAATTACCATAAGTGCGTTATTATCAATAATTATTAGTTATTTAGATCAATTTGTTAATCAATCATTTAATAATACTAATCAATTTTATTATCAAATACTCTATTATAGTTTAATTACAATTATTGTTATTGTTTTCAATTGATTTTTTTGGGTTGGTGGTTATAAATTAGAAAATAGATTTAAAATCATTGTCATTAAAAAACTTGAAGAACAATTTTTAAGTGCTAATCAGTTGTTTTTTAGTAGTTATGAACCAACTAAACCATTTTTATTAGTTCAAAGAAATGCTTCACAAATTTATGACAATGTAATTAGATCATTTGCTAGTCTTAGTGGTTTAATCATTAGTTTAATTTTTGTTGTTTTATTATCAACTTTTGTTTTTGATCCTTTAGTTTTAGTTTTTTTAGGTGCATTAATTTTAGTTTCAGCTTTACCTTTAATTTCATTAACTAAAACTAAAGCAAAACAAACTGAATTAAGTAATAAAGCTGAAAATAATTTATATAGTAAATTGGATAATTTGCTTGAAGGTTATTCAAGATTGTATTTTGAGAACAAACAAAAATTAATTATTGAAAAAATAACTAATGAAGTTGCTGATAATTTTAAGAAAAAAAGAACTTTATTTAACACAGGATCAATAATTGACTTTATTTTAGAAAAATCTTTAATTTTTGTGAGTATTTCTGCTGAAATTATTATTGCTTATTTAGTTATTAATCAACAATTAAAAATAGCAACTTTCATTTTCTTCTTAACTACTTTTCCTCAATTTGCTAATTATGTTCCGCGTTTTTTTAGTTATGTTTCTAGCATTAAAAGTACTAAACCAGTAATTGCTGAATTAGATTTAAATTTAGTTCAAGATCAAAATCCAATTTTTAATGAAGTAATTCAACAAATTAAAATTACTAATTTAAATCTTGAACTAGCAAATAAACCAATTTTTAAAAATTTTAATTATCTTTTTGAAAAAGGCAAAAAATATGCCATTGTTGGTCCATCTGGTGTTGGTAAAAGCACACTTTTAAAAATAATTATGGGCTTGAATTTAGATTATCAAGGTTCAGTTAAAATCAATAATACTGAAATTAAAAAAATTAATGATGCCTTTTTAAGAAATCAATTAACTTATTTATCAAGCGAACCCTTTATTTATAAAGATACAATTTTTAATAATGTTGTATTAGATCAAACAAAAGATCAAAATAGTTTTGTTAATGCTTTAATATCAGTTAATTTGGTAAATGAAATTAATCAAAAAGATTATGATAATACTGATTTTGATGTTGAAAGTTCTTTATCATTAGGTCAAAAACAAAGAATTAATTTATCACGAATCTTTTTTCATCAAAAAAACTTTTTGCTATTAGATGAAGCATTATCTAATTTAGATAAAAAGAATGCTAATTTAATTTTAAACAATCTTTTAAATGACAAAAATAAAACAGTGATTTATGTGAGTCATCATTTAGATGAAGCACAGAAAAAATCCTTTGATCAAGTATTAGAATTGTAGTTAAAAAATAAATTATTTTTATATTAATAATTAATTAAACAAATAATCCTAATTGCGAATTATTAAAAGCAATTAGGATTATTTGTTTTAGTTATAGACAAATTAGTTATAATGAAAATTAATTATGATCATTTATAAAAATTATGATTGATATTGATGATATCTTCAAAAATTTATTATATATGTTATTAAACAACTTTTTTTACACAAAATAAATTTCAAAATTATTTTGTATCTGATACTTTTTTACATCTATCGGTTTTACATCTATCAGTAAAAATATATACACAACGAAAACTACGCATATCATAAGAAATTTCTAAACTAGGATCATAAACTTCTAAATTATTTGGATTGATAAAAATCAAATCATTTCGAATTGAATTAACTAATGGCATATAAATTAAACCTTTCATTTTTAGATAAACTAGTAAGTATGATAATTTAAAATCTAATTTTTTTGATAATTATTTTATATTTTCATTTCATATTATTGTGGATTATTTATTTCTTGATTAATAAAAATTTAAAAATTAATTTATAATAATTAACAAAATTATAATTAAACAAATAATTAAAAAAATTTTGAAAATAAAAATATATGTTTTGTTGTAATTCAAAAATCAAAAATCAAAAAATAAAATTAACTAAAAAATATCAACGTTTAGTTGATTCTAATGATATTTTTTCTTTTATTAATTTTAAAGAATATGATTTATTAGAAGGATGAAAAATTCATATTGCTGCAAAATATGACAATTATAATTCGATTTTAAGAATAGTTAGTAAATTTTGTATTGATAATAAAGTTAATTTTAAATTCATTAATAATACTAAATTATTTATTGAATTATTAACTAATGATCAATTAAATAATTTAACTGGTAAGTTTATAACAATTTATCCAGAATCTGAATTTGAAACTAAAAAAATAATAATTAATTTATATTTATTATTAAAAAATTTTAAAGGACCAAGAACTCATTCTAATAGACACTATAAAAATAGCATTATTAGTTATCGTTATTTTCAAACTAATGAAAAAAATTTTATAACAAGAAAATATAAACCCGATAATATTAAAGATATTTTTCCTATTCCAAAAAAAGATAATCATCCCTTTAAGAATTTTGAAGTTTTAGGCTTAATTGTTTTAAAACCTTTCGGTTCGATATTTTTAATAAAAGATTTAAATAATAAATACTATGTAGTTAAAGAATCAAAGAAGTATATGGGTCAGAATGGAAATGGATCAATTAAATCAAGAAATAATGAATTACAAATTATTAATTCGTTAATGTCAAAAAAAATTAATAATTTTTTTCCTGATTTTGTTAAAAGGATTAATTATGATCAAAGTGTTTTATTTTTTTATAAATTTATTAAAGGAAAAACTTTAACTTTTTTAAAAAATGAATTATCTTTTTTAAATTTTAATAATTTTTTATCAAAACTAACCAAAGCTTTAAATATTAATAATTTAATGCGAGATATACTATTGTTTTGCGAAAATAATAAATTGATGTTAAATGACATAAATTTAAATAATTTTATAATTTCAGAAGATAATAAACTTTATTTTATTGATTTGGAATATTCAAATTTTAAAAACGAACAATCTTTTTTAATTCATTCAGAATATCATTATGATATTCATGCTAATAGTTTTGAAGCAGATAAACAAAAAATATCTTTAATGTTATTAGATTTGTATTTTGATGTTAAATCGTTATTATTTTTTAAAAAAATTTTAAAGCGATTGTTTCATTTTTATCATACATTTTGTTTAATTTAAAGAATGATTATGATTTATATAGTAAAACACTAAATTTAATTGAAAATACTTTTAATATATCAAATCAAAAATTTATTGAAAATAGAATTTTTTTAAAAAAAGCAACAATAAATAAAATATTGTCTATAGAAACAAATAATGAAAATCAATTATCAAAAATAGATTTAATTTGAAAAAAAATTTTAGAAAATAAAAAAATAAAAATTGAAACAAAATTATTAGATGAAGAGATTAAAAATGATCCAGTTCAAAAAGAGTATTTAAAAATATTGTCAATAATTTTAAATGAGACAAATAAACAAGTTTTAAAAGAAGAATTTGAAAAATGATTTGAAAATTTTAAGAAATCATTTGTTGTTATAAATGAATTAAAAATTGATATTTTTTTTGAAACCAATAAAAGTTCACCATATTTACAAAATGGAATTGCTGGTTTATTATACATATTTTCTTTATACTATATAAAAACGAATGATCTATCATACAAAGATTTTACTAATAAATTATTTCAAGAAATTAATTTATTTTTTACTAGAAAAATATCGTTAGGTTTTGGAATTATTGGTGTTGTTTTTGTCAAAAAATTTTATTTCAATACTTTTAATATTCAATTTGACAATAACCAATTAATTAATCAATCTTTAATTATTGAAGTAATGTCTAAACAAAATCATATTTATGAATATGATGGAACAAAAATTGAAAATAATAAATTTTTATTAGGGATTGACGGAATTAAATTTGCTTTAAAATTTATTTATAATAAAAATTAAAATTTAATATGAAAAACATTTTTAAATATTTTAAAAAATATCCTTTTTTAACAATTATTACTTTTTTAGTTTGTTTGATAATGGTAGTTGAAGAAATTGTTGTATTTTATTTAACATCGCTTCTAATTCGTATTGCAACAACAACATCTAGTAGTGATTTAAGTCAATTATTTTTAATTCTTTGAATTGATATTGGGGTTTTTGTTTTTGGAATTTTTAGTTTTTATATAGCAAAATTTTCTAAAAATAAATTATTAACACAAATTAATGCTGATTTAATGTTTGATTTAATTGATGAGACAACTAATCAAAACATTAGAGAATTTAACACTAAACAAAAATCATTTTATCTTGCTAATATTAGAAACGTTGATGAAATTGCATTTGGTGAAACAATTGATGTTGTTTTTGATTTGTTTACTAAATTTTTTGGAATTTTAGGAGGAACTATTTTAATTTTTATTTTAAATCCTATTATTGCAACAATTATTATTGGATTAATTTTGATTTTAAATTTATTACCTTTTTTAATTTTTTCAAAAATATCAAGTTCTAAATATCAAAAAAATTATTTAATATTACAACAAAGTTCAGAAAACATCAGTCATTTTTTTCAAAAATATCAGTTTTTTTATTTTTTAGGAAAAAATCTTTTCTTCTTTTCAAAATTAATTAGTACAACAGAAAAATATAACAAAAAATGACTTAGAGGATATCGTCTTTTAGTATTTGTTGAGTTGATTCAAGCAATGACTCAATTTTTAACATTTATTATATTTGCAATTGTATTAGAACTATTATTAATTAATTATCATGATTTAGTATCTATTTCAGTTTCGATTTTTTTAGTTGTTAATATTTCTATTATAATTAATAGTAATATTAGAGGTTTAATTGTTCGACTATATAGTTTTATTGCTCATTTAAAATATTTTGATTTTATTAAAAACTTAAAACCAACTACTGCAGATAATTATCTAACTAAAAACTTAAACATTAAAAAAATTACTCTTAAAAATTTATCATTTAAATATGATGATCAAAACGAAATTTTTACTAATTTTAATTTCGTTTTTGAAGCAGGAAAAAAATATGCCATTGTTGGACCATCTGGTGTTGGTAAAAGCACTTTAATTAATTTAATTACTAAACAAATTAATAATTATCAAGGGCAAATTTTAATTAATGATCAAGAATTAAAATCAATTAATCAAAAAACTTATTATGATAATTTTACTTATTTAGAAGCTAAAGAATTTGTTTTTCAAGATAGTATTTACAATAATGTTAGTTTATGAACTGATAATAAAGAACAAGAAGTAAAAAACGCACTAAAAAGAGCACAATTTTCTAATGAATATTATTTCACTAATTTAAATAATAAAGCAATAATTAATGATTTATCAACAGGTGAAAAACAAAGAATTAATTTTGCTCGACATTTTTTTAGAAACAAAAATGTTTTAATATTAGATGAAGCATTAGCTAATTTAGATAAAGAAAATGTTCAAGGAATTATTAAAGAAATTTTTGCTGATCAAAATTTATTATTAATTAATGTAACTCATCATTTAGGTTCAGAAGCAGCTTTATATGATCAAGTAATTAGAATTAATGGTAAGGAAAATTAATTATGAAATTAATTTGAAAACACGCAAAGTTTAGTTTTTTACTTTTTTTATTAGCTGTTGTTTTTATTGATATATTAGAAATTACCATAAGTGCGTTATTATCAATAATTATTAGTTATTTAGATCAATTTGTTAATCAATCTTTTAATAATACTAATCAATTTTATTATCAAATACTCTATTATAGTTTAATTACAATTATTGTTATTGTTTTCAATTGATTTTTTTGGGTTGGTGGTTATAAATTAGAAAATAGATTTAAAATCATTGTCATTAAAAAACTTGAAGAACAATTTTTAAGTGCTAATCAGTTGTTTTTTAGTAGTTATGAACCAACTAAACCATTTTTATTAGTTCAAAGAAATGCTTCACAAATTTTTGACAATGTAATTAGATCATTTGCTAGTCTTAGTGGTTTAATCATTAGTTTAATTTTTGTTGTTTTATTATCAACTTTTGTTTTTGATCCTTTAGTTTTAGTTTTTTTAGGTGCATTAATTTTAGTTTCAGCTTTACCTTTAATTTCATTAACTAAAACTAAAGCAAAACAAACTGAATTAAGTAATAAAGCTGAAAATAATTTATATAGTAAATTGGATAATTTGCTTGAAGGTTATTCAAGATTGTATTTTGAAAACAAACAAAAATTAATTATTGAAAAAATAACTAATGAAGTTACTGATAATTTTAAGAAAAAAAGAACTTTATTTAACACAGGATCAATAATTGACTTTATTTTAGAAAAATCTTTAATTTTTGTGAGTATTTCTGCTGAAATTATTATTGCTTATTTAGTTATTAATCAACAATTAAAAATAGCAACTTTCATTTTCTTCTTAACTACTTTTCCTCAATTTGCTAATTATGTTCCGCGTTTTTTTGGTTATGTTTCTAGCATTAAAAGCACTAAACCAGTAATTGCTGAATTAGATTTAAATTTAGTTCAAGATCAAAATCCAATTTTTAATGAAGTAATTCAACAAATTAAAATTACTAATTTAAATCTTGAACTAGCAAATAAACCAATTTTTAAAAATTTTAATTATCTTTTTGAAAAAGGCAAAAAATATGCCATTGTTGGTCCATCTGGTGTTGGTAAAAGCACACTTTTAAAAATAATTATGGGCTTGAATTTAGATTATCAAGGTTCAGTTAAAATCAATAATACTGAAATTAAAAAAATTAATGATGCCTTTTTAAGAAATCAATTAACTTATTTATCAAGTGATCCTTTTATTTATAAAGATACAATTTTTAATAATGTTGTATTAGATCAGACAAAAGATCAAAATAGTTTTGTTAATGCTTTAATATCAGTTAATTTGGTAAATGAAATTAATCAAAAAGATTATGATAATATCGATTTTGATGTTGAAAGTTCTTTATCATTAGGTCAAAAACAAAGAATTAATTTATCACGAATCTTTTTTCATCAAAAAAACTTTTTGCTATTAGATGAAGCATTATCTAATTTAGATAAAAAGAATGCTAATTTAATTTTAAACAATCTTTTAAATGACAAAAATAAAACAGTGATTTATGTGAGTCATCATTTAGATGAAGCACAGAAAAAATCTTTTGATCAAGTATTAGAATTATAATTAAAAAATAAAAAACACTTCCTGATTAATTTAATTTAAGGAAGTGTTTATTGATTTATATTATTGTTTGATTATTTGCAATTAAGGAAAGTTTTATAAATTGATTTAAAAAAACCTTTTTGCGTTTCATCAACAATTTTACATGCACTAGGAAATTTCACTTTATTAAAATCAGTTTTAGGAGCAATAAATTTACTTACACTAGTTTGTCGATCTTCTAATTCGGTACTATATTTATTATTTTTTAAAACACCAATTTGATCAGGATTTAGAGGATAGTTTGTTGAAACTAAATAAGGGCTTAGTGAAACAACTGTATTAATTAATCCTTTTAAAGTATTTTTTACACTATTAGAAGCACTTAATGCATGCCCTTTAACAAAATCACCTTGTAAAATTTCATTGAAAACAGCAAACAATGGTAATTGAAAAATTGATACGTATGGAACTAAAAAAGGATTTAGTGGATTAGTATAACTTGTAATCGCAGCAGTTTCGAATTTACTTAATAAATCAGGCTTTGTTTCATTATTTTTTGAATCAATAACATCTTTATCATTAGTAATGGTTTTAATAATTTTTTCATATTGATTATTACGAGTTGTACCATTGATACTTGCTGTGGTGTTTGAATAAAAATTTTGATAATTATCAGCTAAAGATTTTTGATCACCTAATTTTCAAATTAGTTGTAAATTAGTTTGATTTTGATGTGATTCATTTGAAATATCATCCAATAAAATTCCTGGTTGAGCATTAGTTACTAATTGATCTAAGTTTAATTGATCATTTGAAGTATAACTTGAAGAAATTGTGTTATTTGAATCTGTTAAATTTGTATCTGTTACTGAATCGAGAGAATCTGTTAAATCTGCAACCTCTCTTTTAGTTCTAGTTTTAACAACTGAATCTTGATTATTGTCTAAATTTTGATTATCATCTGAATCAGGTGCAACCAAATCATCTTGAGCAATTGAACTAATTTCAGCATAAAGTGGTTGATGATTAATTGTTTTAGGTAAATCATAAAAAGCATTAGAAACTAATGCTGTAATTTGTGAATTAGAAAATTCAAATTTTTTTGCTAATAGTAAACGTAAAAATTTTTCAACAGGACGTTCAACACGATTTTGCAATTCGGTTTCACTTAAACCTTCTTTAGTGATTCAATTTTTAGATTTAGTATTTTTTGATTGAGATTTAGGAACATAAAAATAAGTCAAAATTTCAAACAATGCTTTTAGATCAAATTTTTTAACTTTTTCAACTACACTAAAAATACCACGCGCAGATATAAAATCTGTATTACTAATCTTAGTTTGCACAGTATTTAACTTGCTAAAAAATGGGATTAAAAATTGATATAATTCTGATAAATCAGTTGAAGAATGGACTTGATCAACTTGTCATCCTAAAGTATAATTATTAGCAATTTTATGATCAAATGTTTTTGCCATATAAAGTGATAAATTACCATCTTTCACTTCATAAGTTGTACTAATTTTTGTCCCTTTAGGAATGTGTAAGTTACTTAAATCTAAATCACTAGCAACACTTGTAATAATTGAGTTTAAAGGATTGTTAGCATCATTTAAATTAAGGCCAAAAGCACCTAAAATTACTTTTAAATTTAATACTTTGCTAACATCATATTTTCGTTCTGGTTTTTGTTCATTATTTTCAGTTGTTGAATCATTTGTAGTTGATCCATTACTACTATCTGGTTTAGCAGTGACTTGTTTTTTAGTATTTAATTCAATAGTTAAATCATGATCCAATTCAACTGTTTTAATGTATTTTAAAGAAACTCTAGGTTGATTAGGAATTTCATTATTAATCACTGGATCTTGAATTCAGTCTAAACGAATTTTTAGATGATCATAAATAAAACTAGCTAAATTATGATCAACAAAAGCTTCAATAAAAGTGTAAATATCACTTAAATCAGGTCGATTATTATTATTATCAAAAAACTTGCAATTAAATTAATTGCTGTTAATGGAATGCCAAAACCTGATAATAATTTTTTTCTTCCTTCTGAAGTTGGTTCATTATAAATTAGATCAATTAATGAATAAGTTTTACCATCATTTTGAGTTACATTTTTAATTGAAAAATATTTTAGAATGTTGTAAATATCTTTAACTAAATTAACATAATAAATTTTTGTTAAATTAATTTCACTATGATTTAAATCGGCTTTAATTTCTTGAGAAGTTAAATTGCTAATATTTTTAGTTGTTTCTTGATTTAATTTAGCAAAATCAAAGCCAGTAGTTAATCGTGTGTAATAAGTGTTTAAAGCAAAACTACGAGCAAAAATAAAATCTAAATGATGCAATGTTTGTTCAACAAAACTTAAGTTTGATTGAACTGAACTTGATTGTAAAATTTGGTTGTTATTATCACCAACTACAACTTTTAAATTATTTAATTTAGCACTAATATCATTTTCATTACTATCAACAGTTCAGGCTGAAAAAAATTGATCAATTTTACCATCTGAAGCATTATTTTTCTTCAAGTTGGGATTAATTTGTGCTTGATTAAATTGAATCACTACTTGAGTTAGTGCATAAGCAGGAATCATCACACTATTAAATAAATTTAATAATTGATTATTTTGGTTGTATAGACTAAAAACTAATTTAAAGTTTTTAATTAGTAAATTATCATTAGGTTTTTCAAGAAGAAAATCAAGTTTTAAATTAGTAAAATCAATTTTAATTTTACTATTAGTTAAAACTAAATATTTTAAGTTATCTAAAATATCATTTCTAATTTGCTCTTTAGTTAAACTAGTAATAATATCTTTATATTTTGGAGCATTTAAAATATATTCAGGATTTAAATCAGAATCAAATCCTTGAAATCTAGAGTCAATATCAGACGATCTTTGAAATTTAGTTGTTTGATAAAAATTGTTAGAAAAATTTAACTTAGTTTCATCACTACTATTTAAAATATCATCTAATGAACTGCTATTATTGTCATTAGTATCACTACTATTTGAATTATTATCATTATTCAAAGAAGGAAAGTTTGGTAATAATGATTGATTAGGTTGATTATTAGTTCGATTAGATGTTAAATTCGTTTTAGAACGAACTAAGCCATTGTAATTAGGTGCACACGCAGATAACACACTAGTAGAAATTAACCCTAGTGTTGCTGATAAAAAAATTTGTTTTTTTAAACTTTTTTTCAATTTCATATTAATAAAAAAACCTTTTTTTCATTTAGTTAATTAAGAAAATTTCAAAAAATAAATAAAAATTTAAATGATTTTATTTTAAATATTAACAATAAATAATTTGATTAATTTACTGTTTAATTGATAAAGAATAATTTAGAAAAATTAAATTTGATTTTTTATTAAAAAATATTGAATTGTTTTTTGAAAACTTTTTCAATTTCATTATTAATAAAAAAATCTTTTTTCAATTAATTAGTTAAAAACGATTTCAAAAAACTAAATGAAAAAATAAATAAAAAATATTATTGTTTTTATTTTATCATTAACAATAAAAAACTAATGCTTGATTAATAAAAGATAATTTAGGAAAATTAAATGTAATTTTTAATTTAAAAAATATTAATTATTTTTTCCAAATATTTTAAACAAGCCCAACTTAACTTTAGACTTATCAAATAACAACTTAACTAGTATTGCTGAAATTTTTAATCCTTATATTCGCTGGGGTCTTGGCATTTACAATCTTGTTGCAAGTGTTAAACCTGATCCAATTACTCAAAAAGTTAATTATCACATTTTATATGATGGGATTGGTACACTTAAAGTTGATGATAATCAATTACACTATTTTCCTAATGTTAATTTTACTAATTTTCCAGCACTTAAAACTATTAGTGCTTCTCATAATCAAATTAGGGTGATTGGTAATTTTAGTAGTTATGGGATGAATCAGAAAAATACGGGGTATTTGAGTGATAGTGAGATTGCAAATATGAATATGAACCAGGGGAATGGGGGGTCTGCTACTTCTGCTTCTTCTACTACCAACAAATACGATTATTATCAGTACTTAAAAAGTTTGTGAAGTAGTGGGAAGGGGTTGGGTTCTACTGATGATAGTCAGAACCAAGGTGGTTCTGGTTCTTCTTCTTCTTCTTCTTCTTCTTCTTCTTCTTCTTCTTCTTCTTCTTCTGCTTCTTCTACTGAAGAACCCTACACTTATGATGCGAGTGATGTTATGAATCGGGATGAAGTCAAAGCCATCATGAAGTGGTTGATGACAGAACTTCCTAAGAAAACTTATGGGCATTTGCCTACTACTACTACTACTAGTAGTAGTAGTAGTAGTGGGGGTGGCACCCCTGGGTCTTCTTCTGGAACCATTGCTAATGGTTCGCCCAAAACCATTTCTGACTACTCCACCTTTCTTGCAGCCATCTCATCTGACGACTTTTATTTTAATAATAAGGAAGGAGGAGTGTATGTTAATCAGGTGAATGGTTCTTCTAATGCCAACAACACAGGCAATAACATGTATGACTCAGCAAGTGGCATTACTACTGACTCAGATGGTCTCATCCAAGGCAAACAAGCTAATGATCGTTCCAAAGGCCTCAACTTTGGTTCAGTTCGCTTAATGATCACTAAAGACATTAATAATATTGACTTTAGTCATAATCAAATTGAAGCCATTTCCGTATCTCCCAACTTATTTACTAATATTAATTTTAGTAGTAACAAACTCAAATATGTTCCTCCATTAGGGATTAAACCTCTACCTTACTTGCAGTTCTGGTTTTATCATTTATCATTAATGAAGGTGGCAGGAGATCAACAAGGGTTTTATAATGCTGGTCACGGACCTGGACCCAATCCAGCGAATTGGAATAAGTATTATAGTACGGGGATGGTGAATGAGAAGCCAGCTGGGTTTGGTCTTGGTAGTGAAGGTCTTGCCAACGACAAAATCCAATGAGTGGGTTTAGCAGATGTCAATCAAACTTTACCTAAAATTAGTTTTGCTAACAACCAGTTGCTTGATTTTTGACCACAACAAAAACAAACTGACAGCTGGTATTTATGACCGAAGTTGACGGTTGGTGCAAACGATCGGGAAGGTCCAGAAGGGAATATTATGTATGGGTTTTCTGGTGGGGGAATGACCGGAGGTCCAAATAGTGGGGGTGGTTCTGGAGGGACTGCCATGCCACAACCCACAGGGACTAACCCTAAAACCATTATGATCAAAAACAACCCAACAAATGTGATGGGCAAACCCATCTTTCCATGAAACAACCAAATTGGATCTTCTTCAGACAATACCACCTTCAACCCTTATTTTCGCCGAATTTGAGTTGGAGCGAATTTAGCGGGATTGGTTACTGGAGGAGATAAAACACCCTTTTTCAGCCACACTTATTTAGGGGGCATTAACCGTGATTTTGCTTATCAAGTGGCTGATGTGGTTGATACGTTTGATGGTGCTAACATTGATGGGTTGAAACTTTTTGGAACAAATCAAGCCGCCTATGGCTCATACAAGTTATGAGCCACTGCTGCACTTGATCGCTGGATTTATGCTCACTGGTTTAATCAACTAAGTGATAATGAAGTGTTATCTAAAGGGCAAACTAGTACTTATGCATTTGATTTTCATGTGGATGAGTCTGATTCTAGTAGGTTGGTGTTACCAGGGTTTGGGGGTTCCACAGGAAACGGGGGTGGCATGGTAGGGGGCGGAGACCCCTCCACAGGAAACGGGGGTGGTATGGTAGGGGGAAGTTCTTCCCCCTCCAATGACAAATACAAACAAGTTGGTACTTCCAACTTTAGTGATAATGACGCCTATCAATCATTCAACTCCTTTATTCCTTATTTACTCACACGAACACTACCCCAAAATGGTAACAACCAAAACTCATGAGGGTCTAATAATGGTAGACTAAGTGGTAGAACTCATCCACAAAAACTAGAATTTAAGTTGTATGGAGATGGGAAAGAAATAACTCCAGCTGAATGAAAAGATGTTGACTGAACGAGTTTTTATGCGAATGCTAATGGGCTTGATTATGATTTGAGTTTGCCTGAGAATGGGGATAACATGATAATGAGTTATTCACCAGGTGAGAGTAATGGGGTGCCTAATAATAATGGTAATCAAGGGGGTGGGTCTACCATTAACAATGGCACACAACCACTAACCCAACTAATTGGTCAACTACCCTATTATAATGGAAGAGTGGGTGCAGGCAATTGAACAGTTGCCAATGGTTCAAGTACAACAACAACACTATCTTCGATCCACCCATTAGGGGTTGATAAAGGCTTGTTGAAGTATACTGTTGGTAATAACACCACCACCAAATTCTACTACAACAAAATTAAACTAGTGATTCGTGCACCATTACAAAACTGAAACTATAGTTATGATTTTAATTTAGTTCAAAATATTGATTATAGATTGGATCCAAAGAATGGTGGAGCTTCTTCCACCAGAACTTTTGATGTTAAGACAACAACTAATCTGAAAAACTATTTTGCAAGTACGATTACTTCTGAAATCTTAAAAAACCATTTAAGTGAGTGAGCTGACACTTCAGCTTATGTTAAAAATTTTATTAGTCAACAAGTTAATGTCATTAATGTTAAATCAGTAGATGAAAATGCTCAATCAGTCACCTTATCTTTTGATGTTAAAGACCAGTTTAATCAGAAGGTAAAGCTTGTTGATATTACATTAAGTGGGTTTAAGCAGCAGAAAGTGGAGTTTGTGGCTGGGGGTAAGCAGCAGGGGATGGGTGGTTCTAATTCTGCTAGTTCAGTTAATCCAACAAGAAAGATTGTGGCTGATTTTAATTCTGATCAGAATAATTATCCTAACCAGTTTGTTCCTGAAGATGAAGATGCAGCAAGACAATGGATTTATACTCATTTTGGCATTAGTTTTGTGGGCTTGGAAGTTGATGCAGATAAGAGAAATCAAATTGTGGGAAGTAATGGTGGTCAAACCCCAATGAACAATAATCTCACCACCTCTTCAGTCATTGCTAACTCAGCTGATCCTTTAATCAAAGATCACCAAGTCTTCTTATTAGACTATTTAACAAATAAAGACCAATATGTTTCAAACATCATTATTGATCATTTAAAAGGTAAACTAAGTTTTAGCATCCAAATTAGTGGTAGTTCAACCAATGGTTTTATTAATATTAATCAAAACATTAGCATTAACACCTTTAATGTGTTTGATTATGAGATTAAGCCTGATCAGGCTAACAAATCCTTATCAGCTTATGATTATCAGCTTGATATTAAGAAGTTACAGCCGCTTGTTTTACTAAAACAAGGGGTGGTTGATCAGAGCACAGGGATGATTAAGCAGCAGCAAGGTGGAGCTATGAGTCAAGCATGAGAAGAGAATCAAAATAGTGATCAGTTGGTTAAATCTAACTGATTACCTAAAAATACTAGTTTGAAAATTACTAATTTAACTGTTGATGCATTTTCAGGTAAGCACCCTCCCCCACTCAAGCTCAAACAACCACTTCTTCCACCCAACCAACTTGGCCTGACTCAGATACAGACGCCAAACCAATCATCTCAATTTTCAACAACCCCCTAATTGCCAATCAAGTTGTTAATGCTCTAAAACAAGCTAATCCTGATCAAAATTATTCTTTAGGAGTCAATTCCAGTTTTGCTAAAACCCAATTAGCTAACATCACTAGTCTTGATTTATCTAACTTAAGTTTAAGCAACCTTGATTCAATTTTTAATCCCGTTCTGAAATGAGAATCCTTACACACAATTGATTTATCTAACAATGATTTTAGTAAGTACACCATCAAGTTTGAAAAAACCAATTTCCCAAAACTATATAAAATTAGTGCTAATAATGCTCATTTAAAGCAAATGATTGATGTTAGTTCATATGTGCTTGATCCGTTTGATTGGTGTGCAAATGCAAGTAATGAGAGTGACACAGAGATGTGTCAAGATCCTAACCCAAATTCTTCTAAAGATCAAACAACTAGGGCAAATTCTAATAATGTCACCAAATCCCAAGCAGAAGCCCAATACACCAATCCAATTAAAGATGGTGTCCCAAGATACTTCTCCTTAAACAACAACCAAATTCAACAAATCCCTAGATACTACTTAAAAATTAAGCTCGCCTACTTTGATCTTGCTAACAACTTATTAGGAATTGGAACAGAAAAAGATCCACTAGGAGTGTATGGCATTCCATGATATTCGTTGAACAAATCAAATAATGCAACGGGTCTACTTCCAATCCAAGATCCAAGCATTCGTGGCCCATATGGAATTAATGTGTATGCTACAAGTGAGAAGAGTGGCTCATCTTGAAAATACACAGATGAGCAAGTAGCTAGATGAAGGTCAATGCCTTTTCCAATTAAAGGACTAACTTTTGGTAATTTTAATGATGTGCCAGATAGTAATAACACGTTTGATAGTAATGTTACTTTTAATAATGGTCTTAATAACAACATGATGGCTGACTCTGGAGGCAATCAACCCTACTTCAACTTTGCTAACAACCATTTAGTTGCGCCCATGATTTTTAGTCAAAGCAATGTGAATTATGATCCAAATGCAATTATTGCTCCTCAAACTAAAAGTGTCAACTTGTTTGTAGGGCGTGAGGATTTTAAGATGTCAGGGTATTATATGCAGCAACAAGATATTATTAGTAAGTATAATTCTGCTTCAAGAGACCAAAAAGGTCCCTTCTCAGACAATAACAATGCTGAACTACTAGTTCCTGAACCTGATAGTATTTATCCTTGAATTAATCAAATTGGACAAACTAAACAATATTTACCAGGAACAAGCTACATTTGAAACACTTATAGTGTTTATACTATAAGATCATTTAATGGTTATGGGTTGTTTGAGCAGAAGGAGGATAGTAGGGCTGATGGGACTGAAGGGAACATGTGGGATAATAATGTCCAGATGACTAGTAATGGAGGGAACCAACAGGGACAACCTGATCCTTATGCGGGTACATCTTATAAAAACGGATCAGATAATAGTCAAGGCATCAAATGAACCGTACCTAAAGCAAGTGATTTTAAGAAGTTTAAAGATTCATCTGGCAATAACACCATCCCCCCAACATTAGTGATTTTATTAGTGGAAAAAACGGACAAGACCCTCATGGCTGATGGGGGGTGAGACAATTTAGTGGGAATTGAAGCTCCAGTTTTTTCACTGGAAATGACAAATCAGCCGGAGCAAACCACCCCATCCACTGAACCCGCTATAAACCATTTCGCACTTATTTAGTAAGTGCTAAAAGCTTTGCTAGATCTCACCGTAGATCAGCATACACACCTGTATATGATGGCAATGTTTTTTATGATGCAACTACTACAGATAATGTCAATCAAACAATTAGTTTAAGTCCTAGTGGGCAAACTTTAAACAATACTACTGGAGTGAATAATAAAATCAGTTTTTTGAAGTTGACAAATAACAATGCTGATATTATTAATCCAAATGCAAACGGTGTTGTTCCAGGCTTGCGCGCATTTTTCACTAACAACAACAATTCAGCACTTTTTGGTTTTGCACCTAACTTATGATTGACAAATATTAAGCAACCTAGTAGTTTTGGGATTAGACAAGGCGAGAATACCCCATACAAATCAGCTTATACTAATACTAATGGGTTATATAGTTATACGAGCTATTTTTATGTCGTGAATCAGGTAGAGAGTGAGTTGCAGAATGAGGGAAATTTAGCTAAAGAAGTGAAGAGTCCAGCAGGGACTAACACTAACAATAACCTCAACCTAAGCCAATACAAAAACAAATTTGCTCAAGTTATTAGTGCTGAAAATATTTTAACTGGAAAAAACCAGTTTTGAAAATCAAGTAAACAATTTGATCAAGTTTATTTACAACAACTAGATCGCACTAAAGTGCAATTAGACTTTGATGATACTAGTGGTACACTAAAGTATCAGTTTAAAGTGTATCTGCCAGGATATTCTGCAAATGGAAGGTTGTTGCCTAAAAATCATGAAGTTCAAGCAACTAAAAATGAAACACGAACAATTGATCAAAATATTAATCAAACTGTGACTGGCTTTGTTAAGGGGCAGTTGCAGGTGGAATCTGATACTAATACAGGCACTTGAACTGATGTGGATATGGCTAAGACTAAGCAGCAAAACCAAAATGATCAATCAGAATCAAACACAATCCTTCTGCCTGCACCTAAGAGCATTCAAGATTTGATTAAGGACCAGTTAGATGGGTATGATCAAATAACTAAAGATAAAATTGCAGCCACCCTTAAAACCAACTATTTAGGTAATTTATTAGCTGATTCATCTAAAACAACAGCAGATATTATTAATGGTAATCATAGTGATTTACACAATGTTAATCAACAGTATATTACTAACTTAACTAAAGATGCAACTTCTGGAACTATTAGTTTTCAAGTTAATGTTCCTTCATTTAAGTTTAGCAATAATAATAGTTTATAGTTTCCAAGCAAATGAAAGTCAAAAACGTTTGTGTATCAAGGATTGAAAAAACTAAGTACTAGTTTTATTGGAAGTAGTGTGAGTGGTACAACTAATCAAACTTCTTCTAAACTCTTCAATGAAACTGCTTATACTTCTGATGAAACCAAAAAACAAAAATATTATGACTTAATCAAAAAACCTGCAAGTGCAGTAACTGCAGCTGATTTACTAGATTTGAATGCAGTGACAACTAACAATGCTGTGTGAAATAATCAATCTCAAGAAGACAAACAAGCCGCTTTTAGCTTATTAGCTAACAATTTAGCTGGAACTGTGACTTGAACGATTAATTTACCAGCTGATGAGAATAAAAAAATTGCCCCCCTAATAGCAACTTATCAATGAGCTGGATTTAGTACTACAAGTACAACTATTGAGTGGAAAAAACAAGAAGATTTAAAAGATGTTTTGAGAGGTAAAAGCATTAGTGATGTTGTTAAGATGTTTAATGAAAATCCACAAATGTTTTTTACTGTTGTTAGTGGGGGGGTGAGTGGTGGTAATTCAATTACTCAAAATGATTTGGTTGAAGCAATTAGTTATAATGCAAATGGTAACAATCCTAATTTGGTTGTTGATGAAAGTAGGGGGAGCAGATAAATTGAAAATAGATTTGATCAGAAGAAATAATTAGTTTATTTTTATTTTTAAAAGTTATTTTATTATAATTAATTATGTAAAAATAACTCGTGTTAGAAATCGAATCATTATTAAAATATACAAATATTAAGACCATGTAGCTTAATATCTGATAATGGTTAGGTTTTAATTATTTCTTAATAAACTCTTGTTTAGTTAAGAAACTGATCAGATAATAGATCCATTTGTTAATAAGACGAATGGATCTTTTTTTGAAAATCATATTAATTAAAATAATTCATTAAAAATATCTCTTAATGTTTTTAAATAAACATTTTAATGAAATGATAATCTTTTGATATTGAAAAAAACATTAATATATCAGACATTAGTTATCTTTTTATTATGTTTGATTAATATTAGATTTTTAAATAATTTAACTTATTAACGATTTATCTAATATCAAGATAAATGACCATATAACAAATATTTACTAGTTTTTTAGGCCCCATTTTAAATTTTGTTTGTTAATTTCAAATAAGTTAATGAGTTATTAAAAATTTAAGTAAGTATTTTCTAAACCTGATAAAAATTAATATTTTAATGATGATTTATCTTATAAAAATTAAATCAATTGTTATTTTTTTAAAAATTAGAAAAATTTTATTAAATATTTTATTCTTATATTGTTTAATAAAAATTATTAAAAATATTAATAAATTTGATTATAATGGATATCAATATCTATTTTTTATATAAATTAAAAAAGTAAATTTAAGTTAGGTAATAGAATTGTGACTTTAAAGAAGAACAATTTAAATTGAAATAAAATGAAGATCGTTTTATCGACTTCTTCAGTCAATTTTTTGATTATTACTATTTTAATTTCTTATTGACGGATTATTACAAATTTTCCCAATTTGTTATTAAAGCGATAAAAAATTTTAATATTTTTAAAATTTTTAATTAAATTTAAGGCATTTTTAATTTATTTTTTAACTATTTTTTAATACTACATAATATAAAAATCATTATTTTCAATCGATTTATATCTTTTTAGTATCATTTTTAAATTTAGTTTCTCAATTATTTTTTCAAATAGTTTGTTGTTTTTAAATCATTATTCATATTTTTTAAATTTTAATATTAGATCATCTAAGATCTAAATTAATTAGAAATTATTTTAGAATTATGGTTTTTAAATTAACTAATTAATTTTTAATTTAAAAATATTTTAATAATTGCAAAATATTAGTACACTTTATTTAATATGTGCTAATTCTTAATTTAATAAAAATTTAATAAATTATTAAAAGACTAATATTACATTAACATAATTATTATTTTTAATTTTTATCTTAAAAAAAGAATATTATTGATCATCCAAAATATATATAAAATGAACTTTAAATTAAAATTTGCAACTAAAAAATATCGATTATTAAAATTTAGTCTTTTACCTACTCTTTCAACAAGTTTAATCTTGTCTGCTTGTTCTACAATTCAACCTCCAAATCAGAGAAATGAGTATATTCGTAAAATTAACCAATCACCTGCAGATAATAGTTTGTATAATTTTCGTCATGATTATACAGTTGTTGCAGCTAGTAAAACAACTGAAATTAGTTTAACTACACCAAATTTAATTGAATTTGGCTATGAAGGTCAAACTAAATTAGATGTGAATGGTAAACCTGTTGCCTATTCCAAATATAAAATTAAATTTGGTTTAGCAAAATCTATTATTGTTACAACTAAAGATGGCACTGTTAAAGTTTTTGATTCTGATGATACAACTACTGAAGTAGATGATCCTGTAGCTAATGGTGTTAAAATTCTAAAATCTTCTAATGAGAAATCAGTTAATAGTGAAGCATTCCAAACAGCAATTGATAACGCTCAAAAAATTCAATTTGCACTAAGAAATGATGCCTATTGAGTTGATAGTCAAGGTAGAAAAACCACTTATAAAGTTGTTCCTAAAGACTTTTTTGTTAAAAACCAAAGACAACAATTAACAGATGCTAATTATCGTCATAAACATGGTGGTAGTGCAAGCGCTGATGAAACTGCAGTTAATAAAACTTATAAAGATAAATTATCTTCTGTAAACCGTTTTAGTTCTAATTCTGAATATTCCAATCTTTATTTAATTAAATTATTTGATGTAGATGCTAATGCCTTAATAGATGAAACCCAATTCATTCAAAAAGATTCTACTACTCAAGAAGATGTTTTAACATTTCTTGGAAATAAATCTACTACTCAAACAAATGGTTCTTCAAGTCAACAACCTTCAATAACTGCGAAAACTGGTGATTTTAAAAATTTTTTATACAAAATTATTCTTGATGGTACATACTTCACACCTGCACCTAGTGGTTATATTGCAGATAATGTAAACCGTAGTCCATCTGATATTAGTGGTATTGCGAAAAGTTCTGGTTATTATTGATATGGTTCTGATTTTAAGGACATGTTGTTTGCTGGTCCTTATTATGTTGCTCAATCAAATAATTCTTTAGAGCGTTTTAGTATTAATCGTAATTATTTTGATCAAAGTTTTGCAAATGATCCTAAATCAATTTATTCTTATGTTAAAACTTTTGATGGTAGTGATGCAAAAGTATTCCAAAATAATCAATTTGAAGAATACAAAAATGGTGCTGCAGTTAGTGTTCCTTGAAGTTCATTAACAGAAACTCAAAAAAGTGAAGTGTTAAACAGCCCTCAACAATTTAATTTATCTTATAACAAACAACCTGATAATAATTCAATTACAGGACTTTTAGATTGAAATGCAACCTTATATCCTAACCCTAAAAGTAAAAATTTACCATTTTTATTTAATAATGCTTTTTCATTATTAATGTATGGAGTTGATATTAACAAATTAAATGAAGGTACTGCTACTGATTTAACTAATTATTGAATGGGTGATGGTTATATTTTTCGTTCAATTTTATCAAGTGCTTTCAATTATTATACTTTTAATAATGAGATTAACTCTAATACTGAATTTTGAGCTCCATTAGCTCGTCCCGATGCTTTAATTGGTGGTAATGATAGTAACGTACATTCTGAAACAAAATTAAAAACTTTATTAGATGATTTTGAGAATCAAAATAGTTTCTTTTTCTATGGTGGTGCTAATGGTAATACTAGATTTGAAAAAAAATATTCTGAAGAAAAAGCCCACTATCAAAAAAATTTTAATAATCAAACGATTCAATATCAAGCATCTAATTATTCAGCACTAAAAACTGAAACAAAACGTTTATTAGATAAGTTTTATGATTCTACAAGCGGTAAGGGTAAAAGTTTAACTGGTGCTGATAAAAAAATTAAATTTACTATTCCAACTCGTTTTACTAATACTAATGCAGCAACATTATCAGCATTACATAATGCCGTTTCTGTGCTTAATTCTTTAGATAATCGTTTAGAAATTGAAGTAAAACGAATGGATCAACAATTGTTTCAATCAGTTCTTAGTTCAAAATCAGCATTTTCATTGGCTGGATGAGGTTATGATTTAAATAACTATTTTGGATTTTTAGGCTTTTTCTTTTATACAGATACTGATTCTAAATTATTTACTTCATTGTTTAATTTTGCAGATTTACCTACTTCAACTACTGATAATTCTGGTTCACAACATACTAATCAAAATTTACAAACATATAAAGATAAAGCGACTCAATATCCCGAAATTACTAAATTAGCTCAAGAATTCAAAAAATCACAAATTACATTTTCTAATAATGGTGGTGCTAAAACATTTGAAGAAGTTAAAAAAGCCACTTTTAAAGATTTAAGTCATTATAGTGATTTTGCTAAAAAACAAGTAACTGGCGATACAACTAATGATGAATTTGATCCGATTTTTGCTTATTCCAAATTTGCCCTTGAATATTTAGAAAAAATTTCTAATAAACAAATTGCTGATTTAAACCGTGAAATTACTTCATTAATAGGAATTGGGTTTAACTCAAATGGTCCTCATTCAATTTTATTGAAACCAATTCCAGTTTTAACTAATAAAAAATATACTCTTCCACCAACATTTAATGAAGAATTAAACATGCGTTATGTTAAAGTGGATAATGATTCTAGAAGCAGTTAAATAATTATAATATCGTTACAAAATTAATTTTATGATATCGTTTTAATTTAATATTGTAAAAACAAAATTTTGTTTTAATTTATTAAATATCTTTAATTTTGTAATTGTTAAGATTAATGATTAATTTATCTTAACAACACAATTTAAGCGTTTAATTTAATGATAAAAAATAATCTATTTATTGCAAAAATAAATAGATTTTTTTATACTAATAAGTTAATTTTGAAACTTCATAAACACTATTTGTCAAATTATTTTAATTTTTAACAACAATTTTTACTAATCATTTGAGATTAAAAAAACAACATTAAAAAAACAAGAAAATTATCATCAATGGTTAATTATTTATTTAAAAGAATTGTCTTATTATTTTTCACTTTATTTTTTAGTATGATGATTGTTTATTTAGTTCAATCTAATTTTGGTCCTAATCCATTCACTCAAGAAGGTGCAGTTAATCCAGAAAGAGGAACTAATATTAATGATTTAATTAGACAATTAATTGAAGAAAATGGTTTTAATAAACCAGCAATTGTGCAATTTTTTAATTATTTAAAAGGTTTAATTTTTGAAGGTAATTTAGGTAAAGTTTATGTAAGTAATTTACAATTACCAAATAGTTTATTTGAACCATTACAATGAACTTTATTAGTTACTTTTCCTACTTTCATTTTAAGTGTAGTAATTGGTGTAATTTTAGGAACAGTTTCAGCTTATTATGCTGGTAGAACACTTGATCGAATCATTACTTCAATTACTACTTTTTTATCTTCAATTCCAAGTATTGTAATTGCTCCATTAGCTCTATTACTTTTTTATCGTTCGTTTGGTTTACCACTATCATTCATTTTGCCACGACCTGATGCTGGAATTGGGATTGATGCAACATTATTATCTTTAATTACTCCAATTTTTGTTTTAACAATTACTTCTTTATCAGGTTATATTTTAGTAACAAGAAATCAAATGTTAAATGTTTTAACATCTAATTATGTTTTAATTGCCAAAACTAAAGGTTTATCAGCAAAAACAATTTTTTTTAAATATGTTTTACGTAATGCTTCTTTACCTTTAAGTTCAATTATTTTATCTTCATTTATTGGTCTATTATCAGGGACAATTATTTTAGAACGTTTTTTTGGAATTCCTGGAAGTGCTGATCCTGCTTTAGATGCTGCATTAAAAGGTGAAATTAATATTATTATGTTTAATGTTTTATTTTTTGGTGGCTTGTCTTTAGGAATTTCAATTTTAATTGATGTTTTATTTACTATTTTAGATCCAAGAATTAAAATTGCAACTAAAGGTAAATGATACCAACGTTTTATCATTGTTGTTAATAGTTTAAAACGTAATAATTTTTGTTTAATAAAAATAATGAAAAAAAGTTATGGTGCTATTAATCATTGGATTCATCATAAATCAAAACAATGATCAAAAAATAGATTGGAGTAAAAATTAATGACTAAACCAAAACTAACTTCAGAAGAATTTAACCGTAAATATTTTTTATTACCAAATGAAACGAAATTAATTAAATATGCTACTAAAAGTATTTCAACAGTTGGTTTAGTAGGCAAACCCTCTAATTTTTTTCGTGATTTTAATTATCGTTTGTTTAAACAAAAAGCAGCAATTTTTGGTTTAGTTTCCATTGTTGTTTTAATTTTAATTTCCATTATTGTTCCAGCAACTTCACCATATGTTGCAACTTTACCAATTAGTAGTATTTCAACAACATTTTTAAAAGAATTACCCCCTTCATACACAACAGTTCAAACAAGTTTATTTTCTGCTACTGATTTTGCTATTATTCAAAATGCTGAAAAAAATAGTAATTTAAATATTATTATTTCTGCAGTTGATTTTGGTGGTAATTTTTTAGTAACTTATCGTCCTTATACATTAATTCAAGCAATTAGTGGTCAAAGTTTAACTAGTTTAGTTGGTACAGATCAATATGGTAGAGATATATGATTACAATCATGACAAGGAACAAGAGATGCTATTGTTTTATCAATCATTTATGCTTCAATTACTTTTAGTGTTGGGGTTTTTGTTGGTGCATTTATTGGATTTCATGTTGGTAAATGAATTGATACTTTTTTACTTCGTTTAATTGAAATTTTTGATTCAATTCCTGGATTTTTATTGTTAATTATTTTAACTGGAGTATTAGGTCGTAATTTAGTTGCCTTAGGAGTTATTTTAATTTTAATTAATTGAACAGGTTCAGTATATTCAGCACGAACTTATATTATTACTATTAAAGATGAAGAATTTTTAAAAGCATCTAAAGCAATTGGTTCATCAAAATTTCGCATTATTTATTTTCATGCATTACCACAAATTTTAGGCAAAATTTTAGGTAACTTTATGAATAGTTTAATTAGTGGTATTACAATTTTAACTGGATTAGCATTTTTAGGAATTTTAACTAGTGGACCAAATACTCCACCTAACTTAGGTTTAGTATTAAATGAAGGTCGGAACTTAATTGATCGTAATTTATGAGCTGTAGGATTACCAACAATTATTCTTGTAGCACTAACAGTAAATTTGCGTTTAATTGCAATTGGCATTCATGATGCTTTAGATCCAAAAATTAAAGTTTAGAAGCGATTTTTAATATTATGAAAATTAATAACAAAAAACTTCAAGATGCTAATCTAGCACAATCATTAAACCAAACAAATTCCAACAAAGATAGTTTTATTAATAGTAGTTTAAAAAAAATTAATTTGTGATTTAATAAATGAACTAAAAATCGAATTAGCAATAAAAAATTAGCTGCTAATTTAATGGAGAAAACTTATAAAGGACAAAATACTAATTTTCAAATTCCAGACAAACAAATTTTAACAGTAAGAAACTTAAATATTGCTTTTGCTCTTAAAGGTAAACAGTATGTTAATATTATTCGTGGTGTTGATCTTGATATTGCTGAAGGTTCCATTGTTGGTTTAGTAGGTGAATCAGGTAGTGGTAAAACTGTAACTTCAAAAGCATTATTAGGTGTGAATCATAATGCTTTAACAACAGTTGATTATGCAGTAATCGATGGGATTGATTTAACATCATTTAAATCTGCAAAAGATTGATTAAAAATACGTGGTCATAAAATTAGTTATATTCCTCAAGATCACTTACTGCTTTAAATCCAACTAGAACAATAGGCAAACAATTACTGGATTGCTTAAAAAATGATGCTAGATTTAAAACATTAGAAGAGAAAAAACGTTATTTAATTGATTTACTAGAAACATTTGGGATTCGTGATGCAACTAAACGGTTTGATACTTATCCACACACTTTTAGTGGTGGAATGAAACAAAGAATTGTGATTGCTATGGTTGTAGCATTAAATCCTAAATTAATTATTGCTGATGAACCAACAACAGCATTAGATCCTACAGTTCAAGCTTCAGTTTTAGCATTATTAGATTTAATTCGTAATAAATATAAAATTGCTATTATTTTTATTTCTCACAATATTTCAGTTGTTGCAAAATTTTGTGATTATTTATATGTTATGTATGCTGGGAAAGTAGTTGAACGTGGTACTAGAAAAGATATTTTTACTAATGCTTTACATCCTTATACTTGAGCATTAATTAATTCGATTCCTGAAAACAAAGAAGAAAAACTTTATACAATTAAAGGTACACCTCCTGATATGATTAATTTACCTTCTGGAGATCCTTTTGCACTAAGAAATGATTATGCTTTAGAAATCGATTTTATTAAAGAACCACCATTAATTTATGTTAGTGATACTCATGCTGCAGCAACTTGATTATTACATCCTGATGCTCCTAAAATTGAATTAAATGAAAATTTAAAATTACGTTTAGCAACTTTTAGAAAGGTTTTTTATGAACAATAAAACAGTTTTATCAGTCGAGAATCTTAATAAATTTTTTGATAATAATTTTGGTATTGTCGATGCTGTTAGTGATGTTTCTTTTAGTGTTGCTGAACAAGAAATTGTTGGATTAATTGGTGAATCAGGTAGTGGTAAAACTACTCTTGGACGTTGTTTAATTCGTTTGTATGATGATTATTCAGGCATTATTGCTCTAAAAGACAAAATTATTTCTGGTAAACACATTAATAAAAAAACTAATAAGTTTTTAAGAAAAAATGTCCAAATGATTTTTCAAGATCCTCATTCATCACTAAACCAACAAAAAAATGTTTTTGCAATTCTAAAAGAACCACTAATAGTTAATGGTTTATTAAAAAATAATGTTAATGATTTACTAAAAGATTTAGTTAAAGTTCAACACCAATATCGTTTTGATTTTCAAACTAAATATTATGATACACAAATTGCAATTTTAAAAAATAATTTAAAACTATCTGCTCAAGGATTAGGTAATTGATTAGAAAAATTACAAGAACTTGATTTTCAGCAATATCAAAATATTGATGATGCTTTTAATGCTTATTATAGTTTTTATGAAAAAAATTATAATTTAGAAGCTGAATCAATTAGTTTTCAATATGAAAAATATGAAGAGTTGTATCAATTTTATTTTGCAAAACAACAAGATTATCGTCATAATAACCCTCATAGTTATCAAACTGAAACTCATAAAATTCAATTACTAATTGAAAAATTAAAACGTGAACACATTAATGAAGATCAAGCATGATTAATTGAAAATGCTCAAAATCAATTAAATGATTATTTAATGCTTAATAAAGAAAGTTTATGAACTAATATTAATTTATTTAACGCTTTTTATCAACAGTTTAAACACCAATTTAAAATGAGTAATGAAGCAGCATTAAAATCACTTGATAAAAAAGAATGAGCAACTCATAAATTGAATGCGATTGTTAAAAAAATTATTGCTAAAAAGTTTTTAATTCATTTTGCATTCATTAATTATTATTTAGATAATAATCATCTTCTTATATATTTAACTGTTGATCAAATTAAAGCAATGGCGAATGATTTAGTGCAAAAAGGCAAAGATTTTATTCAAAATTATGATTTTAATTGAAAAACAAATACTGATAATTTTGCTAAAAAATTTATTGCATCAATTTATCATAATTTTAATCCTAGCATTAAACAATATTTTCAACTTGCTAAAAAAAACCATGATCTTTGTTATAAAAAAATTAGTGATTTAAAAATTGCACTTAAAAAAGTTGAAACTTCAAAAATAGTTAAATCAGATGAATTTTATACTAAACTAAATCAATTAAACCAATTATATAAAAAGGCTGAACAAATTGATCAAGTTAATTTTAGTCAAATGCTTGATCAATATAATGTTGCTAAAAACAAACGTTATACTGAATTAGTAGAATTAAAAAAACGTTGAAATAGTGAAACACTTGCACTTCAAGATCAAATTTTAAAAATATTTAGAAGCAAACACCAAGAGTTTTTAGTTTGAGCTAAAAAGAAATTATTAAATGAAAACTATAGTGAAAATCAAGCTGAAATTTTAATTGCTGAATATCAAAATAAAATCGATAAAAAAGATAAATCTTATAATAATTTTCAAATTGAAATTACTATTTTGAAAAAAATTTTTGATGAATTAAAGTTTTTGTATGGTAGTCCAACTAAAACAATTCATCGTTTTTTACTAAAATGATTTTTTAAAAATCATACTGAAATTAAAAAAAGAAAAAAATTAGCTAAATTAATTAAAACAGTTGATAAATGACACCATAAAATTAAAAAATTAATTTTTAGTAAACATATTGTTAAAAAAATTTTATTGCGTGAAAAAATTTATAACGCATTAGCAGATGTTGGCTTATTAAGACAATTTGCTTATCGTTATCCTCATGAATTTTCAGGTGGTCAAAGACAAAGAATTGTTATTGCTAGAGCATTAATTACTGAACCATCAATTATTGTTGCTGATGAACCAATTGCTTCATTAGATATTTCAATTCAAGCCCAAATTGTTAATTTACTAAAAGAATTAAGCCAGAAAAAAAATATTGGTATTATTTTTATTGCCCATGACTTATCAATGGTTGAGTATATTGCTGACAAAATTTTAATTATGCATTTAGGTAAAGTAGTCGAATATGGAAAAACTAATAAAATTTATAGCAAACCACTACACCCATACACAATTAATTTATTTGATTCAATTCCTAAAATGTCTAATGCTAATGAAGCCTTTAAAACAAGTAAATTCGATCTTAATTATTTAAATCAACAGAAATTTCCTAACATTATTGGTTATCAAGAAGTTGACTCAGACCACTTTTTATTAGGAACAGCAGCACAAATTAGTGAATGAACTAAAAAATAATTTTTATTTTTGATTTTTTTCTAACATATCAATTTCATTAACTAAATCAGTTAGTGATTGCTGATCTAATGTATAAGTTGATGTGCCATATTTAGTTCGATTATCATAAAAACGATTTAACAATTTTAATTTTGCTAAATCTTCTGAACTTAAATTGACATCATAAAAGGCTTTAGCATTAGCAATAATGCGTTCAGGATGAGTTGATTTTATAATTGGATCCATTCCTAATGCTTTAATAAATGCAATAGCAATACCAGTTGGAGTAGTTTGATATTTCTCACTTAATGATTGCACAATTGGATCTTGATTTAAATAATCAATATCATTAGTTAATGGTCTTCATGCTTGAATGTGAACGTCAAGTCGTTGATTAGTTATTGCCCGATCATATCTAGCATTGTAAAGATTAAATTCAATTTGATTCACACTTGGTAGTACATTAGTTATTTTTTCAAAATAAAATAACATTTCATTATCATAATTAGAAACACCAATTTGTTTAACTAAACCTTCTTTTTGTAATTGAATTAAATCTTTTCACGCAATAATATCTTTTGCTAAATTATAACTAGGTCGGTGTAATAAAACTGAATCTAATTGTTTTAGTTGCAAGCGTTCCATTGATAAAAGCACTTGATTTCTTGCATCTAAATAATCATCAGGTCAAACTTTAGTTTGCACAGGAAAGTGAAAACTAGAACCATATTTTTTTCTTAAATTTGCTAAAGCAATACCAATTTCAGTTTCATTTTGATAATATTTAGCAGTATCAATATAATCATATTTACTTTGATATGCTGCATCTAATGCTTTAGTAAATGATTCACTATCACCATTATATAAATATGTACCATAACCTAATAGAATTTTTGATTTCATAATTTTGTTTAAAATTACTTTCTTTTGATTGATTTGATTTATTAATTAATTTTAATATAAACTAAGTTTATTAAGTTTTAATCATTATTTCAAATTATAAAAATCATTAATTTAAAAAATTTGCTTATAAAAAATGATTTTGTTTTTGTTTTATATTTATCATTTTATAATTAAATGATAAATAATAAGAAAATTAATTAAAATATTTTAAATTTTTTATCAGTTAAATTTTTAGATTAGTATAAATTATCAAGTAAAAAAAGTTGTATTAGATGAAAAGAGGAATTTTATTTTTAATTAGTGGTCCAAGTGGTGTTGGTAAACATACGCTTTTAGTTAATCTTTTAAAAATGCCTGAATTAAATTTACATTATAGCATTTCAATGACCACAAGAAAAAAACGCGAAAATGAAATTGATAATAAAGATTATTATTTTGTTACTAAAGCATATTTTCAAGAACAAATTGCTCAACAAAAAATGCTTGAATACGCCCAATTTTTTGATAATTTTTATGGTACACCAAAATCAAAAGTTGAAGAAATGCTTAATTTAGGTAAAAATGTTATTTTAGAAATCGAAGTCATTGGCGCTAAACAAGTAATGCAATTAATGCCTGATTGTGTCTCAATTTTTATTTTACCTCCTTCACTAGAAGAATTATATAAAAGATTAGTTGAACGTAAAACTGAATCATTAGCCATGATTGAAAAACGGATTGCTAAAGCTCGTGATGAAATTGAATTAAAAACAATGTATCAATACAATGTGATCAATGATGATTTAGCAAATGCTGAAAAAGAAATTATTGCAATAATTAAAAAAGAAATTTTAGCTAAATAATAATGATTATGAGTTGAAAAAACTGATTTAAAAAGAACAATAAAATCAAACCAGTTAAAATTGTGCGCCAAAAAAACTTAAAACCTCACTTTAATATGATTGCTGCTAGTGATATTGGTGTTGATCGTTTAAAAAATGAAGACTTTAATGCTGCAGGAATGAATCGTTATAATGAACAAATTTTGTTTGTTTGTGATGGTCTTGGTGGCTATGAAGGAGGTAAAGAAGCTGCTAGTATTTTAGGTGAAACAATTATTGACGCTAGTTGAAAAACCCATTTTCAAAAAATGAGTACAACTGAATTAAAAAATTGGTTTGTTGATACAATTAATGAAGCAAAATTTAAAATTAATAAATTCATTACTAATCATCCTGAAAATCATAAAATGGCATCAACTTTAGCATTAGCAATTATTACTAAAAACGATATTTTTGCTTTTAATATTGGTGATTCACGAATTTATGGAATTGATCAAGATCGAGTAATTCAAATTTCTGAAGATCATAATTTTTATAATTTTTTATTAAAACAAAAATTAAGTCCAGCTGAAATTAGTGCTTATGGTAATCAAGTTTATGCCATTGTTAATTATGTTGGTTCATTTGATGAAGTTGAAGTTAAATATGATTTTTTTCAGTTTAGTAAAGATCAATTTGACTGAATTTTTTGCACAAGTGATGGTGTGCACAATTTTTTAACTGCTGAAGAATTAAAATTAGAAATTTTAGCACCAATTAAAATTGAATTAATTGCTGATAATATTATTAAAAAAGCTTTAGCAAGTATGAGTAATGATAATTTATCAATTTCTTTAACTAAAATTAAAATCCATTAAATAATTTATGAAAAGCGAATTTAAAAAAGGTCAAATTATTTCTAATTCTTACCAATTAATTGAAATTATTGGTAAGGGAGGAATGAATTCGGTCATTTGAAAAGCTAAACGTTTAAATTTAACTGATCCATATGATTTAAATTTCAAACAATATTGTGCAATTAAAATTATTTTATGTGATCCTAAAAACGAAAGTGAACAACTCAATAACATTAATAAAGAAATTAATGCTACTAAACGTGCTAAATTCAAATCTGATGCTTTTTGTGAATTATATGATTGGTTTTGAATTAATTCTAAAGAACATCAAAATAAAAAATATTTTAGCATTGTGATGGAATTAGTTGATGGTATGGTTTTAAGTAGTTATTTAAGATCTAAAGGAATGATTCCTGTTATTGAAGCAATGGAAATTTATGAAAAAATTCTTTTAGGAATTAAATCATTACACCAAATGAATAGTCAAGGGACTGAAATCATTTTACACCGTGATTTAAAATTAGATAATGTGATGCTAACAGCTGATTTTTCTCGAATTAAAATTATTGATTTAGGAATTGCTACTGTTTTAGATAATTCAGGATTGCGTTTTTTGAAAATTGAAGAAAAAAGCATTTATGGTTCAACTGGTTATGTTCCACCTGAAGTGAAAAAACTCAGTTCTAAAATGAGTGGAACTGAAAAAGCAAAAATTATTACTGAATTTTGAGATATTTTTGCAGCTGGAGTAATTCTTTATGTTTTAATTGCTGCTGAATTTCCTTATAGTTTAACTGATCGGGGCAAATATGATGTTTATTTAAAACCTAAATTTTTTGATTTCCCTCCTTTATCTAATTATGTTCCTAATATATCAGGTATTATTGAAAACATTGTTTATAAATCATTAGTTTCTAATGAAGAAGAAATTCATTTACGATATAAAAATGTTGATGAAGTTTTATTAGATGTTCAAGCATGAAAAAACAATCCTAACCAAATTACACCATTAATTAAACCTGCTGAAAACCGCAATTTAGAAAAAATTGAAAACTTTCTAATTAAAAAAGCTAGTTATGAAATTACTTCCTTTTTTTGAAATCGCAGTGTTTTTTGTTATTTCATTGTCGCTTTAATTATTGTCATCACTAGTTTATTAATTATTTTTCAATAAATTAATTTTTATTTATCCTTCAATCGCTTTATTAAACTGCTGATTTTTTTAAGCAGTTTTTTTATTGCAATTGAAAAAAATCATTTTTTGGTGTTTCCTTATGCTAAAATTATGGGAGTAAATGGAGGAAAGTGGGACAATGGATTTTTTAGGAACGTTTTATTTTAACTTAGATGATAAAAATCGTTTAATTTTGCCTGCAAAATGACGTGCAACGCTTTCTTCTGATGTAGTTATTTCTCAAGGTTATGATGGTGCATTAGAGTTGCGTTCATTAGCAAAATTTCAAGAATATTACAATAATGAGTTAAGTCTTTTAGATTTTAAAAACAAAAATGCTCGTTTAATGTTAAGAAAATTTCTTGGTAATGCTGCTAATTTAGTTGTTGATCGCGCCTTTAGGATTTTAATCCCTAATCATTTAATTCAGTTAGCAGAAATTCAGCGTGAAGTTTGTTTAGTTGGTTTAGGTAGTGTCATTGAAATTTGAGATGCATCTAAGTATGCAGAATTTCAAAAACAAAACATTAATACATTAGAAACAGCTAGTGAAAATTTATCATAATGAATTCCTTGACTCATATTCCGATCTTAAAAGATGATGTAGTTAGTTTTTGAAAAAATCAAGGTAGTGGCATTTTTGTTGATTGTACTTTTGGTCGTGGAGGACATAGTAGAGCATTATTAGAAGTAATTGATCAAAAAAGTCGTTTAATCGCTCTTGATATTGATCAAGAAGCAGTTGCTGTTGGTGAAAGATTAGAAGCACTTGATGATCGTTTTCAAATGATTTATGGTAATTTCAAAAACTTACAATCAATTTTATTTAAATTGAAAATTTTTCAAGTTGATGGTATTTTATTTGATTTTGGTGTTTCATCACCGCAATTAGATAATTTTAAACGTGGTTTTAGTTATCAGAAAAATGGTCCATTAGATATGCGTATGGATTTAAACCAAAAAACAACAGTAGCTGATTTATTGAATCAATTATCAGTTGGTGAATTAGCTCATATTTTTGAAAAATATGGTGAATGTCAAGAAAGTTTAAAAGTTGCAAGAAAGATTTTAAAACATCAAGCAATTGCACCAATTACCACAACTGATCAATTAGTAACAATTATTAAAAATTCAGTGGCTAAAAAAACACTATATCAAAAAAAACATCCTTGCAAAACATATTTTCAGGCTTTAAGAATTTATTTAAATCAAGAACTTGAAAACATTAAATTAGTTTTAGATCAATTAGGAAAAATTATTAATTCAAAAGGAGTAATCATTTTTCTAACTTTTCATTCTTTAGAAGAGAAACTAATTAAAAAATGAATTAGAGCAAATACGGGTGTAATTAATTTAGCAAATTTGCCAATTAGTCTTGAACGACCTTTTGAATTAATTACTAAAAAATCAATTATTCCTACTGATCAAGAAATTGCTACTAATCCAAGAGCTCGTAGTACTAAAATGTGGGTTGTGAAAAAACGTTAAATTATGAAAATCAATTTATTAATTAACTTAACTAATGAGCAAAGTAGTTTAACAGCTTATTTTTATAATTTATCAACTCATAAATATGAAATTTTAGATATTGTGGAATTTGCAACTGATCAAATTATTAGTAATTCAACAATTTTAGATGTTGAAAAACTAACAACTACTTTTAAGCAACATTATGATTTATTATGTGCTAATGTTTTAGTTGATCATTTTCAAGAAATTAATTTAGTTTTACCATTTCAAATTCCCATCTTAAATGAACAAGTTTGAATTAATCACAAATTTGATCATTATGTAAAAAAATTTGATGAAAACCAATTTTTTAAAATTAGAAATTATGAGTTTCTTCAAGAAAATAAAAAAGTTATTTATTCTTATTTTGTTAATAAAAGTTTATTTGAAAAATACCAAAATTTATTTACTAAACTACATTTAAAAATTTCTAAAATTTATACTCCAGCATTATTAATTGGTCAAGTGTTTTCACAATATTCTAAATACAATGTTGTAATTGAATTTGAGCGAAAAAAAATTACTTATAATTTTTATTATGGTCAAAATATCATTAATACTAAAAGTATTTCTTATGGTAGTGATTATTTAGTTCAATATTTAGTCAAAAAATTAAAAACAGCATACCAATTAGATCAAGATTTTCAAATTGATCAAGTAATTGCTTTATTAAAAAAAGGATCACTATTTGAAATAGAAAAAAATGTTTCCTTAATGTTGTTTTTTAATCATAAGCCACTTACAGTTTTAGAATTTTTTATTAAAACATTAAAAGAAGCAATTAATGAAATGATTATTAGTATTTCTCATAAAAAACTAAAAGCATTTCAAGAAGAATTAAAAATCAATTGAATTGATAATATCTTTTTTTATAAAAACGAATATATTTATCAAATTTTTAAAAATGATTTTTTAAATTTAGCTGGTAAATGAATGTGTTTAAAAGACGTTTGTCAACAATTTAACCATAACATTTATCAAATCAATGATCCAATTATCGCTACTTTTTTCCTAGGACAAAATTATCAGAACCAAATTCAAAAAACTGAAAAACAACGTTTAAAAACCCAAAAATTATTACAAAGCACTATCTAAAACAAGATTAAAAAAGATAACTAAGATTATTCAAAATTAATTAAAAATTTATCATTCAACAACTAAAATGAACCACACACTTTCACTATTAGCATTTAATAAGTTAAATAAATTATTACTATCTAAAACAAAATTACCAGTTTTTATTTGAAAAGCAAAAAAAACTTTATCTTCACTGCGCTTTTTAAGTATTAATAAAATTCAAGTTAAATTTAGGAATGAACGTTTAAATAACTTAAAAATTCGTCATCTAAAAAATTATTATTATTCACGAGCTAAAATTAAAGTTGTTGGGATTGGCAATGCTGGTAATAATGTTTTATTAGAGTTTTTAGAAAAAAAATTAATTTTTAATAAAAACGTTGATTATTTAGCAATTAATACAAATTATGAAGATTTAAGACAATTAAGTAAATATACTAAAACGTTGTTATTAACTAATGCTAATCAAAGATTAGCAGGAGGTTTAGATCGTAATGTTGTTAAAAATTTAGTTTATAAGTATCAAGACAAAATTATTCAACAACTAAAAGGATTAGATTTATTAATTTTAGTTGCTGGAATTGGTAAAGGAACTGGAAGTGGTGCTACTCCAATTATTGCAAAATTAGCTAAAGACTTAAATATTCCTGTTATTAGTTTAGTTTTTTATCCTCACACTCAATATGTTTCACAAATTAAAATTAATGAGTTTGATGATGCTTTAAATCAAATTAAGTATTATTCAAGTTCATTTGCTGTTTATAACAATAATTATTTTTATCAAAATGATTATACTGCTGAGCAATCATTTCGTTTTGCAAATGATTCATTAATTGATGGTCTTGAATCAATTATTAATATTGCTGGACATTTATACAAAAATATTGATAGTAATGAATTTATTCGCATTATTAATGAACGCAAACAATTTTGTTTTTATTCTATGGATGTTAATTCAACAAGCATTCAAACATTAAAAGATAAATTAAATCAAGCACTAAAAATTTATCAAATTGAACATCGAAAAATTAATAAATACATTATTTCAATTGATTTTGGTCAAATTAAAGCAACTAATAAAATTTGTGAAGCAATTGCTAAAAACCTAAATCGATTTTTAGCAACTGAAAATCCTAAGGAAAGTGATTGAATTTTTGGCTTTTATGACAATAAAATTAGTCAAAAAATTCGAATTAATGTGTTTATGTTTGAACCTAAAAATCAAAAACTGATCAATGAAAAAGTGATCACTAAAACTAATGTTCATGAATGAAATCAAGAAAATGTTACTAATGCTAGAAAAGTTGAATCATTAGATCCTAATATAGTTTATAAACCAGTAAATAAAGTTGATAATAAGCATCATGAAATTAATTTAAAAAATCATCAACATAAAGATACAGATTTTATTTTTGAATCAATTACTAAAATGTTTTCTCAAACTAAATCAATGCAAAATCGTGATTCAAAAGTTAAAAATTAAACTCTATTTTTCAAATCAATATTTAGTTTAAAAAACCCCCCAAGATTATTTTTTAGAATAATCTTGGGGAATTTTATTGTTATTAATAATTATTATTACAAGTTTGATTTAGTAAAAAATAAATTTCTAAGATGCTTCAAGCACAAACTAAATATTTTTCACAATATATTGTCTTAATGATTCGATTGATGGAAAACTAGATTTAATATCATCAATCTGATCAATAATTTCACCATTCTTCATTAAATAAATTTTATTAGCAAAACGATAAATTTGACTAGCATCATGAGAAATAATTAAGACAGTAATTTTGCTCTCTTTTAAAAAAGCACTTAAGTAATTGCCTACTTCTTCTTTACTTTTTAAGTCCAAATTATTAGAATATTCATCCAAAATTAATAACAATGGATCACTAATTAAACTCGTATATAAAATTAAACGTTGTTGTTCACCACCTGATAATGATCTTACTTTTTTATTTATAATTTTATCAATTTCTAATAAGTTGTATAAATTACTAATAATAGCATCATCTTCTTTACTAAATATTTTTGTTAAATTTAAAACATCATAAACATAAAAATTAGCTGGAAAACTACCTGATTGAAATTGAATTGATATTCGTTCTTTAGGATGTTTTTTATAAGTGTAATTATGAATAATTTGACCACTAGTTGCTTTTTGATAACCACAAATAATATTTGATAAAGTTGATTTACCAGCACCATTATTACCAATTAGTGCAATTCGTTCACCAGAATAAATTTTTAAGTTTAAATCTTTAATTAAAACTTGTTTAGTTTCAAAAAACAATTTTTTAAATTTAGCAGCTCAACTTAAATCTTGATTTAATAAGTTATGTATTTTTAATTTATAAGTTTTAGAAATATTTTTCAGTTCAATTAATGGAACTTGGTTATTCATAACGACCTCGTTTTAAAGGATCTAAAATTAATAAAGCAGTTAAAAAACCAATGTTAAAAATTCATGGCATAACTAAATTAGCAATTTTAATTGGAGCATTAGCCATGACTGTAAGATTTAAATCACTTAAAATTTTAGCATTACCAGGAATTTCAGATTGTTTAAAAATTTCCATGAAAAAATCAATCCGATTTTGATCTTGAATATTATTAATAATTTGATTAAAATCAAAACCTGAAAGATTATTGACATTACCTAATTCACTAATATTTAAAGCTGCAGATGATTTTAAACTATAGATCATTCAAGGAGTGTTTAAATCAAAAATATTAGAACGAATTAAATTTAATGGTTGCACTTGTAATGATTGCATAATCGAATTAATATGCTTAGTATTAGTTCATGATTCAGAAATTAAATAAAAAACATATTTGAATGGATTAATAAAAGAAAAATTAGCATAAAAATCACTAATAGCATATAAAACAACATTACTTAATACAATAATTAATCATGGTAAAAAAATCGAAACTAAATAAAGGGTAATTTGTCTGCGAATGCAAATTGCTAAAGTTAAACCAATTAAAATTGATAAATTAATTGCTAAAAAAGCACCATAAAAAAAGCCATAATAATCAATGTTTAATCATTGGTGAAACCTAATATATCAAAAAAGGTTTTGATAACCAACTTGCAATAAAATGTTACTAAAATTTATAAGAAAGACAATAATTCATGGCATTAAATTATAACTACGTTTAATTCCTGTAAAAATTAAAATTTTTTTATAAAAACTAGTACTGTTTAATTGAAAAGTTGTTGTTGCACTTAAATATAATGGTAAACAAATCGAACTAATTAAAATTGACAAAATTCAAAAAATTATTGCTTGCCGACTCTTCTGATCGTTATTAATTGCAATTCCAATAATTGATAGTATTAAAGGAGTTAAGTAAATGAACCAAATTGCTTTGGATTTTTTAATATAAAGTAGAGAACATTTAAATAAATTAATTCGGTCTGAATATTGACTATCAATTTTAGTTGTAAAAAATTTATGAAAAAATTGTTGAATTTTTATTTGAAGATTCATATTTAAATTTATTAAAAATTAGTTATTGATATTTTCTTGTTTTCAATGGATCAAGTAAAAAAATGCCACCAATAAAAATCGCAATAAAAACTCAAGGCATTACTAGATTAACAATCTTTTCATCCAAATTAGCAATAATAAGAAAAACATTTTTTGTACTAGAACCACTATTGTTCTCTAAATTTCAATTTTGCAGATCTTTTAAAATATTATTACGAAGTTGCTCATTTAAATTTAAAAAAATGCTAATTCAAGGATTGTCTGATGAAGAAGCATTAGTAGTAGAATTATTAGAAAAATTAGGAATTTCTGAAGGACTAATTGCAGTATAACTAGGATCAAAAATTTGATGACTAATATAATAATTAGTTTTAATATTAAAAATACTAGTACCAGTTAGATTTAAAAAATTATTTTGATTTAAAGATTCACGTTCTAAAAATGCTAAATATCTATAAGGTGTAATATAAGATAATTGCGAATAAAATTTACTAGTAACATATAAATTAAAAATTGTTAGAGAAACAATTAAAAAAGAAAAAAATAAAGCAAAAGAAAAAGCGGTTGTTCTAATTTTAAAAAAATTAGCGATTAATAGTCCGATCATAATTGAGACAATCATAGTCACAATTATTGTATAAAAATAATCTCAAGATAAAACTTGAGGTAATTGATTAGCAGGTAAATTACTGTTAATAATAAAATAAATTTTAAAATAAGCAAAAATAATGCCTAATTGAATTAATTGGTAGAAAAAAACAACGATTCCAGGAATAAACATTTGATAACGTTTAATACCAGTGCTAATAATAATTTTTTTAAAAAAACTGGTATTATTCAATTCAAAAGCAACAACTGTTGTTAGCATGATAGTAATAGAAATGGCAAAAACACGAAATAAAACGATAAAAAATTCTTGCTGATCGCTTGCTGAAATACTAATAAAAAAAATAAGCAAAGGAATAATAAAAGCAACAAAAAACAACCATTTTGATCGTTTTGAAAACAAAATGGTAGTTTTAAATAAATTTAAACTATCTGAATAAGATGGATCAATTTTTGTTGTAAAATACTTATTTCAAAAAGGAATCATTGTTAATTTTTCATCCAATTGGCTAAATTTTTAGTATCGAAATTGTAATTTATAAGTCTCAACTAACAAGTAATTATAAACAAATATTAAATAAAAATTAAATTAATAAAAAGTTTTTAAGATGAAATTCAAAGTTGAAATTTAAATAATAATTTCAAACAATTAATTGTCTTTTTTGAATTTAGGATAATTGGTAATAATTGCTAAATTTTCTTGATTTTTTTTGTGATCTAAATCAATTGGCATTCCTGATTCAATTTCTAATAATAAAATCATTTCTGATTGAATTGCACTCATAATCGCTTTACCAATTAAACTAGTAAAACCAAAAGCATAAAATCACAACATTGTGTTATAGTTAGTTTTGATTTTTGTATCATTTAAAACAACATAATAATAACTTGGTTTATTTTTTAAATTAAAAATAATAAAAACCCAATTATTAATTAAGGCTAATAAAACAAAAACAATACCAATTGATAAGAAAACAACATTATTAGGATTATAAGCAATTAAACTAAAACCAATCAAACTTAAAATAATTCAAGCAATTAAAATAAAACTACTATATACAGAATAAAAATAGGCCTCTTTATAAAAAGGGCTTTTTTTAGTTTTTCAAAAATTTTTTAATGCTTTTTTAATTTTGGTTTTATCATCAAAATAATCAGCAATTGTATCTTCTTTAAGAAGATTATGATCTTTAGTTGCAATATAATTTTTAAATAATTGCAAATTTTTAGAATAATTATGCATAAATATCAATTTTATTATTGGAAGTATTAATTTTATCTTAATGATTTAAAAAAATTATTGTTTTGATTAAATCGTAACTATTTATTATTTTTTTGATCTTTGTCATTATTAAGATTAGATGGTTTAGAACGAATTACTGCTTGAATTAAATAATCTTCAACAATATAATTTTCTTTTTCAAATTGTGCAATCATAGCATCATGTAACTCACAACCAATATTGAACACTAATTGTTTTTCACTACTAATTATATATGCGTGAATATGAGGAACGGCATTTAGTAATAATTCAAATGTGGTTTCATGAGTTAATAAATTCAAATTAGATCGTAAAATTCCAATTCGACAAAAAATTTTTAAGTTGTTATATAAACTTGAAACATTGACATTATTCTTTTTTTGATTTAAAAATTTTAGAATTTTAGCAAAAGTTAAATTATGATTTTGGTTTTGAACAAAAATTTCTAGTAAATCAACTCGAGTTTTAGTTACTTTTAAACCAGAATCATTCAAAAAATCTTTAGCTTCTTGAATATTAATTTTATGATTAGAAGGAATATGACTTTCACAAAAATGTTGGGGAAAACCAATTTTTATTTTTCTGGATATTTTTTTATTCATTTTCTATTCCTGATTAATTCAATTTCATCTTTATATGGTGCAATACTAATGAATTCTTTTTTATTATTTGAACTAGGAATATTAATGTATGGTGTTTCTAAAATTTTAGGTAAATGAGCAAATTTTGGTTCATAAATTCAATCAAGTAATGTTTCAAAACCAATCATACCATAACCAATATTTTCATGTCGGTCTTTATGTGAACCAATTAAATTTTTAGAATCATTAATATGTAAAACTTTTAAGCGATCTAATCCTAAGATACGATCAAATTTTTCGATTAATTGCGCTTTTTCTTTTAAATTATAACCTGCATCATGAACATGACAAGTATCAAAACAAATTCCTAATAATTGATGATGATTACAACCTTTAATAATTGCTGCTAATTCTTCAAAAGTGCGACCAATTTCATTTCCCTTACCAGCCATAGTTTCTAAACAAAGATAGACATTTAAATGTTCGGTTTTTGCTAAAACTTGATTTAGAGAATCAATTAAATGATTTAATCCAGAAATTAAAGTTTGTCCAATAAAAGATCCTGGATGCAAAACAACTTTATTAATGCCAATAAATGCTGCTCTTTTTATTTCTTCAATTAAAAAATCAATGGCAAATTTCCGTGCTTCTTCTTTATAAGTTGCTAAATTAATAATATAAGGAGCATGAATCACAAAGTTTGATATATCAATTTGATGTTCTTGAGCTTTCTTTGTGCCTGTTTCAACTTCCATTGTTTTGATGTCAACACGTTTAGTATTTTGTGGTGGTCCTGTATAAATCATTAATGTATTAGCATCATAACTTAACATCTCTTCAACAGCGCCAAGAAAATAATGATTCTTTTTACTCATAGAAACATGAGAACCTAAAATTAATTTCATTTAGTAGTTAATCCTTTAATTAAAACTTGAACTGGTAATAAACCACAATTAATTTGAACTGATGTAATTAAATCACTAAAAATAATTAAATCGGCTAATAATGATTTGTTATATTTTTTATTTTCTAAAAACATTTTAAAATTATTAACAACAACTAATGCTTCATTGATTGATTTATTAATAATTAATGAGATTAATTTTTCACTAACAGAAGTTGTAAAAATACATAAAACTTCACCATAAAAATAGGCATCAACAATGTGTTCTTGTTCAATTTTTAAACCAATAATTAAATTTTCATCACAAACTAATCCACGACCCTCAAAATGATGAAAATTCGATTTTAAAAATTCAGAACGAAATTGTGGATTTTTATAAAGAGTTAAAATTTGAGAGCGATAATCGTTCATATCAATTCAATTAAATGTCATCAGCATTAAAATTCAAAATTTTAATATCCTTATTTGAACTAGTGTAATAAACAAAACGATTTTTAGTTTGTTGATTAGAAAAGTCTTTTTGGTTATTGGTGAAATTGATTAATTTTTTTTGAATTATATCACTATAATCATAATAGATTTTTAATAAATCAGATAAGATTAAATTGATTAATTCGTTTTGAGTTCCTGCTGCTAAATTTTCAGGATAATTAAAAGCATAAAATTGGTTTGCTTTTAAATAACTCATACCTCCACCAAATATTAATGGCTTAATTTGATTGTGATATTGTGGATTAATTCATAAAATTATAGAACCTAAAATTTGGAACATAACTCAAGGATCATAATAAAAACCAGCAATCATTTGACTTAAATGACTAACATTCTCATAAATTAAAAAAGAATAGTTAATAAAAATTTTGATATTTGGATTTTCTTTTTTAACTTTGGCAATAATTTGATTTAATTGTTCAATAGTGTAATTAAAAGTCGAATCAATTCATAATAATTGATTGTTTAGATTTAAGTCAAAATTTAATTTTTCAAGATTTTTTAAATAATTAATTTCAATAATTGATTCATTATTCAATAAAAAATTTTTTTTCAAAAAAGCAAAATCATTACCATAATAATGAATTATGCCATTTTCATTTAAATTAATTAATTGACAACTAATTAATTTAGTAATAATAGTATTTGGAATAAAGGTAATTGATTTTTCATCAACCTTAAATAAATTAGCAATAGCTATTTTATTTGTTCTAATTTTACTATTTAATTCTTGTGATAATTTAGCTAGTTTATTATGTGTGTTTGTTTGAAAATAAATATAATATTGATTTAATTTTTCAATTCAATTAATTTTAGGTCAATTATTTTTCATTAGTTTTTAAGTGTATTAAAGTTATTTTAAATATATATAAAAATTATAAATCTTTTTAAAAAGATTAAATTTAAATACATCTCCACCTTGCAAGATAAATCAACTAAATCCCAAGGTTTATCATTCACTCAAAAAAATCCACCTACAGGCATTATCACTATGTCAACAACTATTAAAAACTCAGTTGATAATACTTTATCTGCCAACGCCTATGACTATATCAACTTAAGATATGTTCATTATGATCAAAGTACTAAAAAAGTCAAACTAGTCAAACAAGCACCCCCACCTGGGTTATTTGCTAATGACCAATGACCTAAAATTGAAGCAAGTAATAACAAACTATCAGACTTATTCCCAACACCTGCTATTGCTCAAGCAATTGCTGCCACTCTAGGCTGAACTAGTTCAACTAATCAATCTAAACAAACTAGTTTCAGTCGAGATGACTGATTTAATGCGCTAAATAAGCCCAACTTAACTTTAGACTTATCAAATAACAACTTAACTAGTATTGCTGAAATTTTTAATCCTTATATTCGCTGGGGTCTTGGCATTTACAATCTTGTTGCAAGTGTTAAACCTGATCCAATTACTCAAAAAGTTAATTATCACATTTTATATGATGGGATTGCTACACTTAAAGTTGATGATAATCAATTACACTATTTTCCTAATGTTAATTTTACTAATTTTCCAGCACTAAAAACTATTAGTGCTTCTCATAATCAAATTAGGGTGATTGGTAATTTTAGTAGTTATGGGATGAATCAGAAAAATACGGGGTATTTGAGTGATAGTGAGATTGCAAATATGAATATGAACCAGGGGAATGGGGGGTCTGCTACTTCTGCTTCTTCTACTACCAACAAATACGATTATTATCAGTACTTAAAAAGTTTGTGAAGTAGTGGGAAGGGGTTGGGGGATGATGGTTCTGGTCAGAACCAAGGTGGTTCTGGTTCTTCTTCTTCTTCTTCTTCTTCTGCTTCTTCTACTGAAGAACCCTACACTTATGATGCGAGTGATGTTAAAGCAAGACCTGAAGTCAAAGCCATCATGAAGTGGTTGGAAGAGACACTTCCAGGCAAAATGTATATGCATTTGCCTACTACTACCACTAGTAGTGGGAGTGGAACCCCTGGTTCTTCTGGAACCATTGCTAACAATTCTAACAAAACCATTTCTGACTACTCCACCTTCCTTGCCGCCATCTCATCTGACGACTTTTATTTTAATAATAAGGAAGGAGGAGTGTATGTTAATCAGGTAAGTCCAAGCACAAATATGAATGCCAACAACACAGACAATAACATGTATGACTCAGCAAGTGGCATTACTACTGACTCAGATGGTCTCATCCAAGGCAAACAAGCTAATGATCGTTCCAAAGGCCTCAACTTTGGTTCAGTTCGCTTAATGATCACTAAAGACATTAATAATATTGACTTTAGTCATAATCAAATTGAAGCCATTTCCGTATCTCCCAACTTATTTACTAATATTAATTTTAGTAGTAACAAACTCAAATATGTTCCTCCATTAGGCATTAAACCACTACCTTACTTGCAGTTCTGGTTTTATCATCAATCATTAATGAAGGTGGCAGATACTAACTTTTATAATGCAATGCACGGACCTGGACCCAATCCAGCGAATTGGAATAAGTATTATAGTACGGGGATGGTGAATGAGAAGCCAGCTGGGTTTGGTCTTGGTAGTGAAGGTCTTGCCAACGACAAAATCCAATGAGTGGGTTTAGCAGATGTCAATCAAACTTTACCTAAAATTAGTTTTGCTAACAACCAGTTGCTTGATTTTTGACCACAACAAAAACAAACTGACAGCTGGTATTTATGACCGAAGTTGACGGTTGGTGCAAACGAGCGGGAAGGTCCTACAGGGAATATTACTTATGGGTTTTCTGGTGGGGGTGGTCTGGTAGGGGGAGCCAGCTCCCCCTCCAAGCAAATTATGATCAAAAACAACCCAACAAATGTGATGGGCAAACCCATCTTTCCATGAAACAACCAAATTGGAGCGCCTTCAAACGACTTCAACCCTTATTTCAGCCGAATTTGAGTTGGAGCGAATTTAGCGGGATTGGTTACTGGAGGAGATAAAACACCCTTTTTCAGCCACACTTATTTAGGCGGCATTAACCGTGATTTTGCTTATCAAGTGGCTGATGTTTCTGATGGGATTGATATGTCTGCAGGGATTAACAATTTGACACTGGATGGAACAAATCAAGCCGCTTATGGCTCATACAAGTTATGAGCCACTGCTGCACTTGATCGCTGGATTTATGCTCACTGGTTTAATCAACTAAGTGATAATGAAGTGTTATCTAAAGGACAAACTAGTACTTATGCGTTTGATTTTCATGTGGATGAGTCTGATTCTAGTAGGTTGGTGTTACCAGGGTTTGGGGGTTCTACTGGAAGTTCAAATAGTGGGACTGGCATGGTAGGGGGCGGAGACCCCTCCACAGGAAACAATGGGACTGGTCTGGTAGGGTCGAGTTCTTCCCCCTCCACAAATTCAGACAAATACAAACAAGTTGGTACTTCCAACTTTAGTGATTCTGACGCCTATCAATCATTCAACTCCTTTATTCCTTATTTACTCACACGAACATTACCGCAAAATGGTAACAACCAAAACTCATGAGGGTCTAATAATGGTAGACTAAGTGGTAGAACTCACCCACAAAAACTTGAATTTAAGTTGTATGGGGATGGGAGAGAAATAACTCCAGCTGAATGAAAAGATGTTGACTGAACGAGTTTTTATGCGAATGCTAATGGGCTTGATTATGATTTGAGTTTTAAAGAGAATGGGGATAGCATGATAATGAGTTATTCACCAGGTGATAATAAGGGGGTGCCTACCTCTACTAATAATGGGGCTCAAGGGGGTTCTTCTGCCATTAACAATGGCACACAACCACTAGTTCAACTAATTGGCCAACTGCCCTATTATAATGGGCGGAAAAATGCAGGGGATTGGACAGTTAATACTGGTTCAAACACAACAAAACTATCTTCGATCCACCCATTAGGGGTTGATAAGGAGATATTGAAGTATACTGTTGGTAATAACACCACCACCAAATTCTACTACAACAAAATTAAACTAGTGATTCGTGCACCCTTACAAAACTGAAACTATAATTATGATTTTAATTTAGTTCAAAATATTGAGTATAAGTTGGATCCGAAACCTAGTGGTGGAGCCAACCCACCTCAAGCACCAGGAACTTCCACCAGAACTTTTGATGTTAGCAAAAGTAATAAGTTAAAAAACTATTTTGCAAGTACGATTAACCCTGAAGTACTTAAACAACATTTAAGTGAGTGAGCTGACACTTCTGATTATGTTAAAAATTTTATTAGTCAACAAGTTGGTGTCATTAATGTTAAATCTGTGAATGAAAATGCTCAATCAGTCACTTTATCTTTTGATGTTAAAGACCAGTTTAATCAGAAGGTAAAGCTTGATGATATTACATTAAGTGGGTTTAAGCAGCAGAAAGTGGAGTTTGTGGCTGGGGGTAAGCAGCAGGGGCAAACCGGTCAACAATCTTCTTCTACCCAAAGAAAGATTGTGGCTGATTTTAATTCTGATCAGAATAATTATCCTAACCAGTTTGTTCCTGAAGATGAAGATGCAGCAAGACAATGGATTTATACTCATTTTGGCATTAGTTTTGTTGGCTTGGAGGTTGATGAGAGTAAAAAACAAGCAATTGTGGGAAGTAATGGTGGTCAACCCACAAGCAACAATACTTCCCCCAATAATCTATCCACCTCTAATGTGCTTCCAGACTCAGCTGATTCTTTAATCAAATCATCTCAAGTCTTCTTATTAGACTATTTAAAAAATAAGGCTGATTATGTTTCAAACATCATTATTGATCATTTAAAAGGTAAACTAAGTTTTAGCATCCAAATTAGTGGTAGTTCAACCAATGGTTTTATTAATATTAATCAAAACATTAGCATTAACACCTTTAATGTGTTTGATTATGAGATTAAGCCTGATCAGGCTAACAAATCCTTATCAGCTTATGATTATCAGCTTGATATTAAGAAGTTGCACCCACTTGTGATCTTAAAAAAAGGGGTGGTGGATCCACAGACAGGGGGGATAAAGCAGCAAGGTGGAACTAATAGTCAGACATGAAGTAAAGATCAAACAAGTGAGATGTTGGTTGCAGCTAACTTATTACCTAAAAATACTAGTTTGAAAATTACTAATTTAACTGTTGATGCTTTTTCAGGTAAGCACCCTCCCCCACTCAAGCTCAAGCAACCACAACCCAACCAACTTGGCCTGACTCAGATACAGACGCCAAACCAATCATCTCAATTTTCAACAACCCCCTAATTGCCAATCAAGTTGTTAATGCCCTAAAACAAGCTAATCCTGATCAAAATTATTCTTTAGGAGTCAATTCCAGTTTTGCTAAAACCCAATTAGCTAAAATCACTAGTCTTGATTTATCCAACTTAAGCTTAAGTAACCTTGATTCAATTTTTAATCCCGTTCTAAAATGAGAATCCTTACACACAATTGATTTATCTAACAATGATTTTAGTAAGTACACTATCAAGTTTGAAAAAACCAATTTCCCAAAACTATATAAAATTAGTGCTAATAATGCTCATTTAAAGCAAATGATTGATGTTAGTTCATATGTACTTGATCCGTTTGATTGGTGTGCTAGGGCAAATTCAGACACAGAGATGTGTCAAGATCCTAACCCAAATTCTTCTAAAGATCAAACAACTAGGGCAAATTCTAATAATGTCACCAAATCCCAAGCAGAAGCCCAATACACCAATCCAATTAAAGATGGTGTCCCAAGATACTTCTCCTTAAACAACAACCAAATTCAACAAATCCCTAGATACTACTTAAAAATTAAGCTCGCTTATTTTGATCTAGCTAACAACTTATTAGGAATTGGAACAGAAAAAGATCCACTAGGAGTGTATGGCATTCCATGATATTCGTTGAACAAATCAAGTAATACTGAAGGACTACTTCCAATCCAAGATCCAAGCATTCGTGGCCCATATGGAATTAATGTGTATGCTACAAGTGAGAAGAGTGGGAGTGGCAACAGCAAATCTTGAAAATACACAGATGAGCAAGTAGCTAGATGAAGGTCAATGCCTTTTCCAATTAGAGGGCTAACTTTTGGTAATTTTAATGATGTGCCAGATAGTAATAACCAGTTTGATAGTAATGTTACTTTTAATAATGGTCTTAATAACAACATGATGGCTGACTCTGGAGGCAATCAACCCTACTTCAACTTTGCTAACAACCATTTAGTTGCGCCCATGATTTTTAGTCAAAGCAATGTGAATTATGATCCAAATGCAATTGTTGCTCCTCAAACTAAAAGTGTCAACTTGTTTGTAGGATTAGATGATTTTCAAAAATCAAAATATCATATGGATCAAAAGATGATTATTGAAAAATATGAAAAACAAACAGACAAAACCCCCTTCTCAGACAATAACAATGCTGAACTACTAGTTCCTGAACCTGATAGTATTTATCCTTGAATTAATCAAATTGGACAAACTAAACAATATTTACCAGGAACAAGCTACATTTGAAACACTTATAGTGTTTATACTATACGATCATTTAATGGTTATGGGCTGTTTGAGCAGAAGGAGGATAGTAGGGCTGATGGGACTGAAGGGAACATGTGGGATAATAATGTCCAGATGACTAGTAATGGAGGGAACCAACAGGGACAACCTGATCCTTATGCGGGTACGAGTAAAAATGGATCAGATAATAGTCAAGGCATCAAATGAACCGTACCTAAAGCAAGTGATTTTAAGGTGTTTAAAAATTCTAGTACTAATACTTCCATCCCCCCCAACATTAGTGATTTTATTAGTGGAAAAAACGGACAAGACCCTCATGGCTGATGGGGGGTGAAAACATTTAGTGGGAATTGAAGCTCCAGTTTTTTCATGGGTAACAAATCAGCCGGAGCAAACCACCCCATCCACTGAACCCGCTATAAACCATTTAGAACATATTTAGTAAGTGCTAAAAGCTTTGCTAGATCTCATCGCCGCCAAGCATACACACCTGTATATGATGGCAATGTTTTTTATGATGCAACTACTACTGATAATGTCAATCAAACAATTAGTTTAAGTCCTAGTGGGCAAACTTTAAACAATACTACTGGAGTGAATAATAAAATGATATTAATTAATTTGACTAGTAGTACTAATCCATTAAGTCCAACTTCTGGACAACAAGTACCAGGTTTAAAATCATTTTTCACTAACAACAACAATGCAGCACTTTTTGGACTTGCACCAAACTTATGATTGACAAATATTAAGCAACCTAGTAGTTTTGGGATTAGACAAGGCGAGAATACCCCATACAAATCAGCTTATACTAATACTAATGGGTTATATAGTTATACGAGCTATTTTTATGTCGTGGATCAGATAGAGAGTGAGTTGCAGAATGAGGGAAATTTAGCTAAAGAAGTGAAGAGTCCAGCAGGGACTAACACTAACAATAACCTCAACCTAAGCCAATATGCTAACAAATTTGCTCAAGTTATTAGTGCTGAAAATATTTTAACTGGAAAAAACCAGTTTTGAAAATCAAGTAAACAATTTGATCAAGTTTATTTACAACAACTAGATCGTACTAAAGTGCATTTAGACTTTGATGATACTAGTGGTACACTAAAGTATCAGTTTAAAGTGTATCTGCCAGGATATTCTGCTAATGGAAGGTTGTTGCCTAAAAATCATGAAGTTCAAGCAACTAAAAATGAAACACGAACAATTGATCAAAATATTAATCAAACTGTTAAGGGCTTTGTTAAGGGGCAGTTGCAGGTGGAAGATCATACAGGCACTTGAACTGATGTGGATATGGCTAAGACTAAGCAGCAAAACCAAAATGATCAATCAGAATCAAACACAATCCTTCTGCCTGCACCTAAGAGCATTCAAGATTTGATTAAGGACCAGTTAGATGGGTATGATCAAATAACTAAAGATAAAATTGCAGCCACCCTTAAAACCAACTATTTAGGTAATTTATTAGCTGATTCATCTAAAACAACAGCAGATATTATTAATGGTAATCATAGTGATTTACACAATGTTAATCAACAGTATATTACTAACTTAACTAAAGATGCAACTTCTGGAACTATTAGTTTTCAAGTTAATGTTCCTTCATTTAAGTTTAGCAATAATAATAGTTTAGAGTTTCCAAGCAAATGAAAGTCTAAAACGTTTGTGTATCAAGGATTGAAAAAACTAAGTACTAGTTTTATTGGAACTAGTGTGAGTGGAAATGCTGCAACTGGTGCTTCTAAACTCTTCAATGTTGATGCTTACACTTCTGATGAGCAGAAGAAAAAATTTCGTGAGTTAATCAAAAAACCTGCAAGTGCAGTTACAGCAGCTGATTTACTAGATTTGAATGCAGTGACAACTAACAATGCTGAATGACTTAAAAAACCAGACACAGAAAAACAAGCCGCCTTTAGCTTATTAGCTAACAATTTAGCTGGAACTGTAACTTGAACGATTAGTTTACCAGCTGATGAGAATAAAAAAATTGCCCCCCTAATAGCAACTTATCAATGAGCTGGATTTAGTACTACAAGTACAACTATTGAGTGGAAAAAACCAGAAGATTTAAAAGATGTTTTGAGAGGTAAAAGCATTGATCAAGTGGTGCAGATGTTTAATACTAATCCACAAATGTTTTTTACTGTTGTTAGTGGGGGTGCAAGTAGTAATAATTCAATTACTAAAGCTGATTTGGTTCAAGAAATTCAATATAATGCAAATGGTAACAATCCTAATTTAATTGTTGATGAAAGTAGGGGGACAATTCAGTTTTTTAATGTCCAACTTAAAAACTATTATCAACATGGTGTCAAATTTGAAAATGGACAACCAGTAAATAATGGTAGTAGTACTAATAATACTAATCCATCCTATCTTACTTTGCCTGCATCTGCAATTTATTTATTTCAACGTGGTGTGTCTAAGTTGAACTGAAAACAAGATAGTGAAGTTATTAGTAACATTAAAAATTATTTAGATACTAACAACCTAATTCCTGCAGGACTTAATAAAGATAAACTAACTTTATTTCAAATTAAGCAATTAATTGTGACTAACAATTTAAAACTAACTGATCTTAAGATTTTTGAACTAAAAAACATTAAAGTTGAAGATGTTAGCATTAGTGTCCCATTATCTCAACTAATTAGTAGTGATGATCAAAAAGGAACTCTAAGTTTTGATGGGATAAAAGTTAATAACTGACAAGAAGATGAGAGTTATCAGACAATTACTAAAATGATTGATCTAAAAGTAATTCAAGGTGAGAAAATTACTAACACTTTTGTTTTTAGTGAGCAACTAAGTCCGTTTTTAATTAATTTGTCTGTGCCAAAAATTGCTGAACTTTTTGCTGATCCTAAAACTGCTGCTACTTATATTGATGGCTTAAATCAAGGTGTGAAGACGTTTGATAATGATGGTAAGTTGTTACACCAATATCATGTTGATGTAACTAAAGTGAAAGTTGATCTAATTAAGGGTAAACTAAAGTTTGAATCTGGTGCAATTAAAGTGACTAATTTTGTGGAAAAAATGGGTGAGAAACCAAAAGAGTTTGAGGTGACAACAGCTAAGGAGTATGATGTGGGGAATAAGGTGAGAAAAACGTTTGTCATTTAACAAACGTTTAATTTTAATATTTTGATTAAGAAATTTTAGAAATGAATTTTAAACTAAACGTTTGTATCATTCTACAACATAAACTTCATTAATTTCAGCTGATAATTCATCACGATTAGGATATCTTAAAAAGATACCTTTTTTTGCTTGTTTATCAACTTTTACAAATTCAGGAAGACGCATTTCTAAACCTACTTGAACTAGTGGTAAATTTGCGATTTTTGGTTTTAGAGAAATTTCATCACCAACATTAATAATCATTGATGAAATATTAGCTTTTTTATTGTTAACTAAAATATGACCATGATTAACTAATTGTCTTGCTGCTCTTCTAGTTGGTGCAAAACCCATACGATAAACTAAAGAATCTAAACGACTTTCTAAAACTCAAGATAGATTTAAAGATAAAGCACCTTCCATGCTAGTAGCAATTTTAAAAAAGCGTCGAAATTGACGATCGTTTAAACCATACATAAAAGCCATTTTTTGCTTTTCTTGTAATTGTTCACCATAACCAGTTAATTTTTTACGACGAATTTGAGCTGGTCCATGTTGACCAGGGATAGTTGTTCTTTTTTTACCTTTAGAAAATTCTTTATTATTTTCTAATAAAGAAATTCCATAACGACGGGATTTACGATAAATACTGCCAGTATATCTTGACATTTTATGCCTTTATTTTTTAATTCAATTCAATAAAAATCCAAAAACAAATTCATAAAATTAAAATTTGTTTTTGCTGACATATACAGAATATTATCTATTTTTAACAAATGATGTTAGTGAATAAAATATAGATATTTAAAATCGAAAATTAACTTCGAAAATTAAAATTAGTTAATAAATAAATTAGGTGATATAAATTTCAGATTGATCAGCCAATCTTACTTTTATTTAATTAATTTAAGTAAATATATCTAAAATACTAAAACATTATTAACTTTGCTGATATGTATCTAGAATTATAATCTATTATTTAAAAATAATTCAACATAAATTATTATCAATTAGTTTAATTTAAATTACAAAGTATTGTAGCTAAAATCTTAGTAATTAACTTTTAGCATTAGATTTTAGTTTGTTTTATATTTATGTCAAACTAATAACAACTATTTTAAGTGATAGATCATTTTCTAAAAGATCAAGGTTTTGATATAGTTCATCAAGTAGCTAAACTTGCTATTATTGTTACTGGGATTTTAAGAATATATAACATTAATCAATTAATGACCATGTTCATTAATGAAGCAATGAGTGTTAATGAAGCAATAAAAACAAAATAATTCAATGAAAATGATTGGCAATCAATGTTCTAAAGAATTTAATGAGTCAATAATAAGAAAACTAGATCTTAAAATCTAAAAAAATAATTTAGATAGAATTTTAACTGATCAACAAAAACAAGAATAATATGAAAAATTTAGGATGCATAAATAGAAATAATTGATTAAATATCAATGCTAAAAACTATTTCATTTTTAAAAAACAATTTGTTCAAGTAGGGATAAGCATATAATGATGGATTAGGTGGTTAAATGGCTGCTAAAAAAAATAATTCTAAATTAGCAAGCTATTTTAGAAAATCAATCAAAATAGTTCAGCAAAATTATCTAAATACCAAATTAAAACGCAATGATTAAAATTAAAGTAAATTATAAAATTGAATGTTCAGTAATGATTTTAAAAAAGATGATTATTTAGTTAAAAAACAAAAAGTGAATAAGAAGATAAATGAAAATAATAATTGCATTAAATTTGAAAAAAATTATAAGAAAATTATTTAGAAGATGATTAAACAAAATTTGCAAAAAAGTAGTGAGAGCATTCAAGTTAAGCAAAAATTAGCAAAATTACATCATCAAAAATCAAACCGGTCTTATTAATGCAATAAGCAAAATAAAATTTTTATCTAATGAAAAAAACAGATAAAAAATTAATACTAAAAATAGTATTTATAACTAATACTGAAATTGAAAACTAAAAAAATTATTGACCGAATGATCAAAAAATATACTTATATTAAATAAATAAAAAATACTACTTAACCTAACTTATCATTATGTAGTAAAAATAGTGACTAAATATGATGTTATAAAACACAAAAAAACAATTTTAACCATTTTTAAAAATTGTTTAATTTTTCACTAATAAATTTTTGATAACGATCAGAAGTCTCATTAGTGTTTATATCACGAATTTTATTTTCTCATTTTCGAATTTCAGGATCACTTATGACTTGATTATAAAATCATAGTTGATAATCTTCGATATTATCAAAAAATTTTTTTCTACGATTAACAATGTCTTGATTATTTCTTCAAATTCTGTCTAAAAATTGATAAACTTGATAATCTCAATATTTTCTAAAAATTAATCTAATTAATCTTTTAATGGCTACTGGTAATGCAATTAAAGCAACTAATGCTAATCAAAGATTAATAAGAGTAATAATTCAAATTCCAATATTACCACCAATACCACCAGCAGTATTAGGAAAAGGTGCAATTATTGTTTCTCATCATGTTTTTTTTCAAATTTGAGGTGGTCATCAAATGCTAAAAAATTCTATTTTTTGACTAATTAAAATTGGAACAGCAATAAAATCAAATGCTAGGATGATTAAAATAACACTAATTCATTTTTTGATTCACTCATTAAAATAAATACTACAATCTTCAATATTACTTAAAATGGTTATTGGTAATCTAAAAAAAAGAAATCGAGACAATTTAATAAAAAATGAAGGCAAATATTTAATAATGTATGGTATTGCAATTAAAACAATTAAAGCAATTATGAAACTAAAAATAATGAAAATCCAAGCAAATACATTACCAATCCATCCACTTGCTTCACTTGGAAAGACAGTAATCATTTTATCCCATCATTCTTGAGTCCAAAATAAAGGAGGTCATCAATGTGTAATAAACTTTACTTCCTCACTATTTAAAATGGGAATAATAATATTACCAATGACTCAAAAAACAACAAGAAAAATTATGATTCGAAGCATTTTTAAAATTTTAGAAATTTAATGTAAATTAGCAACTTAAATAATAAAAATTTTATCAAATTTAATTAAACGAATTAAATTAAAAGAAACTAATTAGAAAACAATGAAAAAAACATCTGAAATTAAAATCAAGAAAAAATAGTTTTTTATAATCATTAAATAAAAAATAAACTAAGAATCAAAACTTAAATAGTCATTCTTAGTTTATTCTGGTTTGATTATTTTATAATAAAACTATTTTGTTTTTACTAAATCAGCTAATTTAATTGCTTCAGTTGTATTAAAAACAAATTGTGCTTTTTCTCATTCTGAATTTTTAATTCCATTAGTAATAGCAACAGTTTTAATTTTAGCAGCATTTAATCCTTGAATACCAGCAATTGCATCTTCAAATCCTAAACACTCTTCTGGTTTTAGGTTAATACCTGCTGCTGCTTTTAAAAAAATTTCTGGATCTGGCTTACCTTTTTTAATTGTTTTTGGATCAACAATAAAATCAAAATTATTTAATAAGCCTATTTTTTCTAAAATTAATTTAGCATTAAATGAAGAAGAAGCGAGCGCTAATTTTAAATTATTTTTTTTAGCATCAATAATTAGTTGTTCAATGCCTGGTAAAATATTTTGAGATGATAAATTTTCATTTAGTAATTGAAGATAATAATCATTTTTTGCTAATGCTACTGAATTAATTTTTTCTATTGACCAGTCATTAATTTTTTTTAATTTTAAAATTGCTTTTAAAGTATCAATTCGATTTAAACCTTTTAACTGATTATTTTCATTAGAAAAATAATCAATATCATAATTTTTTAAAATTTTTTTTCATGCTAAAAAGTGTCATTCAGAAGTTTCAGTAATAACACCATCAAGATCGAAAATTAAACCTTTAATCATAGATTTTATTGATTTAAATTTATTGATTTCTTCTCATTTACTTTTAATTTATCTCATTCAACTATTAATGCAGTTTTATCAGTTGCAATATTTTTATAACCTTCATTAGTTACTTTTTTTAATACTGGATCAGTATTATTAAAACCTGCTGGGAAATAATTATCAATTGCCGAAACAACATCGGCTGGTTTTGTATAATTTGTTGCTGATCGCAATAATGGATCATTAATGTTATTTTGATCTATTCCTGGAATTTGTTTAAATGGTGAAAGCAATTGCATTTTATTTAAAGCAAATTCTACTCCTACTTTAGTTTGATATAAAAATTGGAAAAATAATTTTGCTGTTTTTAATTTAGCAGGATCATTACCTGTTGTAGTTACTCCCCAACGTTGTGAAATTGATCGCGCTAATTTTGCTTTTTTTGTGACTTTATCAAAAGCAGGCATTGGCATAAAACCAATTTTAGCATCTTTTTTAGCATCTAAAATTTGATTAATTGATCATGTACCATTTTGGGTCATAGCAAATTGACCAACAGCAACATTTTGCATGGCAAGATCGACCGTATTGGTTTTTAAGGTGTAATTTTCATCTTGACCATAAATTTTTAAAGCTTCTTGCATATTCATTAAAACTTGATCTGTTAATACTTTATTAGCGTCTGCAAGATCCATATCACCTTGTTTTAATCCAGTCTGTGCAGCAGATACAACACCTAATAAATGATTAGTCATTGGTCATATATGACTAGATTCTGTTTTAGCAGTAGAATAAAAAGGTTTGATATTATTAGTTTTTAATATTGTAATAATTTTTTCAAAGCCTTCTTTTTGTAAATCACTAGTATATACATTATAAGTTTTAGTATTATTTATTGTTTTTTCTTCAACACCATTAAAATTTGCTGGTTCATTAGTATTAAGATTGATATCTTTAAAACTTTTACCTTCATGGACAGTAATATTGGCTCTAGCAAAAACATCCTTATTATAAATAATGCCAAAAGATTCAATTGCTTGATGCATAAAATGTTTACTACCAATAACAAATTCACCTTCAGTAGTATTATCATTTTTTAGCATTTTTGATGCTGAAGTATCAATAAAATGATGAGCAATAGTACGAAAACCACCAAGACCACCTGCACCTAAAATTAATACTGATCCTGGACCATTAATAAATTTAGCATTTAAAAATTGACCAAAATCAGTTGCGCCACCTACTTGTGTAAATGTTAATTTAGTATCATAAAAGCGATTGAATGTATCAATAAATTCTTTTGATTGAGTTGCAATTTCTTGTTTGTTCGCAAGAATTTCTAATGCATCTTTAGAATAACCTGCTAATTCAGTTTTTAAAGCAACTGCTGTTTGGTCTTTAGCAATTTGATCAAAAAATTGTTGATTAAAACTACTTTTAGCTGAACAAGCAGCAAGAGTAATTGAACTAATAAGACCAATAAATGGTAAGATTAATAATTTTTTTGTTGATTTTTTCATAATTTGTATTTTTTAATATATTAAATATTTATTTTATTATTTCTTAAATAATTTTTTTGAATGTTCTATTAAGAGATTAATTAATAAATTATTTCAAGATTTTTTAATTTTTTTGTTTTAAAAACCCCTAATAATTTTTGACGAATTTTAATTTTGTATTTTGAAATATTTTAGTCATTTAATCCAACAAGAATTTCATAATTAAACTTTGATGTTAATCAAATTGTTATTGTTTAATTTTTGTTACATGATTAAAAAGATGAATTTGTGATAAAAGTTGGAATAATTTTTTCATAATCAAAATTATTGTTTTTTTAGTAATTCAGATATGCTGAATTTCATTGTTCAACAATTATTTATTAGTTATTTTGATTTTAAATGATTTATATCAATCAGTATAAATTATTATTAGCACCAAAACCATTTGGTCAAATAGTTAAAATTATTTTTTAATTTTTTATTAATACTACTGAATTAGTTAATTCTATTAACCAGTCATTAATTTTTTTTAATTTTTAAACTGGTCTTTAAAATATCAATTCGATTTTAACCTTTTAACTGATAATTTTTATTAGAAAAATAATTAACATCACAATTTTTTTAAATTGTTTTTCATTGCTTAAAAGTGTTATTCAGAAGTTTTAGTAAATAACACCATTAAGATCAAAAATTAAATCTTTAATTTTAGATTTTATTTATTTTTTGGTTTGTTGCTTTTTTTCATTTTCTTTTAATTTATTTCATTCAGCTATTAATTCGGTTTTATTAGTTGTAGTGTTTTTATAACCTTCATTAGTTACTTTTCTTAATACTGGATCACTATTATTAAAACCATTTGGAAAATAATTATCAATTGCTGAAACAACATCGGTTGATTTTGTATAATTTGTTGCTGATCGTAATAATGGATCATTAATGTTATTTTGATCTAATCCTGGAATTTGTTTAAATGGTGAAAGTAATTGCATTTTATTTAAAGCAAATTCTACTCCTGATTTGGTTTGATATAAAAATTGGAAAAATAATTTTGCTGTTTTTAATTTAGCAGGATCATTACCTGTTGTAGTTACGCCCCAACGTTGTGAAATTGATCGCGCCAATTTTGCTTTTTGTGTATCTTTATCAAAAGCAGGCATTGGCATAAAACCGATTTTAGCATCTTTTTTAGCATCTAAAATTTGATTAATTGATCATGTACCATTTTGGGTCATAGCAAATTGACCAACAGCAACATTTTGCATGGCAAGATCAACTGTATTGGTTTTTAAAGTATAAGGTTTATCTTGACCATAAATATTTAATGCTTGTTGCATGTTCATTAAAACTTGATCTGTTAATACTTGATCAGCATTTGTAAGATTTACATTATCTTGTTTTAATCCAGTTTGTGCAGCAGATACAACGCCTAATAAATGATTGGTAATTGGTCATATATTGCTAGCTTCTGTTTTAGCAGTAGAGTAAAAAGGTTTGATATTATTACTTTCTAATACTTGATTAATTTTTTCAAAACCTTCTTTTTTTAAATCACTAGTATAAACATTATAAGTTTTAGTACCACCACTATTATTTTTTTCTTCAACACCATTAAAACTCATTGGTTCAGTACCATTAGGATTAATGTCTTTGAAACTTTTACCTTCATGGACAGTAATATTGGCTCTAGCAAAAACATCCTTATTATAAATAATGCCAAAAGATTCAACTGCTTGAGGCATAAAATGTTTGCCATCAACAACAAATTGACCTTCAGTAGTATTGTCGTTTTTTAGCATTGTTGATGCTGGAGTATCAATTAAATGTTGGGCAATATTTTTAAAACCACCAAGTGAACCTGCACCTAAAATTAATACTGAACGTGGTCCATTAGCAAATTTAGCATTTAAAAATTGACCATAATCAGTTACACCACCCACTTGTGTGAATGTTAATTTAGTATCATAAAAACGATTAAATGTTTCAATAAATTCTTTTGATTGAGTTGCAATTTCTTGTTTGTTAGCAACAATTTCTAATGCATCTTTAGAATAACCTGCTAATTCAGTTTTTAAAGCAACTGCTGTTTGATCTTTAGCAATTTGATCAAAAAATTGTTGATTAAAACTACTTTTAGCTGAACAAGCAGCAAGAGTAATTGAACTAATAAGACCAATAAATGGTAAGATTAATAATTTTTTTGTTGATTTTTTCATAATTTGTATCTTTCAATATATTAAGTAATTATTTAATTTATTATTTTTTGAATAATTTTTTAGAATGTTTCACCAAGAAACTAATTAATATACTAGTTCAAGATTTTTTTTGAGTTTTTCTCTTAGAAGCCTCTAATAATTCTTGACGAATTTTAATTTTGTCATCTGAAATAATTCAGTTATTTAATGCAACAAGTGTTTCATAATTAAATTCTGATGTTAATGAAATTGTTGTTGTTTGATCAAAAAGATGAATACGTGATAAGATTGGAATAATTTCTTTAATAGTATGTAGTTGATAATTTTCATATGAATTAGTAATAAAAGTAATTTCTTCATGATCAGAACTATTATTTTGGACTAATCCAGTATACTGAATTTCATTTCCTAACAATTCTTTATTAGTTATTTTAACTTTAATTGGTTTGTATAAATCAGTTAGATTATCATCAGTACTAAAATCATTTGGTCTAATACCTAAAATCACTTTTTGATTTTCTTGAGTATGTTTTAATTTTTCTTTTGTTAATTGAAGCACTAATCCTTGATCTGAAACAAAGGCATTTTGTTGAATTTTACCAGATAAAAAATTCATTGCTGGACTACCAACAAAACCTGCAACAAAAATACAAGAAGGATTTTTATAAATTTCACTAGGACTACCAGTTTGTAAAACAAAACCATCAGTCATAACAGCGATTTTATCAGCCATTGTCATTGCTTCAATTTGATCATGGGTAACATAAACTGTACCCGTATTAATTTTTTCGTGCAAAAAACGAATTTCTTTACGCATTGTGGCTCTAAGTTTAGCATCTAAATTGGATAATGGTTCATCCATTAAAAACAAAAAAGGACTGCTAACAATCGATCTACCTAAAGCCACTCTTTGACGTTGCCCACCAGATAAAGCTGCTGGTTTACGATCTAAATAATATTCAAGTCCTAAAATTTTGGCTGTTTGATTAACTTTTTGATTAATGATTAAATCATATTTATCGTTTTTAGCAACTTCTTTACGTTTTATTTCTAATTGATTAATTTTTTCTTGTAATTTAACTAAATTTTGACTAATAGTTGCTAAGTTATTTTTCATTCTCAAATAATAGTTTATTTTATTTTGAGCATGATTAATAACTGCTTCTAAAGTATTAATTTGAATTTTTAATTTTTTTAAAAGTGTTTTTTTATTTTCTTTTAAAAAGCGATTATATTTTTCTTTTTTTTGACTTAAATTAGTTTTTAATTTATCAACTTTTTTTTGTGAAGATTCAATTTGTTTAATACTATCAATTAAAATTTTTGAAGATTTATATTGGTTTTTTAAATAAGTAATCTCCTTATATATTTTACCTCCTTCTCCTAGTTTCTTCTTGTTTGCTCTTAAACCAAAAGCAATATTATTTTTTACTGTTAAATGAGGAAATAGCGCATAATTTTGGAATACCATAGTTAAACTACGATCAGCTGGTTCTAAATTAGTGACATTAATTTTATTAATATAAATATCACCAAAACTAACTTGCTCTAATCCAGCAATCATTCTTAATGTTGTTGATTTACCACAACCACTTGGACCTAATAAAGCAAGAAATTCTCCTTGTTTTAATTTAATATTAACACTAAATAACGCTTGAAATCCATTGTCATAAATTTTGTCTAAATTATTTAGTTCTAAAACATAATTTTGATGATCATTTGCTTGCTCAGTTTTTAATTTTTGTAATCGATCAATTAAATATTGAGGTAATTTTTTTTGATTAGTGACCACTTTATAATACCTACCTACTTAATAGCACCTTTAGTAATATTAGCAACAATATTTTTTTGTGCTATGAAAAAGAAAATAATAATTGGAATAATTAAAATAATTAATCCAGCCATTAATGATGGAAAATCAGTACCATAGGTTCCAACTAATTTGGTATATAAATTAACAACAATAGTTGTTAGAGCATTACTATTTTGAGTAAATACTAAATATGGTAAAAGAAAATCATTTCAAATTCACATAGTATTTAAAATAACAATAGTAGTGATTACTGGTTTTAGTAAGGGCAAAATAATTTTAAAATAAATTCGTAATGGATTATAACCTTCAACTTGAGCTGCTTCTTCTAAAGAAATTGGAACTGTATTCATAAAACCATGCATCATAAAAATCGATAAACTTAATCCAAATCCTGTATACATAAAAATTAAACCAGGAATATTAAGAAAAGATAATTTGCCCATAATGGTAATTAGTGGTAACATAATTGCTTGAAAGGGCACGATTAGTACGACTAGAAAAGTATAAAAAATAATTTTAGAATATCATGTTTTTGTTCTTGATAATTGTCATGCTGCTAATGAACCTAGAAACACAATAAAGAAATTAGATAATATTGTGACTATTAATGAAGTAAAAAATGATTCAACAAAATTTAAAGCTTCTCAAGCATTTTCATAATTTTTGAATAAATCACCCCTATTTTCTGGTAAGGCAAAAATTGAGTTAGTAACAATTTGTGCAGCATCTTTAAATGAAACATTACTCATTAAACCAAAAGGGAAAATTCAACAAGCAGAAATAATTACTAAAAAAACAAAGAAACTAATTTTTAATGCTCTTTTTTTATTTTGAGTTTTATCTTTTTCAATTTTTAAATTTTTAATTTCAAAAAACTTTAATTTAAAGTCTGTTAATCAAAAATTAATTTTTTTGCTATTGATTGATAAAACTTTAGGATCAAATTTTAATTTCATTATTGTTCAACCTCGAATTTTTTTGAAATATAAACTTGACTAATCGCAATTGCTGATACTAAAATAGTAAAAATAACTGATTTTGCTTGAGCAATCCCATATGTTCCTAAATAAGAACCAATATAAGCTGTACCATAAATATCATAAGATAATAATCCAGTATCATTACTTCCTTCAGTTAAAGCTAAATTTTGATCAAACATTTTAAAAGAACCACTTAATACTAAAAAAACTGCAACAGTAATTCCAGGTACAATTGCTGGTAAAGTAACGTTTCTAAAGCGTTTTCAAAAATTTGTTCCTTCAATTTGTGATACTTCTAATAAACTACGATTAACATTTTGTAATGCTGCTAAATAAATAATCATCACATATCCAGCCATTTGTCATGCAAAAACAATTGCCATAGCAAACATACCACCAATTTGTGATCCTAATCTTAAACTTTCACCTCCAAAAATTGCTATGAATACTTGATCAAACATCAATCTTCATAAATAACCTAAAATCAAACCCCCAATTAAGTTGGGAACAAAAAAGACACCGCGAAAAAAGTTTTTGCCTTTGAATGATCAATTAAGCATTAAAGCTAATCCAAATCCAATTACATTAACTAAAATTAATGAAACAATAGCATAAACTGTTGTGAATCAAATTGATGTAGCAAAACTACCAGTTTCAAAAGCTTGCTTGTAATTTGCAAAACCAATTCAACCACCTTCAAAAAGATTTTGCCCTTGTTTTCAATCGTTAAAAGAAAGAAAAATCCCCATAATTGTGGGAACTAAACAAACAATCGTGAAAACGATTAAACTGGGTAAAACCAATCCAAAAAATCAAGTTTTTTTATACATGGAATCAAACCAATCAAAAAAATCAAGTTTTTTTATCCATTTAATTTTTTATCCATTTTTAATTTATTAGTAATATAAGTTTTTAAAAAATTAAATATTGGTTAAAAATCAAGTTTTTTATTCATTTAATTTATTAGCAATAAATTTTAAAAATTAAATATTAGTGATAAGTTTTTTAAAAAATAAAACTTTAATTCTCAAAAATTTATTTTTATAAAAAATTGTTATTTTTTTAAAAAAACCATTAATTATAAATTAACATTTTAATTATATGATTAATATTTAAATTAAAATTAGGCCAAATATTAATTAAAATGTAATTGATTAATCAGTTTTAAAACTTTTAATTGGATTTTTTTCAATTAGTAATTATTTTAAAAGTAATTGCTTGATCATTTGGGACAATGACTTTTTGATTATTGACATAAACAACAATTTTTTTACCATCAATTACTTCTAAACTAAAATTTTTTTGATTAACAATTACTTTCAATCATGATTTTTGATACAAAATTTGATATTCTAAACCGTTTCAACTTTTTGGTAAAATCGGATTAATATGTAATTTTTGATCATAATATCTTAAACCACCATAACCAAAAACAATTGTTTGTCAAATAGCAGCTAATGATCCTGCATGAATTCCTTCGTTTGAAGAAGCAAAATTAGTTCCTAAATCAATGTTGATTGAATATTGAAATAATTTTTCAGCTAATTCCATTTGTCTTAAAGCAATTGCTTGAATACAATAAGTAGTCGCACTCAAAGAAGAATCATGAGTTGTAATTGGTTCATAATAATTCAAATTTGCTTCACATATTGCTTTATCATACAATTCATTAAATAAATAAGTTGTTAGAATAACATCTGCTTGTTTAACAATTTGACCTTCTAAACGTTTATGACCTTCTTGGGTATTAAATAATTTTTTACCAGCATCACCTAACATTTGAAATTGTTTTAGATCAGTTAATGGTAAATTAAGAAATTGATCATTTTCAGCAATAATTTTATTTTTATTAGGTAATTGTTGCACTAATTTATTTTTAACATCAATCATTTTATCAATTGAATATTGATAAGGTAATTTTTGATTAATGGATGCTAGAATTTCACTACCTTCATTAGTTTGTTGTAGTTGTTTAATATATTTTATTGCTAATTCCAAATTACGTTTTGCAATTTGATTAATGAAGTTATTATTATCAATATTACCTTTATATTCATTTGGTCCCATAACATTAGTAATTTGATAACAATCATTTTTTCATTCAACTCTTGATGTTCAAAAAATTGCTGTATCAATAATCATTTCATAACCCATTTGTTCCATAAACTCATGATCTTGAGTTACATGATAGTACTGATCAACTGCATAAGCAATATCAGCTGATACATGAATTTCTTGTTCTCTTGAAGCAATAGGAATTTGCTTACCTGTAATAATATCTGGTTGTCCTCAATATGGAGTAACTTCACCCTTTGTTGGTCATGCCATTTCTCAAGGATATTGTGCACCAAGATAATTTTTTTCAGCCGCTTTTTTCCTTGCTCCATCAATACCTTTATAACGGTATTCTAAAAGGTTTCTAGCAATTTGAGGATTGGTAAATAAATAATTAGGCATAATAAAAAATTCTGTATCTCAATAACAATGTCCTTGATATGCTTCACCTGATAAACCTTTTGCACCAACTGATAATCAACTATTGTTTTTTGGCACAAAATTATTCATATGAAAAATTGAAAAATAAAACGCTAAACGATGATAAGCAGCATTTTTATTATTACCTTTAATTGTGACTGGAAATTGCTGATAAATTGTTTTTCATATTTGATTATTTTCATTTACCACTTGATCATAACTAATCGCTTTTAATGCTTCTTTATTAGCAATACTAGTTTTTATAATTGTTTCTTTATTAGGAAAATCAGAATCAATTGTGCTATAAACTGACATGTTTTTTTCTAAAACAATTGTTTGTCTTGCTTTTAATTGTTGACTAATTTCAAAACCAATTTGTCTTCGTGCCATTTTAATTACAAAATTATCATTACCTGATGTTAATAATTTCTGTTGTGGATTATAAAATTTCACTACCATAGTATGAACAACATCAATTAAAGATTCTGTTGTCTGTTCATGATACTGAATCGTAATTGGATCTAGTAAATGTTTAGTTCCTTCAGCAAAATGTTGAATCCCACGATTAGTTGTTTGACCATTAATTAAAGGAATTAGTTTAATAATACAACTTGATCCTGTTAATTGTTTAATACTAATTTTTTGAAAATAATGATGCCAATTTTTTTGATCAACAATTCGTTTAAAAACAATAACAAATTTTTTTTGGTCAAAATTAAAAGTAATTTTTCTTGTTAGTGAACCATTTTTTAAATCTAAAGTTTTAGAATATTGAAATGAATTATTAATAATTAAAGGTTTATTATCAATAAAAATTTGTGTTTGAATTAAATTAGCCATATTAGCTAATTCTGATGTTTCAGCAGGATCGCCAATATTAAAAATACCATTAATAAAAAAATCTTCTTTATTAAAAGAAGAGAATTCTTCATCAACAGCTCTAATGCCTAAATAACCATTACCTTGAGCAAAAATTGATTCAGTTTTTTGTGTTTTAGTAAAATCATAACCTTCTTGAGTAATCAAAAGGTTTTTAGGATCATAAATTAATTTAATTGCCATTTTTAATTTACCAGTTTTTAATTAATTTTTAATTTGATTAAGATTTTAAATTTTGATTGATATTATGAGTTAAGATGATTTTCTGTTGCTAAAAATCAGATCGATTCATATGGTCTTAATACAAAAGCAAATGGTTTATTATCTGAATAAGAAGATAAAATAATTTGATCATAAACAAAATGTTCAAGATCATTAATTTGGTGTTTGCTAATATTAATTAAACCAATTAATTTTTGTTGATTATTAGTACGAACTATTTTAATTAAATTGTTATTTAAATAACTAACATTTGATTTTCCACCAACTAAAAGTGGTTGATATTTTAAGTTTTTACGAATTTGAATCAATTTGCGATAAAAGTTTAAAATTGATTGATCATCTTCTTCTTGTTGAGCAACTGTGATTGGTTGATAATGTCTTCCTAACTTGATTCATGTTTTATGACCGTCATTAAAACCATAATTAACACTTAAATCTCATTGCATCGGATATCGCGAATGATCACGACTATTAATGTTGTGGTATTTAATTAATTCATCTTCTGAATAATATTTTTCTTGATCGACTAATAAGGCAAATGAATTAATGACATCAAAGTCTCTAAATTGATCTCGTGATTGATAAAAATTATTAATCATACCAATCTCTTCACCAAAACAAATGACAATATTTCCTTTTAAAATAAATTGCAACATTGCAAATGATTTAGCAGATTCTGCTCAAAAAACATTTTCATCACCCCAACGAGAAATTGCTCTTGCTGTATCATGATTAGTTAAAAAATTAAACATTAATTCACTAGGAATTTGTTCATTATGTTGATATTCAACTAAAGCATCATTAACAAAATCAGCAATTGTTCAATTAGGATCATAACCATTTCGTCCTTGTTTTTTATCTCAACCAATTCACCATCAACTAAAATTAAAAAAGGCATCAGCAATTTTATCTTTACCCAAACCATATTTAATCGCTTTTTCTGGACTAATTCCAGATGCTTCACCAATAAAATAAATATCGTTTTTATCTTTTTTAACAAGATTAATAAAACTTTGTAAATATTGAACCATTTTAGTTCCAAAAGAATGAACTAATTGATGATCAACAATTTCTTTATGAACATGTTGAATTGCATCTAATCGAAAATATTTAACACCTAGGTTATATCAATAATTAATGACATCAGCCATTGCTTGTTGGGTTTCAATTGCTTGTCAATTTAAATCAGGTTGTTCTTTAGTAAATAAATGGAAATAAAATTTTTTTAATGATGGAACATATTCTCATGCTAAACCACCAAAAATTGATTTGGTGTTATATGGTTTAGTTGATCAAATATAGTAATTATGTTCTTGTGAATTAGGATCATTAATTGCTTTTTGAAATCAAGGATGTTGGTTAGAAGTGTGGTTTAAAACAATATCTAACATAATTTTGATATTACGTTTTTCTGCTTCTTGAACTAATAACTGAAAATCAGCTAAAGTACCAAATGGTTGTCAAATTTGATAATAATCTAAAACATCATATCCTGCATCAATAAAATTAGTTTGATAAATTGGACAAAGTCAAATAATATCAATATTTAGTGATTGCAAATAATCTAACTTACTAACAATCCCTAAAAGATCACCATCACCATCATTATTTGCGTCTTTAAAAGAACGAGGAAAAATTTGATAAATAATTTTATTTTTTAATGGATCTTTCATCACTATAATCTCACAATAATTGAACTATTAGAATCTAAAATTTTTTGGTTTCATTGATGTTTAATTTTGGAATGGAATAAAATATTTTTACTTCAATAAGCAAAATTGTTTAAATTTTCAGATGTAAAATTGTGGGCAACTAAAATTTTGCTTTTTTTAACAGTAATTTGATATATTAAAATGCCATTTTCAGCAACTAAAATTTCAATTTGCTCTAAAATTTCCTTTTTAGTTTTTAAACGAAAAAAAGGTGTTTGTTGACGAAATTTAATTAGTTTTTGTAAAAAAGTAAAAACATGTTTTTTGACTAATTGATGATTTAAATTTTGTCATTTAATACCATTAACATAATCTGTTGTTTTATAACTATTATCACAATAACCATTATTATCTGGTTGATAATTAAATATATCTACTAAACCATTCAAACTATAATAACGATGTGAATCATCACCAGTTTGATCAAGTGGTTTTGATTGTAATAATTCTGTTCCTGCTAAAATCAACTGTCGTCCTTGAGCCGTAAATTGCATCATTAATGCTTGACGATATTGTTCAATTTTAGTAATAAAATCTTCTTGAGAAGTAATATTAATTTTATCTCATAAAGTAAAACCATCATGACAAGAACTATATTGTAAACTATCTCCTGGATTAGAAGCAAAATTATCATATGGCAATTGACTAGCAGATGAATTTTTTCAAAAAATTAAATCGTTTAAATTGCCTTTAACACAACTGACATATTGAGGAAAATAATCTAAATTACCATGAATTAAACCTAAATCGATTTTTTGATGATTATCATAACCTTTTATTGCTTTTAAAATCGTATCATTAAAATAAGCAAAATTATGTTGATTGATACTATGACCTTTAATATAAGTATTTTGATAATCTAAATTAGAAAACTCTCATGCTTCACCACTTAAGACAATTTTTGGATTAATTTTTCTTAAAGTAGTAACGATTTGATCAATTGTATTTTTATCAATAAATGAAGCAAGATCAAAACGAAACCCATCAACATTAAAATTTTTCACTAAATAAACTAATGAATCAATAATCAATTTTCTTACCATTAAGCGTTCAGAAGCTAAAGAAGGTTGATTAACTGGATATGGTTGAGAATTACGAAAATAATAATTAGGAAGAATATTATTAAAAATATTATTAGTCATGACATGATTGTAAACAACATCTAAAATAATACCAATATTATTTTTATGAGCTTCATCAATTAGTTTTTTTAGTTCTCTAATTCTTGCATATGGATCTTTAGGATTAGAAGAATATCAACCATTGATCGTAAAATAATTATGAGGATCATAACCTCAATTATAGTTGGTTGTTCAATTTTTCCCAGCACCTTTTTTTAAAATTTTTTGATCATAATCATTAATAGTATATGTTGCTTGGATTGGTAAAAGTTCTAAATAATTAACATTAAGTTTTTTTAAATAATTAAAAATTTTAGTTTCTAAAGCTGCTAAAAAAGTTCCTCTTTTAGATTTAATTTTTCCTTGTTTTAATGAAGTAAAATCTCGAATGTGCAATTCATAAATCACAGGATCAACTGTGTGATTGAATTTCGTTTTTAATTTTCTTGGTTTTTTTCCTGATAACTTTTCATTATTAACATCAGCAAAAAAACCATAACCTACCTGATCTTCAGATCCATTTCAATTAAATCGTGCCATAGAATATGCATAAGGATCCAAACATCAAGTTTTAGTGTCATTTTGATGTAAAATTTCGATTCGATAATAACAATTAAGATCACTAAAAGGAAATTTAGTTACTCAAATATTTTTTTTGGTAACTAAAGGAATAATTTTTTTAATTTTTTTTAAATTTTTAAAATCATAAAAAATTAAATTAACTGCTTTAGCAATTGGTTGTCAAAATTTAAAAGTACAAACTTTAGTTTTATAATTGAATTTAACACCTAGTCGCTCATGTTCTGAAGCATATAATTGATCAAAAGTTTCAAAATCATTTTGATCAAAAAATTCATGAAAATTCTTATTGATAGCCATCACTTATTACTCTAAAAAAATACTAAATCAAATTTTTATTACTACTTTATTTATTATTTATTTAATTACAAATAATTTATTTATAAAAAATAAAAGATTGAATAAAATTAAACCATGTAACAAATATTTTAAATCAAAATATTTATTTTAGTAAAACACATTAGTTTCTTATTTATGTTTGTTAATTTTAAATAATAATTTTAAATAAACGATCATTATTTTAAACTAAAACGATGATTTAATTTTTCAAATATCGTTTTTATTAAGATTGTTTTCTAATATTTTATTGTCGATTTTTTATATTCTTTGATCAATTTTAAATTAATAAATCAATATTTTAATTAAATTAATTTATCTAGATATATTAATTATTAATCTTTTTTATAATTCAACTATTAAAATATAAGTTATGATATTTAATTTAATTTTGATAAAACAGTGATTTTAAAATTTATGAATGACAACGATAAAAAAGAAATAAGCATTATTCCATCAACACTTGTTTATAACGGTTATAAACATTATAGTTATGAGCCATGAACAGCCATTGCAGAATTTGTTGATAATTCTACTCAAAGTTATTTTGATAATAAAGAACAATTAAAAAGTTTATCTAATTTTAAAAAATTAAGAATTGATATTAAGTATGATGAAGACTACTTAATTATCACTGATAATGCTTTTGGAATGGAATTTGAAGATTTTGAAAGAGCAGTTAAAATTGATAAACTTCCTGAAAATCGAAATGGTAGAAATGAATTTGGAATGGGTTTAAAAACAGCTGCTTTTTGATTTGGTAATTGTTTAAATATTACTACAACTCAATATGGTTCAGATAATTTATATTACACTACTTTTGATATTAAAAAAGTTACTTCTGCTTCACTAACGCAAATTAATTTTGAAGTTATGTCAACACCTAAAGAAGATCATTTTACAAGAATTAAAATTACTGATTTAAATCGACGTATTGGTAAAAAAAATAATTCTGAAAAACGAATTAATACTTCAGTTGTTTTTAAAAAAATCAAAGAATTACTTTCTAGCATTTATCGACAAGATATTAGAAGTGGTGAAGTTGAAATTGTTTTTAATAATGAAATATTAACTTTTCAAGATCCAGATATTTATATTGAAAAAAACCCAGATGGTTCAAATCATGTCTGTAAGAAAAACATTGAATTTTCTATTGATCATTTAGGTCAATCATTATATGTTAATGGTTTTGTTGCTATTAGAGAAAAAGGCTCAACTAATGATGGTGGCTTAGTTTTAATTAGAAGAGGTCGAGTCATTGTTGGTGGGATTGAAGATAAATACAAACCAGAAAAAATTTTTGGAAAAGGTAATGATTTTGCTCATCAAAGAGTTTTTGGAGAATTACATTTAGATAATTGACCAGTAACTCAAGCAAAAGATAAATTTGATTGGCACAATGAAGATCTTGAAGAAAACTTTATTGCTGCATTAGATGAACAAATGGAAGAACTTGTTAGAAAATCCAGAAATATTCGTAAACGAGAAAATAAAAATAATTTTCATCAAGGAATAGTAAAATATGCTGAAAAAATTAATGACGTTGATTTTAGTCGTGATTTTAAAAATAATATTGAATCACTTAATCCTTCTGAATCGATTAATTCTGTTGTGCCTATAATAGATCAAGATGATATAAATTCCAATAATTTATTTGATTCTGATGAACCCACTTTAAGCATTGTATTTCCTCAAGATAATCCGAAATTTAAAATCGAATTTGTTAAAAAAGGATTGATTTCTGATAAATGAATTTTTTTTAAAAATGATGAAAACAACAAACTTAGATGTGTTGAAATTAATGAAGATCATCATTATTTTGAAAATTTACCTAAAAAAGGTTATTTACCAGAAATTTTAATGAAATTTATCTTTTCTTTGTTTGTTGTTTCAGAACAATTAAAAGATATGTATACAAATGATAATGTTGTCAAAGACACAATTGATCAATTGTGAAGTCGACTTCAGTTTGTTTTTAAAAAAATTTTAAATGATGCTTAATATTTAAAAATACAAATCAATGTTGATTTAGGGGTTTATATGAATGATGCTTTGAAAAAATCTTTTAAATTTGTTGATCTTTTTGCAGGCATTGGAGGATTTCATCAAGCTTTAGTAAAACTTGGTGGTAAATGTGTGGCTGCTTGTGAAATTGATCAAAATGCTATTAATGTTTATCAACAAAATTTTACTAATACTAAAATTCTTGGCAATGTTAATGATTTAAATGTTCAAAATAAAATCCCTAAATTTGATTTATTAGTTGCTGGCTTTCCTTGCCAGCCTTTTTCTCATTGTGGTAAACAATTAGGATTTAATGATGATCGAGGCAAACTTTATTTATCAATTATTAAGATTTTAAAAAAGCATCCAGAATGTGATTTTGTTATTTTAGAAAACGTTAAAAATTTAGCTAACAAACGTAAAGAATGATTTAAAAAAATTGTTCAAAAATTAGAACAATTAGGGTTTGAAGTTAATCAAGAACCATTAATTTTATCACCACATTTATTAGGTATTCCCCAAAGAAGAGAACGAGTTTATATTTTAGCTCAAAGAAACAAAAATAAAAATCTTAAAACTAAAATAATTGAAATTAATCAAGAAATCACAAAGCACAAAGCATCATTAAAAACTTATTTTAATCCATTTGAATTAGTTAATCAAAAATCAGTGAATCTTAAAATCAAAAAAAATAAATATCTTTTATCAGAAGAGAAAACTGAAATTTTAAATATTTGAGAAAATTTTATTAATCAATTAGATTGAAAAATTATTAATCCAATTTGATTACATTTTATGGGTTTAGGAATTGATAATCAAAAAAAATTTGAGCAACAATATTTAAATTCTGAACCTGAATGAAAACAAAAAATCATTCTTAAAAATAGAAAATTTTACTTAACAAATAAAGAATTTATTGATCAATGATGAGAACAAAATAAATCTTTGTTATCAAAAAGTTTAATTTATCAAAAATTAGAATGAAATGCTGGTAAGGAAATTAAATCATTTAAAAATGTTATTATTCAATTTCGTCATTCTGGTATTAGAACTAAGAAATGCGATAGTTTTCCAACTTTAACTGCAATTACAAGTATTCCAATTGGTTTTGATCATAAAATTAGAAAATATCGTTATTTAACAGTTAAAGAAGGAGCAATATTGCAAAGTTTTAATTCGGATTTTAAGTTTTTAGAAAATGATCTAATTAGTTTTAAACAATTAGGTAATGCTGTTAATGTCAAAATTATTGAACTATTAGCAAATAAATTAATTTTTAATTAATAAACTTTGCTATTTTTTTAAAAAAAGAATAAAAATATGAATATTAAGAAAAAAAATGTTAGTAAAATTTTTGCCAATAATTTAGAAAAACAAGATTTAACTCAAAATGTTATTGATAAAATTTTTAATAACAATATTAATATATTAAGAAATTTTATTAATTCAAAAAATCAAATTATCAATCAAAAAAAGGTTGGTATTGTTATTGATAAAATTCAAAGTGGTAAAACTACTAATTTTCATTGTTTATTATCATTAGCTTTAGATAATGGTTATGATATTGGAATAGTTTTTGGCGGGTCAGAAAATGATCTTTTAGAACAAAATCTTAATAGAATGAAACAATCATTTATTTCAGATCAAAATGAACAAATTGTTGAAATATTCAATTCAAAAGATAGTATTAATTTTCAAGCGGTTAATATTTTACAGTTTCTTAAAAATCAAAAAAAAGTTATTATTATTTGTTTAAAAAATATTACTCATTTAAACAGACTTAATAATGTTTTTAATCATATTGAACTAAAAAGAAAAAAAACTTTAATAATTGATGATGAAGGTGATCAAGCAACATTAAATACGCAAATTTATACTAAAAAAACAGCAAGTAAAATTTATTCAGAAATTAAAAAACTTTTTGAATTATTAATTGTAGCTGATTTTCTTAGTGTTACTGCAACACCAAATGCTAATATTTTAGTTAACACTAAAGAATGATTATCACCTAACTTTGTTGAATTAATTGATCCAAGTGATGATTATTGTGGTTTAGATCAATTTCATTCATTAAAAAACAAAAATATTTATGTTAAAACCGTAAAATATGATGGTTCAGGCAAAATTAAATTTAGTTTACCTACTGTTTTACCAAAAGTATTTGCTAATTTTTTTATTGCTAAAGCATTAAGATTAAAAATAAATGATCATGGAAAACATGCAATGCTTTTACATGTAACTAAATCATTAGAAGGGCATAATCAATTAAAAGAATTTGGTGAAATTGAATTAAGTAAATGAACTGAAAATTTTTATGATCGATCATCATTTTTAGAATCTGATTTAGCAACTATTTCATTAATAAAATTATTAAAAACCGAATATGATGATTTTAAAAAAAATAATTCTTTTCTAGATTTTGGATCATTTGAAAATTTATGACCTTATATTGTTAAAGCAATTAAAGATTGTTATCCAACAATTTATGTTTATAATTCAGAAAACAATAAAGAAAAAGATATTAAATCAAATACTTATATTGTTCTAGGTGGCGATAAACTTTCTCGTGGTTTGACAATTCAAGGACTTACAACTAGTTTGTTTTTAAGAAGATCAAAAAATAAAGCAAATATTGACACTTTACTACAACGAGCAAGATGATTAGGTTATCGAAAAAAATATTTAAATTTTTGTCGTGTTTTTACTACTGAAGATATTAAAAAAGACTTTGAATCAATTTCAGTATGAGAAGAAAAATTGTGATCTGATTTAAAAGATTGAAAAGAAAACAACGATCATGACTTTAGAGAATTTTATCGTGTTTTAGAAATTGATTCTCCAAAACTTCGAGCGACAAGACCTAATGTTGCTAAACAAGTATCAATTTCTACTAATAATTTATACAAATCAAATTATATTATTTTAGATCAAACAATAAACGATTTAAATTGACAAATTGTTGAAAATTTTAAAATGAAAAATATCAATCAATATCAAAAAACAGTTTTTAATCACCGTATTATTAAGGATTTGAGTTTTCTTGAAATAATTAAAAAAATTTTAAAAAATTTAACTTTTAATCCAAATGAAATAAAATTTAATCAAAGCCTGATTAATAAATTAGAAAGAATGTTTGAAACTTCTGATCATTTAGCTGATATTGTTTTTGTTCGAGTTGATAATAAACTTGATTATGATCGTAGAAAAATTAATTTAGAAACTGGTAAAATTGAAACTAATTTATTTACAGGTCGAAGTAGTAGTTCTAATGGTAAATATCTTGGTGATGCTAAAATTGCTGAAATGTTAAATCGCAAAGATATGATTCAATTATGAGTTTATTTGATTAGCCCAACAGATTCAACAAATATCATATCACCAACATTTGTTCTTTATATTCCAGAACATATTTCTAAAAAAACAAGCAATCTTTTTGGTTCTGATTTTCAAAACTATTAACTAATTTTATAATGACATTAGAAACTAAAATTTATCAAATCAATGCTGATTATTTTGATATTTACTGATTAATTATTGTTTCTTATCGTTCGTATGAATTGGATTTTTTGGTTTTTTCTGCTTGCTCTTCTTTTCTTCTTTTTTCCATTTCTTCATAAGTATAATACTGAATGTAATTGTTTTCTTCTAAAAAGTTCTCAAACTCGATAATATTTTCGATTGTATATGGTCGATTAGGATCAGAAGCAGATTGACGAACATTAATTTTTTGATATTGTAACTTTTCATAAATCGCGTATAAAGATTCATGTAATGAAAAAAAGTCATTTCAATAATATCTTTTTTCTGTACAAATACAACAAGCAAAATCTTCACAAAACCGTTTGTTAGTTCATTCAGGTCAAAAAAAGTTAGGAGCGTTTTCATGAACGGTTTTTTTCAAATTTTCAAATTCAATGCTTCATTTTTCTTTGATTTCAGAAGATTTGTTTCTTATGTTTTCTTGTAATAATATTCATTCATGATTTAATAATTTTTCATGAGCATACTCGGTTTTACTAATAAATTTATTTAAATTTTGATCATAACTAACTTTCATTATTGAACAAAAGGGCGGTTCTTGATCTAAATTATGTAATACTTCAGAATAAATATCTAATCCTTTAATTGGATCAATTTGGTTAATACCACAAATATCATCTTCTTTTACATATTGATCAAGTTCAGACCTTTTAATGTGATAAATCTTAGTAGGATCAACATAAGAATCCTTTTTTAATATGCCTTTAGCATTAGGATTTGCAGGAAGAAAAACATCATTAAAATTAGGTTTTTTAAATCTTCCATCATCGTGTTTAGCACTACGAATTTTTAAATAATAATACTCATCATCACCTTGAGAATAAAAAATAATAATTGGATGAAAACCTAAGTTTTCTCCGAACTCACTAAAAGTAATGTCAGTTTTATTTTTAGTAAAAATTGGCTTCATTTTTTCAATATTCATCTTTACTTACTCCTTTTTAATTAGATTTATTTTATTAAATTTTTAATTTTATTACTATTGAAAATTCGTTTGAATGCTTAAACTTTTTAATTAATGAAAATATTACCTTTTATCGTTCATAAGATTTAGATTTATTTTTTAAATATTCTAAATTCACTTTTTTAATGTATTCACGTAATATTTTATGTTCTATAAAATATCTTAGTCTTAAATCTTCACCAATTTCAATTTGAATCCCTTGTTCTTGTAAATATTCAAATAATATTTCATTTGTTTTTGGTTCATATTCTTTATAAATTAAATCATAATTAGGATTCTTTTTTAAAACCGTTAATTCTGCTGGAGTTAAAATTAATCTTGTTTAATCTAGATCTTTTAATCATTGATTTATTAACATTTCTCTTGTTTGAAATTCTTCATATGAAATAGATTTTGGTGGTACATATTTGTTTTCTAATAAATGTTTTAAATCATCACTAAATATTTTTAATTCTGATTCTATTTCTAAATTAGATAAACTTTTGTTTCTAAAATGATCTCAATTATGGACAAATAATTTTTCAATCTCATTAGAAAACTCTTTATTTCTATTAAGATGATAGCTATTTTGATAGTGATAATCACGACGATCATGATATAAACTGCTCTCAAAATTATTTAAAATTTCTGAAACTTCAAGTGTAGTTTTACAACGATTTTTGATTAAAACTTACTTTCATTAATGAACAAAAGGGCGATTCTTGATCTAAGTTTCTCTCTAAAGTATCATAAATTAATAAGCAATATACCGGATCAATTCTTTCTATATGATAGATTTTTTTAGGATTAATAATACTAATAAGTTCAGGTTTTTTAATGCGAAAGATTTTAGTTGTATCAATATAAGAATCATTGTACAACAATTGTTTATCATTAGAATTTTTTAGAACAAAAATTTCTTTATTTCTAATTTTTTTAAACTTCTTTTTTCATCTCTAGTACTATGAATTTTTAAATAGTAATATTCATCTTCAACTTGAGAATAATAAACAATAATTGGATGATGATCTAAACAATTACCTAATTCATTAAAACTTATTACTGCTTTTCTATTACATTTTTTCAATTTTGATCTCATATTATTTTTCTATTTAAAAATTTTTAAATTATTAAATATTTTTAATATTGTATGCTTTTTTAAAATCAAAATCAAAAGATAATTTATGAATTAAATCTTTTCTTTCTAATAAATAATAATAAAATTTAGACAATTATTTATTTGCAGAAAAATTTGTTAATTTTTTAACAACAATTTTATAAAGATGTTTACAAAATTACAAATTAGTTTTATCAAGTTGACAAAATTAATTACATCTTTATGAAGATTGTTTTTAAGATTTTCATATTTATTTTTTAATTGTTTTTGATAAAAATTTGATTCACATCTTTTTCAATCACTATATTTAATTTCACTTGTAAAATATTGAAAATTTTTATCAAAATCTATTTTAATAATTGAACAAAATGCTAATTTTTGTTTTAAGTTATATAATAATTGATGATATATTTCTAAAATTTTAATCGATTCTTTTTGATTAAAATTGATAAATTATTATTTTTATCTTTGATTTTTTATTATTAATATTAAAATTTGTAATTTAAAAATCAAATAAAATTAATTAGATAATTAATTTTTTATATACTTATATCTAATCTAATCAATTTGGAATAAAAATTAATGAATAAATTAAACAACGAACTTAATTTGCTTTTAGATAAAATTGAAAATAATCCTTTAGTAGTATTGAATAAAGAACAAAAAGAGTTAGTAAAAAAATTATTAATATCTTTTTGAAATCAAAATAAAAATGAAAAACTTGTTAATTATGAATTACAACAAGTATTTAATTTTTTAAACCGTAGAATTAAACGTGGTTTTGTTTTTGATCAAGCTGTTGATATTAATAAACACGCGATTAGTTTATTACAAGAACAAAAAACACTAAGTTTTCAACTTGATCCAATTAAGCCTAATAATTATTTAATTATTGGTGAAAATTATGATGCACTAAAAAATTTAATTTCTCTTGAGAGAGAGAGAGAGAGAGAGAGAGAGAGAGAGAGAGAGAGAGAGAGAGAGAGACCGTTTCTGGATTTGATATTATTTATATTGATCCACCTTATAATACCCAAGCAACAGTTTCTGAAGGCAATAATTGATCTTCAAAATCACAAAATGATAATAAAAACAATCATTTAATTTATCGTGATAAGTTTTCTCGTGATGGTTGATTGAATCTTTTGAATGAAAGATTAATTCTTGCAAAACAATTATTAAAAGAAAACGGTTTAATTTTTGTATCAATTGATGATCGAGAATTTGCATATTTAAAAGTATTAATGGATGAAATTTTTGATGAATTAAATTATCTTGGTACTATTAAATGACGCAAAACTAATTCACCATCTGGTAATACTAATCAACATCAATCATTTCTAAATGTTCAACACGAATATATTTTGATATATGCGAAAAATTTAGTAGCAATTGAAACATTAAATACTAAAGAAAGATCAACATCTACTTATAAATTAAAAGATCAATATTTTGATCAAAGAGGATATTACAAATTAACCCCTTTATGACATTCGAATTCTGGTTCAAGTTTTGCTTATAGTAAAAGTTTGGATTATCCATTAACTGCGCCTGATGGCACTGTTTTTTATCTTTGACAAAATCAAAATCGTAAAGATATCGATAAATGGTGTTATACATGAAGTGAAAAAACAGCAATCGCAGGTAATAAACTAGGTTTTTTAGCATTTAAAAAAAATAAAAATAACAATCAATGAGAAGCATATCGTAAGGTGTATACTAAATGTTTTTTTGATCCTAAAAAACATTTAATTGTTTATCGCGATAGTATTCGACAAGAATTTAGTGATTATTATGATCCATCAACTGAATTGGATACTTTTAATCAAAATATTGATTATTATTGTGAATCAACAACCCAAACTTCAGCAACCGATTTAAAAAATTTAGATATCTTTTTTTCTTTTTCAAAACCTTATAAATTAATTAAACATTTAATTAATTTACATCCAAATAAAAATGCCAGAGTACTAGATTTTTTTGCTGGATCAGGGACAACTGGTCATGCTGTTTTAGATTTAAATCAAGATGATGGTGGTAAAAGAAGTTTTTATCTTGTAACTAATAATGAAAATAATATTGCTACTGATATTACTTATGAACGACTTTATCGCATCAATTTTGCTAAAGGAACTAAAAACGAAACATTTAAATGAGCCAATAAAAATCAAGCTTATCAAAGTAATTTAAAAGTATTAACAGTTCAAACATTTCCTGTTGATTTAACAACAACTGAAATTAACATTAATGATCAATTAATTAATCTTTTTCAAGATTGTTTAAAAGTTTTTGAAATTAATATTAATTTATCCAAACAACAAATTTTAGAAAAATTATTTTTTCTTACTTCATTGAAAAATAATTTGGAATTTGAATAAGGATTAATTAATAATGAAATTAAATCAAGAACAAGAAAAAGCAGTTAAGATTTTAGTTGAAAAATATATTTTTGCTCAAGATGATAATTTAGCAATTAATGTTTATTTTAAAGCACCAACTGGTAGTGGTAAAACTTTTATTATTGCTAATGTTATTGATCGAATTATTAAACATGTTCAAATTAATAACAAGCAAAGTTTTAATGGTGAAAATAAAAAATTATTTTTCATTTATGCTACGATTTCTAATGCTGAATTACCTAAGCAAGTGTATCACAAATTTTATTATCAATATGCTAATCGTGTTTTGCAATATTTATCTAAAGATCAAATTACTTTAATTTTATCGCCTTCAGCTAAAACTAACAAATCAAAAGCAATTGAAAATTATGAATTTGCTGTTAAAGAAAATCATCTTTTTATTTGTGGTTCTGCTGCGTTTCGTAAAAATACTATTTATAGTGAACAGCAAACTTTAACACGATTTTTACAAGATTTAAAAAATCAAAATTATGATTTAATTTATATTCGTGATGAAGCACACATTGGTGATAAAACTAATAAAAAAGAAATTAATGAATTTGAACAACATTTTGAATATCAAGTTAAAAACGTTGCAAAATATGTTATTCAAATGACTGCTACACCTAAAAGTTATACTAATTTAGTAGAATTAGAAGAAAAAAATTTATTTAATTGTTATCCTTTATTAATTAAGAAAAAACAATGAATTAATCAAGGAATTGGTGCTGAAACTGAAATTGATGATTTAGCAATTTTAGAATTAGCAATTAAACAATTCATTGCAATCCAAAAACAATATAGTTCAGATTCAACTGGTATTTTAAATGGTATTAATCCTGCAATGTTAATCCAAGTAAGTGATCGACCTTCAAAATTAGCTGCAGCAGAAAAATTCGATGCTGCTTTATCTGAAATTAAAAAACAATTAGATCAAAATAATTTAACTTGAATTGAACGTTTTGATCAAGGTATTAGTGATCATTCACAAAATTTAGGTAATGTAAAATGAAGCGATGTTTCTGAAAACAATAGTCTTGTTCAAGTAATTATTTTTAAAGTTGGCCCATCTGTTGGTTGAGATATACCAAGAGCATGCATGCTTGTGCAATTAAGAAAAGTGTGTTCAGAAACTTTAAAAGAACAAACTATTGGTCGAATTAAAAGATTTCCTAATCCTATGGCTCAAAATATTCCAAGTGATCATATTGCTCATGAATATTTTATTTATTCTAATGTTATTTGAGTAGATAAAAACCAACGCTATATTAATTACACTTTAAAATCTAAATTTGAAAACGAAAAATTTTATCAAGGAAAAATTATTTATGATCAAAAAATTGAAAATATTAGTGAAAATATTGAATATTTAGATCAAGTTGAAAAAGTAGCACAAACTATTTCTAAAAGAGATATTGAAAAAATTTTAAAAGAATATCGTTCAACTAAAAATAATGAATTAGCATCCTTAAAAATTTATCAAGGAAATTTAACTAATAACGAAGGAATTAGTGTTCGCTATATTGAAACCAAAATTTTTAATTTAATTGAGCTTGAACTTTTTAATCTTCATATGATAGAAAAAAATCAATTTTTATTTAATCCATCTGCTTTATTAAGAATTAAAAATGTTTATCAAAATTTTTTATTAAAAAATGATCAAAAATATCATTATCAACTTTTCTTTTATACTTTAATTATTTATAAATTAAAAGATTTAAGAAATTATTATCATCAATTAAAACACAAGATTAATCAAGTTAAAAATTATCAATTAATTGAATCATCAAAGTTATTACCCCAAAAATTTCAATCTTTAAAAAAAGAGCCATTATCTTTTTTAAAAATTAAAAGTATTGCTGAAAATATTTTTGCTTATAAAACAGTTGAAAATAATGAACATACAACAATTGTTTTAGATTCTAGTGCTGAAGAAAAATTTTTTAATGCCTTAAAAAATATCTTATCAAAAGAAGTAATGTTAACTAAATGTATTGAAATTTGAACTCGAAATTTTCCTTTTGAAGGAATTAGCTTAGAATATCAAGATGATATTGAATTAGCTAAGATTTCATATCCTGATTTTGTTTTAAAAATTTTTGATCATTATATTTATATTGAAGTTAAATCAATTAATGATATTGATGAACTAAAAACTAACAATTTAAAAAAAGCATATCGTAATTATATTAATCAAAAACAATATGCTATTAAAAATAATAAATTAGTAGAAATTACTTTGTTGATTTGTAAAGTTAAAGAATTATTTAATCAAGAAGTTACATTATTATGTTATGGTGCTAGTACAATTGATAGTGTTGATCAATTATTATTTAATCAAAATTGCAACCAAGAAATAGCAGTTGAACTAACTAAAATTTTACTGAAAATTTATCAAATTAAAAATAAAGAAAGATAAAAAAAATCTAAGTTTTAAAAAATAAACTTAGATTTTCATTATTTTAAAAAAAGATAGTTTTTTTATTTAGTTATATTTGCATCTAAAGTAAAAGAAAAATAAGGAAAGAAAAACGAGAAAAATTTAAATAATTTTGATCGATTATTTTTACCATGATAATAATTTAATGTTGAACAACCAAGAATTATTAAAACAATGACTGATGCAATAGTAAACCAAGATCCAACTATTGTAAAAAATAAGGATGATAATGATTGAGCAAAACCTAAATTTGAGTTTAGTTTTGCAATATCAAAACCTTTAATAAAAAAGAGCACAAAAACTATTTGCGTAATAAATGCTGATAATGCCATTGGATATAAAAACATTGTTGCATATGTTAATAAAGAACGTTCATAATTAAAATGAAGATTGATGATTTCGTTTTTAAAAAATAACATTAATGCAGGAAATAAAATGAAAAAAATATGCTTTTTTATATTTAAATTTAATTTTTTAATTGCAATAAAAACAATAATTGAATTAATTATTAAAAAGAAAATAAGGAATAATAATACACCAAAATAAATACTATTTCCTATGAAAAGAACATTATTATAAGTTAATCCATATGATAATAAAACACTTGCAATAGGAATTAGTAAATATGATAAAAGTGCTCCGTATGCGTTAAATTTCATAAGATATCTCTCATACTATTACTATTTATTTTATTTAAACAATAGGTCTTAAATATATTAGTATTTTATACTTACATCCTAATCTTATCTATATATAATACAAAAAAATGATTAATCGCTTTTTAATTTTAATGTTTATAATAAATCTTAAAATATGCTATATTTCTTAGGTATCTTATAAATTAAATTATAAACAAAGGTATTTTTAAATGGAACTTAATACAACAAATAACACTAACCCTAAAGTTATTAATCCTATTGCTTCAAATGTATCTGATCGATCATGAATTGTTTTAATTATCTTATCAATATTTTTAGGATGTTTTGGTGTTGATCGATTTTATGCAGGAAGAATTGGTTTAGGATTATTAAAACTGTTTCTTTGTGGTTTTTTTGGAATATGATGATTTATTGACGTTATTATTGCTCTTACTGGTACAATGAAAGATTCACAAAACCGCTACATTCAACCATTATAATTATTATTTTAACAACAATCAATATAATAAAAAATTCTAGGTTAATTGTTATAACTTAGAATTTTTTGTCTAGTTTTTTTAAGATGATTTTTTAAATTATTGATTTTACTTGATTTATGATCGTTTGTTTTTAAAATGTGTTTCCAATTAAAAAAGAAAAATAAAGCAAGCAATAAGAAAAATAAGAATATTTATTTTAAAAGTATAAATTTTTATAATTGTTGCTAAAAACATCATTGATTATAATAATTAACATTAAATGATATATTTAATAACTACGAGCAAAATAAACTAAACAATTAGCTGGTTTTTGACTAAAGATACATAGTTGTTGTTGAGAAGGATTAATTCTTTTTTGAATGCATCGAATTGAAAAACCTAATTTCGCTTCATAAAATTTATTTTCATTATCAACATCATCAAATCAAGCTGCTAAAGCAATTTTTTGTTCTTGAACTACTTTTATAACTTGTTCAAAATTTTCACATAAGACAATTGCATCATTTAATCTTTTTTGTGATTTTGTTAACATTTGCATTTGATATCATTCAATTTTTGTTGTTAATCAAATATCTAATTGATTAATTGGAACTATTTCTTTACTACTATTGAAACGATTAATGCATAAAACAACTTTTTGATCAATTTCTTTACTACCAACAACAATACTAAATGGTGTACCCAATAATTCTTCATTTTGAATTTTAAAACCAAATCCTTTTTTAGTATTATCAATTTTATAACGATAACTTTTTAAAGACGCAACAATTTGATCAAAATATTTTTGTTGCTCATTAGTTTTATTATGAACTAGATCTAAAATCGCAATTTGATATGGCGCAACTTGAAATGGTAATACTAAACCTTTATCATCACCATGATTCATAATAATTGCTCCAAGAATTCTTGTTGAAATTCCTGCTGAAGTTTGATAGGGTAGTTGTTTTTGATTGTTAGCATCATTAAAATAGATATCAAAAGCTTTAGTGAAATTAGTACTTAAATTATGAACTGTACAACTTTGCAACATTTGACCATCAGGCATTAGTGATTCTAAACTAAAGGTTTCATCTGCTCCAGCAAATTTTTCTAACTTAGTTTTATATCCTGATAAAAAAGCAATATTTAATAATTTAGATAAACAATCACTATAAACATTAATTACTGTTTTAATCATTGTTTCTGCTTCAAATCAATCAGCATGTAGTGTATGCAATTCTTGTCAGAAAAATTCACAAGTTCTTAAAAATGCTTTAGTATTTTTTTCAGCCCGAAAGACATTACATCATTGATTTACTTTGATTGGTAATTGATTATAACTTTGTAAATTATTTTTAAAATAATGACAAAAAATAATTTCACTAGTGGGTCTTAGTACATAAGGTTTTTGAGTCAGATGTTCTGATTGTTGAATTAAAAATAATTCTGGTGCAAATCCTGCAATATGCTTTTTTTCTTTAATAAAAGCTTCTTGTGTTAAAAAACTAGGAAAGTTAACATTACTAATCGCTTCTTTTTTAAATTGACAATTAATAAAATTTTGAATTTCTTCTCAAATAGCTCAAGCATAAGGAAGAATAAAAATAGTTCCCTTAACCAATCCTGGTTGAGCAAGTTTAGCATGTTCAATAACACTGTCATATCAACCACTAAAGTTATCAGATTGTTTTTTAATGCGATTTTGATTCATAATTTAGAAGATCTTAAGATCAGAATGAAATGTTGAAAAATAATTATTTTTTATTTTCTTGTTAAAAGACTTGAAGAAGAGATGTTTTGTAATTCGTTTTTAGCAACTAAAAAAATTGTACGAATGCTTGGTTCTAATTCTTGATTATGAATTGCTAATTCTAATTCATACTCTACATCTTTAACTGTTCTAATGCCACGAATTAAATACTGACAATTATGGATTTTAGCGCAAATGACACCAAAACCATTATTTTGAATTACAGTAACATTTTTCAAGTTTAAAGATTTAATAACTTTTTGAGTACTAATTAATCTCTGATCAATTGGCAAGGAATTTTTATAAGGATTGTAACTAACAGCAACATAAACATGATCAAATAGTTTACTTGCTTGTTCTAAAACGTCAATATGACCTTGATGAAATACTTCAAATGTACCAGCAAATAATGCAGTTTTTAAATTCATCTTAAATGCTAAATTTTGAAAATTAAATTATTGAATGACTAGTAATAAATCACCACGTTTGACTTCACCACTAGTTTTTTGAAAAAAAATGTTACGATCTTCAATTGTATCATTTTGCACTAATAACATTACTAAATCACTAGTAGCATTAGCTTGAATATTAGTTAAATCCATATCACATAATTTAACATTAGGATTAACTAATGTGTGCAATGAAATATTTGTTTTATGAAAATTTTTAGATGATGAATTATGAGTGTTAATGCCTAAATATAACATTACAGTAACACCAGTAACTTGATCTTGAATTAAAAAAGCATGTCCAGTATCAAAAGCAACTTCTAATGAACCATTCATATAAGCATATACATCACCATTATGTGGTTTAATTGCTAGACCTTTGCCTAGCATTCCACTTGCAAATGCTTCATCAGGAACATCTTTTAAGTTGCACTAAAATTCCATCAACTGGAGCATAAATATTAATTCCAACATGTTTTTTATTTTTGAAATAATTATATAATTTTGACCATAATTTCATTTATTATTTCAACCTTGTTTTTTTATTCAATTGTTTTAATATCTTTAGGATCAATTGCGATTTTATTACTACGACCCATCATTTCAATTTCAACAATTACTTCAGCTGACTTATCACGAATTTCTCTAACAATACCTTGCATATTTAGTTTAGTTAAAAAAACAACTTGATCGATTTTTAAATTAATTGGTTCAAATTGCTCTTCTAATTCATCATTAATTTCAGCTGCTAAAACTTCTGAACTAGCATCAATTAATGGTGTTTGATTTATTGGTTCATCTTGTATTAATTGATCATGATCAATTGATTGACTACTAACATGATCAATTGATTGACTACTAATTTGATCTAATGAATCATTAGATATAGAATGATCTTGATCTGAAGCATCATTAGCAACGTTATTATTAATCTCATTATTTGTTTTTGAAGTTTGAGCATCAGTTGTTTCAAAAATAATTGAACTAGTTCCCCGATTAAAACCACTATTTAATTTTTCTTGATCTAATTTAAATAAATAGCTTGCATCATTAGCACTAACAACATTAAAATCATATTTTGATAAATCTTCTTCATCAATTGTTGATTTTTTAATGTTAGTAATAACAACATTATCATGGACTTTATTAATTACTTGATCTGCTAAATGTTTTTCTAATAAGTATTTTTGCAAATCAGGTATTTCTTGATTTAAAAATTTTTCTGCCATATTTTGAAATTCATCATTTGAAATTACTTCAGGAATATTAGCAGTACCTAAAAAATGAGTTCCTGGAGCTCATGATAAAATACTTCGCATTATTTTTGGATCACCATTAGTAAGAATAAATATCATTCCTTGATATGGTTTTTCTTCACAAATTCGTATTCGAATGTAATTGCCATTGCGTAATCGAATTCATTGTGATTTTTTAGTAATTCGAAATGTTTTAGGCAATTTTTCACTACTAGGATGATATTCTTCAGATTCTTCAATTCGATATGATTTTAGAACAACAACATCATGAATTGCCTTATCAAGATTATATAAATCAACATGTTCTTTAATTGTTTTAGCAATTGTATCTTCATTACTAATGTGAGTTTTTAGTGCATATCAATAGTAATTATTTAAATTCATATTTAATTTTTTAAGTTAACCTTTTAAATTATTAAATTATTTTTAACTAAATTCTTTGTGCTATTGTTATAATCACATAAAATAAAACTGCAAATAAAATCGCAATAACAATTACAGTGATATAAGCTTCTCACAATTTTCGTCCTTTTAATCATGTTACGCGACTAAATTCTTTAACAATACCACTAAATAAAACTGTGGAACGATCAAAAAACACTTTGAATCATGCTCTAATCATAGAATCTTTTTTAGGTTTAGTATTAATTTTTTTGTTTTTATTAACACTTTTGACTTTATTTGTAGATTCTAAATCTGATTTTTTTGTTGTTGTTTGATTAATTTGTTCTTGTTGTAAAATTTTGTCTTGAATTAAATTAAAAGTTTTAATTTTATTTTTTTTATTTTTTTTAGCTAACTTAAAAACTTTCATGTGAGACTAACGGGTTTCTTTATGAATAACAGTTTTTTTACAAAATTTGCAATATTTAGACAACTCTAGACGATTGACACGATTAGTCGAAAATCTAAAGCGATAGTTACGACTTAAACATTGATCGCACACTAATATAACTTTTTTATTTTTCATCTAAAAATCCAACATTTTGTATTATTATGGTGATATTATCACATTGTTTATTAATTTATAATAAGATCTTATTTAAGTTATTATTTATATTTGATAACTTATTAATTCAATAATTAACATTATATCATTTTTTAAATTAAAAATGATACAGTTCTTTTGGTATAATCAAAAAACAGTTACCACCTTTAAAATAACTAGTTTTTAAATAAATTAATATTATCTTAATTATTATTTTTTAGAAGATAATAATGATTCAAAATTTATTACTTATTAATCAATTTTTAATTTTATTTGGGAATTTTATTTTTCAAAAAATATTAAAATAAAATGATAATAATAATTTAAATATCTTATGAACCAATTAAATCAAAATTTAGATTCAACAATTAAAACAGTTGAAAATAATCATCCAACTAAGAAATTTAAAATTCCTTTAAGTTTCATTAAAAATAAATCATTAGAAATTAGTAATGAAAAAGCTGATATTATTGCTAAATCAATTCCTAGTTTAAATACAAAAAAACGAATTGTTGTAACAGGATATACTTTGATTGCTTTATTAGCCTTTTTTAGTGCTATTTTTGTCATTTTCTATATGATTGCTGTTAGTTATTCATATGTGATTGGCATTGGTAGTAGATCGAATTTAACTGATTTTCCTAGTCGTTTGTTTTTTATTTTTAATACTAGTTTGTGAAATGATTTTGTTTTGAAAAACACGCCAACGTTTTATTCGTTTTTTCGTAATGTTCAAACTAATATTACTAGTGCCACTAGTTCTGATGGCTTAATTTTCGCAATTAGTTTTTATGTTAGTTTTTATAGTTTAATTGCTCATTTTGTTTTTCTAATAATGTTAGTTGTAATTTCAATTTATCAAAAAATTTTAAGAAACTTATTTATTGCAATTTTTTCACTAATTCCAATTATTGGAACTGTTTTATGTATTTATTATTTAGGTGTATTACATTTTGAACATACTTTTAAATATCAGAAAATCTTTAATAAAAATAATTTAAAAAATGTTCAAGATTTAAACTTAAAAGAACAATTAACAATATTAGAAGAATCAATTACTAATATTCAAAACAAATCAACTCCTATTATTGAATCTGATGAAAAACCATCAAGTGATTTGAATGATTTAGAGCAACAAAAAGAGACCAATTTAAAAACTGAAGCATTCAGTTATGAAAATCCAATTGGTGATTAAAGTTTTAGTTTTAATCCTAGAAAATAATAATCTTTTTATTAATTTAAGTCATTAATTAAATTAAAAAATAGAATTTTTTAATTATGATTCAGTTTGTTGAAAACCAATTTTTTGGTTTGCTAAAAATAATAAATTTTGATAAGTAGTTGTAAAATTAGTAGCATTCATTAAATATGTTCCTGTGACAAAAATATCAACTTCATTTTTAACTTGTGCAACAACATTTTGATTAACCCCACCATCTAAAACAATTTGAAAATGATAGTTGAACTCGTCTTTTAATTGTTTTAGTTGTTTTAATTTAGTTGTAGTATAAGAATGATATTTTTGTCCACCAAAACCAGGAGGAACCCCCATAACTAAAACAATGTCAACTTTTTTAAAATAAGGTAATAATTGGTGTAAATTAGCAAAATATTTAATAGCAATGCCTGCTTTAACTTCTTTTTTTGCTTTAATTAATGATAAAGCATAATCAATATTAGAACTAATATCAGCATCAGGATGAATCATAATTGCATTAACATTTTGAGTTAAATATTTTTGGGTTTGCTCAACAACGTTTTTAGTCATTAAATGAACAGCAACTTTCATGTTATTTTTAACAATTAAATCAATGTATTCTAAATCAAATGCTTTATTATTAACATAAATATGATCCATTACATCATAATGAATTCATGTTATACCATGATTAGCACACGTTTGTAATTGTTGTTCTATAATTTTAGGATTAAAGGCTAATAAAGATGGTTGAATAGTACGATCCATAAAAATAAAATTGCTTATTTATTATTGTTATTTAATTATTTAAGTTTTAATAATTATATTGTAAAGATCATTTTAATTTTATTGAACTAAATTAATTATTTTTATCAATAATTTTATTGATTCTAATTTTATTAAAATTCTATTTTACTGATGCAGTTGAATTTTTTTTAAAATTAGCTTTTAAAGTAGTTTCATCATCATGATTTAATCATTGGTTTGAATTAGTACTTGATTTTGATTTTTCAACATTATCATAATTGCTACTAAATTGAAAATCAGGGAAAAAACTAAATAATAAATCATTAACTTGTAATTTTTTCAAATTAGATCAATCAATCAAATTGTTAGACGGATCAACATTTTTAAAAGCATTAATTGTTGTACTAATTGAACTAATTAACTTATTGTTAGGAAAAAATAATTTAGTGTTAATAAAATGACTATAAGTATTTTGCACTAAAGCACGATCATTAACATTAAAAAATTTATCAGGGCTTAATTGATTAGTTAGTTTAATAATACTATCATCAAACAATTTATCTTGATTAGCTAAATTATTTCATGCTAAATTATCAGCACCAATAATGTTTAAAGTTTCAGAAGGTAAATTTGTATTAGTTGTTGTTTGGCTAGTGGAATTATTTTTGTTTGATGTCATAATCGTTTCAGGATCAATTACATTAGCTCAAATAGCATAATTTGCTAAACTAATATTAAAATTAGTATTAGTAAATTTTTGAAATTTTTTTGGAATTAAATTATTATTACCTTGAGCGTTAAAATAATTTTCAATCACATTAGAAGTTATTATTTGATTATTATCATATCTTTTAAAACGGAAATTATAACTTGAAGATTTAACATTGAATTTAACAAATTTTTGTGCTTGATTATTAATTGTTAAAATTTTTTCAATTAAATTATCACTGTTATTTTGAGTAGAATTAGAAGTTGTTGGTTTTTGATAAACAACAAATGATTTTTTATCAAAAGTTTGAAATTTAATAGCACTTAAATCACCTAAGTTAAAATAAATTGAATCAATGTCAAACTGAATTGCTTGAGGATGACCAGAAAAACCATTACCTTGTTTTAAAATATTAGAAATAGCAAAAGCAAATTGAAATGAAGCAAAAGCATTGTCATTTGCTGTTAGATTTTCAATTGTAGATTGTTGCACTAAATATTTTTCAATTGCATTTTTATCAGTTAATTCAATTGTATTATTCAATTGTTTATTGGTTGAATAAGTATAATAAGTTTTCAATAAATCAGAACGAGCTAAAATAGCATATTTTTGATACTTTAGTGCACCTGAAACAATATTAGTAAAAAAACTAGCTTTTAATTTTTTTTCAGGATCAGTAATTTTATTTAATTCTGAAACATTACCTGGATTATTTTCATCTTCAGGATTTTCATAATATAAATAACCAGTTAGATCATTAGGATTACCATAATTAATTCTTAGACGATATTGATGGTTTTTTATTGTTTGGTTTTCTTTTGTTTGATAAAACAAAATAGTGTCAACTGGACGACTAACAAGCCCTCCAGAACGACCACAAGCTGATAATAATAAGGAACTAATTAAGGTTAATATTGAACCAATTAAGATTTTAGAACGATTTTTTAAAAAACGAGAATTCATATTTGTATTTTTTTATTAGTTGTTAATTTTACTAAAATTAATTTTTAGGATTGTTAAATTTAATTAAATTGATTATTAAATTAAATAACATCATCAAATCTACCAGTTGCTTTATGAAAAATAAATTTAATTTGACCAACTTCACCATGACGATTTTTACCAATTTTTAATGTAATTTCAGGATCTAGATAATTTTTATGATTATCTTGATTTTCATCACTACTGCTAGTGTTTTTATCATTTTGATATAAAAACATCACAATATCAGCATCTTGTTCAATTGATCCTGATTCACGTAAATCTGATAAAACAGGTTCACGATCATCAGATTTACGCTCTTCTGATTTTCGGTTTAATTGGGCTAATGCTAAAATAGGAATGTCTAAATCATTTGCTAATGTTTTTAAATTACGAGAAATTAGAGCAATTTTTTGTTGAGCACTATAATTACTTGGTGCTTGATCACGAGTAACATTAATTAATTGCAAATAATCAACAATTACTAATTTCAAATCATATTCACGATTTCATGATTTGATCAAACCAATAATTTCATTAATTGTAATATCACTTCGATCACAAAATAAAATATTGCTATTTCTAATTTGATCCATTGATAAATTAATTAATCGTTTTTTATCTTCACTAAGTAATAAACCTTCTAATGGTTTTTTAACATCATTAAGAAGAATGTTAGCATGAATGGCGATCATTTTTTCTAATAATGATTCTTGATTCATTTCTAAAGAAAATAAACCAATTGCTCGTTTATTAGAATTTGTTGGATTAGCATTAAACATTAAAAAATTTAAGTTGTTCATTAATATGTTTAAAGCAAATGTTGTTTTACCAACACCAGGTCTTGCTGCTAAAATTAATAATTGACCACCAATTAAACCTTTAATTTTTCGATTTAAAATGGCATATCCAGTTTTTAGAAAACGATCACTAATATTATTATCAGCCAATGCTTGAGATACTAAATTTTCATAATCTTGAACTACATCATTTGCTGTTAAATAAGTTTTTTGCAATTGATTGGCTGTTAATTCTTCAAAATTTCTGACTCACTCTTGAGATAAATATTGCATTGAATCAATTGTAACATTAGTATTTTTAATTTTTAAACATAATTGATCAATTCTTTTTTTTAACTGAAATGTTTGTAAAATTTTAATTTCATCAGCTAAACTAAAAATAAAAATACCTGGATTAATTGAAGATAAATAAGCAATATTTTTAATTAGTTGAGGATCATTAACTTTATAAAAACTTTTTAATTCATTAGTTACAGTACTAATATTAACTGTAATTTTATTTGTTTCTAAATTTTTAATGCTTAAAAAAATTTTTTTAGCATATTCTGTTTCAAAAATATTGTAATTAATTTGCATTAATAAATCAGTTGTTGCAACTAATGAATATTCATAAATTAATGCACTTAAAATATTTTTTTCTGCTTGAATAATATCACTAAAATTAATCGTTTGCTTTTCATCATTAGGATGTTGATTAATATTAATTAAATTCATAAGCAATTATGCACTGATTTGAACCAAGCATTTAAAATATCAATAAGATTAGTTAGAAAACAAAGTTTAATTAAATATTGGTTCATTTTAAAGGTTTCATGATCTTTAATGATTAAATTGAAAAAAATGTTAATTAGCATTAATTTTTATGTCTAATTAGAAATAAAACGATTAATTTTTTATTTATTAATATGATTTTATCAATTTGTCTTATATTTTGTTTATAAATTAGTTATTAGTATTTTTTATAATAATAAAATAAAAATTTTTGATTAATTTATTTTTCATCCTAACAATTTTTTAAAATCGTTTCACTATCTTTTTATCAAAATAAGCAATTAAATAAATAGGTAATAAATTAAAAACAATTATTCAATCACAAAAGGTAAAAAAGCAACAATGCGCGCACGTTTGATCGCATTGGCAATTTGTCTTTGGTGTGAATTACAATTACCAGTAGTACGAACTCCTGAAATTTTATTATTTGGTTTTAAATAACGTTTTAAAAGTTCAATATCTTTATAATCAATATAAAATTGACCTTTTTTACATAATAAACAAATTTTTTTAGGTGACTTTTTTTTACGTTTTGGTTTTTTTAGCATAAACTTATATTTTTCTTTTTAAATCATTTTTTTAATTAATTATTATTTTGATCAGAAAATAATTCATCATAAATAGCAGAATCGTTATTATCATCTTCAGTATCAGGATCAAAATGTAATTTAGTTTTATTAACAATTTGTTGATCATCAATTGGAACACTAAAACTATCAAAGTTTTGTTCATTAATCGAACTATTATTGTAATTATGATCAATCGTTACATTACTATAATTAGTGTTAGAACGACGATTAGTAATTTGTAATTGACTAACATTAATTTCAGTAATATATACAACTTGTTTTTCATTATTAGTATATGAACGAACTGATAAATTACCTTCAACAAACACCCCATCGCCCTTACTTAAATATTTTTCAACTAAATCAGCCGTCTTTCTTCAAACAGTCATATGAAAATAATTAGATTGTGGCTGAGTGTTATTTTTAGTTGCTAATCCTGAACAAGCAACACAAATACGAGCATATTTAATGCCACTATTAGTAATTCCAAATTTTGGATCTTGGGCTAAATTGCCAATTAAATAAACTTTAGGTAACATATTTTTAATTTAATAGAAATCAAACTAATTATTCATCATTAGATGAATTTGATTTTAAAATCGCTTCTTGTTCTAAAGATTTAGTTGTTGTTGATTGGGTGTCTAAACCTTTATAATCGCGAATTTCGCGTTTTTTAGCTTCAACAACATTAGCCTTTTGAGTTTCACGTAACTCTTTAGCAAGCGCTTCACGTTGTTTGTTTTGTAAATATTCTTGATATTTTTTTTGTCGAAATTCAGCTGATTTGACTTTTTTAGGATTAGCTAAAGTTTTAAAAGCATAATTTTTTGTCACATTTACTAACAAATGTCTTAAAACGTGTTTGTTAATTGTAACTAATCGATTGAATTCAGCAATTGATTTTTGATCAGTAGTTGTAAAATTTAGTAAATAACGATGTCCAATCGTTTTTTTATTAATAGCATATGCTAATTGATCTGATCAAGTAACAGTTTGTGTCAAATTTTGACAATTATCTTCAGTGAATAAACTAGTTAAATTAGCAATTGATTTATTTGCTTCTTCTTGAGTTAATTCACCATTAACGACCAACATGATTTCATATTGACTCATATTTTTTAAAATGGTTTCCTTCTGGGTTCTCGCCCGTTAATTTGATATCATATTTTGAATGTAATAATAATGACGCAATAGGCTAAGGATGATAAAATGAAAATTAAACTAATAATTTTAATAAGTTTGTTCTAATAAATGATATTAAAACCACTTAATTTATAACCTTTTTATTGAGACAAATTCAATATTTATTGAACTTCTAACATTATACTATTTTTTATACTATTTTAAATAAGTTTTACTAAATTTTAATAGTTAGCAATAATCAACTTTGAAATTTAATTTTCTAAAACTGATTAAACTAAAAAAAATATTTCATTACTAATCTTATTATTTAACCTGTTACAATTATTAATAATTTAGATGTGATTCAAATTAAAAATAATGATGAACGAAAAAAATTTTGCTGTTGAATTTGTTGATTTAACTAAAGAATTTGATGGATTTGTTGCTAATAATAAAATTAATTTAGCAATTGAAAAAGGTAAAATTTTTGCTTTAATTGGAGAAAATGGTGCTGGAAAATCGACTTTAATGTCGATTCTGTTTGGATTGTATACTCCTAGTTTTGGTTATATTAAAATTAATGGTAAACGCGTTGAAATTAAGGATCCTAATATTGCTAATGATTTAAAAATTGGTATGGTTCACCAACATTTTAAATTAGTTGATCAATTTAGTAATTTAGAAAATATTGTTTTAGGATCAGAATATCATAAAAATAATTTCTTATACCAAAAACCTGCTATTGAAAAAATTAAGTTATTACAAAATAAATATCATTTACATTTTGATTTGCACCAAAAAACTGGTGATGCTACTATTGGAACACAACAAAAAGTAGAAATTATTAAAATGTTATATCGCAATTCAGAAATTTTAATTTTTGATGAGCCAACTGCTATTTTAACCCCACAAGAAATTGATGGGCTATTAAAAACAATGGTTGAATTTAAAAATGCGGGAAAAACAGTAATTTTTATTTCTCATAAATTAAAAGAATTAAAAAAAGTTGCTGATGCTGGTGCAGTAATTAGATTGGGCAATGTTGTTTTAAAAATTGATGATTTTGCTTCAGTAGATTTATCAACCATTTCTAAAGCAATGGTTGGTTCTGATTTAATTAGTAAAAAAACCAGTTCATTAGCAGATCATCATCAACAAAATTCAACTGCTGCTATTGCACCAACAATTTTAAAATTAGAAAATGTTTCAACTAAAGGAATTAAATTTTTAAATAATATTAGTTTAGAAGTTAAAGCGGGTGAAATTTTAGCAATTGCTGGAGTTGAAGGTAATGGTCAAGAAGAAATTGAATTTGTTATTAGTGGACTATTAAAATCCAAACATGGCAAAATTAGTTTTTATGATCCTGAAACTAAAACATTAAAAGATGTTAGTAAAAAATCAATTCAAAAAAGAAGAATAGCAGGACTTTCATACATTCCAAGTGATCGTCATAAGTATGGTTTAGTTTTAGATTTTAGTATTTTAGATAATACAATTATCAGACGTTTAGCAGATAAATTTTTAGTTAAATACAAAATTATTAATAAAAGAAAATTGCAAACACTTTATCAGAAAATTGCTAAAAAATATGATGTTCGAGGTGGAAAAGATGGTTATGCAATTGCAAGATCTTTATCAGGTGGTAATCAACAAAAAGCAATTGTTGGTCGTGAATTAATTAGTCCGCATCAAATTTTATTAATTTGTCAACCAACACGTGGTTTAGATATTGGTGCAATTGAAAACATTCATCAAGCAATATTAGAAGAAAAAGCGCAACAAAAAGCGATCTTATTAATTTCATATGAATTAGATGAAGTTTTAGCATTAGCAGATAATGTAGCTGTGATTAATAAAGGGCACTTATCAAATAAAATTCCTATTGATCAAATTGATCGTCACCAAATTGGTTTAATGATGGCTGGAATTGCTAAAGAATAAGATAATTATTAATATTTTATGAACCAATTACAAAATTTAAATTCAAAATTTAATCAAGCAATTAATCAATTTTGAAAAAAATGAGCTAATAAATACAATGTTAGTACAAGAAGAAAAGCGCACAATTTATTTTGAGCAATTATTTTTGGTTTAATTATTTCTGGTCTTTTTATCTCTTTTACTGGTAATAATCCATTTATTGTTTATATTGCTTTTTTTACAGTTTCTAGTCGGATTTTAAGTAATTTTTTATTGATTGTTATCGTATATATTCTTACTGGAATTGCAGTTGGGATTGGGTTTCAAGCTGGTTTGTTTAATATTGGAATTTCAGGACAAATGATGCTTTCAGGTGCTTTAGCAACATTATATATTGGTACTTTAGCATCTAATAATAACAGCAATATTTTAGTTAATAACCAACAATTATTTGTTGCTTTTTTAATCGCTTGTATTTCAGGCTTTTTCATTGCTGGATTAGTTGGCATTTTAAAAGCTTTTTTAAAAGTCAATGAAGTTGTTAGTACAATTTTATTAAACTGAATTGTTTATGAGTTTACTAAATTTTTATTTCGACAAGGTAGTGGTTTTGAAAGTGAATCTAGTGTTTCCCAATCTAAAACTCATAGTTTATTACCTTTTTATAATGAATTATCATTTTATATTATTGTCTTTTTTCTTTGTGTTGGTTTTGCAATTCTAGCTTATTTGTGAATGAAAAAAACAAAATATGGTTATGCTATAAAAATGGTGGGATTATCACCAACAGCAGGTCAGTATGCTGGGGTTAATGAACGTTGACTAACAATTGCCATTATGAGTTTTTCAGGTTTATTAGCTGGTATTTCTGGTTTTTTATATTATGTTATTTTTCAAAAAAATTTCAGTTATGCAGGTTTAAGTGGACCAATTAGTATTGGTTTTGATTCGATTGCAATTACAATGTTGGCTTATAATTCACCATTAGGCATTATTTTTAGTAGCTTTTTTTATGGTGTTTTTAATGTGGGTTCATCTGGATTACAATCAATTCAAGAATTAAACAAAAATTTAGATGCTAATACTTATTCAATTATTGTTGGTTTAATTATTTATTTTGTAGCAATGACTGCAGTTTTTGAAAAATTAAATTTATTGTTACTAATTTCTAAATTGTTTGGCAATTTATTTTTATTAAGGCAATCAAAAAATGGTTATTGATCAAAACAAGAAAAAGCGAAATTGTTATTAGAAACAAAAGATTTAAAAGAAAATTTAAAAAATGTTAAATCCAATCATGATAAATTAGTTTTAATTTTAAATCAGTTAGAAAAATGAGAAACGTTTTGGCATTTACAACTTTATGGTGTAATTCCAATTTATTATCGTTTGTGTTGGTGACGTTATTTAGCATATTATTATGAAATTAAATTAAATCAGCAAAAATTAAAAGCGAACGCTTCATTAATTAAAAATCTAAAAAAACAACAAAAGATCCAATGAGATCAATATCAAGCTTTAACTGCAGTAGAAGATCAAATTGCATTTTTAGATCAAATTCAAGATCAAAAAAATGAAATTCATAATCAACTAAGTAATTTAGGTTATTTTGACAAACAGCAAATTAAATCAAATTATCATATTTGAAAACAAGAAAAAAGAATTATTTTTAAAACTTATAAACAAGATGTTCGTTTAATCTTATCGCTTTATTGACAAATCAAATTTTTTGTTTCTTGAATGAAATTAAAAAAACAACCAATAACTAAAATAATCAAATTAGATCAAATTGAACAACTTAATTATCAGAAAATTTTAACTGAAAATCAAATCTCAGAAATCAATAAAATTAAGGTTTTAATTTCATAGAAAATTAAGAAAGCAATTATTAAATCAATGAATATTTTTACTGAAATTTTTAGTACGAGCATTTTATTTTTTTGTATTTTAGTAACAGCTGCGATTGCTGCTTTATTTAGTGAAAAAGTAGGCATTGTTAATATTGCTGTTAATGGTAATATGATTTTTAGTGCAGCATTTTTTGGTTTAGCTGCTCAATTGTTTAATACTAATAGTCCTTTGATCCAAATTGTTTTATATTTCATTGCGATTTGTTTTGGTATCTTATTTTCCATTTTACAAAATCTTTTAGTAATAAAATTAAAGGCTGATCAAATTGTTGCAGGAATTGCTATGAATTTATTAGGAGTTGGGATTGCTGTAATTTTGTTACAAATTGCTGGTACATCAAATAAATTTAATTTTTTAATTCCTGAATTAGCATTAGGTGAAGATTTTCAAAATTTAATTTCCTTAAAATTATTTCTTGTTTTAATCGTAATTGTCATTGCATGATTTTTTTTAAATAAAAGTCGATGAGGTTTAAGATTTAAATCAATTGGTGAAAACCCTAATGCTGCAGCTGTTGTTGGTATTAATGTTAATTCATATAAATGATTTGGTACGTTAATTTCAGGTGCATTATCAGGTTTAGCTGGAGCAATTTTTATGAATTATGTTGGTACTAATTTTGCTGCTAATGTTAAAGGTTTAGGTTTTTTAGGTTTAGCAATTTTAATTATTGGTCAATGAAGAATTATTTTAATTGTAATTGCAACTTTATTATTTAGTTTTTTATATGGTAGTGGAATAACTTTATCAACAGGTGTTGGTGAATTAAAATATCTTGAAAATTATAGTTCGTTTTTTATTATTATGCCTTATTTAATTACTATTATTGTATTAGCATTTAGTTCTAAAAATTCTAATGCACCAAAAGCATTAGGCTTAGTTTATCAAAAAGAAAAACGTTAAAATTTAATTATTCAAAATTAAAAATAGTGTTTTATCAATTAAATTATTACTATTTCTTAAAAAATTATTATAAAATATAAAATTAGTAATTGTTTTAATTGAAATTTAGTTTAATTTAATTAGTTTTAAAATAATAAAATTAAAATAATTAATTTTTAATCCAATTACTAAAAAAATATTATTTAAAATAAAAATTAATTGATCAAATTAATTGAGAAAGTAGTTTAATTAATGAACTCATGTTGTAATAATCAACATCACTGTCACTGTGATCAATGTCAATGTTGTAGTTGTAAATCTCACTGTTGTTCTTCTTCTGAAGTAAAACATTGTTGCTCAAATCATGAAGATAGTAGTGATGAAAAATGTGATTGTGAATGTCATACCAAAGATCACAGTCACTGTTGTTCTCATTAAGTAATTTTCAGTTTTATCATTTAAACCAAACTAAAAACTTTTTTCTTATTTCATAATTTATTTATGCTTAAGAGAAAAGTTTTTATTTTTTAACGAGTGTATTTGAATTGGTGATAAATATTACTATTGTTATTTTTATTTTTGTTTGATAAATAAAATTTAACAGGAAAATTACGATAAAACTTAACATTATTTAAAATTTTAATAATTTCTTTTTGACAAAAATCGCGATTATAAAGATCTTTAAAATCATAATTTAAATATATGTTTAAAATATTAGATCGAGATGAAATATCAAAAGTATTAATTCAATCAATTTTTTTTAAATGTTGACTAATAATAGTTTCAAAATTATTCCAACATATTTCAGAATTTAGCGAACGAGAATTACTAGCAGATAATCAATCTAGAATTCTAGCAATTAGATAAGAAATTGTTTTATCAGAATCTTTTAGTTTATTTTTTTTATCAAATAAAACCATATTATCACTAATTTCTGAATCTAAATTTGATTGTGAAATTATTTTATAACCTTCCAAATCATGATTATTATATTCAATTGAAGATTTACCAATATCATGAAAAAAAGCGATTTGTTTAACTATTTTAATTTTTGATTTATCTAAACCTAATTTATAACCTAAATATTGTGCCATTTCTGCAACTTCATGACAATGTTCAAAAACATTTTGGCCACTTGAAGATCGAAATATTAAAGTACCAATTAATTTTGCTAAATTTTGATCAATTCTTTTATTTGATAAATATTTTTTGAAATAGATTTTGCCAAAAGCAACAATTTTTTTATTTAAATTATTAATAATTTTTTTATGTAACTTAATGATTGTTTTTTCATTAATATTTTTTTTAGGTTTACTAATAATTTCAGTAAAAAAAATTTTTAAAGCATAAAAATTCATTTCAAAATTACGATTATCAAAATTGATATTAGTAATATCATTATTTTTAAAATTTTGTTGTTTTTGTTTTTCTAATTTATTTTTATTTGAATAAGAATTAGATGACACTAAAAAGAATTGTTTTTCTTTATCATTTTTAATTTCAATATTAATATCATTAAGATTGAAAACTTTTCTAATAATTTCCAAATTAGAATTTTTTTCACCCTTAATCAAATTGATTGTTTTCTCACCTTCAAAATTAACAATTTGATTTAAATATAATGGATCTTTTCAATTTGCAATTGGCAACAAATTAATTTCACATGGCTTTCAATGATAAGCTGTTTTTAATAATAGTTGATCAAAATTATTTAATTCTGATTTAATTTTTTCTAATTGTTTTTGATATTTTAATCTATTAGCTAAATTAAAATTATCATCTCAATTTTGATTAAAATGTTTAACTAAGATTTTTTTGAAAAAACGATCAAAAAAATATGATTTGATTCTAAAAATAAACTTCTTATAAATAATTTGTTGCTTCATTTCTGAATATGATTTTTTTAAACATAATTGATCAATTTGTGCTCTTAATTTTTAATAAAATAATTATAAATTCTTAAATGAACATAATCTAGAAGATCATTACAATTAATTGATTCACAATTAAGATTAATTAGTTCTAATCCTTGATAAATTATTGTATCTAATTTGTTTTGGTTAAATAATTGATTATCAAAAAAAAGATTTTTTGGAGCAATTAATTTTGTTTTAATTTCAATAATAGAATTAATGTATTTTTTTAATCGATCACAATTCAATAACAAATTTTGATCATATCCAATAAAAAAAATCAATCTTCCTAAATTTTTTATTAATTTTTCATCATTTTGTAATAAAGTATCAATTGTAAATATTTCTAAATATTTTGTTCCATAGAAAAGTAATAATTTTTCTAAATTAGATAAAATTTCAGTTCTTTTTTTATCAATTGAAATTGCAGTAATATTATTGTTATTTTTAATTATGTCATAAATAAAAATTCTAGCAGCTTGAACATTAATCAAATTTTCAAGATTAGATATATTATGAAAAAAATGAAAGATATTGATCTCGTTTTTTTCATTTTTATTCAAAGTATCAACTCAAATGTTTTTAATTTTAAATGCTTTAATAATAAAAAAAATATTTGTTCTTGAAGAACCTAAAATTTTACCAATAATATTATTTTCTTTAGCTAATTGATAATTAGGAATATCATTAATATAAAGCAACGTTCTTCAATTACGAATTTCCTTTTCTTTAAAATCATTTGATTTTATTTCAATCAGTTTTTGATAGGAATTTATTGCATTTTTTTTATTAAAATTTGTTTTATCATAAGTATTTTTAGAAATTAAATACTCAATAATTTGATCACTAAAAAAATTCAAAATCCCTTTGAAAAAAGAAATTTTGATTTTATTAAAAAACAACATTTTTAAATTTTATTAATTGAATTTCTTAATATATATGACTAATTTTTATAACTTAATATTAATCATTAAAAATAACATTAAGAATAAAATAGGAAACTATTATATCAAAATTAAAATAAAAATGCTTTTTAAATTTATATAATATAAGTTATTATAATTATTAAATTATTTTTTAAACTATGAATGAATCTGTTAAAAATCCACTAGCAATCAACTATCTATCAGATCGTCAAAAAAAAATTTTAAAATATATTATTGAAGCAAATATTGAAGATCCTGAAGCAGTTGCAAGTAATAAATTAAAAGAAAATCTTTTAAAAGAAGTTTCTTCAGCAACAATCAGAAATGATCTAGTTTCATTAGAAAAATCAGGATTTTTAGTTAAAGAACACACTTCTTCTGGTAGAGTTCCTACAAAAATGGGTTATCAATTTTATGTAACTCATTTAATGGACTCTAATAGTGAAAAATTTAAAAACATTTATGGTGAAATTAATCAAATTTTTAATAAACGAAGTGAATCAATTGATGTTACGATTAATGAAACAGTTAAAATTTTAAAAAAATTCATTCAATTACCAATTGTTGTTAATAAGGTTACAGATAAAAATGAACTTTTAAAACGAATTGATATTGTTAACATTTCATTAAATCAATTTATGTTGTTTTTAATTACTTCACATGCAAATGTTATTAAAGAATTTATTGAAATTGAAAATCAAGTACAATATGAAGATATTTCAGCGTGTTTAAGAATTTTTAATGAAAAATTAATTAATTTACCAATTAATCAAATTATTAATGAAATTCATAAATTAGATACAATAATTCGTTCTAAAGTTCATCAATATGAATTTATTTTTCAAAAAGTAATTGAAAAAATTATTTTAAAAATTCAACAAAATTATTACATTAATAAACCTAAAGTTTATAACGTAAAATCACTAGTAACTAAACCAGAAGTTCAAAATCATGATATTGATTTAGAAAAATTACTTGATTTGCTTGAAAATACTTCAATTTTTAGTCAAATTAATTTTAATCATCAAAAAACTGGTAAAACTTTAATTAATTTTGATAATTCGATTGAAGGAGTAACTTTAGCAGCTACTGAAATTGAAGATGATAGTGGTGCTAAACACCAAATTGGTTTTTTAGGACCAATGCGTATGGACTATCAATTATTAAATCAAATTTTAGAATTTTTATGTGAAAAACTATCAGTAAAAAAACCAAAGATCAAAAAAAATGAAAAGAAATAATCTGCGTTTTATTAAATCATTTATTAAAGTTTATATTGGTAAAAATTTAAAAAATTGCAAAATTGATTTTAATAATTATGATCAAATTTTTTTGAATTTAATTTTATTTATTGCTCTTGTATTAGTTTTTCAAAAATTAGAAATTACTAAAATTAATAAATCTGAAGATGTTTTAAAAAATCCTAAAATTTTTTGAAAATTAATGCAGCCAAAACTAATTTATAAAAGTTATTTATTAACATTAGTTTTTTTAGCGCAATATTCAGAAAAAAAAGAAATTTATCAAAATCATTTAAGCCATGAATCAGAACATAAAGTTGAAAAAATCCTTCACTATCATTTAGACAATTATCAAGAATTATTAAAAATTGCATTTAATGTTAATGATATTTTGCTTAATGAAATTAAAAATAATAGTTTAAATGTTATAAATTTAGTTAAAGAAGTTGATGAATTAAAAAAAATTTTAGAACAATTATTTTATCAATCAGCCAATTATATAATTTATCTTTATTTTATTAATATTGATAATTAATTTTTTCTGCTTTTACAATTTTTTTATTTAATAAATTGTTGAAGGTGGAAAAATGAAAATTTATCGACAACAAGAAATTTTTGATTGTGGTATTTGTGTGACACAATCATTAATTAATTTTTTTTATCATAAAGAAATTAGTAGAGAAGAATTGATTAGTAATGCTAAATTAACTCAAAGTGGCATGAGCATTTTAGATCTAGAAGAAATGAATAAAAAATATGGTATTTGTCTAGATTCATACGAACTATCTTTTGATGATTTTGTTAATTATCAAACAAAAGATTATTTTATTTTATTATTAAATTTCCCATCTGGTAATCATTATGTAATTGCTAAAAAAAATAATAATGAGATTACTATTTATGATTCACTTTCTGGTAAAAGAAAAATTAGTTATCAACAATTAAAAGAATATTATGCCAATATTTTTATTGAAATCAAAAAACAAAAAAATAATGCTAAATTACTAAATGTTTATATTGAACGAAAAATTAACATTAACTGAATTGCATTAATTAAAATTTTTATTATTAATATTATTGTATTAGCATTAACAATAATTTCTGGTTATTTCATTAAAACGATATTTAATAATGTCATTGGGTCCAATGACATTAGCAATTTAGGCACAATTGTTTTTATTGCAGTTTTTGGTTATTTGGCAAATGGTTTTGGTAATTTTATGATTGAAATTCTTGAAACAAATCAAAGAAAAAATTACTATAAAAATCTTTCTAATGATTTGTTAAATCATTTAGCTAATAAAAATAATGATTTTTTTCACAAAGTTTCACAACATCAATTCGTTTTATTAAATTATCATATTGAAGTTATTAGTAAATATTATAGTCGTTATTATCATAGTTTTTTAATTCATTTAATTAGTGTTTTATATTTATCAACTTTTATAGCAATTTTAGATTGAAGAATTATTTTAATTATTATTGGATCTTTATTAACTCAAATTTGTTATACTTTTTTTGCATATCAATTTAATAAGAAACAATATCCTAAAATTAAATTTCTTGAAGATAAAAGTAAAGAAAATTATTTTGAACTAAAACGTTTTTTTAATGAAGAAATTAATCAAAACAAATTAATTCATTTATTAAAAGGAATCAAAAATAATACAGCGATGTTATCGATTTTTGATTATAAATGAACATTATCTAATGGTTGTTTTGAAAAAATTAATGCTTTTGTTACAAATTTAATTAATTTAATGCTTTATGCTTTTGGAGCATATTTGCTAATTAAAAATCAAATCCAATTTGGTAGTTTAATTGTTATTACTACTTTTTATGGATATATCAATACATCATTTTCTAAACTTGTTGATTTTTATTTTTATACGATTGATTTTAATTTTTCTCAAAAAGTATACTTAAACTTTCTAAATGTTGCTAATCAGAAAAAAGATGGCTTAGATTGAGAAAAAATCAATGAAATTAAAGTTGAAAAATTATCTTATTATTGTGATGGAAAAAGGATTTTTCAAAATTTAAATTTAAAAATTAAAAATAACTGTTTTATTCAAGGTCCAAGTGGATCAGGAAAAAGCACTTTGTATGGATTATTGTGTCAAAAATTAAAACCAACAATTGGCAACATTAAATTTAATGACATTGACATTAATTTTTTTCATCCTCAAAAATTTAATGCTAATGTGATTTATCAAAAAAACATTAGTTATATTCCTGATTTTAGTTGATCAAAAATTTTTCAAAATATAACAAATGATGAAAAGAAATTAATTATTACAGTTTGTGAATTAATGAATTTAGAACTTAAAGATAATTTAAAAATTCAAAACATTAGTTCAGGACAAGCGCAATTTATTAATTTAGTTTTATTATTACAATTGAAAAATAAATTAATAATTTTAGATGAAGCAACTAGTCATATTGATAAAAAAATTAAAAACATTATTTTTCAAACTTTAATTGATAAAATTGCGCAAAACAACTTTTTAATTTGTACTGAACATGATTTAGCAATTGCTGATTTTTTCAAACAAAAAATTATTATTAAAGGTGATTAAAATAATGCAAAACTTTAAAACTAATATCTTGATTTTATTTTTTATATTTTTATCAGCCTTGATTGGATCAGGCTTTTTATTAAAAATTAAAAAATATGAAGTTAATTATTTACAAAATTTTCAAACATTTCAAAAATTAAATCTTTCCAATCAATCATATCAATATTTAAAAAATATGATTGATAAAAATATTTTTTATTTTAAAAAAGATAATGATGAATATCAAGCTAAAATTATTCGTAAAATCACTAATGAAAAAAGTGTTGAATTATTTTTTAAAATCAAAAATATAGAAATTAATCCAACTTTTACTGAAATTAGATATTATTTAAAACAGAATTATTATTGAAAAGAAATTTTTAGTTAAAATATTATAATATACTATTCAAGTTAATATATTTTATGTAAACGATCTAATATGCGATTCAAAATATTTAATAAAAATCAATACTTCATTACTGATAAAATGATGTCTAATTTTGAAATTATTACTAATGAAATATCAAAAATTCTAAAAATTAAAGAAGATTTTTATTTTGAAGTAAATTTTGTTTCTAAATATATGATTCAAGAAATAAATAAAAAATATCTTAATAAAGATAAAGTAACTGATGTGTTAAGTTTTAGTTATTTAAATTTAGAATTTAATCAAAATTTATTGGGCGAAATTTTTATTTGTTATGATAAATGTGTAGCACAATCAAAGGCTTATGGTACAACATTGAATCGAGAAATTTCATTCATGTTTTTACACGGATTTTTACATCTTTTAGGTTATGATCACATCACTGAAGAAGATCGAAAAAAAATGTTCTCTTTTCAAGATTTAATTTTAGATAAAATTTATGAATAAAATTAATAAATCAACAAATAACAGTATTAAAAATTATTTTTTAAAAGCACTAAATGCATTTAAGGGACTTTATACTGTTTTCAAAGAAGAAAAATCGTTTATTGCAATTTTTATTATTATTGTGATTTCTTATGTCATTGCAGGCATTTATTATTATAAAATGGGTTTAATTCATTGAATTATTTTAATTTTAGTAAATGCCTTAATGATTGTTGTTGAAATTATTAATACTGCAATTGAAAATATTGTTGATTTAATTAATTTTAAATATGGGATTAATGCTAAAAAAATTAAAAATATATCTTCAGCTGCTAGTTTAGTTATTATCATTTCTGGTTTAATTATTTATTTAATTTTATTTATTAATGTTATTGCTTAAAGTTTAATAAAAGTTAATCAATTTATGGAGAAAAAATTACAAGGCAAAGTTTTATTATGTGGTATTGCTAATGCTGGCAAATCAACTATTATTAATAAAATATCACAATATGAATTTGCTCTAACAAATAAAAAGCCACAAACTACTAGAAAAGATATTAAATTTCTTTATCAAGATGATTCTTATCATATTTTAATTGTTGATACACCAGGATTTCATTTTACTAAAAATCAGTTAGATATCTTTATGAATCAGCAAATATATAAAAATTTCAAAGATGTTGATGTTGTTTCTTATATTTGTGATTTAACTCATAAGATCGATCAAGAAGCAATATTTTTTATGAATGAATTAAATAAAAGAGCATCAAATAAATTAGTAGTTATTTTTACAAAGTCTGATTTATTAAAACCAGAAGAAATTCAAGCAAAAAAGGAAAATAAATTAAAAGAAATTAGTCAGTATTTAAATATTAATAATCACTTTGTAACAGGAATTAATGATCCTAATTTTATAAAAAAATTTTTAGAATTAATTGATTTTGGTTTATCGCATCAAAAGCAAATTGATTTTGAAAATCAAGATAATGATAATTTTCTTATTTCTGAAACAATTAGAGGTGTAACATTAAATTTATTACATCAAGAAATACCTTATGGGATTCATGTTCATATTGAAGATACTAAATATCAATCTAATACTAACTTATTTTCAATTGAAGCGCATATTATATGTGAAGCTGAAGCCAAAAAAAGAATTATCATAGGAAAAAATGCTAATAAAATTAAAGCAATTGGAATTCAATCAAGAGAAAAATTAAGCAAAATATATGATGCTAAAATTTTTTTAAATTTAATTGTTAAAGTATCTAAAGATTGAAGAAATAATAAAAATTTTATTAATAAATATATTTAGTATGTCAGAAAAAATTGTTAATGGTTATTTATTATCTGAACGTGAATATCAAGATATTGATAAAATTATTAAATTAATTAGTCATGAAAAAATTTTTAGTTGTCTAGCATTAGGAGTAAGAAAAATCAATAGTAAAAACTCACGCAATTTATTTTTTGGGCACTTAATTGAAATTCATTTTTTTGAAGCTAGAATGGAAAATAAATTATCAAAACTTAAAAAAGTTTATTTATTAGAAAATTTAGATCAAGATTTGATTAATAATAAATCGGTCATTTTTTTAAATAATTTATTTGAAAAAATTAATCATCAAAATCCAAATATTAATTTATTTGAAATTTATCAAAAATTTATTGAAATAATTAAATTAAAAAAATATGACGATGATTTAATCATTAATTACATTTTAGTTAAATCACAAATTATTTTTGGTTTTCAATTAAATTATCGTCATTGTAATTTATGTCAGACAAAGCAAAAAATCACTTCAATTTCATTAGATAATTATGGCTTATTATGTAATTTATGTTCAAAAAAAACAAATACACCAAAATGAAGTAATGACGCTCTTTTATTATTTTTATTTTTAAATCAAAATGATTTAGAAAAAGCGAATAATCATCAAATAGCAAATTCATTAGTTTGTTCATTCATGAAAAAAGTTTATCAAAAATTAACAGGAATTAGAATCTAATATAAAATGAATCAGAATCTTAATAAATCAATTATTGATTATTTAAAAAACTATGGTTTTATTATTTTAAATAGTGAAATTTATGGTGGTTTAGAAAATGCTTGAGATTATGGGCCATTAGGAACAATGTTAAAAAATAACATTCGTGATTTGTGATGAGATTTTTTTATTAAACGTGATCCAAATGTTTATCCAATGGATTCATCGATTATTGTTAAAAATGATGTATGAAAAGCATCGAAACATTTAGAAAATTTTAATGATTTACTTATTGATTGTAAAGAATGTAAAAATCGTTTTCGGGTTGATCATTTTTTAAATAATTTTAATTATCACAATATTGAAAATAAAACTCCTTTAGAAATTAATCAAATTATTAATAATGATCCTAAAATTCAATGTCTTAATTGCAATAAAAAAAATTTTACAAAAGTACGTAAATTTAATTTAATGTATAAAACATTAGCAAAATTTGATCATGAATCAAATGATGATGGATTTTTTTTAAGACCAGAAACTGCTCAAAATATTTTTATCAATTATAAAACGATTCAAAGAATTACTCGAGCAAAATTACCGTTTGCGATCGCTCAAGTTGGTAAAGCCTTTCGTAATGAAATTACGATTGGTAATAGTATTTTTCGTACAAGAGAATTTGAACAAATGGAACTTGAATGATTTTGTAAACCAGAAGATGCTAATATTATTTTTGAAAAGCAATTAACTAAAATTAAAAATTTTCTTTTTAATTTATTAAAACTAGATGAAAATAAAATTTTTATTAATGAAATTGATCCAGATAATTTAGCACATTATAGTAATCGCACAATTGATATTGAATATCAATTTGCTCATGGTCAAGCTGAATTGTGAGGCTTAGCTAATCGTACTGATTTTGATTTAAAAAATCATCAAACTATGGCTAATCAAGATTTATCATATTTTGATGATCAAAATAAAATTAGATTTATTCCCTATGTGATTGAACCATCAGTAGGATTAAATCGTTTGTTATTAGCTGTGATCACTAATTTTTATCAATTAGAACAAATTAGTGATACAGATTCAAGAATTTTATTAAAATTACCTGTTTATTTAGCACCATATTCAGTTGCTGTTTTACCTTTAACTAAAAAACAAGAGCAATTAGCTAAATTAATTTGATATGATTTAATCAATCACGGTTTTTCAATTACATATGATTTAAAAGGCAGTATTGGTAAAAGATATCGTAGAAATGATGCTATTGGTACTCCTTTTTGTCTTACAATTGATTTTAATACGTATGATGAAACAAGAGATGATATTAACAAAATTGATTTAAATAATTGCTCAATGACAATTCGTTATCGTGATAGTATGAAACAAGATCGAATTTCTTATTTTGATTTTAAAAAATTTTTAATGAAACAATTAAATCCATTTTAATGATAAATGATAGTAACAGGATAAAAATATGAATTTCAATAAAGATTTAATTAAAAAAGTAAAAATTTTAGATGTTATTGGAAAATATATTAATTTAAAAAAACAGGGCAATAATTATGTTGGTTTGTGTCCGTTTCATTCTGATCAAAATCCTTCCTTACATGTATCAGTAACTAAAAATATTTTTAAATGTTTTTCTTGTTCTGTTAGTGGTGATGGAATTAATTTTTTAATAAAACATTTAAATTTAAAATATCATGAAGCATTAATTCAAGCACTTCAAATGTCTGGAATTAATCAAGAAGAATATGCTCATTTAATTTATCAAAAAAATCAATCTAAACCATTTGAAAAAATCTATCAATTAAATCAATTTATTGCTGATCAATATATTGAATTTTTAGCAACTGATAAAAATGTTTTAAATTACTTAAAATCAGTTAGACAAATTGATCTAAATTTAATTAAAAAATTTAAAATCGGTTATGCTCCTAAAATTGAAAATAACTTATCAGTTGTTGAACAATTAATTAATAAAAATAAAACAATTAATAATAGTGAATTTACGATTCAAGATCTTAAAACTGCTGGTTTAATTAATGTTGTTAATAATCATATTACTGATTTTTTTAGTGAAAGAATTGTTTTTCCAATTATCAATCAAGATGATGAAATTATTGGTTTTGCAGGAAGAATTTTTCAAGATCATGAAAATGTTGCTAAATATTTAAATAGTCGTGAATCAGATGTTTTTAAGAAAAATCAAGTTTTATATAACTTAAATCATTTGTATCAAAATAATCAAAAATATGATGAAATTTATTTAGTAGAAGGTTATATGGATGTTATTGCTTTAACTAAAATCAACATTTTTAATGTTGTAGCAACAATGGGAACTAATTTATCAGATTTTCAAATTAATTTAATTGAAAAATATTTTAAAAACCAAAAATTCAAAAAAGTTATTCTTGGTTTTGATAATGATCTTGCTGGTAAAAATTTTAGTGAAAAAGTAGCTAACATTTTATTAGAAAAGGGTTATGAAGTAAAAATAATTGATTATTCGCAATTAATTAATCCAACTAATAAAAAATTAAAAGATATTGATGAAATTATTTTAGAAAATGATCAAAAAAATTTAACTTTATTAAAAACACCAATTAATTATTTTGATTGATTCATTAAAGATTGTAAAAAACGTGAATGATTAAACATTGATGAAGCTAAAAAAATTTGTCTTTTTGCACTAAATTATTTTTTTAAAATTAATAACAATCAAATTAATTTTAAAAATTTAGTTTCGATTGAATATGCAAAAGAATCAATTGAAAACATTTTTTTAATTTTTGATCATTTTAATGATAAAAGATTAAACAAATATTGAAACAACAAAAAAGAACAATATTTAGACGCACTTTATTGTGAAGAGTCCTATGTAAAAAAAAGTGCATTAAATCAAAAATTGTCAAATTATAATAATGAGAATTTTAATGATTTTAATTATTTAGATAACCAAATTAAAAAATTAGTTATCAACAATCAATTTGTTAATAGTTATGATCCTAATTGATCTTCAAAAGAAGAATTACAAATTGAAAAAACACCAATTAAAAACAATTCTATTTATTATGAAAATATCATAAAATATGGTAGAAAAATTTTTTTATATTTTTTAAATCAAAAAAAATTAAGTTTAAAAATTATTTTCAAAAATAATTTAGATTGTAAATTTGAAGGAATTTTTTTTCAAAGTTCTGAAGCTGAAAATTATCGCAAAATTTTTTTTACCCTTTTTTATTTAATTAAAGAAGAATCATTTGTCAATATTGATAATCAAGTAATGTGAAATTCTTTTTTAACTGATAAATTTATTCAACAAGAATTTAAAAATAATCATGAACAAATGACAATTTTAAAATCATTAAATTATCAAACTAATGATTTTGAAAAGATTCAAAATAGTATTGCAAAAAAAAATTTTGAAGTTGATTTTTTAACTAATTTTTTCAATTTCAAATTTAATTTATTATTTCATGAATACTGATGCATGTCAGAAAAAATATCACAACTAATTAAATCTTCTAATTTAGATCCAGAAGCAAATTATCAATCGATTACTAAAACTAATATTTCCAAAAAGAAACTTTTTCAACAGATTAAAACGATTAGAGAAGATTCAATCAAAATTTCTAAAAATTTAGTTAAAACTAAATTTTAAAAAAATTATCAATTAAAAATTCTGCTTTTTTTCAAATTTTTCATAATATATATAATGAATCAAAATAACTAGTAAATTTAATTTACTTGCTATTTAATATATACACTACTATTCATGGAGAAATAATTTATGATTAATTATATTGTTGGAAAAATTTGTTATGTTAATTCTAAGTTTTTAATTTTAGAATCTAACTGAGTGGGTTATCATATAAATATTACTAATCCTAATGATTTTGAATTAAACGCAACTAAAAGAATTTATATTAGTGAAATTTTAAGAATGAATAATAAAAATTTCATTAGTAAAGAATATTATGGGTTTAAGGATTTAGAATCAAAAATTTTATTTAATATGTTGCAAAACGTCCAAGGAATTGGGCCTAAAACAGCAATTAATATTTTAAAAAATGGTGCTAGAAATATTATTAATTTAATTAAGCGTAATGATGAAAAAGAATTAGCTCGTTTGCCTGGATTAAATACTAATTTAGCAAAAAATATTTGTTCAGCCTTATTCAATACTTATTTAACTAATGATCCAAATGATAAAAAAACTGACAATAGTAATTTCAATTCTTTAGATGAAAAATATTCAATTGGTGATTTAAATGAAGCTTTAAGTGTTTTAGGTTATAACAAAGAAGATATTTTAGAAGCAATTAACAAATTTGAATCTAATAATAAAGAGCCAAACATTGATATTAGTACTGCTGTTGCTGAATGCATTAAAATCATTAGTAACCAAAATATTTGCCAAAATGAATTAAATCAATCTATAGAAACTAATTAATCATTTAAGTTTTCAATTGCAATGGATACAAAATTAAGGCCTAAAAAATTAAATCAATTTATTGGCAAACCTAATCTTATTAAATCAATTAAAGTGGCAATTGAAGCTTGTAAAAAATTAAATAAATCACTTGATCATTGTTTGTTTTATGGGCCAGCTGGAGTTGGAAAAACAACTTTAGCATTAGTAATTGCTAATGAATTAAAAACAAAAATTAAAATTATTCAATCAATTAATTTAAAAAATGTTTCTGATTTAGTTTCGATTTTAAGTGGTATTAAAGAAAAAGAAATTTTATTTATTGATGAAATTCATAGTTTAAATCGTAATATTGCTGAAATTCTTTATACAGTTTTAGAAGATAATGTTTTAGATATTGTGATCGGTAAAACTTATAATACTAAAGTTATTAGAATGAAATTACCAAAAATAACAATTATTGGTGCAACAACTCATTTAGGAGAATTAACTAAAGCATTAGAAGATCGTTTTAATTACACTTTTTTTATTGATACTTACAATTATGATGAATTAAAACTAATTGTTAAACAAAGTGTAAAAGAATATAATTTCAAATTAGAAGAGTCTGATATTGATATTATTATTCAAAATTCTCGTGGTATTCCTAGAATTGCTAATAAAATTATCAATCAAATTAATAATCATATTGTTACTACAGATAATATTGATATTGTTAGAATTGTTAGAGAATCAGGTTATTTAATTAATGGTTTAACTGTAGTTGATTTAAAGTATTTAAAATATTTGTATGATGCTCCAGCAAGAACGGCGGGATTAAAGTCAATATCTCAAGCGATTAATTTAGATGAAAAAACAATATTAGAAAAAATTGAATCTTATTTGATAAAAGCTCAATATTTATTTAAATCAAGTAAAGGAAGAACTTTAAGTACTAAAGGAATTAATTTAGTATCAAGAAATAAAAATTTATTTGAAAATGATTTGGGTTTTAATTTTAGTAAATTTTAATTTTGAAAATTTTAATATTAAAATCAATTCTAAATATTTTTATTTATAATATGGTTATTATATGATACATATAGGCGTGTAGTTCAATGGTAGAACAATAGTCTCCAAAACTATGTGTTGTGGGTTCGATTCCTATCACGCCTGCCATGTTATTAATATTTAATAAAAACAAAAAAACAATAAGTGAGTTTTTCATTTATTGTTTTTTTATTTAATAATTTAATTTCAACTAAATAATTTCTACGTCTTTAACAAAACCTTTAATTTTCAAATTATTAATTAAACGACTCAATTGATTATGATCATTAATTCTAATAATTACATTGGCTTTAAAATCAAGATCATTTAAACTTGGTTCAACATCAACTTTTAGAATTAAAACTTTATGTTGTAACATAGTATGTAAAATTTGATTAGTAATTGTTTGAGTCAATTTACCAAAAATTTTCATTTTAACTTTAAATTGTCTTGGATCTGATGATAATAATTTTTTATCCCAATTAATAACAACGCGTTTACCTTGATTAGAATTTGCCTTAGGACAATCATAACGATGAACTTTTAAAATATTATTTTTTAAAACACCAATTAAGTGCAAATAAGGAAATTTAGAACAACAATCAGTAATTACAATTTTGTCAGGAAAAATTCCAATTGGTGGTTCAAAATAAGTATTTAAAAATATTTTTTGAGCAAAAAATTTCTTAATGATTCCAAAAGATTTTTGTCATACTTCTTTATTATTAGAAAATAAATTGTAAATTATCTCTGAATCTAATTCTGATTTAGAAATTTCTTCTAAAAAATCATTAATGTTTTTATAACCTAAATAACTTAGTCTTCTCTTATAGTTGTTTTCATTAATTTCAGGAATTTTTAAATATTTTTGCACATTAGATCAAAATTTGTCAATATTACTTTGAATTTTAATATTGCGTTTTTTCACAAAATTTTCAATATGATTAATTAAGTGAATGTTTTGTGTAGAGCGAATTCATGATTCTTCCATTTTTGTGATATTAGTATAATTAAAATGAACTACATCACCTTTATGCACACGTGAATCAAAAGATACCATTTCACCATTTAAAAAAGCATTTGCTAAATAAGGAAATTTTTCTAAGTTATATCTGAAAGCTAAATCTAAAATTGTTGTTTTACTTGTTGATACATAAAATTGATTATCATTAGAAATAAAAACATCAAATAATTCGTTTTTAGAAATTTCTTTAATTACTTCTACAGAAGCTTCACGACCTTGTAAAAATTCATCAATCATTTTTTTAGATAATGGTAAATAATCACGACCTTCTTTATATTTTCAATGGGCTGCTAAACCCATTTGGGAAATTTCATGCATTTCTTCAGTACGAATTTGAAATTCCATTAAAAAACGATTGACAATAATTGTTGTATGAATTGATCGATATAAATTTCATTTTGGTGAAGAAATAAAATCTTTAAAAGCATTAACAATATAAATAAAATTTAAATGAATTAATCCTAAAACTAAATAACATTGTAAAGGATCTTTAACAATAATTCTCATTGCAAAAATATCATGAATATTTTCAATTAAATATCCTTTTTCAGTTTTACGATAAATTGAATAAATTCCTTTAATTCGATGTTCAATTTTATGTTCAATTGCTTCAACATCTAACATATTTTTAATTTGAGAACGAATTCGATCTCATTGATTTTGTGAGTTTGATTCTAGTTTTCGTAAATATTTATAAATCAGTGAGTATGAATGGGGATCAATAATTTTAAATGCCATGTCTTCTAATTGGGTTTTAATGTTATACATTCCCATTCTTCCAGCAATACTGGCATAAATATCTAATGTTTCTCTAGCAATTGATTGCTGTTTTTCATAACTTAAAAAATTAATTGTTTCCATGTTATGAGTCCGATCAGCAAGTTTAACAACAATCGCTCTTAAATCTTTTGATAGCGATAGAAATACTTGGACAATATAAACATTACTTTGATTGTTACTAATCACACCATCACGTTTTCGTTTGGAATATTGAGTTACTTTAGAAACAGTTTGAACAATATCAGCAATGTCAAAACCAAATTCTAATAATAAATCATTATAAGTAACTTCAGTATCTTCAATTACATCATGCAATAAACCCGCACAAATCGTTTCATAATCCATTTTTCATGCACATAATTTTGTTGCAGTAATAATTAAATGAGCCAAATAAGGTTCGCCACTTTTTCGATTTTGACCAAAATGAGCATTTTCAGCAAATTGAATTGCCTTATTAATTTTTTTCATTTCGGTTTTATCAAATTTTAATTCATGTACTTTTTGATAAAACTCATTTTTTAGATCATCGATTAATTGTTGGTGGTTGTGATATTTATTGATCATAATGTTTGATTAAAATTAAATTAATTGATTAGTTTTTAATATATTTTATTAGATCTATTCTTAAATAATAATTGCAAAAAAAAAAAAAAAATAACCACAAAATTAATTGCAGTTATTTTTATTTAAAAATTAGTTATTTGAAAGAAAAAGATTATTTCATCAAGTAACTTTTTAAAACTTCAACTGAATTTTTTAATTTAGCTTTTTCTTTTTCATTTAAAGGTAATTCAAGAATTTTTTCAATTCCATTAGCACCAATTACACATGGAGTTCCAAAAACAATGTCTTGATAACCATATTCACCATGTAAAAGTGGACCACAAGCAATAATTTGTTTACTATCATAAACAATCGCTCTAATAAGTTTAGCAACACCACCACCAATACCATAAAAAGTAGCCCGCTTACGTTTAATAATTTCATAAGCTTTTCTACGAATTGGAGTTTCTAAATCAGTTTCATAATTACTATCATTATATTTAGATTTAAAGTGTCTTAGTGGAATTCCATTAATTGAAATGGCACTAAAAGCAACTAATGAAGAATCACCATGTTCACCAATCACATAACCTTGAATATCAATTGGAGAAATATTTAAATCACTTCCAATAAAATATCTTAAACGTGAAGAGTCAAGAACTGTTCCTGATCCAATTACTCGATTGTGATCAAAACCTGTTGCTTTAATGTAATGATAAGTCATTAAATCTACTGGATTAGAAACCATAATGGTAATACCTGTAAAACCACTTGATTTAATTTTTCGACCAATTTCTTCAATAATTTTACGATTATCTTCAATTAATTCTAATCTAGTTTGTTCTGGTTTTTGTGGTAAACCTGCTGAAATAACAATAATGTCAACATCTTTTAGATCATGATAATCATATGCTTTAACATTACTACCTTCACGAAGAAATGAACAAGCGTCTTGAAAATCTAAGACATTACCATCTCTAGGATCAGCAAAAACATCTAATAATCCATATTCACTAGCTAAATTTTGTTGTAAGGCTGCATATAATGACGACATTCCAACTGCGCCACATCCAAGAAAAGCAATTTTAGTTTGTTTCATAATTATTTTTTTCTTTTAATTTCTATTTTTTATTTTTATATTTAAATTTTTAATATATTCATTAAATTTAATGAAAAATCAATTAATTTGTAAATTGATTAATAATTTTAATTTTTAATCAATAATAAATCGAGTCTTTTAATTTTAATGGAACTTAATTTTAATTAAAAATATTTTAATTTGGTTAATTATTTTATAAAAATATTAAATTTTTATTTTTTAATTAGATTAATTTTTTATTTTGTTGTAATATGTTAGATCAATCTTAATTAATAATTATTTTTAGTTAATTAACTTTGATATTTTTTATAAAAAGACTCCAATAAATATTCTAATCTTTTTTTATCAAAAATACAAATTAAATCATTCAATTTTAAAATTTTTATTTAATTAAAAATAAAGCCAATACTAAAAAAAACATCTCTTTTATAATATGTTATAATTATCAACTGATTTTTATAAATAAGAAAAAATAAAACGTTATAAATGAATAACAACAATAATTTTTTAATCTTTGGATTACAAGGATGTGAAAAATTAACTAAATTAATATGTGAACAATTTAATGTTGAACCAGCTCCAATTGAAATCCGTCGTTTTGCAGATGGTGAAATTTATTGTCGCCCCCTAATTTCTGTTCGCAATAAAAAAGTGATTTTATTACAATCAACTTATCATCCTGTTAATGATAATTTAATGACATTATTAATTACTATTGATGCTCTAAAAAGAGCATCAGTAAGAGAAATAGATGTAATTATTCCTTATTATGGCTATGCTCGTCAAGATCGTAAATCTAGTGGCAGAGAGCCAATTACTGCCAAATTAGTTGCTAATTTACTAACAGTAGCAGGTGTTGATCGTGTTTTATTAATGGACATTCATTCTAATCAAATTCAAGGTTTTTTTGATATTCCAGTTGATACTTTACAAGCAACTTATTTATTAGTTGAAGTTTTAAAACAAGATTGTGATTTAAAAAATTTATGTATTGTTTCTCCAGATTATGGAGGAATTAAAAGAGCTAGAGAAATTTCTAACATTCTAAAAGTTCCATTAGTAATTATTGATAAAAGACGTCCAAGCCCTAATACTGTTCAAGTAGAAAATGTTTTAGGTGATGTTATTGATAAAGATTGTGTTTTGGTTGATGATATTATTGATACTGGTCAAACAATTATTAATGCTTCAAAAACACTAAAAAGTAAGGGCGCTAAAAAAATCATGGTTTTAGCTACTCATGGTTTATTTAGTTATCAAAATGGCGATAATTTTTGTGATGCATGTGAACAGAATATCATTGATCGAATTTATGTTACTAATACGATTAATAATGTCTATAATTTAACAATTCCCAAACTAAAAATTGTTGATTTATCAAAGTTTTATAAAAAACTAATTGAAATTTATATTAATGATCATGGTTCAATTAGTAGTGTTTATGATGAATATCGTAAAAAAATTTAGTAAATAATTTTAATTAGTAATGAAGCTTAAAATCAAATTAGATTGTGTTTTTGTTGTTGAAGGCAAAACTGATACTAATTTATTAAAAACTTTTTTTGATGTTGCTACAATTGAAACTAATGGATCAGCATTAACATGACGAACTTTAAATTTAATTAAAAAAGTTAAAGCAAAAAGAGATGTTATTTTATTATTAGATCCTGATTATCAAGGTCAAAAAATTCAAAAAAGAATTTTAGAACAAATCCCAGATTGTCAAGTTTGTCATTTTTCAAAAAAAGATTTAAATCCAGAAAAAACTAAAACTGGAATTGCTGAAGTTGATATTATTAAACTCAAAACAAAAATTATTGATTTTTTAGCAAATCAAAAAATGAGTAAAAATAATAGTCAAGAAATTAGTTGAAATCAATATTTAGATTTAAATTTAACAACTAAATTAAAACGTCAAAAAGTGTGTGATTATTTTCAAATTCCTTATTTTAATCATAAAAATTTATTTAAAAATTTACAATTACTTAGTTTAAGTTTAGCAGAAATTAAACAAGCAATTAACTATGAATAAATATCACAAACTCTATGTAGTTGCAACACCAATTGGTAATTTAGAAGAAATTAGTGATTTAGCTAAAAAAATTTTAAGCAAAATTAAATTAATTATTTGTGAGGATACAAGAGTAACTCAAAAATTACTAAATTTACTCAATTTAAACTTTAATCAAAAATTAATTAGTTTTAATAAGATTAATGAAACAGAAAAAACTCAAAAAATTTTACAATTATTAGAAAAACAAGAATGTGTTTTAGTTTCAGATGCTGGATATCCTGTTATTAGTGATCCTGGTTTTGATTTAATTAAAACTTTAAGAAAACTTAATGCTCCAATTCAAATTGTTAATGGACCTTGTGCATTAATTCATGCTTTAGTAGCTAGTGGAATTGATAGTCGTAAATTTTTCTTTGCTAATTTTCTTACAAAGAAAAAAATTCAACGCAAAATTGAATTGAATCAACTAAAACCAATTTTAAACATTAGTACAATAGTTTATTATGAACCATTAAATTATTTAATAACCGGATTAAATATTTTATTAGATGTTTTTGGAGATATTGTGATTGGTGTTGGTCGTGAATTATCAAAAATTCATGAAACTTTTTATTATGATAAAATTTCTAATTTAATTTCTCAAATTGAATTAAAAGGTGAATTTGTGATAATTATTCCTAAGCAAGACATCTTAGATGTTTGTTTATCTGATCAGGAAATTGTAATTAAAGTTGATCAATTACTAAAATCCAATATTAATCTTAAAAGTGCTTGTAAATTATTAGCAACATCTAAGCAATCAGCATCATTAATTTATAAAACTTACATTTTTAAGAAAAAAAGCAAAGATAAAAAATTAATTTCATAGTAAAATTAATTAGTTTATAAATAATTAAATAATTAATTAACAAGTGAAAGTGAATCATTATTTTGAAAAAATTTAACGAAACTAAATTATTTTATTATTTAAAACAAAATTATAATAATTTATCAACTTTTATTAAAAAAAACCAATTTAATAACAATAAATTTATTTCATATTTTCAAAGATTTTATGATTTATTTCGATTAATTAGTTTTATTGTTATTATTATTTTTTCACTAATTTTAGTTGTTTTTATTTTTGAAGTACCAAAAAGTATTAGTTTTGATGGTACATTTGCTAATCGAATTTGAGATGGTGCGAATCGAGCAATACAAAGAACATTTATTGTAAGTTTTAATATTGGTTCAACTATTAAACTATGACAATTAAATCCTTTAATTATTCAGTTTGTTTTCACGTTTTTAAGTTTTGTTTTAATTAGATTTTTCTTTTTGTGAATGATTAATTTTTTAAATACAAAATCAATTGATCAAAATTTAAAAATGATTAATCAATCAAAATGAACTTGATTTAAAAAGATGATGAGTAAAATTTCTAGTTTTTTTCCTCCTTATTATTTTTTGTTTTTATGGATTATATTTCTAGCTATTTTATCAGCTCCAGTGTTTAGACAATATCAATTAGATTTTAGATCAAATTTATTTTGAACTTTTACAACTACAACTATAACTCAACAAGGAAATAGTCAAACTCAAAATATTTTTATTTACAATTATGCTCCTTTTTATTATTTAGCATTATTTTCAATAATAATTTTGCTAATTTTAATTTTATTTATTGCTTTAAAAAATTTTTTAGGCATTAGTAAAACTAAAGAAATTAAGAAATTTAAAAATAATAAAATTATTAAACCAACTAAATTTCGTGCAGAAGTTGATAACATTGTGGAAAATTATGATATTGAAAAATTTAAGTAAAAAAGTCAAAAATTGTTGCAATAACAGTTTTAATTATCACTAAAATCTATAAACATGAATTTATTAGAAACTCAAGCCAAATTACTAATTGAAGAATTAAAAATTAGAAATTTAATTGCTGATTGTACCAATTATGATAAATTATTTAATGCTTTAATTAATGATAAAAAAATTTATATTGGATTTGATCCAACAGCAAAATCTTTGCATTTAGGCAATTATGTTGGAATGTGTATTTTAAAGCATTTTAAAAATTTTGGATTCAAAACAGTTGCTGTTTTAGGTGGAGCTACTGGATTAATTGGTGATCCATCATTTAAAAAAAGTGAACGTAAATTATTAACATTAGATGAAGTTAGTAATAATGGTGCTAAAATTAAGTTACAATTAAAAAAATATACTAATTGTGATTTAATAGTTGATAACTTAGAATTTTATCAACAAATGTATTTAATTGATTTTTTACGTAATGTTGGTAAATTAATTAATGTTAATTATCTACTAGAAAAAGAAGCATTATCTGAACGATTAAAAACAGGATTATCATATACAGAATTTACTTATCCATTATTACAAGGATGAGATTTTTACTGTTTGAATCAAAAATATGATGTTGGTATTCAAGCAGGTGGATCAGATCAATGAGGTAATATTACAACTGGAATTGAAATTATTCGCAAATTAGTGACTAAACAAAATAATATCGTTGGTATTACTTTTAATTTATTAACAGATTATCAAGGTAATAAATTTGGTAAATCAGAAAATAATGCCTTATTTCTTGATCAAAGTTTAACTAGTCCGAATGAAATTTATCAATTTTTATTACAAACTGCAGATCAAGATGTTAAAAAATATTTACTAACTCTAACTTTTTTATCAATAAATGAAATTAATGATATTATTTTAAAACATGAAGAAAATTTGAAATTACGTTTAGCACAAAGACAATTAGCTAAAGCTATAATTTTGGATTTGTTTGATCAAAATGAATTAAAACAATGTGAAATTATGGCAAAATTATTATTTGATAATAAAGAATTAAAAATTACAACTGATGAATTTGTTATTTTAGAAAACAATTTAATCACAGTTAAAATTAATCAAGCAACACAATTAATTCATTTGTTAGTAGCAACTAAATTAGTTGCTTCATTAGGGCAATCACGTAAATTAATTCAATCTTCTGGTATTAAAATTAATAATCAAGTAATTAATGATACTAATTTTATTATTTCAAAAAATCATGCCATTAATGGTTATGTTTTATTACAAAAAGGCAAGAAAAATTTTGCCTTAGTTAAATTTTATTAGGAAAAATATGATTTTTAAAACAGCAATTCAATCAATTGTTAGTCGTCATTTAAAAAATAAATTATTAAAAAATGAAATTACTGAAAATGATTTAGCGCCTATTTTAAGAGAAATTCGTATTTCTTTTTTAGACGCTGATGTTAATTTAAAAATAATTCGACAATTTTTAGATAGTGTAAAATCTGAAGTCTTATCACAAAAACAATTACAAACTAATGTTAAATTAGATGAAGTTTTATTATCAATTATTCGTCAGAAATTAATTGAAATTTTAGGACGAAATACTAATCCACTAAAAATTGAAAAACGTCCTTTAAAAATTATGATGGTTGGTTTAAACGGATCAGGAAAAACTACCACAACAGGAAAAATTGCTTATTTTTTAAAAAACAAACACCAAAAAAATGTTGCTAATATTGGTTTAGATATTTATCGACCAGCTGCTATTCAACAATTAAGAACTGTTTCTAAAGAAGTTGATGTTGCTTTTTTTGAAAAAGGTTTTCAAAATCCTGTGCAAACTGCTAAAGAAATTTTAACTGAAAAAGATCATAAAAAATTTGATGCTTTTATTTTTGATACTGCAGGAAGATTGCAAACTAATGAAGCATTAATGCAAGAATTAACTAATTTAAAAAGAATTATTGAACCTCAAGAAATTTTGTTTGTTGTTGATGCTATGGCTGGTCAAGATATTTTAGAAACTGCTAAAGAGTTTCATAAAAAACTAAATTTAACAGGAGTAGTTATTACTAAAGCTGATTCTGATGCTAGAATGGGTGCAGCTTTATCAATTGTTGCAACTTTAAATATTCCAATTAAATTTTTAGGTACAGGTGAAAAATTCCAACAATTAGATATTTTTCATCCTGATCGAATTGCTGATCGAATTATGGGAATGGGTGATTTAGTTACTTTATCTGAAAAAGCTCAAGAAAATACGGATGCTAATCGCGCTAAAAAAAGTTTGTTTCGAATGTTAAATGGTCAATTTGATTTAGAAGATTTGATGCAACAAATGCGTGAAATTAAAAAAATTGGTTCATTAAATTCGATTTTAGCAATGATGCCTAATAATAAAATTAATTTATCTGAAAATCGTATTAATGATATTGAACTAAAAATGAAACGATGAGAAATTATTATGTCATCTATGACATTAAAAGAACGACGTAATCCTAAATTATTTAAAAAAGATGCTAGTCGTAAAATTCGCGTTATCAAAGGTTCAGGTTGTCTGCCTGATGATTTGAATAAGTTATTAAAAAAATGAGATGAGTCTAAAAAACAATTGGATACATTAGTAAAAAATTTGAAAAAAGGACAAAACCCATTCGGTAACTTATCATTTTAGTGTTTATGGAACGTTTAAATTGAGCGACTTATAAAAAATTGCAAAACGAAATGGATCAAATTAATCATAATTGTAAATTTTCTGCTTTAACTTTGTTAGGTTTATCATATTATGGTATTAAAATTCGTTTTGAAATTGTTTCCTATGATGATTTTAAAATAATTTTTTTTGATTTAAAATTCAATCGTTTTATTTCCAATGATATTGATGCCATTCAAAAACGAGTAACACAAATTTTAGAATATGGTGATCATTTCATTTTAATGCCAATTTTTGATCCTAGTAAAATTAGTGTTTTTGATGCAGTATATTGTAATTTTTATAAATTAAAAAAAATGTATCCAATTAAATTTGCTACTGCAATTGAAGGTGTTAATGAAGAACAATTACAATTATTAAAAGAAAATTTAGATTATGAAGTAGTCTATAAATGAAATGCTAATTATTTATATCACTTAGAAAAACTGAAAACTTTTTCAGGTAAAAAAATGCAAAAAAAACGTAATCATTTAAATTATTTTTTAAACCATTATCAAAATTTAGTAACAGTTAATAAATTTAATTTAACAACTGATCAAAATGATATTTTAGATTTTGCGTGAAAATCTATTGTTAAAAACGATGAAGAATTTTCTTTAAATGAATACATTTTTTTAAAAAATTTATTAAACCACATTGATCTAACAACAATGTCAGGAATTGTTGTAAGAGAAATCACAACCAACCAAATTATTGGTTTTACTATTGGTTATAATCATAAAAAACATTATGAAATTTTTTTTGAAAAAGCTGATCATAATTGAAGGGGTTTATTTCAATTTATTATTTTTCAAAATTTAAAAATTAATAATATTGATCATCAATGAATTGATCGTCAAGATGATATGGGACAAGAAAATTTAGCTATTTCTAAACGTTCTTATTATCCTGAAGAAATTATTCAATTAAATATGATTTATATTTTAGATACACCAAAAAATAAAATCTTTTTTCCAATTTTAGAAGAATAAAAAATTTTATTGTGAAAGCATATTTAAATTGAATAAAACGAATTTAATTGAATTATTACAACCTAAAAAATTAAGCGATATTATTGGTCAAACCCATTTAATTGGATCTGATAAATTAATCACTAAAATGGTTCAATTAGAAAAAATATTTTCTTTAATTTTTTTTGGTCCTCCAGGAACTGGTAAAAGTAGTTTAACAAAAGTGATTTGTAATGAATTAAATATTAATCCGATTATTTTTCAAAGTTCATTAGAAACTAAAAAACAATTATTAGATAAAATTCAATTATTACAATTACAACCAATTAATCAACGTGTCTTAATTGTTGAAGAAATTCATTTGCTTCATGTTGACAAACAAGATTTATTTTTATCAGCTTTAGAAAAACAAGAATTTATTTTATTTGCAACAACTACAGAAAATCCCTTTTTTGTCATTAATCCTGCAATTAGATCTAGAGCACAATTAATTGAACTTCAAGCAATTAGTGATGATGAGATTTTAATTTTTATTAATAAATTAATAGCAGAAAAGCATTGTTTAACAAATCTAACTACAAATCAAAAAAATGTTTTATCACGTCATGTTAATGGTGATATTAGATTTTTGTTAAATACTATTTCCAAATTAAATTTATTGTATCCTGAAACAATTAATGATGAAAATTTACAAATAATTTTAGGACTAAGTCATTGTATTACAAGTGATGATAATAATGAATATCATAACTTAAAATCAGCTTTGCAAAAATCAATTCGTGGTAGTGATCCTAATGCTGCAATATATTATTTAGCAAAACTATTAGAAATTGGTGATTTAAAAACGATTGCACGAAGATTAATTGTTTGTGCTTTTGAAGATATCGGTTTAGCTAATATGAACCTTTGCAATCGTGTTATTAATGCTGTTAATAATGCAATTAAAATTGGAATGCCAGAATGTATTAATTTATTAGGTCCAATTGTTATTGATATGGCTTTAAGTGTTAAATCTAATTCAGGTTCAAAAGCTTTATCTGAAGCTTTATTATTCATTAGATCTAATCCTAATTTTTTAATTCCTAAACATTTACATGATAATCATTATCAATCAGCAATTAAATTAGGAGTTAAGGGATATCTTTATCCTCACGATTATCCTTATCATTATATTGAACAACAATATTTACCAACTAAAATTAAAAACCATATATTCTATCATTATGATCTTTATAGTCCATATGAAATTAAAACATTAAATTATTGAAAAAATGTTAAAAATGCAATCCAAAATTTAAAACTGAAATCATAACTTTAAAACTGATTTTTTTTAGTAAATATTTTTATTGTTAATTTAAAAATCATTTTGTTAATTTAGTTAAAAAATATTTATTTTAAATCTAAAAAATTAATTAATTTTTGATAATTCAATTAATAATTAAAATGATTTTTTTGATTATTAATTTATAAGAATTTATCCCAAATATTAATTTTATTTAAGAATAATATTAAAATATTTAATCTTTTATAATAGATCTACTTTTCAAATAAAAATCTCATTTTTTAATTAGATAATAATCAATCATCTTTAATTGTCTTATGAAGAAAAATCTTGATTTAATGATCTAAATTGATTAAAAAATTTAGAAAGGATTTAAAAAATATTATGAGTTTTAAAAATAAATTTAGTAGTAAAAAATTTCGTTTGAAATTCTTTCTTGGTCTTAGTAGTTGTCTATTAACAACATCATCAATTGCTATTGCTTTACCTTTAACTTTAAATATTAAATCAGCAACTAATAATAATTATTTGCTTCAAAAAATTACATTTGATCAAAATAAAAGAAAATTAGAAGCTGTTTTTGATCAAAATTCACCATTGATAAAAAATAATGCTAAAGTAATATTAGCTTTTATTCCAGAAACTGGTGGTCAATTAGTGACTAATGAAATTAATTTAAAAAACGGTCAAAAAACTTATAATCTTAATATTAAAAATTTAATTATTAATAAAAAATATAAAGTTCAATATGTTAAAGAAGGCCAAAATATTAATAAAGCTCCAAGTTCTCCTTTTTTAAGTTTTGTTATTGAACCTGAAAATTCATCAACCATAAATTCACCATCTACTACAGCAGTAGTTGATAGTAAAAATCAAAATGCTAATAATAAAAGCAATCAAACTAAATCTCAAGCCCAACCTAAACTAAATCCACCAACACAATCAAAATCTAAAAAACCTAAACCTGAACCACCAGTTAAAATAGATTCACCAACTCAATCAGATTCTAATGAACCAAAACCTGCAAACTCATCACTAGATCCAACTCCAAATTTAGTTGATTCTACTACAAGTTTAGCAGAGATGGTTCATGCAACTCTTGATAAAACTAATATTAAAAATGTTAAATTAACACTTGATTTTACTAATAATGCTAAAACTAATGCTTTTTTTAGAAAAATTGAAAATAAGTATCCAACCTTATATTATGTTACTACTGATCAAGAACCACTTGCAATTAGTCAACAACAAAAAAATGATCAGTCACAATTAGTAGTTCATGGTGAACAAAAAATTACAATTAATCAAACACAATATCAATTTAACTTAAAAAATTTAGATGTGAATCAATCTTATTTTTTAGAAAAAATTGTTTTTACTGATACTAAAATTGATTCATTAGATAGTGAAAATAATCAATTAAAAACTAAAAACACTGTTTTAAATGATGATCATGATCAACTAGTTTTCTCACAAAAACAAAAAGAACAATTAGTAGTTGAGTTTAGTTTAATAGATCACATCATAGTTGAAAAATATGTTGGTAGTGCTAAAGTTAAAGTTAGTTTGAAAAAAATTGCTCATGATGAAACTAAAAACACTTCTTATAGTTTGCTATACAAAGAAAACAATCATCAAACAAATATTAATGATAATGAAACTGAAACTAATTCTTTAAATGATTCATCAATTAAAAAAATTACTATTAATAATCAAACAAGTAAAAATTTAGAATTTGTAATTAGTGATTTGAATTTAAATACTAATTATCAAATTATTGATTTACAACAAAACATTAATGATAATTCAATTTTAGATTCTAAAAATATCTCATTAAATTACAATCAAGAAATTAACACTAGTGGTATTGATTTAGATTCAACTACTAAAAATAAAACTTCATTTCCTTTTAATTTTGCTCTAAAAGCTAAATTAGTTAAATTTGATAATTTTAATGAAGCAACATTTCAAGCTTCTTTTGTAGTTGAACAAAATTTTGTTAATCAAAATAATTTAAAATACAGAATTACTTTTTGACAAAAAAACAACTTATCTAATTCAAATGTAATTGAAAAAATTTATCAAACTTTTAATCAAACTGTACAAAATGATAATAGTGTTTTATATACAATTAGTAATAGCCAATCTGGATTAGATGAAACTAAAGATCAAACATTAATTTTAAAAAAATTAGAAGTGCAAAAACCAGATCAATCATGATTAGTAGTTGCTGATGATCATAATTTTAGTAATGAAGTAATGACTAAAAAAGAAGTTAGTATTTTAAGTAAAGAAAACTATGCTAAAAAACTAGATAATATTATTAAAACTGATCCAGCAATTACTAAATTAAATGGTTTACCAGCAGATTATATTGCTAGAATCACTATGAACGATTCTCAAATTCAACAAATGTTTGCAACTCATAATTTAAGATTAGATCGCTTTGTTAGTGGTAGTAGAAATAGAAAAGATGTAATATATCTTCATTATTATGCTCAATATAATAATAAAGAAGAAAGATTTACAACAATACTTGATAAAGTTCAAGATGTAATTGTTAGTTATGATCTTCGAAATTTTTGAACTGCTAAAGCTAGTTCAGAAGGCTATTCATTTCCATATACATATAATGCTTCATGAGCATTAGATGGTAATGGACGTAACTATTGATATGCTAATAGACAAAACAAAGATATTGTTTATAAATTAATTTCTAAAAAAACACGATATGTTGATTACATAACTGTTTTTACAAAAAATGAAAAAGATTATTATCAAAATGCCAATCTAAAACCAAGTTATATTGATAAAGATGGTAAAAGAATAACATTAAGTCCTCGTCCTAGTGAACTTAAAAATGGTAAAGTAGCATGAACATTTCATATTAGAGATTTTGTTAAAGAATTTATTATTACTTATCCTAAAGGTCAACAAGCAAAATACACATCAATTACTCTTTTTGAAATTCGTGCAGATAATAGATATTAATTTTGATTTCAAGTAAACAAATTATTTTAACAATCTAGTTTTTCTATTATGATTTGATCAGCACTAACAATCGCTAAATAAGGGATACAATTGTGTTTTTTAGCATATTTTAACATTTTATCCACTTTTAAATCCTGATATAACTTAGTTTTCACTTGAATTACACAATCTTGATTGTTTTTATTCAAGGCAAATAAGTCGATTTGGTGAAACTGGTCATAAAAACTTCTAGCTTTACTAACTTCTCAGCCAAAACTTTCTAAATACTTTAAAACACGATACTCGGTTTTAAAAGTCATAAAAATTTGATAATAGATTGTTTTTTTAATATTATCGTCCTCATAATCGTTAATAAACTGTTCTGAAGAATACAAATAACGTCTTCAAATATCTAAAGTTTTTGGTTTTATTGCTCAAACTAACTTAAAAAGTAATTTTGGTGAATATTTCATTTTAATTCATTTTCTAATTATCATACGATAACGATAACGTTTAACATATCTGTTGGTATAGTCTATATCTTCTTCAAAAACTGGAATATTAAGAGAAGCTGTAAAGAATAAAACATGAAAGCAATATTGGAAAAATCAAATATAATCTTTAACTACTTTATAAACAAAACTATCAGTAATAAACCTAAATCGTCTTTTTCATAGCTTACGAGTTGAAATTTTCATAATATTTTAGTTAAACTTATCATTAATCGTTAAAATTTTACTAACAACTATTTCATAATCATATTTTATAGTTTTTATCACAAATGTAATTATTTGATTTTAAAGAACCAATAATTTCAACTATTGAGCCCTTTTTAATCTCAAAATTTTTTAATTTGTTAAATTATATTTGGATTTCACGAAATACAATTGATCTTTAAATTGTTATGATAATTTATGCTTTAGTTTAAAATTAGAAAAATCATTGTTTAAGATTAGATAATTTCAATTATTTACAAAAAAAAAAAAAAAAAAAAAGATCGCAATAATTTTTTAAAAAAATATTGCGAATTTGTGATTTGTATTGTTGTAAAAATCTTATTAGTTCATGAAAAATATTAAATGCAATTAACTTTAAAAAAAGTTGATTTTAATTTACTAAATTAGTTTAAATTTTTATTGAGTAATTGCTAGTGCATTTATACCAACATGAGCTAAAATTGGTTTAGGCATTTCACTAATTTTAAAAGTTGTATTTGGAAAATAAACGATTAATTGTTGTTTAATTTTATTAAATTCTTCTAAATCTAAAAAACTACTTAAAATATGTAATTTATTAGGTTTAGATAAATTAACTGAAAGATTATTTGTAATAAACTGATGAATTTTTTTAAATGTTTTATCTCATGATTTAGCTTTATTAAAATAAGAAATTTTACCATTAGTATATTGAATTAAAATTTTAAAATTTAATAAACTGGTTAATTTTGATTTAATTAATGAAATTCGACCACCACGATAAAGTGTATCTAATTCTTGAATTAATAAAATGCCACTAAAATTTAAAACTGGATTTAAAACTGATTTAATGATATTTCAATCATCATTAATTTCAACTTGTTTTAAGGCTTCTAATGTGTAATCATATAAAGTTTCACCAATTACTTGATTTTTTAGTAGTAAAATTTGATTTTTATTTTGATCAAAATTTTCTAATATTTGCAATCACGATTGATAAGATGAAGAAATTTCTGAAGAAATACCACAAATGACAATTTTTTCATATTTCTTGATTAACTGTTGCAACAATTTATAACCATCCCCAGGAATGATGGCATTAGTTTTAAATTGCACATTATTACTAATTTTCGTTTTCATTGTTGCAAAACTAATAGGATTATGATAATTATATTCAGTTGATTCAGCATTATTTTCAGTTAATGTAATTGCAATGGAATAATGATGTTCAGGCAGTGGATTTTCACTGCTAATAATACTATCATCAATAATAAAGGCTAATTTATCCACAAGATTTTTTTCTAAAAACGAATTAATTAAGTAACATTTAAACGTTTTTTAATTTTAATTAATAATTTTGTATTAGTATTTTGAACTGTTTTTAAATTAGAATGTGCTTTTAAATTTGAATTAATAGCAGGTTCTTTAGGTTCAACTGGACCTTTATTTTGATTTAATTTCAAAGTTTGCACTAAATTAAAATCATTTTCTTGATCATAAAGACGATTTTTATGATCAATTTCTTGATTTTCTTGTGCTTCTAATTTTTGAACATCAAAATTTTCTAACAATTGATCACCATCTAATAAATTTTGAGTAACACTATCTTGAATAAAATCTAAATTTCCTTTTTGATCATCAGGATTTAAAGATGAATCTGTAATATTTTCTAAATCATCAAATAATTTTTTTTCTTTAGGTTTAGAATTTGTTTGACTTTCTGCAGCTTGCAATTCTAGTTTAATTTTTTTAATTTCTTGTTCTAATTTTAATAAATCAGCTTTTAATTGCATCTCTTCATTAGTAGCATCTTTTTTATGAGATAAATCAATTTCTTTTTGATTTTTTAAAACATGATCATCAGATTTATTAGGTTCATTTGAACTTACTAGAGCGTTTTGGATTTCAATTGTTGGTTCTTGATCAATTACAGTTGTATCAGAAAGTAGCTGATCTGATGTTAGAAAATCATCATTAGTTTCTGGTTCAAAAACTGTTTCTTGAATTTTTTCAACATTATCATCGATCAAATCATGTTTTAAAGATTGTTTAACTAAGTTTTGATCTGGATTTAATTTAACTGGTTCAGTTGTTTCAGGTTCTAAATTATCTAAAAGATCTGAATAATCATCTTCAGGTTCAAAACTAATAGAACTAATTGGATCAGCATTTTGATCACTAACAGAAGATAAATTATCACTTGAACTATTTGGTTCAATATCAAAATTATCAGTTTCCATAGATGAAACATTATCATTTTTCACTTCTAATGAAGGAATTACATCAGGATCTTTTTCAAAAAATTCTTTGGAATCTAAAGTTTGTTTATTCTGATTTTGAACTTCTTCATACTCATCAATAATTTCATCTAAATTTTCACTTTGAACACCATGACCACCAATTTGATAAGTTTCATTTGAATTATTTTTTTGACTAGTTGATTGTGTATCTTTTAAACTATCATTAACTCGTTTTTTATTGCGTTGAACAATTTCTTTATTAAAACGTTGTGAACTACTGCGATCATCGAGAATTTCTTGTAATTTAGAATTATCTTCATAATCTTTTTTATTAGTTTTAATTGTATCAGCATCAGAAATGGGTCCAGGAATTTGATCATTATAAAGTTTACTGAACCTTTCTTTAAGACGACTAAAAAATCCTTTTTTTTCAGGTTTATTTGTTAAATCAGAATTGGTTGCTGATAATTTAGCTTCTGAGTTAATTGGTTTATTTTCGTCTTTATTTAATACAATTTCAACTTTAGTTTTATCAATGATGTTCATATTATTTCGTCTTGACTTTTATTAACTTATAATTTTACAATAATATTAATTATAATTTATAAGTTAAAATTAATTATTGTTAATATTAAAATTAGTTTTTCGATTAATATCAAAAAATTTTTCATTTGTTTCAATTTCACTATTTTCAATCAAATCTTGATCTAATGTTTGAATTAAGTTATTATTAATTTTAGGCAATTGATTTCTTGATTTAATCCCAAATACATCAAAAAAATTATTTGTTAATTTATATAACCACGGTTTTCCAGGTGTATCACTTCGTTTGTACTGATAAATCAAGCCTAATTTAATTAATTTATCAATACTACTACTTGGATCAATGTTGCGCACTTTAAAAATTAAACTTTTAGAACAAGGCTCATTATAAGCAATAATTGCTAACACTTCCATTAAACTATTAGTTAAAGCAGAGTGTAATTTAGTTTTAATTAATTTACTCAAATTATAATGTAAATCTGATTTAGTTGTCATTTTATAAACATCATCAAATTTTTCGATTGTAATTCCTGAAGTTGGATTTGTTAAATAATTTTGACGCATTGTTTTAATTAAATCATGTAAATAATCACTATTAATTGATTGATTATTTAAAATTCTTTTAAGATCAGATATTTTTAATCCAGATGAACCAACTGTAAACAAAGCTGCTTCAACAATTTTTTGATGCAAATTAGTTTCTTCTAAACTAAAAACAATCGAATTAGATACTTGATTATTTAATTCTGCTTCTGCACTAAGATTATTTTGATGATCAGTTTGATCAATTGTTGCTTGATCACAATTATCATTTGCTTGATTCATTGCTGAATCATTTGTGATAGCATCTAATCGATCATTTAATGGTTTAATATGATCAATAATTTCTAAATCAGTTGTTTCAAATTTTTTTCTAATTAATTCTTCTAATGAGATTTCACCATTATTTGGATCAAACTGATTTTTTTTTGATTTTTTTTTATTCATATTTTAAATCCCATTTTTCAGTAAGTGTAAAATGAATGTCATTATCAATTAAATCAATTGTAATACACTGATTTTTCACTTGAGTTAAAATGACTAAAAAAACAACAATGGTATATTTTAAATTGCGTTTATTTTCAGATAAACTATTTAAATAAGTATGAAAAGTTGATTGGGATAATTTGTTATTAATTAATCATTTTTCTAGTTCTAAAGTAATTTGATCAATTGAAAGTTCTTGAATCTTTAATTGTCGTTTTTTAAAATTACGCATTTGCATTTTTTCAAGAGCAATTTCTAAACTTTTTTTTAAACGATAGACATCAAGATTTTTTGGTAAATACAAATTTTCATTAATTATTTCTTCTGATTGATTAATAAAATCAGGCTTTTTAATAAAAACATTAATTCGATCACGTTGTTTTTTACGTAATCAACTAATTCCTTTACGAATTTTTTTATATTCTAATAACCTAGCAATTAATAAATCTTTTTCTTTTAAAAAATCATCAATATCTGCTAAGGTAGCATCAGGATCATTAGCAAAAATAATTTTAGTTTTTAAACTAATTAATTCAGTAGCAGTTAATAAATAATCAGCAGCAATGTCTAAATTAATGTAATTTAGTTGATTTTTAATAAATGTAATATATTGTTCAATTAATTTTTTTAGATCAAGATCAAAAATATCATATTTTTTTTCACGAATCAAACTTCACAATAAATCTAATGGACCATGAAAATCATTTAAAGTTAGTTCTAAAACATTATTTTTTTTAGCATAATGATAATAATTAACACTAAAACCATCATAGTTTTTTGTATGTGATAAACTAAAGGAACTAAGATCAAAATCAATGAAAGTATCACATTGATAAGCATCAGGTAAACAAGAAATAATTAATTCATCAGCAAAATTGAAAAAATTTTGATAAATTTCTTTTCCACCAATAATATATAAATCTTGTTTATGATATTTTTTTAAGACCGATTGAATGTCATGAAAAACTTCAACATTTTCAGCAATAAAATTTGGATCACGAGTTAAAACAATATTAGTGCGATTTTTTAATGCTTGGCCAATTGATTGAAAGGTTTTTCGTCCCATAACAACAATTTGGTTTAAAGTAGTAGATCGAAAATGTTCCATTTCGGCTGGAATTTTTCAAGGCAATTGATTATTTTTACCAATACCAAATTGTAAATCTTGACATCAAATTAATTTAATTGACATTTAAATAGCTACTTTTCCGATTAATTTAGGATGATGTTGATAATCTTCAATTTTAAAATCATCAATATTTAAATCAGATAAATTTTTAATTTTGCGATTAATTACTAATCGGGATAATTTTTTTGGTTTTCGTGTTAATTGAATTTCACATTGTTCTAGATGATTTTGATAAATATGTAAATCACCAAAACTATGAATTAACTTATTAACTTCTAATCCGCAAATATTAGCAATAATATGAGTTAAAAGAGCATATGATGCAATATTAAATGGTACACCTAAAAAGACATCAGCACTACGTTGGTATAAATGACATGATAATTTATTATTAATCACTGAAAATTGAAATAAACAATGACATGGTGGTAATGCCATTTGATCAACTTCACTTGGATTTCATGAAGAAACAATCATTCTTCGTGAATTCGGTTGAGTTTTAATTGTATCAATTATTTTTTGCAGTTGATCAACATTATTAAAATTACGTCATTGTTTACCATAAACTGGACCTAGATCACCATATTGAGCAGCAAATTTTGGATCATTTTTAATTTTTGCAACAAATTCTTTTAATGTTAGTTTTTCTAAATTAGTTTTTTGACAATATTGTTGATAAGGTCATTCATTTCAGATACGAACATTATGATCTACTAAATATTTAATGTTAGTATCACCCTTAATAAATCATAATAATTCAACTAAGATTGAATGAAAATGCACTTCTTTTGTTGTTAGTAAAGGAAAACCTTGATTTAAATCAATTTCGATTTGACCACCAAATGTAGCATATGTTTTAATATCAGTTCGATTAGTAACTAAAGTTCCCTCATTTAAAACTTTTCTAATTAAATCTAAATATTGTTTCATGAAATGATCAAATAATTACTTTTTTTTCTTGGATTTAATTAATTTTTTAAAATCATCAATAACTTCTTGATGATCTGATTTTTTGGCTTTAGATTGATGCTGTTTTTGACTTGATGCAATTTTGTTATACTGTTTTTGAATTTGTTGTTTAACAATTTCAATACATTTTTGGTTATTTAAATTAATAAATTTTTGTGTAGAAATCGGTTTATGAAAATAAACAATAATTTTATTAGATTTAGGTTTTCTAAAAGTTTGCTTTTGGGTTGATTTATCTAAAAATTGACCTTCACTATTATAGATCGTAACAGGGACAATTGGTACAAACGCTTGATAAGCAGGTAATGTTGCTCCAGGATTAAAAGTTCCTAACTGATCTCCAGGAACACGAGTTGCTTCTGGGAAAATACATAAAGAACGATTGTTTTTTAAAATTCTAGGTGCAACTTCTTCTAATTGTTTTAATGCTTGTCTAGGGTTTTTGCGATCAACAAAAACAACATCGATTAAATCAAGAATATAACCAATTTTTGATTTTGCTAATTCTATTTTGGCAACAAAAGTATTTAAGGGATATTTTTTATTTTCATAAATTATTTTATATAAAACTAAAGGATCACTCTTAGATTTATGATTAGCTAAAAAAACTACAGGAGTTTTAGGAACAACATCAAGATTTTGCACTTCAACTTCAATGTTTTTAAAAAATAATATTGAATTAATAATTTTATAAACAGTGCTATAACGTTTTGTTACTTGCTTAGAAGTGTTTTGTTGATCACCCTTATTAAATTTAATGACATATCTTCTTCCACTAATAACAGCAAAAACAAGACTGAAAAAAATATAAAGTAAGATTAGTGGTGCAATTAAAATTTTTAAAAATTTTAAAATCTTTGTTTTCATTAATGTTGCCTTCTTTTTTTAAAAATTTTAATTTCTATTTATTCAATTATTAACGTGATTTGTATTTACCATCAGTTGTTGAAATATTAATGATGTCACCTGATTTAATAAATTGAGGCACAATAATTTCTAAACCAGAAGCTAATCAAGCTTTTTTGGTAAGATCAGTTGCAGTATCACCACGAACAGCACTTTCAGCTTCAACAACAACTACAGGAACAACTTCAGGTAAATTAATTCCTAAAATTTTGTTTTCAAAAGTAGTGACATTAACTTCTAAATTATCTGATAAAAAATTTTTTTCTCATTCTAATAAGTTTTTTGGAACAGCTAATTCTTCATAGTTATCACTTTTATAAAAAACATAATCACGATCACTTTCATAAGAATAAATCGCTTTGAATTTTTCAATTATTGCTTGTTCTAATTTTTCACCAGTAAATTCTTGAACAGTAATTGCATTAGTCATTAAGTTTTTAATTTTACACTTAACAATCCCACCCCGCATTGCTGTCTTATTAAAACTGTGATCTAAAATTTGATAAAGTTCTTTTTTTCAAATAATAGTATGACCTGCACGTAAGTCTTTAGCGTTAATGTAATTTGCCATATTTTTTTAATTTTTAATCCAATTGAAATTTAATTTTTTTTAATATTTTATCAGTATTAGGATCATATTGACGTAATAATGTTTGAAATTCTTTAGAATGATTTAAATGAGTTAAGTGTGCTAGTTCATGACAAATGACATGATCAATCACATCAAGATCAAAAGCAATCAATAAAGCATTAAGAGCAATGACTTTTTTAGCAGAACACCAACCTCACTTGCGTTTTAAAATTTTTATCTTAACATCACTAACTTCTAAATTAAATTTATCACAAAAATAATAAACTCTTTTTTTTAAATAATCTGAACTAAAAATTTTAACTTGTTGATAAATGTATTGACGTTGTTTTTTTAGATTATTACCTATTGCTTGTCCAACATAAAAAAAGATTTGATCACTATTTAAATTTTTTAAAATAATTTTACTTTTTTTATTAGTTAATTGCCTGATTAATTTATAACGTTTGCCAAAGATATACATTTGATTATGATTTAAATCAAGCAAATGAGTTTTTCTAGCATTATCAATTGCTCGCATCATTTTATCAATGTTGCATTTAACAAAGTTTTCTAAATAATTTTCATGAACATGATAAGGACTAAGAACTAATAATTGAAAATTTTCATCATGTTTAATTGTAATTTTTTTATACTTAATTGATGAAATTACTTTATATTCGATAATATCTTCTTTATATATCAAACTTTTATATCAAACTTTTGGTGTTAAATCATCTAAATTATTTTTTGACATATTTTGATAATTAATTAGTAATTATTATCTTGTCTTGAAAAATTAATTTGACATTTTTCATAGTATTTATCAAATACTTTTTTTTGATCAAAACCTAATTGATATGATAATTCTAAAAATTTTTGCAATCAACTATTAAAAGTAGTTGCACAAGTAGTTTTTTGCAATGACAAATTAAGTTCTAAAAATTTTTCAGATAATTGTGAATCATCTAATTTTTCTACTAATTGAAAACTTATTTGAGAAGGTAATTGATAATATAAAATTAGTGACAAACAAAAATGCAAACTATCAATATACTCTTCTAAAACTTTAGTTAGATCAATTTTTTTATTATTAGATCAATATTTAAAACATTTAGTTTCATTAGCTAATTCGTTTAATTCAACAAATAAAGCAACTAATCTTTGGTGTCATGTAATTTGATAATTAGTATTTTTTTTAGTATGAATATACAAATCTAATTTACTTTGTTCTATTAATAAAGGACTTAAATCTCAAGTAATAATTTTTGACATTTTATTTTAAAAAACTATTAATTTAAATCGATTTTTTTTCCATCACATTTTTTACAAAAGCAGAAAATGCTGCAAAATCATTAATTGCTCATTCTGATAAAGTTTTGCGGTTTAATTCAATATTTTGAATTTTTAATTCATTAATAAACTGAGAATATGAATATCCCAAACTACGAACTGAAGCATTAATTCTTTGAATTCATAATCTTCTTAAATTACGACGATTCACCCTACGATCACGATAAGCATATTGTGCTGCTTTAATTAATGATTGGTGAGCATTTCTAAAACTTAGATGTCGATTCCCTCAAAAACCCTCTGCTTGTTTTAAAACAGCTTTTCGTCTTCTTCTTGTTTTATATCCGCCTTTAACACGCATAAAATATCCTTTTTTTAAAATTAAATTGATTAGATTAATAGAAATTATTTTTGTAACAATTGATAAGCACGTTTCATTTGTGGTTTATTTAAAATTTCATATTTACGTGATTGTCGTTTTTGTTTTGTAGTTTTATTAGGGGCTAAATGACTACGAAATGACTGTTTTCGTTTTAATTTGCCACTACCAGTAACTAAAACACGTTTTGCAAATGCTTTTTTAGTTTTCATTTTGTAATTAGACATTATTTTTCTCTTTCTTATTTACATTATTTTTAATTGGAACAAAATACACTTCATACATAACTGGACTAATGCGTTTTAGTTCTGATTGGGCTACACCATATTCTTCTAAAGCTTTAGCAAACTTTTCATATGTTTGATAAATTAGCTCAGTTTTAGTTGCAATTCGACCATAAGTTTTAATAACAAACTGAACTCGATCGCCATTTTTAAGTCAATTAATTGCTTGATTAGACTTTCATAACAAATCATGATTGCTAATTTGTGGTTTAATATTGATCGATTTAACTTTTATAGAATTAGATTTTCTTTTAGATTCTTGTAATTTTTGTTTTTGTTCGTATAAATATTTACCATAATCCATAATTTTAGCAATTACTGGATTTGATCTTTCATTAATGACAACTAAGTCCAAATCTTGAGCTTGTGCCATTTCTAAAGCTTCACTAGTTGCTATTTCACCAATCTTTTCACCATTAGAATTAATCAAAATCAATCTTTTATGATAAATCTGATTGTTAGTTAATGCACGTTTTTTTGGTGGGATGTTTTTTTTAATCGATATTGGTAGGGCCAAATTGACTCCATTTGATTCAAATTTAAATTAATTTTCTTGTTATTGATCTAAATTACTTTATTAAAAAAGAAAATCTACTGTTTGATTAGAAAACAGTAGAAGTATTTCAATATTAAACAATAGCTAAAATTCTTTTAAAAATCTATTTTAAAAAAATATTTAACAATTTAAAATAACCCATAACGGTATTTTTCAACTAATATGGGGGGTCTATTGAACCACTTCAATTATTTATTAATTAATAGTAAATTTAGATAATAAATCAAATTCTAATTATATAATAAAATTTTAAAATTAAAAAATATTTTCTCAACAATTAATTTAGTAATAATGTAATAATAAATGATGCAATCAAATATTTAATAGATAAAATAGTTATAATTATTTAAAAATGTCAAAAATTAAATCAAAGAAAAAATTGTCAATAATTGCTATTCTAATCAGTTTAGCAACTTTGTTTTTGTCATTAAGTTTTAATCTTTTTTTGATGTTTTCACGAATAATTTTAGGTGTTGTTGTTGACAATTACTTACCTAAAATTAATCAAACTTTAAAAAATAGTAATCAATTAATTGTTCACTCAGCAAACCAAGTTAATCAAAAACCATTATTAACACGTATTAAATATGTTGCAATTGGTGATTCAATTGCTTCAGGATATAATGCTGATTTAAATGGGGTTGAAGCTAGTGGTGCGTTTAATCGTGAAACTAAAACAGTAACTGGATGAAGTTATCCATCATTTTTAGCAAATTATTTAAATAATACTCCTTCATTAGTTTTAGAAGATTTTACAAATTTAGCAATTTCTGGATCACAAATTAATGATTGATTATATTTTTTAAACGATAAACCTTTAAATTACAATTTACAAAGACGGTTAGATTTTTTTAATCGAGTTAAAAATAAAAATAATTTTAAAGCCAATCCATACCATAAAAGAATTGCAACATATTTTAAAAGATTTCAAAAAGACGATTTTACTCAATTAATTGAAAAGATTAGTGAGGCTAATTTAATTACTATTTCTTTAGGTGCGAATGATTTAACTCATTATTTTAAATTAGATCAATTAGCTAGAATTAATAGTATTAATGCTTTATTTAAAAAAATTAATAATACATTTGTTTTAATTCAAAAAAATTATGAACGATTAATTACTAACATTCAAAAAATTAATAAGAATGCTAGAATTGTTTTAGTTGATTATCCACTACCTTTATTACAAATTCTTAATGGGATAAATCAAGTAATTAATAATTTAATTAATCAAAAAATTAGTCAATATTTTAATTCTACAATTAATTATTTAGATCCTTATTTACAAAGAGATTTAATTCAAAATAACGCTTTAATTTATCGTTTTACCAATCAAAAACCAATTGTACAATTTTTTCTTGATAAATTGAATTTTGAAATCATTAGAAATACTGCTGAAAACACTAATGTTAGTTGGATTGATATTAATGATACAAAAGATTGAATGTTTCATGCTAAAAAATATGCTGAAAATTTATTTGACATTCATCCAACAGTTTATGGTCAGAAAAAAATTGCTCAAGATCTTTTTTTAAAATTATCATTAAAAGCTAATTCTTTTACTAAAGAGAAAGTCATTAATGAATGAATATCATTAAATCCTTCATGAAATTTTGATCATTTATTAAATGATTATGGTCGGTATAGTAGAATTTTTGATATTAATTGATCAAATCAAGAATTAATTAATCAAGTCGAAAATGAAAACGATCATTTTAAAATTGTTAATCAAAAACAAATTTTAGGTGATCGTCTTTTAAATCGAATCAAAATGAATGCTAATAAAGCAGAAGCTTTTATTGATTTTATTTCAGTAGGAAATTTTTCTTTTTATAAAATCTTTTTAAAATATTGATTTGGTTTAGGACGATTGCATCGATTTAATCGTTTTCTTGAAAAAGATGATAATTTTAAAAATCTCTCTTATTGGTTGTATGATAACCCTAAGTTTTTAGGTAATATTTATAATAATTCAAAAAATAATTTTCATCAGTCCCGTTCTAAAAATTTATCTAATAGTTTTAATTTATTTAAAATTAATAATCTAAATAGTCAAACTTTAAAATATCTGATTCAAGCAATATCTAATTTTAGAAATAATAAATATTGAACTGAAAATCGATCAAGAATTTTTTTTAATTTTTTTCAAGTTAATCATGAATTAAATCATTATTTATTAAAAAATATTAAGAAAAATCCAAAAAGATTTTTACAACAATATATTCAAGCCTTAACTGCAATTGGTAAAGAAAATTTTTATCTTTTTAATCACGAAATAACTGATAATGATTTGGATAAAATCATTAAATCTAAAAATTTTAACTACAATCTGAAATTATTAATTGCTAAAATGTTTGATTATCGTTTTATTAATAAAACTAATAAGAAAAATTATCAACAACAAAATAAGTTTATTTTAGAATGAGTAATAAATAATTGAAATTTTTTAATTAAGATTTTAAAAGAAAAATCAAATTAATTTCATTTGAAAAAAAATAAATTTTTGCAACAATTATTTATTTAGTTTTTTATAAATTTAGAAATTATTTTAAATTGAAGATAAATTAAATACACAATTTCTTCTATTTTAGTAATTGCTTTTAAAGTTAGTAAAGAGTTTAATTACATTTGTTAAAAAATTTCTTAAGATTTTTTTTGGTTTTGCTTGATCTAAATTTGTCAATAATTTAACCATAAACTTTATTATATTCAAATAAGATATTTCTTAAATGTCGAGATTAAATTAAAGCAGAAAATTTTTTCTTAAACAATTGATGAATCTGAATTATTTTTTAAGCGATTTATCATAATTAGATTAAATTTTATTATTTGTTTATTTTGTCTTTAAAACACTTTGATAGAAAAAAGTGTATTGTTAAAAACATACAATTTATAGATGTGATTTTAGTAGAAGAAAATTAAAACAATTAAATTAGCATAATTATTTTTATTAAAAAATGATAATTATCTTATCTTCATATTAATGTTGTTAAAAAAATGTTTTTAATAATTTTATTTTTAAATTTGTCCCAAAATTTATTTTTTTTCTCCAATATGAATATATTAATAAAATAAAACAATAAAGAGTGGATTTAAATGAAATAAGCTAATGTGATTAATTTAATCAAATACCATACTGAAGATAATGATTTTGGATTTAGAAATGAAGCATACAAAATTGTAGAATCATTTTATAAATCAGGTGATTATCAATTAGCAGAATATGTAATGTCACTATTTTCTAGTGCAAATACTTTTGTACGACAAATAAATGAACAAAATTTAACATTTAATAAAAAAACACAAGTTAATGGAGAATCATTGTTGATTCTTGAAATGATAAAATCAAATATTTTAGGAATTATTAATGTTGTTGGACATAAAGTAGGAGTAAATAAATTTTTATTTCAAGTAGCCCCTGTAACTGGAAAAACTAAAAGTGCTAAACATATAGCACGTTTATTGCGAAGTGATCTTTTTATTGTTGATTTTTCATTATTAATTGATAGTAAACTAGGTCAAACAGCAAAAAATATAACTCAATTATTTAATGAAATTAATAATTTAATTACTCCTGAAAAAGTAGTGATCTTATTTGATGAAATTGATTCATTAACTTCTAAATAGAACTAATTCAAAAGATCATAGAGAAATGAGAAGAGCAACTACTTCAGTATTAAAAGGTTTAGATTCATTAAATAACAATATCATTCTTATAGCCACAACTGATTTTATCAACATTTTGCAAAGGCATTAGTACGTCGATTTGATTATGTTATTGATTTTAATCGATACTCACGTAAAGATTTAAATAGATATATTAGAAATTATTTTAAGTAATTATCTATCTAAATTTAAAAACACTACTTAGAAATATTCGTTTATTTAAAAAATTATTGCTTTACCTTAATGGAAACTATTCCTTATCCAAGAGATTTAAAAAATCTTATAAAAATATCACTAGCATTTAGTAATCCTAAAGATGGATATGATTATATAAAAAGATTATATACAAACGTATCTAAAGATAACATTAAAGATCTTAAAACTTTACAAAACCAAGGTTTTACAATCAGAGAAATTGAAATAATAACAGGTGTTTCTAAAAGCAAGGTATCAAGAGATTTGAAAGAATAATTGATATTGAATCAAATTCTTCAATTAAGAGAAAAATTTGAATAAAAAAGTTCAAGTAATACCTGGTCCTTCAAATATCTCAAAAGATAAATATGTTAGTGTTGAACATTTAATTAAATTAAAAGAAGATTTGAAAAAGGTTAATAATTTTTGAAAGAAAGAAAAGTTATTAATAAAGCCACTTGTAAGTGCATATCATAAAGATGTTGTAGCTAAAAGTAATAGAATCAAAGGAATTATTGAAAAAGACGCTTAAGACTAATAATAATGTGCGATTGTTGGAGTAAAATTTGCACCAGATAAAATTAAAAAACATATTATAAGTTATTGTCTAAATTCTGAAGTTTTAAATAATGCAATAAAAAATATTGAAATAGTTATTTGAATCATCACTAAAAATTTTGGTGAAAAGATTACTTGTGATATTTTATCTGATATTAATAACAATAAATATAAGGAACTTTTCAAAAACCAAAGTGAGTTAAAAATTTCAAAAACTAGATTTGTTAATATTGTTGTAGATGGATATTATTTAGAAAAAATTGATGTTGAAAAAGAGGTTAGAGATTTAGAAGATAATGCTATTATAACTATCTATAACACAGGTACTAAAACTAGTGAAATAATGAAACAATTAAATATAAATTTTTCAAGTATTAGAACTATTAGTGAAACTACTCTTTTGCTTACTCCTGATCAATATAGCATACTTAAATTAAAAGCTCCTTACTTAATTTCAATGGCTCTAAGTGATATTTCACTCATTGAAAATTATCAATCACCTAAAGGAAAAGATGTAACTTTTTCTATTTCAGACCCTCATAATGAACCAACTATTGGTGTCATAGACACTATGTTTGATAATAGTGTATATTTTTCAAAATGAGTTGAGTTTAAAAATATGCTTGATCAACAAATTCAATTATCTGACAAAGATTATGAACATAGAACAATGGTATCATCTATTATTGTTGATGGACCAAATTTAAACCCTGATCTTGATGATGGATGTGATCGATTTAAAATCAAATATTTTAGTGTTGCAAAGGCTGATAAATTTAGTTCATTTACAGTTTTAAGAGCTATTGAAGAAATAATTAAAACTAATAGAGATATTAAAGTTTGAAATTTATCATTGGGTTCTTCAATGGAAATTAATTCTAATTTTATTTCTCCTGAAGCAGCGCTTTTAGATCAACTTCAATATGAAAATGACATCATATTTATTACAGCTGATACAAATAAACTTAAAAATTCAAAAATTGAGAAAATTGGATCACCAGCAGATTCTATTAATTCACTAGTTGTTAATTCAGTAGATTTTAACAATAAACTTGTTGATTATTCAAGAAAGGGTTTAGTATTATCTTTTTTTCTTAAACCTGATGTAAGTTATTATGGTGGAGATGATTCTAATAAAATAAGAGCTTGTTTACCACTTGGAGAAACTTGAATTTCAGAAACATCATTTGCTGCTCCATGGATTACAAGAAAAGTTGCTTATTTTATTGAAGTATTAGGATTTACAAAGAGAGTCAGCAAAAGCAGTTATAATCGATTCAACCACAGGTTGAGAGAATAATGAACACAATCCACAATTAATAGGATATGGCGTTGTTCTTAAACATATTAATTAAATAATTAAAACTTCATTTGATGAAATAAAATTTGTTATTAGTGGAATTTCTGAAAAATATGATACTTATAATTACAATATTCCTATTCCTATCCACAAAGAAAGACAACCATTTATTTCAAAAGCGATTTTATGTTATTTTCTTAAATGTTCTTTAAATCAAGGAGTGGATTATACAAACACTGAAATGGATATTTATTTTGGAAGATTAAGTAATAAGAAATGGCAATATTATTATTAATACAATCAATGATAATAAACAAATTAACTCGATGAATGAAGATGAATTTTGATTACATGAAAAAGCAGCACGTAAACAATATAGAAAATGAGACAATGTAAAACATATTCGCGAAAATATAGCGACATCTTCAGGTCGAATAAAAAAACCAAAAAAATCAAAGAAGAAGGTTTATGGGGTGTAAGTATTAAAACTAAAGAAAGATTAAATTTTGGTGATGGTGCAAATCTTAAGTTTGGCATCATAATCACTCTAAAAGAAGTAAATGGTCAAAATAGAATACAAGAATTTATCCAATAATGTTTATCTAGAGGTTGGTTCGTTGAAAAAATCGATGTTCAAAATAAAATTGATATTTACAATGCTGCAGAAGAAGAAATTGAATTTGAATCAAAAAATTATCAAAAGATAATATATTAAAACATTTAAATTTTTTATTTAATATTGATTTTTCAATTAATAGTAGTGAACAAAAATTAAAATTAAAATTTGATTATCAAAATTTAATTGTTAGTTTTTCATCAAATGATTTAAGTTTAGTTAAATCATATACTTATAATATTAATAATAGTTATAATTCGTTTGAAATTAGTTTTATTAGATACTGTCTTAAAGCAGAATTATTTAGCAATACAAATTGGTTTTTATTTTGGATGAAAAAAGATAATTTTTTTATTAATATTTTATTAGTGTAAGATGATAAGTACATATCAATGAAATAAAACAAATACTAGCATCTAATGATGAAATTGGGTCTTTAAACTCAATAATATTGATCGTATTGTTTATAATGTAGCAATTATAACAATAAAACGAACTCTTAAACAACGACTATTTGCTTTTTAAAATGGTCGTTGTTTTATTAACATTAAATATAAAAAAATCAATAAATAAATTTATAATTTAAAGATTATCTTATTAGAAGATTTAAAGCGTTTTTAATAAATTTTAATTTGATCAAAAATTTTAGTAAGAAAAATAAACTAATGAATACCACTGCAAAGAATTCAAGTTTAAAAAATAAATTAATCAATTTAGTTAGTGTAGATAGAAGAGATTCTTCAATTTTTACACCATTTAATTCAACACATTTTTCAATGGTGCAATTTGCATCAAAAGAAGAACTTATTGCTTTTTTTGAAACAGATAAATCAGAAGTTAAAATCACTTCTTTACCTAATACTACTAAATTAGAAAGTGAACTTAAAGCCGCTAGAGATTTTCAATCTTTTCTTAGTGTTCTTGATAAATATCAAATTGATGTTGCTAAATATCGATTAAAAAAATTAGAAAGAAAGTTTAGTGCTATTGATAAAGCAGAAGTTATTAATTCGATTAAAAAGACTTCACAAGATTTAGAAAAAAAATTTAAATCATTAAATAAAAAAGCCCAAGAAATTGAAAAAGATCGTGGGACTTGAAACTTATATTTAGCACGTTATTTTCTTAAAGGTATTACTCCTTATAAAAAAGAAGCAATTAATGCTCCTTTAATTTTATATCAAGTCGAAATTGTTTTTGTTGGTCGCACTATTGTTATCAAAAAAATTAATGAAAATAATGATTTAAATGAAAAATTAATTGTTTTTTTACAAAAAGATTCTGAAATTCAAAATAAATCAATTTCTGATTTTAAAGTTTATAACACAATTAATGATATTAAAAAACAAATCGAAGAAGTTACACTAAAAGAATCTTTAGAAATCGATCCTAATAGTGATTTAGCTTTTATTCGCGAATCAACAACTGATATTGAAAGAAAATATCAAAAATTAGTAATTGAAGATCGTTTTTGTTTAGGAATTTTTGATCCAAGTGGTGGTAAATTAAAAAGTGATCTTCAACAAATTTTGGATAACAATGAGTCTGGTGAAATTTTTAATCAACCATTAATAACAACTAAAGATCAAGTTAAACTTAATGATCTTAAACAAAATCCACTTTTTCAAATTGATCGATTAGATCTTTATCAAAAATATGCAGTTAGATCATCAATTTCTAATAATACAATTATTCACGGCCCACCAGGAACAGGAAAATCTGAAGTTATTGCTAATATCATCATTAACTTATTAATGAATGATAAAACAGTTTTAATGGTTTCTGAAAAAGTAGCTGCTCTAGAAGTTCTTTCAAAAAGATTAAAAAAATTATCAATTTTCATGTTGTCAGTTTATGACACTAAAAATAAGAGCAAGTTTTATGATTCGATTGTTAATTTAGCTGAATTTATTGGCGATAGTTGAAAAGTAGATAGTGCTAATGCTTACATTGAAAATAGCAAAAAAAAGCAAATTACATTGTTTTATCAACAAAATTTTGAAAAAATTAGAAATTTTAAAAATCTTTTAAATAAACTGAATGAATTTAAAAATTTTTCAGTTGAGAAAACTAGTTTTTTAAAATACTGAAAAATATTTTCTAATTTTGGTGGTTTTAGTGCACTTGAAAAAATTAAAAAATCAAATTTATTAACAAAATTTAAAGAGGGAATTAGTTTTTTCAATAATGATGAAATTCAATTTTTCAAACTTTTAGAACGATTTATTCACTCTTGTAAAATTAATAATATTGACAGTGAAATTAAACTTCAAAATTTTTTAGCAAGAATTTTTAATATTAGAAAAATTTTTGATCAAAAACTTTTAGAAGCCAATCATAATAATTTAAGTAAAATTAAAGCCAATGCTTACTTTTTAAAAAATTATTTAGGATCAAAAAAACAATATCAAGAAATTTTAAGAAATGATCCTTTTTTATTTTATAACGATGTTAAAAATTTCAAACAAATCAAAAAAGAAATTATTAATTTAATTAATGAGCAATTTTTTAATCAATTTAGTAATCATCTTCCTTTAGTTAATCAGTTTGTTTTAGCATTTAAAAAAGCAAATGATCGTGATAAAAAATTTATTTTAGATAAATTCAAACAAGAATTAGTTGTAATTAATAAAAAACCTTTATCTAAAATGTTTTATACTCATAAATTAAGCAATGAAGATCAAATTCTTATTAAAAATTTAGAAAAATTAAATGATCTTAATTTAACTAAATATCAAGATTTTAATTATATTGTTGAAAACCATGAATTATTTCATCCAATTTCGATTATCAATTTTTTTGATGATAATATAGTTAATGATCAAAATTTATCATTTGTTAATCAAAAATTAACGTTTTTTGATTTTAGTTTTTTTCAACTTTATCATGAACATCAAATGAATATTCATCGATGGAGAAATTTAAAGAAAATTCTTCATTTAAAACCAATTTTTGAAAGTCAATATCCTAATTTTGTTGGTAATATTTTATTTCAAGAATATATTAATGATTTTAATAAATTAGATTGGTCTAAATTTGCAGAACCTTTAATGATTTCAATTAGAGAAGTGATTTTAAAAAAATTAACTAATTTAAATCCAGAAGATAAAAAATTACTAATTAAAGCAATTAATGTTGCTAAATTAAAACGAAGACCTGCAATTTATGCTTATTTAAGTAAATATGCTTCTACGATTAAAAACTTAATTCCAATTTGAGTATCTCGACCAGAAGCAGCAGCAATTTGTGTACCATTAATCAAAAATTATTTTGATTATGGAATTTATGATGAGGCTAGTCAGATGTTTTTAGAACGAGCTTATCCCATTCTTTATCGTTCTAAAATTAATATTGTTGCTGGTGATGATAAACAATTATTACCAAGTAATTTTTTCTCATCAAGTAATTTTGATAGTGAAGATGAATATGATGTTGATGATTTAGATGTTGAAGAATCATTATTAGATCGTGCTATATCTTCATCATGAAATGTTTTTATGTTACAAAACCATTATCGTTCTGAAACTAAAGAATTAATTGAATTTCCTAGTCAATATATTTATGATAAAAAATTAAATTATGCTTCTAAAAATGGTACTTATGGAACAAGATCATTAGAAATTATTGAAGTTAATGGTCATTTTGAAGATGGTTTAAATATTAAAGAAGCAACTTGTGTCATTAAATTATTAACAAAATTAAACTTAGATCAATATCCATCTGTTTTAGTAATTACTTTCAATCGAGTTCAAGCTAACTATATTAGTGAAATATTAATTGATGCTAAACAAGTGGGTGAAGAAATTACTAAAAAATATCTTGATGGTCATATTGGTGTTATTAATCTTGAAAATGTTCAAGGTACTGAAGCTGATTTAGTAATTCTTTCGATTAGTTATGGTAAATATGGTTTAAGTGGAAAACCAATTAGATCTAATTTTGGTCCATTAACTCAAAGAGGTGGTAAGAATCGTTTAAATGTAGCGATCACTAGGGCTAAAAAGAAAATGATTGTACTAAAATCTTTATCATCAGCCAACATTAAAGATTCATATAATGAAAACTTAAATGTTTTTCGCAACTTTTTAGCTTTTCTAGAACGTTATGAGCATCGTGTTGGAATTAAATCAGATAAATGAATTGAAGATGGAATTAATGATTTATTTAAAGAAGTTTTTGAAGAAATTCATAAAATAGCACAAAGTCTAAATTTAGAAGTTGAAGCAAATTATGAAGTAGGTAATAAAAACATTGATATTGTTGTTATTGATCCACAAACTAAAATAGTTGTATTAGGGATCAAAATCGAAGATTGAAACACTAAATTTGATATGATTGAACGACAACATGATTTAGATGATCAAGAATTTTTTGAAGCACGAGATTATAGAATTTTCAAAATCTTAGAACATGAATGAAAAACTAAAAAAAATTTAGTTTTAAGAGAAATTAATCAAAAACTTAGTTTTATGAAATAGTTGATCAATTTAAATTATGGATAGATCTAGACCTTTTAAAATTCAACGAGTTCATGAATCAAAAATCAATCATAATACTTTTAATGTTGATCAAAAAAAAGTTTATCAGGACATTTACAATTCATTAGAAAATGCTGCTAAAGAAACTGGTCTGAATGATTCGTTTTGAGTAACAGGATTTGCTTATATTTTAGCTGCTGTTTTAGCCATTCCCGGAATTATTCTAATTGTTTTTGGAATCATTAATTCTTCTAGCATTGCTTTAATAATTTTAGGAGTTATTGTTGGATTAATAGCTGTTGGTATTGCTGTTAAAACTTCAATAACACGTTCTAATTTTGATGCAATTTTAACTTCTAAAATTGATGAGATCAAAATTTTTAAAATGATAATTAATAATTTAGATCCAAAATTTAAATTAGTTTCAGCAGTTGATGAAAAACTTAAAGATTATGATCGTTTTTTTAAATTAACACGAATTATTACTTGATTACATTATGATACTAGAACTAAAAGATCTTATCCTAGAACAGCTAGAGTAAGACGTAAAATCGAATCTTATTCTAAACTTTTTACTTTTGAATATGATGATTTTAAAATCATTATTCAAGGAATTATGTGAAGTGAAGAAGTTTATTCAAGAGATGTTGAAGCACAAGCACAATTGGCTAGAAAACAAGTTTTAGGTTGTATGCAAATTCAATTTAAAAATGATACTGTGTTTCAAGATTTAAATTTTGTTCTAACACATCAACCTAATCATTTTAGTTATAGTTGTTTATCAAATCTTCAAACTACTGAAACTGAAAATCCTCAATTTAATCAAACCTTTAATCCTAAAAGTAATAATTGACAACGTTTTTTACAAATGTTTACTCCATTAACAATGGAACGGTTTTTAGATAGTAACAAAAACATTAAATTTCCACATACAGTTAGTAAAGTTAATGATACTTTACATGTTTGTTTTAATTTAGAAGGATTATTTTTAACTTTTGATATTAAATTAGGTTTAAGTCCTGAAATGCAAGTTATTGCTGAAAACTTAAGTAATAAAATGACTAAAGATATGTATATTACTTATAGTTTACTTAATCAAATATTATTGTTACCTTTATATTAATTTTTTTGAACAAATATTAATTAAATTAATCTAAAAAATAAAAATTTAATTATTTGATTTGAATAAATATTTAGTTTTCTAATTCTATTGTTTATAATTGGAAATGGTTGATAAAAACAAAATAATATCGATATATAGAAAGATCAATTAATGTCCAATTTAGTTAATGTAAATCAAGAAAGAACTGAAGCTGGTTTTTCGCCAACACCAGATAATCGGATTCAAAATGCACAAGCTCCAGGAGGCTTAAGAGTACTTTTATATTTCAGTTTTCTTTTAATCATTCCTGCAATTATTTATTTATTTTTTAGTGTTTCAGCAGGCAACAGATTAAGACAAATGCAAATTCAAGTAAATGAAGTGACTGCTCAAATTGATGTTCAACTTAATAACCGTCGTTCAACTTTAGTTAAATTTGTTGAAGCAACAAAAAGTTATGTTCAATATGAAAAAAGCATTCTTACAGAAGTGACTAAATTAAGACAAACCAATTTACGTGCTAGTTCAGTTGATGCTGAAAATGAAATGAACAGTTTATTTTCAAGAATTTTTGCTGTTTCAGAAAATTATCCGCAATTACAATCAATTACTGCAGTTCAAGAATTAATGAAAACAAGTTATTACTTAGAACAAGAACTAGCAGCAGCTAGAAGATTATATAATATTCAAGTGCGTCAATTTAATGCTTTAATTTTTACATTTCCATATAGTTTAATTGCTGAAAATATGAATTTAACTACTTTTCCATATTTTGCTGCTTCTATTGAAGCAAAACAAGATGTTGATGTTAGTTTTTAGAAGAATAAAATATGAATCAACCTTTTAAAATTCAACAAGTTCATGAATCTAAAGTTAACCAAAATACTTTTTCAGTCGATCAAAAAAAGATTTATGAAAAACTTCAAAACGTATTAGAAGAAACTTTTAAGTCTGTTAATTATAGTCCTTTTTGAACCAAATGATATGGATATTTAGTAAGCGGAATCTCATTTTCTATTGCAGTTTTATTTATTATTCTTTTTATTGTTCTGAATATTAATTATAAGTATGCTTTTTTAATTGTAGCTGCAATTTTTACTCTTAGTGGATTAATTATATTTTCTTGTATAAAATCAAAACGTAAAAAACTTAGTAGAATTTTAACTGAACAAATTGATGTTCCAAAAATGTTGGAAATGGTTGCTCATAATTTAGATCCTAATTTAAAATTAATTTCTGCTGCAGATGAGCGATTAGTTGATTATGATGACTTTTTTAAAGTGACTAGAATTATTACCTGAACAGAAAAAGAAAAAGATAGAAAAGTTGATTATTCAGCAATAGTAACACGTGAAATTGATTTGTATTCTAAATTATATGTTTTTGATCTTAATGGTGTTGAGATTGCAGTTCAAGCGATTATGTGAAGTGAAGATGTTGATACTGATGCAAAAAAAGCTAGAAAACAATTAGTTGTTAATCAAGTTTTAGGTTGTATTCAAAGCCGTTTTAAAAATGATGATGTTTTTCAAGATTTAAATTTTGTTTTAAATTACAGACCAAATTTTTATAATCATGTTTGTTTAAATAAATCTTATGGCGCCATTGCAGTTCAAACTGAAAATTCCCAGTTTAATAGTGTTTTTAGTCCTGAAAGTGATCATTGACAACGTTTTTTGCAAATGTTTACTCCATTAGCAATGCAACGTTATTTAGAAACAAACAAACTAATTAATTGTCCTTATACAGTTAATAAAGTTAAGGATATGGTTCATATTTGTTTTAATCTAAGAGGATCATTCATGATTTATTGGACTAAATTTGGTTTTAATATTGATATTAAAAAAGTTGCTGAAAATATTGCTTCAAATATGATTAATGATTTTTATTTAACATATACTCTAATCAATCATATTTTATTATTACCTTTATATTAAGATTAAGTCAATGATTTTTATATCTTAACTTAAAAAAATTATCAAAAAATATCATTATTATCAGTTTTTTATATATAAAACTGATAATTTTTTATTGCATTAATAATCGTTTTTATCAACAATTTTGCTTTAAAAAGATTGGAAAAATCAAGTTGTTTGCAAAAAAAATTAGCCTAAATAATTAAATTGTGATTTCATTAGCAGTCTTATATTTAGACTGCTAATTTTATGTTATAATCAGTGATAATTATTGATTCAATTAAGGAGTAGAATTTATGAATTTAACATTTAAAAAAAATAATGATTTACCACCATTAGAACAATTTGGGCGTAATTTAAATAAAGAAGTTATTAATAACAAAATTGATCCTGTAATTGGTCGAGAAAATGAAATTAGAAGATTAATTGAAATTCTTTCACGAAAATCAAAAAACAACCCGATTTTAATTGGTGAACCTGGTGTTGGTAAAACAGCAATTGTTGAAGGTTTTGTGCAACGGATTGTTGCTAAAGATGTGCCAACTAATTTATTAGACAAAGAAATTTATGAAATTTCCTTATCTAACATTATTTCAGGCGCATCAATGCAAGGACAATTTGAAGAACGAATGAATTCGATTATTAAAGCTGTACAAGATTCTAATGGCAAAATCATTTTATTCATTGATGAAATTCATCAATTAGTTGGCGCAGGAAGAACAAGTGGTGCTATGGATGCTGCTAATATTTTAAAACCAGCAATGGCTCGAGGTGATTTTAAAATTATTGGTGCAACAACTTTAAATGAATATCGTAATTACATTGAAAAAGATGGGGCATTAGAACGTAGAATGCAAAAAATTTTAGTTAATGAACCATCAAAAAACGAAACAATGACAATTATGCGTGGTTTAAAAGAACGTTGGGAATTATTTCATGGTGTTAAGATTTTAGATTCAGCAATTGTTGCTGCTGTTAATTTATCAGATCGTTATATTACAGATAGAATGTTACCTGATAAGGCAATTGATTTAATTGATGAAGCAGCAGCTAGAATTAAAACTGATATGTATTCTCAACCTAAAGAATTAGATGTTTTAAATCGTGAAATTATTCATTTAGAAACTGAAAGAGCAGCATTAGCTCAAGAAGATAATCAAAATAGTAAAGAACGTTTAATTGAAGTTGATCAAAAATTAGATGAAACAAAAAATAAACAAAAAATTATTCACCAAAAATGAATTCATGAAAAAAAATTACAAAGTGAATTACAAAAAAATAAAGAACAAATTGATCGGGTGAAATCATCAATTGAACGATTACAAATGGAAGCGCGTTTTGAAGAAGCATCAAAATTATTATATGTTAGTTTACCTAATTTAGAAAAAGCTACTAAAGTGATTGAAGATCATTTGCAAAATACTTCTAAATTAGTTAAAGATAAAGTAACACAAGATGAAGTTGCCGCAGTTATTTCTGATGCTATTGGCATTCCTTTAAATAAAATTGTTGAATCTGAAAAAGAAAAACTTTTACATTTAAAAGATATTTTACAAAAAGAAATTAAGGGACAAAATAATGCGATTGAATTAGTAACTAATGCTGTTTTAAGAGGTCGAGTAGGAATTAATGATCCTAATAAACCCATTGGTTCTTTTTTATTTCTAGGCCCAACAGGAGTTGGTAAAACAGAAGTAGCTCGCGCTTTAGCATTAGCATTGTTTGATAGTAAACGAAAAATGATTCGAATTGATATGTCTGAATATATGGAAAAACATGCAATTTCTAAATTAATTGGTGCTCCTCCTGGATATGTTGGTTTTGAACAAGCAGGAGTTTTAACTGAAGCAATTAGACGCACACCTTATTCAGTAGTGCTATTAGATGAGATTGAAAAAGCTCATTCAGATGTGCTAAATTTATTATTACAAATTTTAGATCATGGTGAAATTAAAGATGGACAAGGCAGATTAATTAATTTTAAAAATACAATTTTAATTATGACTTCTAATATTGGTGCTAAATTCATTTTAGATGATCAAAAAGATCAAGCATTAGTTGAAATGAAACGTTATTTACGACCTGAATTTATTAATCGTTTAGATGAAATTGTTGTCTTTAACAAATTAGAATCAAAAATTATGTTAAGTATTGTGCAAAAATTCATGAATGAATTAGTGCAAAGATTAAAAAAAGATCATTATTTTCTAACTTATACAAGTGAATGTGTTCGTAAAATCATTGAACAAAGTTATGATATTAATTATGGTGCTAGACCAATTAAAAGATTTATTCAAACTAATATTGAAAATTTTTTATCCCAACAAATTATTAATGATAAATTTGTTAAAGAAAAAAAATATGCATTAGATTGAAAGGCGCATAATAAAGAATTTGTTTTATTAGATTTAAGTCAAAAAGCTAAATTAAATTAATCTAGAAGAAGATATTAAAATGAATAATTAATAATTGATTAATTTAATATTTAAACAAAAGATTTTTGTAACTAAAATTAATTGTTAGATTGATTCAATGCTAAAATTAGAATTAATAGATTAAGGTATGATTCATTTATATTTGTGTTATTAAAAATTAAATCGATTATTAAGAAAAAATTTTATTTAATTATTGGACCATTAAGTATTCTAGCAACCATTTCTTTAAATAGTTGTGCAGCAATTTTTGGTTCAAATCGAATTGATAAAGTCAAATATTTAGCTATTGGTGATTCAATTGCTGCTGGATATAATGCTGATCTTGGTGGAGTTGAAACTAGTGGTGATTTTGATATAAAAAACAAAAAAGTTCGTGGTTGAAGTTATCCTGCTTTTTTAGCTAATTATATTAATAAAAGTTCATCATTAATTTTAGAAGATTTTACAAATTTAGCAGTATCAGGATCACAAATTAGTGATTGATTACACTTTTTAGGAAAAACTCCAGAAAAATATCCTTTAGCAAAACGAGTGCTATTATTTCAACAAATCCAAAAAGTAAATCTTGAGTACAATAGTCCATTTAAAAATCGTTTACCAAATTATTTTTCAGATTTTAGATTAAATCATTTTCCTAAAATAATTAAGAAAATTAAAGAAGCTAATTTAATTACTATTTCATTAGCTGCTAATGATTTAACTAATGCTTATCATTTTGTTGATCTTTTAGTTAGTGATATTAATATTCAAACCAATAAATTGTCTAAAACAATTAAAAATATTAATCAAAATTATTCAGAATTAATTACACAAATTAAAAGTTTGAATCCAAATGCCAAAATAGTTTTAACAGATTATCCCTTACCATTATTAAGATTAAGTGATGGATTTGATCAATTAGCAAAAAATGAAATTAATGATTCAACAATAAAAAATTTTTTAAGCAATCAACCACTTGCAAGATTAATTTTAGAAATATTAAATAAATCAATTATTAAATCAGTTGCAATCAAAAATAATGTTAATTGAATTCATGTTGAAGATCAGATTAATTGAAATGCTAATGCTAGAAAATATGCTAATAATTTATTTGACATTCATCCAACGATTTATGGTCAGAAAAAAATTGCACAAGATATTTTTTTAAAGTTAAGTTTAAATTTAAAAAGATCAACTAAAACCACTTTATATCATTGATTAAAATTAAATCCTTTCTGAAATGAAAGTTATTTAAATCATGATCTTGATTATTTTGAACCTTTTTTTAAAAATAATCAATCTGAAAAAGCTTTAGTGCAAAATGTTGCTGGTGATCTTAAAAATGCTACTACTTTTCAAAATCAAGATTTAGAAAATGATTATGACTTAAATCAAATTTGAAAAAATGCAAATCATTTTTCATCTCTATCATTACTTGTTGAACAAAATATTGGTTATTTATTTTATCAAAAAGCTCTAAGTCAATGAATTGGTCTTGAAAATGAAGATCAATTTAATAATTATTTGGCTAATAAATTGAAAAAATTATTTAATTGATTGAATCATAATCTTGAATTTTTTAATGATTTGTATTTTAATTTAAATGATAATTTAACTTCTTTTGGTGATGGAATTATTAAAGCAAATCAACTAAATGGTTCGTTTAACTTTTTAAATGCTAAAAACTTAAATCAAAAATCATTAACTAATTTTCTTTTTGCAATTCAAGATTTAATAAAAAATCGATATTTAGAAATTCAAAAAAATTCTAATCAAAATTCTGAATTAGATCGGTTTGCTAGTTTTTTTGAAAAAAATCAAGCTTTAAATAATTATTTATTAAAAAATATTAAAAAAAATTTTAACCAATATGTTATTAAATTTGTTCAATCATTAATCGATTTAGATAGTGATAACGAGAAGAAAACTGATTTTGATTTAATTAATCAAAAAATTAAAATAAAAAATTTAAATTTGATTTTTAAAAGTAATAATATTGATGTCAAAATTAAAGAATGAATTGCTAATATTGCTTCTGATTTATTTAAAAATAATAAAGATCAATATCAAATGCTATATCAATCTAATAACAATCAATTAATTAAAAAATGAATTACAAATAATATTTCATTTTTAAAAACATTATTAGATATAAAATAAAATTAATAAAAATTAAATTTAAAAATAATTAATAGTTTTAAATTAAAATATTGAAGATAATCCATCAAATATTATTTATTATTAATTTATTAATAATTATTTAACTAATAAAAAACACTTCCTTAAATTAAATTAACAAGGAAGTGTTTTATTGTTTTATATTATTATTATTATTATTATTATTATTTTATTATTTACAACCATAGGAGGCTTTAGCTAAATATTTAGTAAAAGCATCTGTTATTGTTTCATCAATAATTGTACATGTACTAGGAAATTTAACTTTACTAAAATTAGTTTTAGGAGCAATAAATTTAGTTACACTAGTTTGACGATCTTCTAATTCAGTACTATATTTATTATTTTTTAAGACACCAATTTGATCAGGATTTAGAGGATATTTTGTTGAAACTAAATAAGGATTTAGTGAAACAACTGTATTAATTAATCCTTTTAGTGTATTTTTAACACTTTTAGAAAGTTCTAATGTATGTTTTTGAGCAAAATCACCTTGTAAAATTTCATTGAAAACACTAAATAATGGTAATTTAAAAATTGATACGTATGGTTTTAAATGAGGATTTAGTGGATTAGTGTAATTGTCAATTGCAACAGTTTTAAATTTGTCTAATAAATCAAGTTTGGTTTGATTTTTTGTTGTGTCAATAACATCATTATCATTATTAATATTTTTAATAATTTGATCATACTGATGATTACAAGCTGCACCTTTAATAGTTGCTGTTGTTTTGGAATAGAAATTTTGATAATTATCAGCTAAAGATTTTTGATCACTTAATTTTCAAATTAATTGTAAATTAGTTTGATTTGAATTAGATTTATTTGAATTAGTATTTAATAAAATTCCTGGTTTAGCACTAGTTATTAATTGGTGTAAATTTAAATCATCATTTGAAACATAACTAGAAGAAATCGTGTCATTTGAATTTGCTAAAGTTGTGGTTGTTGCTAATTGATTATTAATTTGGTTAATAACTGCTCTTTTTGTTCTAGTTTTAATTGTTTGATTTTGATCTAAGCCAGTAACAGTCAAATTATCTTTAGTGCTTAAATTGTTTTTAGCATAAAGTGGTTGATGATTAATTGTTTTAGGTAAATCATAAAATGCATTAGAAACTAAAGCAGTAATATGTGAATTAAAAAATTCAAATTTTTTTGTTAAAAATAAACGTAAAAATTTTTCAACAGGACGTTCAATTCGATTTTTTATATCTTCTTCAGTTAAACCTTCTTTAGTAATTCAATTTTTTGTTTTATTCCTCCTATATTTACTTGTTTGTTTATAAGGCACATAAAAATAAGTTAATATTTCAAATAAAGCATTAAGATCAAATTGTTTAACTTTGTTAACTAAACTCAAAATTTTGCTTGCAGAAAAAATATCAGTATTATCAATACTAGTTTGCACAGCATTTAACTTGCTAAAAAAGGGGATTAAAAATTGATATAGTCCTGATAAATCAGTTGAAGAATGAACTTGATCAACTTGTCAACCTAAAGTATAATTATGAGCAATTTTATGATCAAATGTTTTTGCCATATAAAGTGATAAATTACCATCATTCACTTCATAAGTTGTACTAATTTTTGTATTTTTAGGAATATGTAAGCGATTTAAGTCCAAATTAGTAGCAATACTTCCAATAATTTTACTTAAAGGATTGCTATTGTCATTTGCATTAAGACCAAAAACACTTAAAATCGCTTTTAAATTTAATAGTTTACTAACATCATATTTTCGTTTTGGTTTTGAGTTATTATCTGTTTCATCAGTTGATTTATTAACTGGATTTTTAGTATTTAATTCAATAGTTAAATCATGATCAAATTCAACTGTTTTAATATATTTTAGAGATAGTTTAGGTTGATTAGGAATACTATTATCAATTTCTGGTTCTTTAATTCAGTCTAAGCGAATTTTTAGATGTTTACAAATAAAACTAGGTAAATCTTGTTCAATAAGAGTTTCAATAAAATCATAAATATCTTTTAACTCAGGTCGATTATTATTATCAAAAATGGCTGCAATTAAATTAATTACTGTTAATGGAATGCCAAAACCTGATAATAATTTTTTTCTTCCTGCTAAAGTTGTTTCATTATAAATTAGATCAATTAAGGAATAAACTTTACCATCATTTTGAGAAACATTTCTAATTGAAAAATATTTTAAAATGTTATAAGCATCTTTAATTAAATTAACATAATAAATTTTATTTAGATTAATTTCACTATGATTTAAATCCGCCTTAATTTCTTCAGAAGTTAAGTTACTAATATTTTTAGTTGTTTCTTGATTTAATTTAGTCAAATCAAAACCAGTAGTTAATCGTGTGTAATAAGTATTTAAAGCAAAACTGCGAGTAAAAATAAAGTCTAAATGATTGCATGATTGTTCAACTAAACTCAAATGAGATTGAGTTGAATCTGTTTGTAAAGTTTTGTTTTTATTATCACCAAAAACAATTTTTAAATTATTTAATTTAGCACTAATATTATTGTCATTACTATCAACAGTTCAAGCTGAAAAAAATTGATCAATTTTACCATCTGAAGCATTATTTTTTTTCAAGTTAGGATTAATGTGTGCTTGATTAAACTGAATTACTACTTGAGTTAGTGCGCGAGCAGGAATCATTACATTGTTGAATAAAGTAAATAAGCGATTGTGTTGGTTGTATAAATTAAAAACTAATTTAAAGTTTTTAATTAATAAATTATCACCATATTTTCCAAGATCAAAATCAAGTTTTAAATTAGTAAAATCAATTTTAATTTTACTATCATTTAAAACTAAATATTTTAAGTTATCTAAAATATCATTTCTAATCTGTTGTTGATTTAAACTAGTAATAATAGTTTTATATTTTGGAGCATTCAAAATATATTCAGGATTTAAATCAGAATCAAAACCTTGAAATCTAGAGTCAATATCAGATGATTTTTGAAATTTTGTAGTTTGATAAAAATTAGTTGAAAAATCTAATTTAGTTTCATTATTAGTAGTTAGAAAAGCATCTAATGAATCATTATTTTTATTGCTACTACTATTATTAGATGTTGAATTAGTTTGAGAACGACCTAAATTATTGTAATTAGGCGCACAAGCAGATAAAGCAACACTAGAAATTAATCCTAGTGTTGCTGTTAAAAAGATTTGTTTTTTTAAGCCTTGTTTCAATTTTATATTATTCAATTTCATATTAATAAAAACCTTTTTTAAATTTAATTACTTAAAAACAATTTCAAAAATGAAAATTGTTGGTGATTTATTTTAGCATCAACAAAAAAACTTGATTAATTTACTGTTTAATTATATAAGGATAATTTAGAAAAACTAAATTAATTTTTGATTGAAAAATGGTGAATTTTTTATTTTTTAAATCATTTTTTCAAAATTTTTTTAACTATTTGATCCAATTAGCAAAAAAGTTAATTATCACATTTTATATGATGGGATTGCTACACTTAAAGTTGATGATAATCAATTACACTATTTTCCTAATGTTAATTTTACTAATTTTCCAGCACTTAAAACTATTAGTGCTTCTCATAATCAAATTAGGGTGATTGGTAATTTTAGTAGTTATGGGATGAATCAGAAAAATACGGGGTATTTGTCTGATAGTGAGATTGCAAATATGAATATGAACCAGGGGGGTTCTGGTTCTGCTTCTTCTGTTGCTTCTGCTTCTTCCACTAAAGACAAATACGATTATTATCAGTACTTAAAAAGTTTGTGAAGTAGTGGTAGTGGGTTGGGTTCTACTGATGATAGTCAGAACCAAGGTGGGTCTGCTTCTGGTTCTTCTTCTTCTTCTGAAAACCCCTACACTTATGATGCGAGTGATGTAATGAATCGGGCTGAAGTCACAGCCATTAGCAAGTGGTTGGAAGAGACACTTCCAGGCAAAATGTATATGCATTTGCCTCAAGGTTCGAGTACTAGTGGTGGTAGTTCTGGAACCCCTGGTTCTGGTTCCATTGCTAACAATTCCACAAAACAAATTTCTGACTACTCCACCTTCCTTGCTGCCATCTCATCTGACGACTTTTATTTTAATAATAAGGAAGGAGGAGTGTATGTTAATCAGGTAAGTCCAAGCACAAATATGAATGCCAACAACAGTTCTTCTCCCATGATGTATGACTCATCAAGTGGCATTACTACAGATGCCACTGGTCTCATTTCCAACCGTTCCAAAGGCCTCAACTTTGGTTCCACTCGCTTAATGATCACTAAAGACATTAATAATATTGACTTTAGTCATAATCAAATTGAAGTAATCCCTGTATCTCCCAACTTATTTACTAATATCAATTTTAGTAGTAATAGGCTCAAATATGTTCCTCCATTAGGGATTAAACCTCTACCTTACTTGCAGTTCTGGTTTTATCATTTATCATTAATGAAGGTGGCAGGAGATCAACAAGGGTTTTATGACACCTTGCACGGACCTGGACCAAATCCAGCGAATTGGAATAAGTATTATAGTACGGGGATGGTGAATGAGAAGCCAGCTGGGTTTGGTCTTGGTAGTGAAGGTCTTGCCAACGACAAAATCCAATGAGTGGGTTTAGCAGATGTCAATCAAACTTTACCTAAAATTAGTTTTGCTAACAACCAGTTGCTTGATTTTTGACCACAACAAAAACAAACTGACAGCTGGTATTTGTGACCGAAGTTGACGGTTGGTGCAAACGATCGGGAAGGTCCAGAAGGGAATATTATGTATGGGTTTGGTGGGGGAAGTGGAAGTGGGGGTGGTTCTGGAGGGACTGCCATGCCACAACCCACAGGGACTAACCCTAAAACCATTATGATCAAAAACAACCCAACAAATGTGATGGGCAAACCCATCTTTCCATGAAACAACCAAATTGGAGCTCCTTCAGACAATACTTCCTTCAACCCTTATTTCAGACGAATATGAGTTGGAGCGAATTTAGCGGGATTGGTTACTGGAGGAGATAAAACACCCTTTTTCAGCCACACTTATTTAGGCGGCATTAACCGTGATTTTGCTTATCAAGTGGCTGATGTGGTTGATACGTTTGATGGTGCTAACATTGATGGGTTGAAAAACACTGATGGAAACCCTGCCTATAACTCATACAAGTTATGAGCCACAGCTGCACTTGATCGCTGGATTTATGCTCACTGGTTTAATCAACTAAGTGATAATGAAGTGTTATCTAAAGGACAAACTAGTACTTATGCGTTTGATTTTCATGTGGATGAGTCTGATTCTAGTAGGTTGGTGTTACCAGGGTTTGGGGGTTCTACTGGAGGTTCAAATGGGACTGGTCTGGTAGGGTCGAGTTCTTCCCCCTCCACAGGAAACGGGGGTGGTATGGTAGGGGGAAGTTCTTCCCCCTCCAATGACAAATACAAACAAGTTGGTACTTCCAACTTTAGTGATGATGATGCCTATCAATCATTCAACTCCTTTATTCCTTATTTACTCACACGAACATTACCCCAAAATGGTAACAACCAAAACTCATGAGGGTCTAATAATGGTAGACTAAGTGGTAGAACTCACCCACAAAAACTAGAATTTAAGTTGTATGGAGATGGGAAAGAAATAACTCCAAATGAATGAAAAGATGTTGACTGAACGAGTTTTTATGCGAATGCTAATGGGCTTGATTATGATTTGAGTTTGCCTGAGAATGGGGATAACATGATAATGAGTTATTCACCAGGTGAGAGTAATGGGGTGCCTAATAATAATGGTAATCAAGGGGGTGGGTCTACCATTAACAATGGCACACAACCACTAACCCAACTAATTGGTCAACTACCCTATTATAATGGAAGAGTGGGTGCAGGCAATTGAACAGTTGCCAATGGTTCAAGTACAACAACAAAACTATCTTCGATCCACCCATTAGGGGTTGATAAGAAGATATTGAAATATTCTCCTAGTGGGTCTAATAGTAGTTCAACTGATCCTTCCTTCTACTACAACAAAATTAAACTAGTGATTCGTGCACCATTACAAAACTGAAACTATAGTTATGATTTTAATTTAGTTCAAAATATTGAGTATAGATTGGATCCTAAGAATGGTGGATCTTCTTCTTCTTCCACCACCAGAACTTTTGATGTTAAGACAACAACTAATCTCAAAAACTATTTTGCAAGTACGATTACTTCTGAAATCTTAAAAAACCATTTAAGTGAGTGAGCTGACACTTCAGCTTATGTTAAAAATTTTATTAGTCAACAAGTTAATGTCATTAATGTTAAATCAGTAGATGAAAATGCTCAATCAGTCACCTTATCTTTTGATGTTAAAGACCAGTTTAATCAGAAGGTAAAGCTTGTTGATATTACATTAAGTGGGTTTAAGCAGCAGAAAGTGGAGTTTGTGGCTGGGGGTAAGCAGCAGGGGATGGGTGGTTCTAATTCTGCTAGTTCAGTTAATCCAACAAGAAAGATTGTGGCTGATTTTAATTCTGATCAGAATAATTATCCTAACACCTTTGTTCCTGAAGATGAAAGTGCAGCAAGACAATGGATTTATACTCATTTTGGCATTAGTTTTGTTGGCTTGGAAGTTGATGAGAATAAGAGAAATCAAATTATGGGAAGTAATGGTGGTCAACCCACAAGCAACAATACTGCTTCCAATTCTCTCACCACCTCTTCAGTTATTCCAGACTCAGTTGATCCCTTAGTTGCTTCTAATCAAGTCTTCTTATTAGACTATTTAAAAAATAAGGCTGATTATGTATCAAACATCATTATTGACCATTTAAAAGGTAAACTAAGCTTTAGCATCCAAATTAGTGGTAGCTCAACTAATGGTTTTGTCAACATTAATGAGAACATTAGCATTAACACCTTTAATGTGTTTGATTATGAGATTAAGCCTGATCAGGCTAACAAATCCTTATCAGCTTATGATTATCAGCTTGATATTAAGAAGTTGCACCCACTTGTGATCTTAAAAAAAGGGGTGGTGGATTCACAGACAGGGGGGATTAAGCAGCAAGGTGGAACTAATAGTCAGACATGAAGTAAAGATCAAACAAGTGAGGATTTGGTTACAGCTAAGTTATTACCTAAAAATACTAGTTTGAAAATTACTAATTTAACTGTTGATGCATTTTCAGGTAAGCACCCTCCCCCACTCAAGCTCAAACAACCACTTCTTCCGCCCAACCAACTTGGCCTGACTCAGATACAGACGCCAAACCAATCATCTCAATTTTCAACAACCCCCTAATTGCCAATCAAGTTGTTAATGCTCTAAAACAAGCTAATCCTGATCAAAATTATTCTTTAGGAGTCAATTCCAGTTTTGCTAAAACCCAATTAGCTAAAATCACTAGTCTTGATTTATCCAACTTAAGCTTAAGTAACCTTGATTCAATTTTTAATCCCGTTCTGAAATGAGAATCCTTACACACAATTGATTTATCTAACAATGATTTTAGTAAGTACACCATCAAGTTTGAAAAAACCAATTTCCCAAAACTATATAAAATTAGTGCTAATAATGCTCATTTAAAGCAAATGATTGATGTTAGTTCATATGTACTTGATCCGTTTGATTGGTGTGCAAATGCAAGTAATGAGAGTGACACAGAGATGTGTCAAGATCCTAACCCAAATTCTTCTAAAGATCAAACAACTAGGGCATCTTCTAATGTCACCAAATCCCAAGCACTAGCACAATACACCAACCCAATTCATCAAGATGTTCCAAGATACTTCTCCTTAAACAACAACCAAATTCAACAAATCCCTAGATACTACTTAAAAATTAAGCTCGCCTACTTTGATCTTGCTAACAACTTATTAGGAATTGGAACAGACAATGATCCACTAGGAGTGTATGGCATTCCATGATATTCGTTGCAGCAAACAAGTAATACTGAAGGACTACTTCCAATCCAAGATCCAAGCATTCGTGGCCCATATGGAATTAATGTGTATGCTACAAGTGAGAAAACAGGGAGTGGCAACAGCAAATCTTGAAAATACACAGATGAGCAAGTAGCTAGATGAAGGTCAATGCCTTTTCCAATTAGAGGGCTAACTTTTGGTAATTTTAATGATGTGCCAGATAGTAATAACACGTTTGATAGTAATGTTACTTTTAATAATGGTCTTAATAACAACATGATGGCTGACTCTGGAGGCAATCAACCCTACTTCAACTTTGCTAACAACCATTTAGTTGCGCCCATGATTTTTAGTCAAAGCAATGTGAATTATGATCCAAATGCAATTATTGCTCCTCAAACTAAAAGTGTCAACTTGTTTGTTGGATTAGAGGATTTTCAAAAATCAAAATATCATATGGATCAAAAGATGATTATTGAAAAATATGAAAAACAAAAAGACAAAACCCCCTTCTCAGACAATAACAATGCTGAACTACTAGTTCCTGAACCTGATAGTATTTATCCTTGAATTAATCAAATTGGACAAACTAAACAATATTTACCAGGAACAAGCTACATTTGAAACACTTATAGTGTTTATTCTGTAAGATCATTTAATGGTTATGGGTTGTTTGAGCAGAAGGAGGATAGTAGGGTTGATGGGACTGAAGGGAACATGTGGGATAATAATGTCCAGATGACTAGTAATGGAGGGAACCAACAGGGACAACCAAATCCTTATGCGGGTACGAGTAAAAACGGATCAGATAATAGTCAAGGCATCAAATGAACCGTACCTAAAGCAAGTGATTTTAAGAAGTTTAAAGATTCATCTGGCAATAACACCATCCCCCCCAACATTAGTGATTTTATTAGTGGAAAAAACGGACAAGACCCTCATGGCTGATGGGGGGTGAGACAATTTAGTGGGAATTGAAGCTCCAGTTTTTTCACTGGAAATGACAAATCAGCCGGAGCAAACCACCCCATCCACTGAACCCGCTATAAACCATTTCGAACTTACTTAGTAAGTGCTAAAAGCTTTGCTAGATCTCACCGTAGATCAGCATACACACCTGTATATGATGGCAATGTTTTTTATGATGCAACTACTACTGATAATGTCAATCAAACAATTAGTTTAAGTCCTAGTGGGCAAACTTTAAACAATACTACTGGAGTGAATAATAAAATGATATTAATTAATTTGACTAGTAGTACTAATCCATTAAGTCCAACTTCTGGACAACAAGTACCAGGTTTAAAATCATTTTTCACTAACAACAACAATTCAGCACTTTTTGGACTTGCACCTAACTTATGATTGACAAATATTAATACAAACAGTAGTTTTGGGATTAAACAAGGTGAGAATACCCCATACAAATCAGCTTATACTAATACTAATGGGTTATATAGTTATACGAGCTATTTTTATGTCGTGAATCAGGTAGAGAGTGAGTTGCAGAATGAGGGAAATTTAGCTAAAGAAGTGAAGAGTCCAGCAGGGACTAACACTAACAATAACCTCAACCTAAGCCAATACAAAAACAAATTTGCTCAAGTTATTAGTGCTGAAAATATTTTAACTGGACAAAACCAGTTTTGAAAATCAAGCAAACAATTTGATCAAGTTTATTTACAACAACTAGATCGCACTAAAGTGCAATTAGACTTTGATGATACTAGTGGTACACTAAAGTATCAGTTTAAAGTGTATCTGCCAGGATATTCTGCAAATGGAAGGTTGTTGCCTAAAAATCATGAAGTTCAAGCAACTAAAAATGAAACACGAACAATTGATCAAAATATTAATCAAACTGTGACTGGCTTTGTTAAGGGGCAGTTGCAGGTGGAAGATCAAACAGGCACTTGAACTGATGTGGATATGGCTAAGACTAAGCAGCAAAACCAAAATGATCAAACAGAATCAAACACAATCCTTCTGCCTGCACCTAAATCGATTAAAGAGATGATTAAGGATAAGTTAGATGGGTATGATTCAGTTGATGCAAACGCAATCGCCAACACCCTTAAAACCAACTACTTAGGTAATTTATTAGCTGATTCATCTAAAACAACAGCAGACATTATTAATGGTAATCATAGTGATTTACACCATGTTAATCAACAGTATATTACTAACTTAACTAAAGATGCAACTTCTGGAACTATTAGTTTTCAAGTTAATGTTCCTTCATTTAAGTTTAGCAATAATAATAGTTTAGAGTTTCCAAGCAAATGAAAGTCAAAAACGTTTGTGTATCAAGGATTGAAAAAACTAAGTACTAGTTTTATTGGAAGTAGTGTGAGTGGTACAACTAATCAAACTTCTTCTAAACTCTTCAATGTTGATGCTTACACTTCTGATGAGCAGAAGAAAAAATTTCGTGAGTTAATCAAAAAACCTGCAAGTGCAGTTACAGCAGCTGATTTACTAGATTTGAATGCAGTGACAACTAACAATGCTGTGTGAAATCAAAAAACCGAAATGGAAAAACAAGCCGCCTTTAGCTTATTAGCTAACAATTTAGCTGGAACTGTAACTTGAACGATTAGTTTACCAGCTGATGAGAATAAGGGGATTTATTAGTTCATAAAAATTTTAATTATCTTTTTGAAAAAAGATAAAAATTAAGTCATGTTGATTCATTTGAATGTTGATAAAAGTACACTTTTAAAAATAATTAAGAGTTTAAATTCAGATTATTGATTATTAAGATTCATTTAAAAAACTTTTTGTTATTAAATTAAGCTTTATTTAATTTAGATAAAATTAATGCTAATTCATCTAGAAAATAAAAAATTAGATTAAATTAACATTATTTTATTAATTAATATAAAAAATGTTAAAGTAATTATTGTTAGTGATTAGTGTTGATCAAAATTTATTATTAATTAACAATTTTTAAAAATGAAGTCTTCTAATAATTCAAAAAATAATAAATATTCATCTTTAAAAAATCGATTCAAATTAATTGTCGATAATATTGAGACATTAATGTACATTATTGCTTTAATATTGTATTTATTAGTTGCAACTGCTATTTTAATATTTTTTGTTTTATATTTTTTTAACATTATTGAAATAGAAAATTTAATTAATATTTCAATGGAAACATTTATTGAGATATTTAATAACTATATAATACCTATTTCTATTGCTTGTTTTATTGGTAAAAAAATATATGATACACGTGGTATTATTTTTACTATTTTAATTAGCGTTATTACTATTGTTGCAGGACAAAATCCAATATTTATTGCTATCACTGGTGTTAAAACACCAATGATTTTAGCGACAATTATTTTTGGTTCTTTATCTGTTTTAACTTTAAAATATACTGAAAAATTTTTGATGATTAAATTTGCATCCAAGAAAATAATTATTAATTTTTATTTTATTTTTTTAGCTGCAATATTATCTTTTGTAGTTTTTTATATGTCAATTTATTTTATTGGATATATTCAAATATGATTAAAAACAATTGTTGAAATAATGATCAAAAATAAACTTTATTCATGAATTGCGATTTTTGTTGAAACAGCTAAAATTTTATTTTTAATTAATATCATTCGTCATGATGTTTTTATTCCTTTAGGAACAGAAGAAGTTAAAACTTCTAACCAAAGCATTTTATTCATATTAGATTCTAATCCTGGACCAGGTTTAGGCATCTTACTTACTTTAACAATTTTGTTCTATTTGAAATATAAAAATGCATCTAAAAACAAAAATAAAACGAAAAACAAAAAATTAAACAAAAAATTGAACGATCAAAAAGAATCAGCAAAATTAAATGGTGTATTGACATTAATGTATTTTATGATTGGAATTGAACAAATCTACTCCATTTATCTTTTGTTTAAACCATTTTTAATTATTGCTGCTATTATTGGTGGAATTTTTGGTAATATTATTTTAGAACTTTTAAATGTTGGGATTAAAAATTTTATTTCTTTTAAATCAATTTTTATTCTTTATGAAGAAATTAATAAAACAACAACAAACAATATTATTGGTCTTATTTTAGCAATTATTATTTCAGCAATTATTTCAGGATTATTAACTTGATTAATTTTGTTTTTGAGTGATACTTTTAAAAAAAATATTAATAAAAATAATAAGACAAATTATCAAAACGTTAACAAAATATCAAAATTTAAAAAATCAAATTCATATTCAATTATTTTTGTTTATAATCGCCTATTAAATTTTTTGTTATTAAAAATAAAAACTTTTAATCAATTATTAAAATTTAATAATTCAATTAAAAAGTTGTGATTAATTAGGAGTTTGGATCAAAAATGACCAATAAAAAAATATTATCATAATTTTAAATTATAATTAATTATGTTAGTTGGTTTTGATTATGTTTATTGATTAAACATAAAAAAATTTTAAGATTATTAGATAATTTTAATTTTAAAAAAATATTAAAAATCGAGTTTTAAAAATTAATTTTTATCTTCTTTATCTTATATATCAAAATCATTTTAATTAAAAATTAATTTAAAAATAAATATGTCTTCATCTACACAAATAAAGGCGCAACGATTTAAATTAACTTTATCAAAAATTAAATTAAAAATCCAATCACTAGGAACTTTGCTTTCTTCAATGATTTTACCAATCATTGGGATTTTTATTGCGTGAGGATTATTAACATCTTTTTTTGTTGATAAAGGTTGAGCGCCTAATAAATTATTGGCTTCTATGGTTGGTATAGGAATTACTTATGTTATTCCTATTATTATTGCTTTTTTAGGTGGTAAAAAAATTTATGATATGCGTGGGGGTGCAATTGCTGCACTAGTTAGTATTGCTGCAGTTGCTGCAGGACAAAGTACAACGTTTGTTAGTATTACTAGTGGTGCTGCACCAATGATTTTAGCAACAATGATTTTTGGTCCTTTATCTGCTTTAATTCTAAAACATACAGAAAAATTTTGAATCCATAAAATTAAACCAGGATTTGAAATGTTAGTTAATAATTTCTATTTAGGATTTTTAGGATTTGGTTTATTATTTCCAGTTTTTTATACATCAATTTATGGAATTGGTTATCTTCAAGTTGGTCTAAAAACAATTGTTGAAGCAATGCAACAGTATAAATTGTATCCTTTAGCAGCAATTTTCATTGAACCCGCTAAAGTTTTGTTTTTAAATAATGCAATTAATCATGGTGTTTTCACTCCACTAGGAATAGCAGAAGTTTCAAGTAATGGTAAAAGTATTTTATTTTTATTAGAATCTAATCCTGGACCAGGTTTAGGAATTTTATTAGCTTTTAGTATTTTAATGCGTAAAAAGAATAAAAATCTTTCTTCACAAGCACTATCATCAGTACCAATTCATTTATTTGGTGGGATTCATGAAGTTTATTTCCCTTTTGTGTTATTGCGCCCAATTTTAATTTTAGCTGCTATTGGTGGTGGTGTTATTGGTGATTCTGTTTTACAAATTTTTAATGTTGGTGCTAATGCTCCAGTTTCTCCAGGATCAATTATTGCTGGTTATATTCAAATTAATAAAACAGCAAATGATGTTATTGGATATACTTTAGCGATTGTTTTATCAGCAATTACTTCTGCTTTATTAAGTTGATTTATTTTATTTTTTAATGATATTATTAAAAAAATTAAAAATAAAAATCATCGATCTGATTTAAGTAATGTTGTTGAATTACCAAAAGTGCAAAAATTAAGTACTACTCAGAAAATTAATTTAAATTTAATTACTTTTGCATGTGATGCTGGTATGGGTTCATCAGTGATGGGTGCAACAATTTTTCGTAAATTATTAAAAGATAATGCAGTTAAAAAAATTAATGTTGTTAATCAATCAATTGCTAATTTAACTAATGAAAAATTTGTTGTTACGATTACTGCTTTAGCAGATCGTGTTAGAGCAAAAGTTCCTGATGCTCAAGTTTATACTGTTGATCAATTTCTTAATAAAAATGCTTACTTAGAAATAATTAAAATAATTAAAAATGAATCAATTTAAAGCAGTTCACTTTGGAGCAGGTAATATTGGTAGAGGATTAATTGGTTATTTATACCAATTAAATAACATTAATACTACTTTTATTGATGTTTCACAAAAATTACAAGAACAATTATTGCAAAATCAACAATATCAAATTAATTATCTTGATACTAATGAAATTGTTAAAATAACTAATTTTGACTTTGTTTTATTGTCTGAAAAAGAAAAAGTTATCCAATTATTAGAAAATGCTGATTTTATTTCAACATCAATTGGTTCTAATAATTTAAAAAGTTTAGTTCCAATTTTTCAATTAGTTAATTTTAAGAAAAAAGTTAAAATTATCTGTTTTGAAAATGGTTTTAAAATTTCAAGTTATTTTCAAGAAATTTTAAAAATCAATAATGATAACTTATCTTTTATTGATGTTAGTGTTGATCGGATTGTAATTAATTTATCACCAACTGAACAAAAATTATCAACAACAGTTTATTGTGAAAAATATTTTGAAATTATTGCTGATAAAAATCAAGGTTTAAATTTGTCAGGAATTAATAATGTTGATAATTTAGATGGATATATTTTAAGAAAATTATTTTTTGTTAATTTCTTACATGCTGTTATTGCTTTTTTAGGTTATAACAAACATTATCAATATATTTATCAATCTGTTAATGATTCTGATATTAATTTGTTTGTTAAAAAATTTGCACAAAAACTAGTTTTTATTCTTAGTAAAGAATATGATTGTTTTGATCAAAAAACATTAATTAATTATGTTGAAAATAATTTAAAAAGATTTGGTACAAATAAAATTCCTGATCATAATCAAAGAGTGATTCGTAATCCAATTTTAAAATTATCAGCAAACGAAAGATTTTATTTAATTTATCAATTATTCAATAAATATCAGTTAGATAAAACTGAATTAATTACAATTTATTTTAATATTTTAATTTGTGAAAATCATGATGATCTTCAAGCACAAGAAATACATAATTGATTACTAAACAAAAATTTTCAAAAATTAAGAGAAATTACTAATTTTCAATCTGATGACTGATTAATTTTAAAAGAAAAATTATTAAATTATGTTACTAACAAAAGATAAAATTTATTTAAAAGCAAATTTAGTTAATAAAGACCAAATATTTAATTTTGTTTTTAATGTTTTCTATCAATCTAATTGTGTTAGCAAAGAATATTTAGCATCAATTAAAGCTCGTGATGCTGAAGCTTCAGTGGCTTTAGGTAATTATTTATTTTTAGTTCATGCACAATTTTCTGGTTTGAAATATGTTAAACAAGATAGTGTAATTTTCATTGAACTTAAAGATACTATTATTATTGATAATCAAAAAGTAAAGTTTGTTGTTGCTTTAGCTTTAAAATCAAACCAACAAATGGATTTAATGTCTAAAGTTGCACTAGCTTTTTTTGATCAAGAAAAACTAGAAAAATTGATTAATAATGATAATTTAACTAAAGAAGCAATTATTGAATTTTTAGATTTATAAAAATTATTTAAATTAAATAAATCAAACAAAAAGCTAATTTTTTAGTTTAATTAATTTTACTTAATGAAGATTGTTGATAGTTTTGGTTTGACTTGATAATCGATCTAAAAAATGATCAGATTCAATTATTTGATAAAATAAATGATTATCAATTAGTTGTTTAGCAACATCATAAATTAAATCAGAAAATTTAGTAGGTTTATGATCATCAACTTCATTTTCTAAAATTTCTTGAAAAAGCGTTTGATAATTATCAATAAACTCATTATCACATGTTTGTAAAATTTTCATTTCTAAAATTTCTCAAAAAGTAGTTTCACTAATATTAGTTAAATCAGTTTTTTTCAATTTTAGAGTATCAAAACTATTTTGGTATCATTCTTTAGCAAAAACTACTAAACGTTCTTTAGATAAATATTTAGTTTTGACATTTTTTCACAAATGATCTAATAAGTTTTTAGTAAATGATTTACCTAAAAAATTTAAATTATGACTTTCTAATCATCATTCAATTTTACTTCAAAATCTAAAGCCTTTTAGATTGACATCTAATGAAATTCGACCATTTTTATAATTTAAATAATTAATTAAAGAAGTGTAATTGAAAACATGTTTAAATTTTTTTAACAAAAAATTTTGAAATTCTTTTCTAATTAAATATGATTGTAATCCAAGTGATTCAGTGTTAGGCATAATCATATCAAAAAAATGAATTACTTGATCATTGATTTTAATATCAAAATCTTTCATAAATTCATGAATGATAATATTTTCTTTTCATTTTTCAACACTTAATTCGTCATGATCAATTCTTGGACTATTAAATGCAACCATATAGCGAGTTTTAATATATTCAATCGTAGCATCAATAAAAGATTTAGTTTCTAATTCTTCAAAAATTTTTAAAAATAAAGTTTTTTTACTAATAAAAATTAGATCATCACTTTGAAGTTTATTAGATCATTTACTAAGAATGGCATCAAAATCAACAAATGAGTTAATCACAATTGGACAATCAAAATTAATTGGCTTTTTAACAATGATATACTGGTTGGAATTCACGAATATTTGTTCCCTAATAAAATAGTTAATAAATAAATAAAAATTTAATATTGATTCTTGATTTAATACAAATAAATCAAAGTCGTATGTAAAATTTTAACTAAATAAAAACTAAAAATTCAAGATAAAAATTACCATTTTTATTTAAATTTTAAAAAATGGTAATAAATTTAATTAATAAAGTTACTAAATAATTAGTTATTACTTACTTTTTAAACCATTTTTAACTTTGTTGTATATTATTAACAATAAAATAACACAGATTGCTAAAATAATTAACAATTTGTGTTATTTTTATTTAATTTAGTAAAAAATTTTTTAAATTAGTAAAACTTATTTATTAGATTTTGTAGTCGTTGTATTATTAATATACTCTTTAATATATTTATCTAAATATTCTTGATTTTTACTTGGATCGCTCATATCAGGAATTTTTAATGCAGGATGTTCTTTACTTATCATAACTCCTGCAGGTTCAATATTAGTTGTACTATTTGAACTAGAATTGTTTTTAGTTTTTTCTTCAAAAACTTTTTTACCTAATTCTAAAGCTTTTTCAGCTAAAGTACGATCATTTGCATTAGCTAATTGTGAAGGAGAATAATCAACAAATCGATCATTAAATCCTTTGAATAAATGAAGGTTTGCAGCATTTGTTGCCCCTGTTAGAACAAATTTATTACTTGCATCTTGTTTTAAAAATTCACTATCTAAATCATCTCTCAATAATGCTGATAATACTCTGTATGCAGTTAAACCAACTCGTTTTTCAATTGAAGTGAAAAATTTGTTTTTAAAAGCAGGAAAAGCCAAAGCTTGATTACTATCAACACCAATGACAGTTTGAGAATCTCTAATAGCATTTAAAGTAGTTCCAGTTAAAGTTCCTGCAACAGGTAAAACAACTTGTGGTGTTTTTTCTTTAACTAAAGCTGTCACTTTTTGTTTTACAGCAGTAGTTTCACTAAAACCAGTATCTAAAATAATGGTGTCTTGATTAAACTTAACTTTTTTGTTTTTAGCATTAGTAAAAGCTGGATCGTTAATATCAGTATTATTGTGGTTTCAATAGCCAATCCCTGCTAATCATCCTGATAAGAAACTAGTTACACCATAGAAGTTACCACCACCAAAACCAGAAACAACTCGTTTTGTTTCTTCATTATGATATTTTGCTGCTAAATATGCTGCTGTTGCATATCCAACAATAAAAGCAGACTGTTCAGTTTTATAATTTAAACTAATTCCTTGGCCTTGAGGCATGAATTCAGTATTATTATCTTTAAAATCTCAATCGATTGCTAAAACAACAATTTTTTTCTCAACAAAACTTTTTTTATTTGCTGGAACTTTAAGTCATTCTTTGAATTTTTCTTGTTGTCCAAAACCACTTAAAACCCAAATTTTTTTATCATTTAATGCTAAATTATATTGTTGGGGTAAATCATTAGATTTTGTAGTTTCTTGATAACCACTATTGTTAATACCTGCTTGAACTGAAACTCGACTAATTGCTTCTCATAATGATTGATTAAAAGAATTATCAGTAACAATCCCACTATCAGTAATTAGTGTAATTGGGCTATTTTTAATTTTCTTATCTTTTTTAGCTTGTTCAAAAATTTGATTTTGTGAATCAGCATATGTTTTAATATTAGCAACATCAGTATTTATATATCTTTGACTATTTGCACAAGCAGCTAACACAATTGGGCTAATAATACCTAAAACTAGGGACTGAAAAAAACGCTTTAAGATTATATTTTTAGGAATAATCATTAATTCTCTTTCAAGTTGTGATTAATATTTAAAGTTTGAATCCAATAAATACAACGTTATTATAAATTATATTTTGATTTAACAAATATAATTGCAAACAAATTAATTGAAAAAATTATTTTGATTAAAATTCATTAATTAAAATAATAAAAATCTGATTTTAAAAAGATTAAAAATTAATTAAATGAGCTTTTTTGTTTAAAATTTATCAATATCTTAATTATTATTAACTTAAAAAATAAGTAATATTAACTCAAAAAATAAGCAATCAGATCGGAAATTTTATGCCCCTGTGACTGCAAATTTTAATCGGTATTTTAGTCGTGGTATCGATTATTACGATTATTATCATTTTTTCAACAATGCGTCGCATGTCTAATGTTATTAAAAAAATTGATTATATTGTTGAAGATCTAACTTATAAAGCCGAATCATTTTCTGAAACGGTTGAAGCCATAAAAGGATTTTCAAAGTATATCAATTTGTTTCAAAGTTTGATTGATGATCAAAATCCACAAAAAAGCGAGTATGTTAAACAAAATCGCAAAAAAATTATGGCACTTTCTAAATATTTAAGTAAAATCGCTCAGGAAAAGGAGTAAATTAATTTGAATAAAACAATCACTTCTTTAAGCCATATTATTATTAAAGGAGCAAGAGAACATAATTTAAAAAATCTTGATTTAGCAATTCCTAAAAACCAATTAGTAGTTGTTACAGGTTTATCTGGTAGTGGTAAGTCTTCTTTAGCATTTGATACGATTTATGCTGAAGGACAAAGACGTTATTTAAATTCTTTATCATCTTATGCTAGACAATTTTTAGGTAATGTTGAAAAACCTGATGTTGATTCAATTGAAGGTTTATCACCTGCTATTTCAATTGATCAAAAATCAACTAGTCATAATCCTAGATCAACTGTAGGAACAGTAATTGAAATTTATGATTATTTAAGATTATTGTTTGCAAGAATTGGTGTTCCTACTTGCCCTAATAAACATGGTGTTATTGAAACAATGACAATTAGAAAAATTTGCGAAAAAATTATGGAACTTGAAGAAAATACCAAATTGCAAATTTTATCACCAGTAGCAAGAAAAGAGAAAGGAACATTTAAAAATAAAATTGAAAAACTAAAACATCAAGGATATTTACGGATTATGGTTGATGGTTTAGTACTTTCATTAGATGATGAAATTAAATTAAATAAAAATAACCGTCATAACGTTGATATTATTATTGATCGAATTATTTTACGTCATGATAAAGAAACTAATTCACGGCTTTATGCTGCTGTAGAATTAGCAGCAAAAGAAAGTAATGGTTTAGTTGATGTTCAAGCAATTTTGCCTGAAACTGATGAAATCCAATATTTAACATTTTCTCAAAATCATTCATGTAAAAAATGTGGTTTTTCAATTCCTGAACTTGAACCACGATTATTTTCTTTTAATAATCCCATTGGAGCTTGTAGTGAATGTAATGGATTAGGATTTACTTATGAGCCTGATCCTGCAAAAATTTTTTTACGACCTGATTTAGCGATTATTGATGGTGGGATTGATTATTTTAAAAATACTGTTAATACAAGTTCATTAGATTGACAAAGATTTGAACATCTTCTTAAGTTTTATCAAATTAGTTTATACACTCCAATTAATGAATTAGATCAAAAAGCCATTAATTGAATTTTAAATGGTAGTGATCAACCAATTAGTATTAATTTAATTTCAGCTAACAATAAAACTTATAAATCATTTGAACGAATTGAAGGAATTGGTGAATTAATTAAACGTCGTCATCTAGAAACACAATCTGAATCATCTCGAGACTACTATACTCGTTATATGTCAGAGCAAAGATGTAAGAAATGTCAAGGTAAAAAATTATCAATTCAAGCATTAAGTGTTTTATTAGATCAGAAAAATATTATTGATGTTATTAATTTAGATATTGAAAATTGTATTAATTTTCTTAAAAATCTGAAGTTAAGTGATGAACAAAAATTAGTTGGCAAATTAGTTTTAAAAGAAATTATTGATCGTTTAAATTTCTTATTAGATGTAGGATTAGGTTATTTAAACTTATCACGTAATGCTTCTTCTTTATCAGGTGGAGAATTACAACGAATTCGTTTAGCATCCCAACTTGGCTCATCATTAACTGGAGTTTTATATGTTTTAGATGAACCATCAATTGGTTTACATCAACGTGATAATTATCGATTAATTAAAACATTGAAAAAAATGCGCGATTTAGGAAATACGATTATTGTTGTTGAACATGATGAAGAAACGATGTTAGCATCTGATTATCTAATTGATATTGGTCCAGGTGCTGGAACTTATGGTGGTAAAGTTGTTGCTGCAGATAAACCTGAAGGAGTAATGAACAATTCTGAGTCAATTACTGGTAAATATTTATCAAAAAAAATGGAAATTGCTGTACCAAAATTCCGTCGTTCTGGATCAGGACAAACAATTAAATTACGCGGTGCTTGTGGTAATAATTTAAAATCAATTAACATTGATTTTCCATTAGGTAAATTAATTGTAGTTACTGGTGTTTCAGGTAGTGGCAAGTCAACTTTAATTAATGAAGTTTTAATTAAAGCAATTAATCAAAAATTATTCAATCAATTTGATACACCTATGGCTTATAAAAGTATTAGTGGTTATCAAAACATTGAAAAAATTATTAAAATTTCTCAAGATCCAATTGGTCGAACACCAAGAAGTAATCCTGCAACTTATGTTGGTGTTTTTAATGAAATTCGCGATTTATATGCTCTATTACCTGAATCTAAAGCGCGTAACTATTTAAAAGGACGATTTTCTTTTAATGTTAAAGGTGGGCGATGTGAACGTTGTGAAGGTGATGGTGAGATTAAAATTGAAATGCATTTTTTACCTGATGTTTATATTACTTGTGATGAATGTAAGGGAAAAAAATATAATGATGAAACACTTGATATTAAATATCGTGGTAAATCAATATTTGATGTTTTAGATATGACAATTCTTGAAGCTTTAAGTTTTTTTGAAAATATTCCTAACATTCGTGAAAAATTACAATTAATGGTTGATGTTGGAATTGGTTATTTAAAATTAGGTACTAATGCTAATTTTTTATCAGGTGGTGAAGCACAAAGAATTAAATTAGCAAAGCATTTACAAAAAAAATCATTTGGTAATGCTTTATATGTTTTAGATGAACCAACAACTGGATTACATGTTCATGATATTGGCTATTTAATTCGCATTTTAAATAGAATTGTTGATCATGGTGATACAGTAATTGTGATTGAACATAATTTAGAATTAATTAAAATGGCAGATCATATTATTGATTTAGGTCCTGATGGTGGTGATTTTGGTGGTGAAATTATTATTACTGGAACTCCTGAACAAATTTGTCGTGCTCAAAGTTCATCATATACTGCTCAATATTTAGCGCCATATTTAAAAAATAACCAATAATTTATCTTTTATGAAATCTAATGTTAATACAAATTTATATAACAAATACCGACCAATATCTTTTAATGATTTAGTTGGGCAGAAAATTGTTAAACAAGTTTTAATTAATTCGATTAAAAATAAAGAAATTAGTCATGCTCACATTTTTTCAGGCCCAAGAGGAACTGGAAAAACTTCTTGTGCGCGGATTTTTGCTAAAGCAGTTAATTGTTTAGAATTTAAGGATGATATTTGCAATAATTGTATTAATTGTACTAAAATCAATTTATTGCAAACTCCTGATTTAATTGAATTAGATGGTGCATCGAATAATGGTGTTGATCATATTCGTCAATTAGTAGAAAATGCTTATTATTTACCAGCAGATTTAAAAATTAAAGTTTTTATTATTGATGAAGCTCATATGTTGACTACTAATGCTTGAAATGCATTATTAAAAATTGTTGAAGAACCCCCAAAACATGTTTTGTTTTTATTTTCTACTACAGAATTTAATAAAATTATTCCAACAATTCAATCAAGATGCATGAAACATTATTTTTTTCTAATGGAACAGAAATTACTTGTTAGTGAAGTAGAAAGAATATGTCATTTAGAAAAATGTGAAATTGAATTAACTGCAGCAAAAAAAATTGCCACTTTAGCTAATGGATCATTACGTGATTGTTTAAGTTTATTAAGTCAAATTATTATTTTTAGTAATCGTAAAATTACTTTATCAAAAGTTCAAGAAGCTTTATTTTTAGTTGATCAGTCAATTAAATTAGAACTTTTAGAATATTTATTTGCAGCTGATGTTGAAAAAGCATTGCAATTAATTGAAAACTTATATTATGAAGGTTATCAATTACATAATTTGATTAATGAAATTAATGCCTTATTAATTGATTTATGAGTTTATCAATCAACTAAAAACGTTAAATATTTAATTAATCTTAATTTGACAGAAGTAGAAAAACTAAATTATCAGCAAATTCCTTTAAGTAATTGAATTAACATTTTAGAGCAAGCAGAAATTAATTTAAAAAAAGACAAAAACAATTTATTGTTCATTAAAATCGCTTTAATGAAATTATTTAATAGTTTCAATCAATCTAATCCTACTGAATCTCTTTCAACATCTAAATTAACAATTAAACAAAATTCACAAATTGATTATGATCATCTAAAAGTTAATCAAAAAAATAAGCAACAACAACAAAGTTCATTATTAGTTGATTTAGTCAAAGAAGAAAATCAATCATTAGAATTAAAAGAAGAAAAATCGTTTAATAATCAATATGTTCATAATTTTGATTTATTTAAAACAAGAACAAAGTTTGTTAATCAAAAAGAAATTTTTAATCAATTAAAAAATACAAATAATGATCTTTTAATTAAAGATTTAGCAATTGAACCTGAATCAATGGTTGCATCTGATCAAGCAATAAATCAAAATAAATTTAATAGTCATCAAAATTTAATTTTATGAACTTTTAAAAAAGCAGATAAAAATAAAACTGAATTATTAAAAGAAAAAATTGAGCAGATTGAAGGATCATTAAATCTTGATGAAGAAAATGATGTGTGATTAAAAGAAGTTTTGGATCATTTAGTTAAAAATAAAACTAAAGTTTTGGCTTCAAGAACTACTGCGATGTTTAATTTTGAAAATTTAACTTTTTCACGTTACTTTAATGAATTATTATTAGATCATAAATACATTAATTTATTAAATAATTATTTTCAAACTAATTTTTATTGAACTAGTATTCATAAAGATCAATTTACCAATTGAGCAAAAATGAAAAATAGTCAAGAACCTTTAGAAGTAGTTGAATTTAGGAGCAAAAATGGTGAAAAAATTTACGATAAAATTTTAAAAGATTTGCATATTAAACCTCATATTGAAGCAATAATTAAAAAAAATAAAGATGAAAGTTAAGGAATTTTTATGAAAGATCCACGAATGCTAAAACGAATGATGGATGAAGCTAAAAAAGCACAACAAAAACTAGAAAATGAAATGACAAAATTTGAAGCACAAACTTTTGAACAAACTTTTGGAACTAATCATATTAAGATCGAAATTAAAGGATCATTAGAAATTGTTAAATTAGAAATTAATTCTAGTTTATTAGAAGATAAAGAATTTTTAGAAGAAACAGTTGTTGATGCAATTAATCAAGTTGTTAAAAATATTATCGCTGCTAAAGAAGAATTAGAACAACAATTAATGCCAAAACAAAATTTATTTTAACCGTGTTTAATAAAATAATTGATGACTTAATTGATGCTTTAAAAACAATTTCTACAATTACCAATAAAAGTGCTCAAAAAATTGCTTTTGATCTACTCAAAAAAGATAATACTGAAATTGATAATTTAGTTAAAAAAATTTATCAACTAAAACAAAAATTAACTTTTTGCACTCAATGTAATTTTTTAATGGAAATAGATCAAACTAATTTATGTCAATATTGTTCTAATCCAAAACGAAATCAATATCAAATTTGTATTGTCACTTCTTTATTTGAAGCTTTTAAAATTGAAAATGCTAAAATTTATCATGGTCTTTATTACATTTTAGATCAAGAATTATCAATTAAAAAAAGAGAGAACCAATCGCATTTAAAAATTGATAAATTAATTGTTTGACTTAAAAAAATTGCAAGTGAAAATTCTGTGGAAATTATTATTGCAACTAATCCTACAATTGATGGTCAATTAACTGCACATGAATTAGCTAAAAGCATTCATCTCATTAATTCAACAATAAAAATTTATCGTTTAGGATTTGGTTTGCCATATAATTCAGAAATTAATTATGCTGATGATCTTTCTTTAGAACAATCATTAAATAACAAACAAGAAATTAAAATTATTAGAAATAAAACTTAATATGAATCGTGTTTATAGTGATCAAGAATTAATCCGTCGTACTAAATTAAAAGCTTTAATTGATCAAAATTTAAATCCTTATATGATTGAATCAATTACAACTAATACGACCATTAAACAAATTAATGATAATTATCAACAAAATCAATTAGATTTATTAAAACAAATTGAACCATTAACTCTTACTGGTAGAGTGATGGCAATTCGCCAAACTTTTTTAGTTTTAAAAAGTGATAATCAACAATTACAAATTTATTTTAATCAGAAAAAACTTGATCCAACAATAATTAGCAATTTCAAAAATTTTGTTGATATTGGTGATGTCTTATGAGTTATAGGTAATTTGTTTTTTACTAAAATGAATCATTTAACTTTAAATGTTCATCAATTTCAAATTATTGCTAAATGTCTTCACCCTTTACCTGAAAAATATCATGGTTTAAAAGATTCAGAAATTCGCTTACGCAAACGTTATTTAGATGCTATTGTTAATGATCAAGTTTTAGTAACATTTCAAAAAAGATCACAAATTATTAATTTAATTCGCCAATATTTAATTAGTCAAAATTATTTAGAAGTAGAAACACCTTTTTTAAATTTAAGTAATGGTGGGGCTGCTGCTAGACCATTTATTACTAAACATAATATTTTAGATCAAAACTTTTATTTACGAATTGCATTAGAATTACCACTAAAAAAATTAATTGTATCAGGCTTTGATAAAGTATTTGAAATTGGGCGTTGTTTTCGCAATGAAGGTGTTGATGCAACTCATAATCCAGAATTTACTAGTTTAGAAATGTATACTGCTTTTGAAGGTATGGAACAGACAATGCAACGTTGTGAAGCAATTTTTAATTATGTTAGTCAACAAATGAACATCCAACAAATTCAATGAAATAATTATCAAATTGATCTATCACAACCATTTAGTAAAGTTAGTATGAATCAACTTGTAAAACAAGCAACAGGAGTTGATTTTTTTGCAGATAAAATCAATTTAGATCAAGCATTAAAATTAGCTGAAAAATATCATATTAGTCTTAAACCACACCAAAAAACAATTGGTCATATTTTTACATTATTATTCGAAGAATTATGTGAAAGTAGTTTAATTCAACCAACTTTTGTTTATGGTTATCACAAAGATGTATCCCCATTAGCTAAAATTGATCCTAAAAATCCTGAATTAACTTTACGTTTTGAATTATTTATTGGTTGTAAAGAATTTGCTAATGGTTTTGCTGAACTAAATGATCCAATTGATCAATTAGAACGATTTGAAAAACAAATTCAAGAAGCTAAACTAGGTAATGACGAAGCTTCAGAAATTGATCATGAATTTATTGATGCACTAGAATATGGTTTAGTGCCAACAGGAGGATTAGGCATTGGCATTGATCGTTTAGTTATGTTATTTACTAGTCAAAATACGATTAAAAACGTTATTTTCTTTCCTTATTTGCGAAAAGAAAAATAAAAAATGATATTTATGAAATATCAATCAAAAAAAAATTTAGTTAATAAAGTCGAATTAATTAAATCTGAACAAAAACTAAAACAGTTTTTTAATAATTTTTTTGTCATTAAAAAATCATTAATTAAAATTAGTCAACCATTAATTAAAATTAATTTTCGTGATAATTACACAAAAATTTTAGAGCGAATTTATTTTAGTAATTTATATAATCAGCAACAAATGCAATTAATTGATAATCATGATATTTACTTAAATCAATTTTGAAATCAATGAAATCAAAAATTTAATCATGGTTTGTTTAGTTTCAATTATGTAATTAATAAAAATGCTAATTTAAGTGAAGATGTAATTATCAATCAATCTTTCATTCTCAAATTTCATTGTAGTGAAATTAAGTATCCGATTGATGATTTGTTTGGTTTTATTAATGACTTATGAAGTGCATTTATTCAATTTTGAAATGCTAAAAATGATCATATTGAAGATTGGTGGTTAGATTTTCATGATAAATATTTAAATCGTTATAAATTTGTTGCAAAAAATAGTTTAACAAAACAACAATATCAAATTAATTGAAAAAGTTTAAATCGTGAACAACAAATTTTAATTGTGAAGGATTTATTAATTTGAGATCAAGAAACATTTTTAGAAGCAAAACAAAAAAAACCAGAAAATAGTTATACTATTTTTCTAAACCAATATAATAAAAAACCATTACATTTAATTTCTGGATATTGAACATCGTTTGCTCAAAATGAATCTCAACAATATTTAACAGTGATGATTCATTTTGAAGCATTTTTAGCAATTTATTTGCAATTAAAAAAAATTATTGATCTAAATCTTTTATACCTTGAAACTTAATTGAATTAAAAATTGTCTCATTATACCATAAAAATAAATTGATTAATTTTATGGTATAATGAAAAACTGAATTTATTATTCTTTTTTTTCAATTTATCTTCTGGATCTTAAAATAGGTATGAACTTAACTTTAAAGCAAAAACCAACTAATAATAATTATGCTGTTAAATTAACTCAAATTAATTTTGGTTATGTTCAAAATAAACAAATTATTAAAGATATTAGTTTTACAATTGAAAAAGGTAAATATGTTTGTCTAATTGGTCATAATGGTTCAGGAAAATCAACTTTATCAAAAATTTTAATGGGTCTTTTAAAACCATGGTCAGGGACAGTAGAAATTGCTGAGAAAATTCTTACTGCAGCAACTTTAAAAGAAATTTTAAATTATATGGGATTAATTTTTCAAAATCCTGATAATCAATTTATTGGTTTAAGTGCAGAAGATGATATTGCTTTTGGTTTAGAAAATCGTAAAGTACCTCGTGAAACTATTGCTAAAATTATTCAATTAATTACCCAATTTATGAAAATTGAAGATTTGTTGGGTAAAAATGCTTATGAATTATCAGGAGGGCAAAAGCAAAAAGTAGCGATTGCTTCAATTTTAGCAATCAATCCTGATATTGTCATTTTTGATGAAGCAACGTCAATGCTTGATACTTTTTCAAAAGAAGAAGTGAAACAATTAATGGTTGATTTAAGTCGTAATTATCATAAAACAGTGATTTCAATTACTCATGATATGGAAGAAGTAATTAATTGTGATCAGACAATTATTCTTAAAAATGGTATTTTATTAGATTGTCGTCATCCCAATGATTTATTTCAAGATTTAGATTTTTTATTAAAAACAAATTTAGAATTACCTTTTGTAATTGATTTGAGTCATGAATTAAAAAAACAAGGTATTAATACTAAATTTACTACTGATTTATCACAATTAATTGCATCATTAAAATTAGGTTAATAACTAAATGACACCAACAAAAAGATTTTTTGAAATTAAATTAGAACAAATTAAAAAGATTCAAGCTTCACCTAAAGAACTAAATGAATCTCGTTTAAAAAATTTGTGAACTCAATTTAAATACCATAATTTAATTTATTTCATTAAAAATTATCATCAGAAATATCATGAAGCAGTTAAGTTTAGTAAAAACTTTCAAATTGGTCCAGATGATGCGATTGTTGTGCAAAACTTAAATGCTTTTTTTACTGATTTTCAACACTATAAAAATCAAGTTTTAAAAGACATTAATTTTACTTTTAAAAAAAATAAAATTTATTGCATTATTGGTAATTCTGGTTCAGGAAAAACAACATTAGTAAATCATTTTAATGGTTTATTAAAAAGTTCTTATGGCAATATTTTCTTAAGTGATAATAATAAAATTCTTTTTTATCAAAAAAAAATTCGTAAGTATAAAAAAATTCGTTTAAAAATTGGTAGTACAATGCAAAATCCAGAAAATCAGTTATTTAAAGAAACTGTTTTAAAAGATGTAGCATTTGGTCCTAAAATTTTAGGTGTACCTAAAAATAAAATTATTGAACGATCAGTAACTGCTTTATTAGATATGGGGATTAAAGAAGAATTTTTTAATTCCAATCCCTTTAATTTATCAGGAGGACAAAAACGTAAAGTAGCATTAGCTGGAATTTTGTCAATTGATCCTGAAATTATTATTTTTGATGAACCAACAGTTGGACTTGATCCATATTCTGAAAAAAAGACAATTGAAATGATTTTAAATTTACAAAAACAAAATAAAACATTAATTGTTATTAGTCATAATATGAATCATGTTTTAGAAATGGCTGATCATGTTATTCTTTTAGATAAAAGTGAAATTGTTTATCATGCTCCAACATTTGAATTTTTTCAAAATTTAAAACTTTTAAAAAAATTAAACATTGTTTTACCAAAAATTGTTGAATCAATTAATTTACTAACTCAAAAAAATCGCAAGTTTGAACAATTATGACAAATGGAGCCTAGAACAGTAAATCAATTAGCTAAGTTTATTTCTCAAATCATTAACACAAAAAGGGCATACTAACTAATGAATAACTATGTTAAAAAAGATTCACCGATTCATCGTTTGAACCCTTTAGTTAAAGTAATATTTTTCTTATTAATTGCGATTTTAACTTTTTTAAGAAATGATTTTTTAATCCAAATTCTTTTATTGGTTGCCATTGGTTTTGCCTATTTTTTAGCAAAATTATCATTTAAAAATTTTTATCTGTTAATTTTTGTTTATATTTTCATGTTTAGCATTATCTTTTTTATTAATTGGGTTACACAAAAAACCCCTTTATTTGTTAATCAAACTGATTTAGCACTAGCAAGAATTTTGCCAGTAAATAGTCAAATTCAATTAGATAATAATCATGTTTGAACAGGGAAAATTTATGGTGGATTTGTTGTTAGTGATCTTGATCAAAACTTTCCATTAATTTTTAAGGGCAATACTAATCAAATTGAAAATATTATTAAAACTTATATTACTGAAAATAAAATATTAGAACGTTTTCCTGGATTTACATTAGATGAACTAAGAATTAATAATATTGCTAGAAACGAATCAATTGGTTTTTTTATTAAGTCATATGGTTTAACTGAATATGCTTGATTATCTTCTTTTTATGTTGCTAATAAATTATTTATCGTCATCATTTCTTCAGCAATTCTAACTTCAGCAACTTCAACCATTGAACTAACTTATGCATTTGAAAATTTATTACGACCATTAAAATTATTACGTTTACCAGTTAATGAAATTGCCATGATTATTTCTATTTCTTTAAGATTTATTCCTTCATTAATTAGTGAATCATTTCGAATTATGAATGCTCAAGCAAGTAGGGGGATTGATTTTAAAAATGGTAATTTCATTGAAAAAATCCAATCATTAATTTCACTAATAGTCCCACTATTCACAATTGCTTTTATTAAAGCTGATGATTTAGCTAATGCAATGACAGCAAGATCATATAATCCAAGATATCGAAGAAGTCGTTATCGAATTTTTGTTGTTGATTTTAAAGAATTAATTATTTTTGGAATTATTATCATTTTTTTCACAATTTCATATTATCTAACAGTTCATAAATTTGTTTTTGATTCTTTTGGATCTAGTGATTATTTAATTGTATTAGGACATTAAAAAAGATTTTTTATATGAATCTAAAATCAGTTGATCAATGAGAAACTTTTAAAATTGATCTAAGTTATCATGGTGTTCTATTTTCAGGTTATGCAATTCAACCTGCACCACTTCGTACAGTTCAAGCTGAACTTGAAAAAATATTATCTTATTTGTTTCAAGCAAAAATTAAATTAATTGCTTCAGGTCGAACTGATGCTAAAGCGCATGCTTTACATCAAGTTTGTTCATTTAGAGTAATCAATTATCATCACATTACTGCAACAACAATTTATCATTATTTAATTAAAAATGTAAGTGAAGATATTTATATTATTGCTGTTAGTAAAGTCAAAAATGATTTTCATGCTCAATTATCAGTTAAATCAAAAACTTATCTTTATATCATTCAAAAAAAATTTGATTTAACTCAAGTTCATCTTAGTTATTATTGTGATCAAGTAATTGATATTGATAAACTAAAACAATGTCTTAATTTGTTTTTAGGAACTCATGATTTTTATTCTTTTACTAATACTGATCAAAAACAAAATACCATTCGAACAATTAATTTTATTAAATTACAAGAAACTAAAAAACAAATTAAAATTTTAATTAATGGTTCTGGTTTTATGCGTTATATGGTAAGAATGCTATTAGGTGTTGCTCTAAAATATGCTACTAATAAAATTAGTTGATCATTTGTGATTGATAAGTTATCAAATCCTAAAAAAGGTAGTGCTATTTACAAATTACCAGCTAGTGGATTATTTCTTAAAAAAATTTATTATTAAATTCAAACCTTAAAAGGAATTTATGTCTGATACGATCAGAATTATTATTTATGTTATTGTCATTATTTTATTTATTGTAGCATCAGGTTTTGTTTCAGCATTAGAAACTTCTTGTACTGCAGTTAATGGTGTCCAATGACGTTTATTTTTAAAAAAATATGAAAATCAAAAATTAAAATTGTCAATTAAAATTGTTAATTTGTTTTTAGCTCATTATGCAATTACTAGTGCTATGACCTTATTAATTAATAATGTTTTAGCAATTGCTGCAGCGACTTTTAGTAATAATTTTTTAAATGAAATTATTGGTAATGCAACAACATCATCAATTATTTCAATTATTCTAATAACTTTTTTATTAGTTTTTTTTGGTGATTTTTGTCCTAAAAATTTAGTTAAAGTCAAAAGCATTCAATTTTTAATTAAAACTAGTTATGTGGCATTTTTTTTATGATTAGTTTGTTTTCCAATTACCTATTTTTTTGGTTTAATTTTTCGTAATTATAAAAATAGTGATCAAGTATCAAGAGAAATGATTGATAATTTAACTGATGTTGCTTATGAAGAAAAAGTGATTGATCAACATGAAGCAGAACTAGTTTCATCAGCATTAGAACTAGATGAAAAAAATGTTAGCAATTTTATGACCCATAATGCAATTTTTGCTTATAAAAATGATACGATTACTGATTTGCTGAAAATATATTATGATCATCAGTATACAAGAATTATTATTTTAGATAAACATGATCAAGTTTATGGGACACTGAATTACAAATTATTATTAAAATTATTAGTAAATGAAGATGGATCAACTAAAAACATTAATGAAATTAAAATTAGTGAAGCGATTAGTGAAACAATATTTTTAGTTGCTAATACCAAACTAGATGATGCATTAAGACAAATGCAAAAATTACACAGTCATATTGCTGTAGTAATTGCTAAACCTAATAGTAAAAAAATGTTAGGTGTTATCACGATTGAAGATATTTTAGAAGAATTAGTTGGTGAAATTCATGATGAAAATGATGATTCACAAGATATTTTACAAATTAATGAAATTGATTGGGTGATTGATCAGAAATGTTTAGCAGTAAATATTATTAAATCATTAAAATTAGCTAATAAAATTAATTTTGTTGTTCATGATAAAATGCGGGCTCATGATTTTTTTATTCAATATTTTAAAACTCCAGAATTAAAATTAAATCATATTTATCAAAAAGAAAATATCACTTTAAAAGTCGAACAAGGATTAAATTCTAAAAAATATAAGTATTTTATTACTCAACATGAAATTACTGAAAATTATCATCAAAAAACAAAAATTAATTTTATTTCATTTTGAAAAAGGAAAAAATAGTTTAATTTAAATCATGCCAAAAGTTTATATTACCACTCCAATTTACTATCCATCAGATCAACCTCATATTGGTCATTTATACTCAACATATTTTGCTTCAGCATTAAAAGACTATTATTCATTAATTGGTTATGATGCTTATTTTCTAACAGGAACTGATGAACATGGTCAAAAAATTGTTCAAGCAGCAGCACAAGCTAATTTAGATCCACTAACTTATGTTAATCAATATGTTGCTGTTTTTAAAAAATTATGAAAACAAATGGATTTAAATTATGATCAGTTTATTCGCACAACTGATCATAAACACCAAAAAATTGTGCAAAAAATTTTTCAAAAATTACAAAATTTAAATTTAATTTATTTAGATACTTGAAAGGGTTGATATTGTATTTCTTGTGAAGAAAATTATACACCAAGTCAAGCTTTAAAAAATGATGATATTTTAACTTGTGAACATGGTCATCAATTAATTGAACGAAATGAACCATCTTATTTTTTAAAAATTAGTCAATTTCAACATTGATTACAAGATTATTATCATCAAGTTGATTTTTTATTTCCTAATAGTCGTAAAAAAGAATTACTAAATAATTTTATTAATAATAATTTAGAAGATTTATCAGTTTCACGAACTAAACTAAATTGAGGGATTAGTGTGCTATCTGATCCTGAACATGTAATTTATGTTTGAATTGATGCTTTATGTAATTATCTTAGTGCATTAGGATATTTAAGTGATGATGATCAATTATTTCAAAAATATTGAAATGATCCAACAACTAAAATCATTCATGTAACAGCAAAAGAAATTTCACGTTTTCATGCAATTTATTGACCAATTATTCTAAAATGTTTAAACTTAAGATTATTTAATAAATTAATTGCTCATGGTTGAATTTTAATGAATCATAAAAAAATGTCAAAATCATTAAAAAATACAATTGATCCAATTTTTTTAGCTAATCATTTTTCTCATGATGGAATTAGACATTACTTATTATCTTTTAATTTAGCTGAAGATAATAATTTTAGTTATCATGATTTGATTAGTAATTACAATACTCATTTAGTTAATTTGTATGGTAATTTAATTTCACGAATTGTTGGGATGTTTAAAAAATATTATAATTATCAAGTACCAGATTTTGATCAAATTGTTTTTTCACCTGAAGTTGCTTGATTGAATCAAATGATTGATGATTTTTTAAAAAATTTAACTAATTTAGTTGAAAATGATAATTTAAAAATTATTATTGAAAATATTAGTAAGTTAATTATTGATGGTAATAAGCTAATTGAAACATTAAAACCATGAGATTTAGTAAGAAAAAATGAAAATCAAAAATTACAAAGTTTATTATTTGTTTTATATAAATTAGCAGTAGTTACTACTTTTGCTTATCAACCTGTTTTAAAAGATAGTAGTCAAAAAGCCAAATTAATTTTAGGAATCGATCAAAAAGATTTAACAATTGATTGGTTATTGAATCAAAATAATTGAAAAAATTTAGTTATTGACCAAAATATTACACCAATTTTATATCAACGTTTGCCATTAAATTATTTTGAACAATATGATTATGAAGCAAATTAAAACTAAGCATTTAACTTGAATGGAATATCGTGTTAAACCCGATTTTATTAATTATCGTTTAGATAAATTAATGAAACGATTACAACCACAATGAACTAAAGTTTTTTTGTATAAAATGATTCAACAAAAAAACATTTTAGTTAATCATAAAAGAACCACAATTAATTATCATTTAAAAGTTAATGATCTAATTAGTTATTATGGTTTAGCTAGTATTAATGAAACTCAAAGTAGTAATTTTAGCATTGAACAATTAGAAAATTTACCTCAATTAGATGTTATTTTTGAAGATCAAAATCTTATTATTGTTAATAAACCAATTAAAGTTCCAGTTCAAGCAACAACTAATCATTATTATGATAATATGAATAATCGCTTATTAAAACATTGTCATTACAATTTAATTAGTGATCAATTTAAACCAGTATTTGTTCATCGTTTAGATCAAAATACAACTGGATTGTTGATTGGTGCAAAAAATTATCAAACTTATCAACAATTAATTCAACTTTTTAAAAAACAAGAAATCATTAAAACATATCACGCATTAGTGTGAAATCAATTTAGTAATTCACAACAAGAAATTAAAAATTATTTAGTTAAAAATGTAAATAATAAAAAATCTTATGTTGTTAATCAAAATTTCACTAATAGTAAATTTGCTCATTCATCAGTATTTTTAGTTAAAAACTTTAAACAACAAGCATTATTAAAAATCATTATTCATACAGGAAGATACCATCAAGTTAGAGTTCATTTAAGTCAAATAAATCATCCGATTTGTGGTGATCGCAAATACAGTGTTAATCACTTAAATAAATTGTTTATGACTCCAGCATTAATTGCATCAGAATTAGTTTTTCAACCAAAAAAATGATCAAAAGAATTAATTGCGCTAAAAAATCAAACATTTAAATTAAATCATTTTTGGTTTTTAGATAAAAAGTATATTTTTGAATAAACTAATTATTATGAACTCAATCATTATTAAAGCAAAATTTTTTGACTGATTTTATCAAGTTGAAATTTTTAATCAAAACAGTAAATATCAACCTGTTTTTGTTTTATTTGATTGTGCTAGTCAAGTAGATAATTTAGTGCATCGCACAATTTTTGATGATCATCCGATTTATGAAATTAAATTATTAGATCATAATTTAACTTATCCGATTTTAAGCCAATTAGTTATTGAATATATCAATAGTATTTGTAAGCAAAATTTTATTTTTTGCTCTTATGGTACAAGTTTGATTATTAGTTTATTATTAATTATTATTTATCAGCAAAAAAAGATACAAATTTTCATTTTTAATTCTGTTTTACTTGATTTTTTTCAAAATCAGCAAAATTGGTTAAAATCAAAATATTTTACTCATACATGAATTAATTCTTTATTATCACAAAATTTTCAGTCATTAAATTTAAGATCAATTATCAATTGAATCATTAGGACACAAAAGTTATCATTAGTAATTATTAATGATCTTGATTTTTTAGAAAAATATCATTTGAATGTATTAACAATAAAAAAATTTTGATCAAATTATGCTAATCAAAAAATGATTGAAATTAAAAATCAATCTGAATCAATTATTATTAAAAATTTAATTAAACAAAACTAATAATTGCATCTTGATTTTGAGTTAATAAAAAATCATGCAAAATTTTTGCTGCAGCAAAACTATCAGATTGATTTTTAATTTTTTTTTGAAAATAATTTAAGTCACGCATTGTTGCTTCAGTTCATTGAGTAGAATAAATTTCTGATTGAGTTACTACTTTTCAATCGGTTCATGCGCGAAAAATTCTTAAGCACTGATTGACGTATTTGAGATTAAAATTCGTTTTTTTTTATCAAGATGATTAGGATAACCAATAACAATCGTGTCAATTTCTGATCAGTAACTACTAACAATTTTTTGAAATTCTGCAAATAATTTTTTGCCATTAAACTGATTTAATTTAATCGTTTCTAAGGGAGTGATAATTTGTTGATTTAAATCAGTAATCGCAATTCCAATTTTATGAGCACCAACATCAATTGCAACAATTCGCATAATTATTTCTCTTAAATTTTAAAATGATCATTCTTTTTATTAAAAAAAGTGTAATAATTCATAATCATTCAAACTTTTTTGCAAAGTAAAATAATAATCATGAAATTCCATAATAATATACTTAGCTTTTAGTGTATATGATTTATTTTTAATTTGATAAATTTGATCAAATAAGTTTAAATTTTCTGATTCATTTGGAGTTAAAATATTAATATTTTCAAATTTAATTCAAATTAAATTTTCTGCTAAATCATTAGTATACAATATCGCCTTTCAATATTGACTTTTTTCTTTAATATCAGTTTTATGATATTCTCTTTGCTTTAATAAAACAGCAATTGTTTTACTAATTTTATGACTAAATTTTAAACTATTTTCTAATGAAGCCTTATAATTATTTAAAATGTCAATAAATGAATGGTTATCAAAAAATTTATTTCATTGAAAAATAATTGAATTAGCACCAAATTTTTTTCAATTATCATTCAAAATTTTATTTAATTTTAAGTGATTGTATGGAAAGACATAAGAATTATTATCACTAAAATCAATACTAAAATGATTTGTGGTGCGATAATACACTTCATTAAAGACTAAATTATTAATCGCTTTTAAAATGATTAAAGGTAAAGTTTGATAGAAATATTCTAAACCAAATTTATGTTGCATAAAATTTTCTAAACCACGATAATACAATTTACATAATGTTAGAAAATTAATAATTTTTGTATCATTATCAACATATTCTAATAACATGAAAATTGTTTCTGTAAATTCTTGATTTTTACGATAAAGATCAAAAGCATCAATTTTTAAAATAACACTTAAGTTTTTTAAAATAAACTGAATTAATAAACGATTGTTAGTACTATTTTTGAAGTTTTCAGATGTTCAAACTAAACATTTAGTTTGATCATTTCAACTATTGTCAAAAATTTGTTTATGTTCAAATGTTTTTTCAAATGTTACTGTGAAAAAAATATTATTATTCATTGCTTGCATAATTTGCAATAAATTCATAATTGTTTTATAATCAGGACTATTTTTATTAATGCCATCATAAAAATAATTAAATTTAGTTTTAATATTAACTTTATTGCGCAATTTTTTAAAAGAAAAACTAAATTTATTATTTTGATCTTTTAATAAGTTAAAATTTTTTTCTAACAATTTTTGATAAAACAATAAATAATCAGATGTAATATTAGAAGTTCGATTAATATAAATATTACTAATTAAATAAGAAATAACTGAAAATATTCCAATTGTAATTAATAAAATACTAAAAATAAGAATTGCTAAATAAGAATGAGATCCTAATAAATTGATAATTACATCTTGACGTAATAATGCTAGTGACAAAAGTGGAGTACCAATTGATGTCCCCATTGTTGTTAGTGTGGTTAGGATTGGTCAAATTAATTTATTTTGTTCTAAATTTCTTGAAGCACTAATCGCTTTTTCTAAACTAATAATTTTACGGTTGATTTTAACAATTTTTCTAAAATTTAATCATTCCTTTAATCATTTAAAATGTTTTCAACTACCAAAGTTATTAATAATTAAATTATTACGTAAATTTTGATTAATATCTTGAATAATTTCTTTAATTGTTGCTTGTTTAATGTTTTTAAAATAAAAAACATTAGTATCTAAGAAAAAATTTTTTAGTTTTGTTTTTTTATTAAATGATAATTTAAAATTATTCTCTTTTTGCAATTCAGGAAATATTAAACCATTATTAGTTAAAGTGAATAAATCAGCTAATAATTTCGTTTTACCAGTTTCAGCTAAACCAGCAATGGCAACAACATGACCATATTCTTGATAATTAGTTAAGTATTTAATAATTAAATCAATTTTAAAAGCATTTTTATTTTTAATTAGTTTTCTTTTAACTTGATTAATTCTTTTTTCAATTAATTCTTGAGTAAATTTAATATTTTTCATTTTAATAATTAAAATTTTTTGATGTTGATGATGTTATAAAATTTAAATTTTATGAAGTTGAATGTGAAATCTTGAAAACATCTAGTTTAATTTATTTTATAATTAATTTTAAATAAATAATTTTTATTAGATTTTTTTAATTAATTATTAAGCAAAAACACTAAATTAAGATCGATTCAATTGAGATTAAATTTTTAAAATTAAATAATTTTTATGTTAAATATTGTTGTTTATTGTCCAGAAAATGCTGCTAATATGGGTAATATTATTCGCATTGCTTATATTTTTCAAGCAGAATTATTTTTAATCCGACCTTATGGTTGAATTGGTAATATGCGTTATTTTAAAAATGATGCTTGTCATTTTAAAAATCAAGAATTAATTCGAGCGACAATGGGTTGTATTGAAAAAATAAAAATTCATGAGTATAATTCATGAGAAGATTTTTATCGTTTAATTAAAGATGATCCTTACAATGCCATATTATTTTTTAGTAAAAATAATGCTCAAGGATTACAACAATATTTAAAAAATAACCCCCAATTAAAAAACCAAAATTTATTTTTAGTTTTTGGTTCAGAAACTTTTGGTTTAACTAAATTAGCAGAAAAAATTAACTTAAGCCCAAGAATTATGTTAGAACCAGTTAATGTTGACAAATCACATAACTTAGCTAATGCAATAGCGATTTGTTTGTATGCGATTTCAATTCATTTCAATATTGCTTAAATCCATCAATAATTAATCAAGCAAAAATTTTATCTTTTTCAGTTCTAATGCCATTTATAGCGATTGCTTTTAATCAATTTAAAGTTGCTTGATTTAAATAATATTTTTCTGATCAAGCAATTATTGTTTTTAAACAGTAAACAAAATTTTGACTAATTAAATCACTTTGATTCAAACCAATAAAAATAATACTAATTAAAATTGGTAAACGATTAATTAAGTCTAAATGTTTTTTTAATAATAAAAGATTTTTTGAACTAATGTTGTGATTAATATCTTTTGTTTTAGGAATGTTATTGCACCATTGATAAATTTGGTGATAATTTTCATTAGGTGCAACAAACAAATAATCTTTATGATCATAATAATAAAGTTGTTGTTTAATGTAAGCAACAAGATAATTAAAACATTTTGCTAAAACTGGGTTTTGTTTTAAGTGTTGATTTAACAATTCATATAAGTACAAATAATTTTCACCAATATATGCTAAAACCTTAGGATCTAAATAATCAAAAATTCCTGAACGATAACCAGTTGAAGATTCATGAAAAATCTTATCTGAAATAATTGCAACATTTAATTTTTTTTGATTTAAATCATTAATTTTTTCACTTCTTTGATAACAAACAATTTTAGCTTGTGCTACAATTTGATCAATTCCTTCTCACTGATCTAAATGTTCTAAATTATCAGATCCAATAATAAAAAATAATTGATCATTAGGATAAGTTTTTTTAAAATAATCAATTGTTTGATAGGTGTAATTAACTGTATGGGCATTTAATTCATATTCAGAAATTTGACATTTTTCACAAAGAACTAATTCCAACATTTTTTTTCGATCAGATCCTAAAACATAATTATGATTAATTTTGTCAGGGTTTTTAAATGCGGGAACAAAAATTAGCTGATCTAAGTTTAATTTAATAATTGATAATTGAGCAATTTTAATATGAGCTTTATGAACTGGATTAAATGAGCCACCAAAAATACCAATTCGCTTGCCATTTTTTTTATTTTTGAAATTTTTGTAATTTGGGATTAAATTGATATTTTCTGCCAACTTTAGCTAGTTCCTTGCCATTAATTTTAGTAGCATCAGCACTAAAATAATTTCTAATTTGCATAATATATTCACCAACACCATAAGCATCTACAGGAGTTTGTTGTTGTTCAAAATAAGCAATTTTTTCAGGATTAAATCCAGAAGAAACAATGATTTTGACATGTTTACCATTATTTGCATCTAATGCTTGTCGTAATTTTTTAATTTGATTAGGTGTAACACCATATTCATGATCATTTTGATTAAACATTTTATCTTGAATTGTTTTTGAAGTATCAACTCTAACTCCTTTTAGTTTTGTTCCAAAGTAATTTAGCACTTTTAAAGAATCACTAATAACATCATTATTAAAATCAACTAATGCAATTAAATCTTGATCTTCAGGAAATAACTGATGATAATGTTGCATTACAGTTAATAAATCACCTTCAAAATTTTGAATTAAAATATGAGGAATTGATCCAAAAACGATTTGATCATTTCCTTGAGCACCAGCATTAGTTGAATGCATTTTAATACCAGCCAATTCCACTGCAAGACCATCACGTTCTTGATTAATATAATGATCAGATCGATCGCCCATAAAAATCACTGTTTTTTGCTTAGCGGCTTTTAAACAATGATAAGCATTAGTAGCAATTGATGTAGCACGAGCTAAAATTCCATCAATCATACCTTCAAAAACACCAAAATGTTGATAATGACCTTCTAATTCTAAAACAACTTCACATGAATTAATGATTGAACCTTCAGGTAAATATTTAATTGAATATTTAGTTGTATCAGTTTCAGTTTGCAATAATGCCAATACTTCATTGATGCCACCTAAAAGAGTATCATCATATCTTTGAAAAAACTGTAAAGTAACAATTGCATTAGGATTAAATTGTTTAATAATCTTTTCAGTTTTTAGAAAATAATTAGCAGCATAATCACGTTTTTGATACATAAACTGTCAGTTAAAAATTAATTATTAATTTTTCAATAAAATTTCGCAATAAGTTTATTTATTATAGCAGGATTTTTAACTATCGTTTTTAGCTTAATAAAATTGTTGTTTAATTTCTCAATCTAAATAAATTTAATTAAAAAAAACTAATTATCATCTTTTGCATTCTAATCTTTTCAATTACTTTAAATTACAAGCAAAATTTTTATTAAAAAGTTTGGCATTATATCATAATTAATTTTAAAAAGAGAAAAAAACAATTTTAAAACAAAACCGTTTATATGTTATAATTTAGCATATTCTTATTTTTATATTTTTAAGGAACCTAAATGAATAACAAAAAACTTGGCTTAGGTACTAAAAATTTACGTGATCCTAAAATTTTGGCAGAATTAATTAAAAATGCTCAAAGTGCTGGATATGACTTTATTGATAGTGCATGACGTTATGGTAATGAAGCTGCGATTGGATTAGCCATTAAAGAAATTGAATTAAAATACAAACGTTTTAGTTTAAAAATGGAATTACAATCAAAAATTTGACCTAATCAATATCGTGGTGGAATTAATAAATCACTAAAAAATTCATTACAAAAATTAGGTGATATTCAAGAAATTGATTCTTATTTATTGCATCGTCCTCATTGTGATACAAAAATGACCATTAATGCGTGAAAACAGTTAGTAGATTGCAAACGAATTCGTAATGTGAAATCAATTGGTGTATCAAATTTTGATAAAGATTTAATTCTAAAATTAGAAGAAATAACTCGATATTTGCCTGAAACTAATCGAATCGAATTATCAGTGAATAATATGCGTTGGGATCGAATCAATTTTTGCAAAGCAAAAAATATTAAAATTCAAGCTTATGCTCCATTAGGTGATTTAACAGCTAACTTAAAGGATAAGCGAATTATTGCAATTGCTAAAAAATATCAAGCAACAATTCCCCAAATTTTATTAGCCTATTTAATGCATTTTGATATTGAGCCAATTATTTGTGCTAGAACTAAAAGTGAAATTGATGAATATGTTAAAGCCAAAAATATTGTTTTAGATGATCAAGATATTGAAGAATTAAAGAAAGTTAATACTTATCATAATTTATATTCTGAAACAGAAGATATTGATCTTGATGAAATTAATCGCGAAGAAAATAATGCTTTTAATAAAATTAAAGAAAATAATTATCAATTAATTAAAGATAGTAAATAGTGAAATTAAGTTAATTTTGCAATTGAAAACACCATTACCAATTTTGTAGTGGTGTTTTTTTATCTAATATTAGATTAATAATTAATAAACTGTCTACATCATAAGGAAACATATAATTAATGAAACTTAAAAACAATAATTTATATTCAGATGATAGTATTAAAGTTCTAGAAGGTTTAGCAGCCGTTCGTAAACGTCCTGGAATGTATATTGGTTCAACTAATCAAGATGGTTTACATCATTTAATTTGAGAAATTTTTGACAATAGCATTGATGAAGTTATTGCTGGTTATGCTGATACGATTTTAATTCAACTATTTCCCGATCATTCAGTAATGATTCAAGATAATGGCAGAGGAATTCCTGTTGGAATCAATCAAACAACTAAATTATCAACAGTAGATACAGTTTTTACAACGTTGCATGCTGGAGGTAAATTTGGTAATAATGCTTATCAAGTGTCTGGTGGATTGCATGGTGTTGGCTCATCTGTAGTTAATGCTTTAAGTGAATTTTTATATGTTGAAGTTGCTCGTGATCAAGTTTTATATCAATCACATTTTAAACATGGTGGTAAAATTGTTCAACCACTAAAAAAAATTGGTAAAACTAATAAACAAGGAACAAAAGTTTATTTCAAACCTGATCCTAGTATTTTTCTAATTTGTGAATTTAAATCAAGTATGATTATTGAACGTCTAAGAGAAACATCATTTTTATTCAAAAATTTAGTAATTCGTTTTACTGATCTGAATAATCAAACGCATGTTTTTAATGCTAATGAAGGTTTAGCAGGTTATGTTAAATTTATGAATGAAAATAAGAAAGCAATTACACCAGTTTGTGTTTTAGCAGGTTTAGAAGATAAAATTGATGTTCAAATTGCTTGACAATATACTGATGAAATTAATGATAGTATTGTTGCTTTTGCTAATTCAGTTAAAAACAAATATGGTGGAAGTCATGAGCAAGGTTTTAAACAAGCATTAAGTGAAGCAATTAATGATTATGCTAAAAAAAATAAATTATTAAAATCAAAAAATGATTTAGAAACTAGTGATGTGCTTGAAGGGATTGCTGCAGTAATTGCTGTTAAAATTCCTGAAAATTTAATTGTTTATGAAGGGCAAACTAAAACTAAATTATTCACTCCAGAAGCTAAAACAGCAGTTTATAAAGTTGTTTTAAGTCAAATTAGTAAATGATTAAAAGATCATAAAATTGCTGCTGAAGCAATTATTAAAAAAGCAATACTATCTCAAGAATCACGTTTAGCAGCAAGAAAAGCACGTGAAGAAATTCGTAAAATTAAAACTGCTAAAAACAGTCGCATGTTAGCAGGTAAACTAACTCCAGCCCAATCAAAAAAAGCAAGTGAAAATGAAATTTTTTTAGTTGAGGGTGATTCAGCTGGTGGATCTGCTAAAAATTGTCGTTCAAAATATAATCAAGCAATTTTACCTTTAAAAGGAAAAATTATTAATGTTGAAAAATCAAAATTAATTGATTTATTAAACAATGAAGAAATTACAGCGATTATTAATGCTTTAGGAATTGGTTTTGGTAAAGATGTTAATTTAAAAAATTTAAATTATGGCAAAATTATTATTATGACTGATGCTGATAATGATGGTGCACACATTCAATCATTATTATTAACTTTATTTTATCGTTATATGAAGCCATTAATTGAAAACCATCATGTTTACTTAGCAAATCCACCATTGTATATGGTAACTACAACTAAATCTAAAAAACCATTTTATGTTTGAACTAACCATGAAATTAAGCAATTAAAAAAACAATATGAAAAAATTGAAATTAAAAGGTTTAAAGGACTTGGTGAAATGCAACCTGAGCAATTGTGAGAAACAACAATGAATCCTAAAACAAGACAATTAATTGCTATTACAATGGATAATATTTCTTTAGTAGAACGAAGAATTATGACATTAATGGGTAATGATGTCACAATTCGTAAAACATGAATTAATGAAAACATCAACTTTATTGTTGAGGATGATTTGTATGAACAATAAAAAAACTAGTTCTCATAATGAATCATTCATTCATCGATCTTTAGATGAAATTATTTCTGAAGTTTTTGGAAGATATGCAAAATATATCATTCAAGATCGAGCTTTACCTGATTTACGCGATGGTTTAAAACCAGTGCAAAGACGCATTTTATATGTTGCTCATCTAAAAAATTTAACTCATAATAAACCACATAAAAAATCAACTAATTTAGTTGGTGAAGTTATGGGGAATTTTCATCCTCATGGTGATGCTTCAATTTATGAAGCAATTGTGCGAATGGCTCAACCATGAAAATCTAATTTACAATTATTAGAAATGCATGGTAATGTTGGTTCAATTGATGGTGATCCTGCTGCTGCTTCACGTTATACTGAAATTCGATTAGGTGCAGTTAGTGAATGAATGTTAAAAAACATTGAGAAAAAAACAGTTGATTTTGTTAATAATTTTGATGATACTCAAAAAGAACCAACAGTTCTACCAGCCTTATTTTTTAATTTATTAATTAATGGTAGCTCAGGAATTGCTGCTGGATATGCAACTAACATCCCACCTTTTAATCCTTCTGAATTATGTCAAGTGTTATTAAAATTAATTGATAATAATGATTTATCAATTGAGCAAATTTTAAAATTATTACCTGCTCCTGATTTTCCTACTAAAGGAACAATTGAAATTGGTAATGGCATTAAAGAAGCCTATCAAACAGGTAGGGGTAAATTTTTTCTTCATGCTAATTATAGTATTGAACAAACACCAAAAATGCAACAAATTATTTTTTCAGATATTCCTTTTGAAACTAATAAGGCTAATATTGTTAAGCAAATTGATGATTTAATTTGAAACAACCAGTTATCTAATGTGCTTGAAGTACGTGATGAATCTGATCAAAATGGTTTATCAATTGTTTTAGATGTTGATTTAAAGGCTGATATTAAAACAATTGTTAATTATTTGTATAAAAACACTGATTTACGAATTAGTTATAATATCAATTTTGTTGTTATTGATAATCGTAAACCAAAATTAATGAATATTAAACAATTATTAAATGCTTTTTTAGTTCATGTTGAAAATGTAGTTAAAAAAGCTTTTTTATTTGATGTTGATCAAATTAAAAAACGAATCGAAATTTTATTAGGCTTAATTAAAGCATTATCAATTACTGATGAAATTATTAATTTGATTCGCCGTAGTAGTAATAAAGCTGATGCTAAAGCTAAATTAGAAGCAAAATATTGTTTTAGCCCAAATCAATCAGAAGCAATTGTACAATTACGTTTATACCGTTTAAGTGCTGATGATGTTTCTGAACTAAAATTAGAACATCAACAATTAACACAAAATTTAGCAACAATTGAAAATTTATTAAATTCTAAAGAACAGTTTAATCATCATTTAAAACAATTATTTTTAGAATTTAATCAAAATTTTGGTTTGAAACGACAATCGCAATTATGTCAAAATTGACTAAATTTAGAATTTGATCAAGAAGCTTTAATTGTTGATAAACCCTTATATTATTGTTGAACAAAAAATCAAGAACTAAAAATTATTGATCAGAAAAAAGTTGAATTATCTGATTTAAAAAATAATAAAATTAAACCAAATGATTTTTATCGTGATTTTCAAACAATCAATAATAAAGATGCACTACTAATTTTTACTAATTTAGGTAATGTATTTATTTTAAATGTTGCTAAAATCGAAGTTAAAAAATTAAGTAGTTTACCTATTAGTATCAACCAATACTTAAAAATTGATTTAGATGAAAAAATTGTTGATCTGCTTGTGCTTGATCATCAGTGCAATACTGATCATAAAATGGTGTTACTAACAACAAAATATGGACTAACTAAACGAATTTTAATTAATGATTTTATTAAAATCAAAAATTCTAATCGATCAATTAGTGTCATTAAACTAAATTCAAACGATACTTTAGTTGCTGCAACTTTAATTCAACAAAATTTAGCTTCAGTATTATTTTTAACTAAAAATGGTATGGGTACTCATGTATTATTAAATCAAATTAATTGCTTATCACGTAATTCAATGGGTCAAAAAGCAATTAAATTAAAAAATGATGATCAAATTATTAGTGTTTTAGAAGTACCAAGTAATAAAAATCTTTTTTTATTTTTATGATTTGAAGCTGGAATTAAAAAAATTGCATTTAATAACAAAAAACAGTTAAATAAATTAGCACAAATTGGTTTTTCTTTAGGTTTGAATCATCCTAATTTAAAAAGCGCTTTTTTTGTTAGTGATCATGATCAAATTTGAATTAGTGACCATCAAGAAAAAATTAGTTTAGTTAATCTTAATGATTTATTAAAAGATAAGAAAACAAGTGCAATATCTCATTTTAATGATCTTTGAAAAGAAACTTTATTTGCTGAAAAGTTAATTTATGAAACTTATGATCAAGAAAAAATTACTAAATTATTTTAAAAATTGATTTGATAATTTTTCATTACGAAAATTTTTTTTAAATTGATTTGATTATTTTCGTCCTAATATTTTTGTTTCTAATTTATCACAAATTAATGTTGATTGATTAGTTGGTAATCGAATTCGCTTAGTAATTATTGATTTAGATAATACATTAGTACCATTTTTTGCTAAAAGACCAACTAGTTATGCATTAAAATTTATTAGGAAATTAAAAAGTAAAAATATGATTGTTATTGTTGCTTCTAATAATCGCAAAAAACGCGTTGTTAATTTTTGTCGTGATGTTAATGATATTGATGATTATATTTGATTAGCAAATAAACCATTTTCGTGAAAAATTCGTAATCTTTTAAAAAAATATCATATTGTTAGTGAACAAACAGTTATTATTGGCGATCAATTTATTACTGATATTTGAACTGCTAATATTTTAGGTACAAAAAGCATTTTAGTAACTTCTTTATTTGATTTACCAGTAAATCAAATTACTAAAAAAAATAGTTTTAAATATTGAATTGAAAATTATATTTACTGATATTTACAGAAAAAAAATATTGTTAATGAAAATGATTTATCAAAAATAATTATAGGAACTAATGATGAAATTTTCTAATGCTAAAATTAATGACAATATTAAAAAATGTAAGGGTTGTGGTAGTTATTTAAATAATAATCAAGACAGTTTGGGTTATACTCCTAAGAAAATTACTGAAATTAATTTATGTCAAAGTTGTTATCGTCTAAAACATTATCAAAAACCTAGTGCAATTGATCCTTTAGCAGATCAGGATTTTTTAAAAAAATGAACTAATTTTAAATTAGCTCTTAGAAAATCAAAAAAATTTCTCACTGTTATTGTTAGTGATATTTATAATTTAGCAGTATTAGATAATCTAGAAAAATTTTTAATTTCTTCTAAAATTTTAATTTGTCTTAATAAAATTGAATTGTTAGATTTTTGACAAAAAAAGGCACTGGAATTTGCTTGAATTACAACTTTAAAAAAATTTAATTGTCAGTTTGAAATTATTTTTTTATCAGCGAAAAATAAAGTTGGTATCAATCAATTATTAGCAATTGCAAATAAATATTTTCAAATTTGTTTTGTTGGGATGTCTGGAGTTGGTAAATCTTTAATTGTCAATCAAGTAATGAAAAAATTAGGTCATAATTCCTTAAATTCTGTTGGTAGTTTTTTAAATACAACCAAAGGTTTTTTAGTTAATAAAATCAAGCAACAAAAATTAATCGATTCGCCTGGTTTTAAACGTGATCAAGGGATTTTTAATTGATTAGATCATCAAACAATTAAATTATTACAAGAAAGCTCATGAAACAAAAGAATTTTTCAAATTGATCGATCACGAGTTTATTTTTGAGAAAATTATTTAGTTGTGGAATTAATGATTGAAACTAATGATGATAATGTTGATCAAAAAATGAGTTTAGTCTTTTATGGCCCTAATTGTTTAAAAATTAGTCACATTAAAAGTAATAAATTTCAATTAGAACAACTAAATAATTTTCCTAATCATAAAAAATATTGCCCAAATAATGATCAAGCAGTAAAATGAATTAAGCATCAATTTAAAATTAGTGAAAAAACCCATTTTGTTATTGATGATTTAGGATGAATTGATTTTAATCCTAAGCAATTAATTACAATTAATTTTTATTTACCAGAAACAGTTAAAATTAATCAATTTATTAATAGAAAACCATTAAATTAAAATGTCACAAAAAATTATTATTTACACTCACCCATTTGATCCAATTAGCAATTTTAATATTCATATTGCTAATGAAGCAGCAATTGCTACTAATGCTGATATTGTATATTTAGTGCCTAGTTATTATGGTCCATATGGTAAAAAACATTTATCAACTGATCAAGAACGATTACATATGTGTCGTTTAGCAATTCCTCATTTTTATAAACCAGTTTTTCGCATTAGTTCATATGAATTGTTACAAAAAGAAAAATCTAATTGTTATGATACATTAGAATATTTTCAAAATTTACATCCTGATGCTGAATTATTTTTATTAGTTGATATTGAAACACTTACAACTTTTACTGAAATTTTTAATGTTGCTAAAATTGTAGCGATTGCACAAATTATTTGTTATAAAAACCCTAATCAACCAGAAATTAATTTTGGTTATTGAGCACACCAAAAAATTTTGTATTTAAATGATGTTAATTATTTAAATCATAAAACTTCATTAGGACTAAAACCACAAATCGAAAATTTACATCCTAAAGTTTTAGAATACATTAATCAATATGGTGTTTTTGCCCATGCAAGATTAAAAGAAAATTTAAGTGAAAAGCGTTATCAACATTGTTTAACTGTAGCTAAAACAGCGATTAAAATTACGCAAATTTATAATCAAATTGCTAATCATTGAGATCAAAGTGAAAAACAACGTTTAGTAGCTGATGTTTATATTGCTGGTTTATATCATGATTTATGCAAAGAATTTAAACCACGTGATTTAATTGATATTGCTAGAAACCAATTAAAAATTAAATGGTGACCAAGTTATCAAGTTTTACATGGACCTGTAGCAGCTTGATGATTAAAAAATAAATATTTCATTAATAATAACCGAATTTTAAGTGCTGTTGCTCAACATACAATACCAATTGAAAATAATCCTGAAATTGCTACTAAAATTATTTTTTTAGCAGATCATTTAGAACCAAAACGATTAGAAGATTGGGGTAAAGAAAAGTTTCATTATTTTTGAAACTTAATTGAAAACCAACAAATTGATCAATGTTATCAAGAAGTATTAGTAGCACTAAAAAATTTACATTCTTCTAGTGATAATGAAACAGAAAAATTTGTTTATCCATTAAAATTTTAAAATTAAATAGATTAAAATTTAATTTAGTTTTTATTATCAATATTATTAATATCAAAAAAAGAAAATACGTGAAGATTATGACATTAGTAACCATTTTAGAACAAGCAGTTGAAAATGTTGCTAACACTTACACTCAAAGCCAATTTGATTTAGCAGTTGGTTTGGGTGCAGGATTAGGGATTTTTTTTGCTTTAATTGTTGGTTTAGCTTTAGGTTGGTATTTGGCAATGCGGATTTTTAAAAAACAATTACGTGAAAATCCACCAATTACTGAAAAACAAATTCGTAGTATGTATGCTCAAATGGGACGTAAACCTAGTGAAAAACAAATTAAACAAATTATGAATCAATTTAAAAATCAATCATAATTAACTTTTTATTAGAAAATTGAAAATTGAGAAAAAGCAAAAGTGGCTCGTTTTATTATTGCTGTAACTGAAGTAGAACAATATCCTCATCATGATTTATTTGAATGTTGTTTGATTGGTAGATCAAACGTTGGTAAGTCTTCAATTATTAATGCTTTAGCAAAAAGTAATATTGCATATATTTCTAAAACTCCAGGTAGAACCCAAACAACTAATTTTTATGATTTTGAATCATTTTGATTAATTGATTTACCAGGTTATGGTTATGCAAAAGTTAATAGTGAAAAAAGAGAACAATTAACAACAATTATTGATCAATACATTAATAATCGAGCACAACTAATTTCAGTAATTCATGTTTGTGATATTAATGTTTTAAGTAAGCAAGATCTTGAAGTTAAAAATTATTTGATAACCAAATTTGATAATTACTTATTAGTTTTAAATAAAATTGATAAATTATCATACAGTCAACAACAAAAACAATTAAACTTATTTGTTAATAAAATGAATTTACCATTAAGTAAAATTTTATTAGTCAGCGCTAAGAAAAAAGAGCAGACAATTAAATTATTAAATATTATGAAAGTCTGAACTAAAAAATAGTTTATGAATAAAACTAATGCCTATCAACCCCAAATTATTGAAGCTAATATTCCAACTTCCTGAAAAGATTTAGCAATAGGAAAGATTGATTCAAACGATCAAAAATTTTTCTCTATTGTTTTACCACCACCTAATGTAACAGGAATTTTACATTTAGGTCATGCTTGAGATGGCACATTACAAGATATGTTAATTCGCTATCACAAGTTAAATGATTATCAAGTTGCATGATTTTCTGGTATGGATCATGCTGGAATTGCTACTCAAACAAAATTTGAAAAAGAATTAAAAAGCAAAAAAATTGATAAAAACTGTTTAAGTCGTAATCAATTTAATGACATGATTTGACAATGAAAAGATAGTCATGCTAATACTATTCGTGAACAATGAGCAAAAATGGGCTTTTGTCTTAGTACTAATTATGAACGTTTTACTTTAGATCAACATTCTATAGAAGTAGTTTTAGATTCTTTTAGAGTTTTATTTCAAAAAAACTTAATTTATCAAGCTGAAAGATTAGTTAATTGAGATCCACAATTGCAAACAGCCATTTCTGATATTGAAATTGTTTACAAACAAGTTGATAGTTATATTTATTATGTTGATTATTTATGTGCTTCAGATCCAACGATTAAATTAACTGTAGCAACAACAAGACCTGAAACTATGTTTGCTGATGTTTGTTTAGTAATTAATCCTAATGATCAACGCTATCTATCTTATCTTAACTTAGAATTTATTAATCCTGCTAATCAAGAAAAACTAAAATTAATTGTTGATTCATATGTTGATCCTAATTTTGCTACAGGAGTAATGAAATGCACTCCTGCTCATGATTTTAATGATTATCAAATTGGTTTAAAACATCATTTACCATTAATTAAATGTATTGGTCTTGATAATAAAATGTTAGAAAATTGTCAAGAATTTGCTGGAATTGATAAAAATGAATGTCGTATTAAATTAATTGAAAAATTACAAAAGAAAAATCTAGTTCAAATTAAACCATATGTTAATAATATTGGTTATTCAGATCGAACTGATGTTGTAGTTGAACCAATGTTATCAAAACAATGGTTTCTAAAAACTTCTATTATTGCTCAACAAACACAAGATTTATTAAAACAAAACCGTCAACAATTGCAATTTATTCCTAATAATTATTTAAAACAAATTTTACATTATTTAAATAATATGGAAGATTGATGTATTTCGCGACAATTAACATGAGGTATTCAAATTCCGATTTTTTATCATAAAATAACAAAAGAAGTTGTTAATAGTACAATTCCACCTGATGATTCTGGTAATTGAGTTCAAGATTTAGATGTTCTTGATACATGATATTCTTCAGGACTATGGCCATTAATTACAACAGAAACTTATAAAAATGAAAATTCAAAATTAAAATCATTTTTTCCAACATCAGTTTTAGTTACTGGAGTTGACATTTTATTTTTTTGAGTTTCAAGAATGATGATGTTTGCTAGTGTTTTTAGTCAAAAAATGCCTTTTAAAAAAGTTTATTTACATGGTTTAGTGCGTGATCAATTTAATAAAAAAATGTCTAAATCATTAAATAATGGAATTGATCCACAGCAATTAATTACTAAATATGGTGCTGATGCATTGCGATTATTTTTCATTCAAAATACTAATAGTGGTGAAGATTTAATTTATCATGAAGATAAATTAAAAAATGCTTCAGTTTTTATTAATAAATTTTGAAATGCTTTTAATTTCTTAAAACATAAAAAAATTGATTTAACTAAATTTGATTTTGATCTTAATCAATTAAATTGATCTGAGAAATGAATTTATAGTCAAATTAGTGAATTAAATCAAAAAATAGAACATCATTATCAAGAATTACAATTTAATTTAATTAGTAAAAAAATTACTGATTTTGTTTGAAACGATTTTTGTAATTGGTTTATTGAATTTATTAAATTCATTCATCCTAAAATATTAAGTAATAATAGTCAAAAATTTATTGCTTATATTTGAAACTATATTTTAGTGTTACTAAATCCATTATTACCTTTTATTACTGAAGCAATTTATGATCAAATTCATCAATCAAATAATCAGTTTTATTGTCAAAAAATTATTAAACCACAATTTTATCAACTAAAACATCAATGATTTTTTGAATTAATTCAAACAGTTAGAAACATTCGCAATCAATTAAAAAATCCTAATACGGTGTGAAAATTTAGTATTAAAGCAACTGATCATAAACAATTAGTTACTGAAATTGCAGCTGTAGCAGATTTATTTGCTATGATTAAAATTGAACATTTAACTGATCAAGTTGATAATAAAATAACTAAAAATAAAATTGCTTTTGCAATTAAACAATATACTGTGGAAATTTATTGTGATGCTCATGAGTGCCAATCTTATCAAAGTTTTTTAAAAATGAAAATTAATAAATTAGAATATGAAGTAAGTCGTTCTAAAAGAATTTTAGCTAATAATGATTTTTTAAATAAAGCAACTAGTGAAAAGATTAGTTTAGAAAAAAATAAATTAGAACAATATAGTCAAGAATTAGAACAATTCAAATTAATTTTAGCTAATCAAGAATAAAAGATAGATAAATCTTATGAATCAAACTGTTATTATTTCAATGCGGTTAATTTTTTTAATATTAGTATTCTTTTTACCAATAATTTTAGTTTTTGTTGAAATTGTTTTTTTCTTTGTATTAAAAGAAAGAAAATATTTACCTAATAAAATTAGTAATGAGTTGCACAAATACAATTATTTAGTTCATAATTTTGGTTTTATTTTTACTACGTTTTTTTTAACATTTTTATTAGTAATATTAATTACTTTTAATTTAATTACAAGTAAAACTGAATGGTGAAATCAAAATTCTAAATTATGAACTTTTAATAACAGTACTTCATATTTTTTCTTTTCTAGCATTGTTAATATTGGCATTAGTTTTTATACTTTAGCTGCAGTTTTATATTTAGTTTATAATTTAAAAAAAACTAATTCCTATTTTGCGCGAAAATTAAGCGAATATCAAAAGAAATCAATTAGTTTAAATAAAAAATAAATAGTTAAAATTAACATCACTTTTTTTAAAAAAATAATTAAGAAATTTATTAGATTTAATTAACCGATTAATTAAATTATTCAAATGAAAGAATAAAAATGATTTCTAAAAAAATTAGAAAATTTTTAAAATTTAAATTTACTTTTTTAAGTCTATTAGTTTTAAATTTAGCAGTAATTTCATGTGGGAGTAATAACTTTGCTAATAAAATAATATTTGCCACATCACAAACAAAAATATTTCCTTTAATTTTTGCTTTAGATGAAATTATACCTTTATATAATGAACAGCAAAAAAACACAAATAATTTTTTACCAGTAGAATTAATTACTAGTGAAACTAATAAATTTGATCGAGAATTTGATTTATTGAATGGTACAATTCGTGAAATTGATGCAAATTCTAATACGATCCCATCACTAATTTTAAATTCTTCAACTTCTGCAGCAACAATTAATAGTTATGGCAAATTATTAGACGTATCTGATGTTCTAAAACCCACTGATTTTGCAGCAGGATTAAGACCATTATATACAACAATCGCAGGAAATAATGACCATAATCGTTTGTATGCTTTACCTTTTGATGTATCATCAACTGAATCATTAGCAATTAATCTTCCTGTTCTAAAATTTTTAGTTGACCAAACTATTTTCAATGGTGCTAAATTAGAAAATACTATCAATGATTCAACTAATCAATCACAATCAATTGTTGCTAAATTAAACAAAATAACATCAGAAAAAAACAAAATCAAAATTGCAAAAACAATTTGAAACCGTTTCCAATATAATGTTAAAAATCCACAAAATAATTCAAATTTAAGTATCAATAATTCTTTAAACAATTATACGATTACTGATAAAACTTTTACTAATTATGATTCATTAAAAGATTTTTCTCAAAAAATCATCAAAATATTAAAACCTAATTCAAATGTTAATGTTATAAAAGAAGATAAATATGCAAACATAATATCAGTTGATTATGGATATAATATTTTTAATCGAAGATTATGAGAAAAAACTGGATCAAATATTAACAGTTATGTATGATCTTATAAAAATAATCCTAGTCAGAAAACAACTAATGTTGTTGATTATACTTTTTTAAAAGAAAATAAAGATACTAATAAAGCAAAACAATTCATTGAAGCCTTTAATGAATTTATAAAAAATAACGGTACTGCTGATACTAAAAATAAACTTCGTGGTATTTATTACACAACAAGAACACGAAATGGTCATAATGATTGATCAGCTTATTTAGTAAGACAATTTGAAAGTGCTTTTGCAATTGCTCCTAATGTTGGCATTAGATATTCAGTTCAGTCTGATTTGACTAGAAAATATTTTGCACTTGATAAAAATAATAATCCTAGTGATGCTATTTTTAATAGTTATGGTAAATATAATGAAGATGTTTTTTGATTTAATCAATATACTAGTACTGAACCTAAAATTGAAAATTCAATGCAAAATTTACAAACTTATATTGCTGGTGGATCTTCTTTAGTTCCTATTAGTATTAATTCTAAAAAAGATGCTGCACTTAAAAACTTTTTAAAATGGCTTTATAAAGGTGAAGTTATTCTTAAAAATAATACTAAAGTTAGAGTATCTGAATATCTGCAAGAGAAATCAAGTTATATTATTCCTTTAGCAGAAACTTTTGGATCTAAAGAATTAGTTAAAAAACAAATTCAAAAATTTGAAGACAAATCTAAAACAGCAAAAACTGAAGATCAGTATATATATGATAGTTTAGCATTATCATCTAAAGATTATTTACAACTTTTAGAAGCTCAAGATGCATTACCATATAAAGATACAAATAAACATGTTTTATATAATGCAGCAGGTGATGTTAATACTTCCAATTTAGAAAATCAAATTGATATAATAATTCAGCAACTAACTGCAACTATACCTAAAAATATTAATGGTCAACAATTATTTGAAAAATTAGTAAATGATAATAAAACGATTATTACAAGTTCAAATTCTAAATAAAATTAATTATTAATAATCACTTCAAAACAATACAACTAATTTTAAAGTTGTGTTGTTTTTGTTTTGAAATAATAATTGCAAAATGTGGATATTGATTAATTTCATTTAAGTCAATAATTAAAAAATAAAAAACACTTCCTAACTAACTTAATATTAAGGAAGTGTTTATTGATTTATATTATTGTTTGATTATTTGCAACCAAGAAAAGATTTAAAGAATCTAAATGTTGGATTTTCATCAATAATTGTACATTTATCAGGAAATTTCACTTTACTAAAATCAGTTTTAGGAGCAATAAATTTACTTACACTAGTTTGACGATCTTCTAATTCGGTACTATATTTATTATTTTTTAAGACACCAATTTGATCAGGATTTAGAGGATAGTTTGTTGAAACTAAATAAGGATTTAATGAAACAACTGTATTAATTAAATTTTTTAATGCATTTTTAACACTCTTAGAAAAATCTAACGCATGTCCTTGAGCAAAAGTTCCTTGCAAAATTTCATTGAAAACACTAAACAATGGCAATTGAAAAATTGATACGTATGGTTTTAAATAAGAATTTAGTGGATTAGTATAACTTGTAATCGCAGCAGTTTCAAATTTGCTTAATAAATCAGGCTTTGTTTCATTATTTGTTGGATCAATAACATCTTTATCATTAGTAATGGTTTTAATAATTTTTTCATATTCATTATTACGAGTTGTACCATTGATACTTGCTGTAGTGTTTGAATAAAAATTTTGATAATTATCAGCTAAAGATTTTTGATCACCTAATTTTCAAATTAGTTGTAAATTAGTTTGGTTTTGATGTGATTCATTTGAAATATCATCCAATAAAATTCCTGGTTGAGCATTGGTTACTAATTGATCTAAGTTTAATTGATCATTTGAAGTATAACTTGAAGAAATGGTATTATTTGAATCTGTTAAATTTGTATCTGTTGCTGAATCGAGAGAATCTGTTAAATCTGCAACCTCTCTTTTAGTTCTAGTTTTAACAACTGGATCTTGATCATTGTCTAAATCTTGATCATTATCTAAATCAGATGTAATTAAATTATCTTGAGTACTTGAACTAATTTCAGCATAAAGTGGTTGATTATTAATTGTTTTAGGTAAATCATAAAAAGCATTAGAAACTAAAGCAGTAATTTGTGAATTAGAAAATTCAAATTTTTTTGCTAATAGTAAACGTAAAAATTTTTCAACAGGACGTTCAACACGATTTTGCAATTCGGTTTCACTCAAACCTTCTTTAGTGATTCAATTTTTAGATTTAGTATTTCTTGATTGTGAATTAGGCACATAAAAATAAGTTAATATTTCAAACAATGCTTTTATATCAAATTTTTTAACTTTGTCAACTAATTTTAAAATACCTTCCGCAGCAAAAACATTTGCATTGCTAATAGTAGTTTGCACAGCGTTTAACTTGCTAAAAAATGGAATTAAAAATTGATATAATCCTGATAAATCAGTTGAAGAATGGACTTGATCAACTTGTCATCCTAAAGTGTAATTATTAGCAATTTTATGATCAAATGTTTTTGCCATATAAAGTGATAAATTACCATTTTCCACTTCATAAGTTGTACTAATTTTTGTTCCTTTAGGAATGTTTAAGTTACTTAAATCCAAATCACTAGCAACACTTGTGATAATTGAATTTAAAGGGTTTTTATTATCACTTAAATTAAAACCAAATGCACCTAAAATTACTTTTAAATTTAATACTTTGCTAACATCATATTTTCGTTCTGGTTTTTGTTCATTATTTTCAGTTGTTGAATCATTTGTAGTTGATCCATTACTACTATCTGGTTTAGCAGTGACTTGTTTTTTAGTATTTAATTCAATAGTTAAATCATGATCCAATTCAACTGTTTTAATGTATTTTAAAGAAACTCTAGGTTGATTAGGAATTTCATTATTAATCACTGGATCTTGAATTCAGTCTAAACGAATTTTTAGATGATCATAAATAAAACTAGCTAAATTATGATCAACAAAAGCTTCAATAAAAGCATAAATATCATTCAAACTAGGTTTATCACTTTGATCAAAAATACTTGCAATTAAATTAATTGCTGTTAATGGAATGCCAAAACCTGATAATATTTTTTTTCTTCCTGCTAAAGTTGTTTCATTATAAATTAAATCAATTAATGAATAAGTTTTACCATCATTTTGAGAAACATTTTTAATTGAAAAATATTTTAGAATGTTGTAAATATCTTTAACTAAATTAACATAATAAATTTTTGTTAAATTAATTTCACTATGATTTAAATCGGCTTTAATTTCTTGAGAAGTTAAGTTGCTAATATTTTTAGTTGTTTCTTGATTTAATTTAGCAAAATCAAAGCCAGTAGTTAATCGTGTGTAATAAGTGTTTAAAGCAAAACTACGAGCAAAAATAAAATCTAAATGATGCAATGTTTGTTCAACAAAACTTAAGTTTGATTGAACTGAACTTGATTGTAAAATTTGGTTGTTATTATCACCAACTACAACTTTTAAATTATTTAATTTAGCACTAATATCATTTTCATTACTATCAACAGTTCAGGCTGAAAAAAATTGATCAATTTTACCATCTGAAGCATTATTTTTCTTCAAGTTGGGATTAATTTGTGCTTGATTAAATTGAATCACTACTTGAGTTAGTGCAAAAGCAGGAATCATCACACTATTAAATAAATTTAATAATTGATTATTTTGGTTGTATAGACTAAAAACTAATTTAAAGTTTTTAATTAATAAATTATCATTAGGTTTTTCAAGCTGAAAATCAAGTTTTAAATTAGTAAAATCAATTTTAATTTTACTATTAGTTAAAACTAAATATTTTAAGTTATCTAAAATATCATTTCTAATTTGCTCTTTAGTTAAACTAGTAATAATATCTTTATATTTTGGAGCATTTAAAATATATTCAGGATTTAAATCAGAATCAAATCCTTGAAATCTAGAGTCAATATCAGATGATCTTTGAAATTTAGTTGTTTGATAAAAATTGTTAGAAAAATTTAACTTAGTTTCATCACTACTATTTAAAATATCATCTAATGAACTGCTATTATTGTCATTAGTATCACTACTATTTGAATTATTATCATTATTCAAAGAAGGAAAGTTTGGTAATAATGATTGATTAGGTTGAATATTAGTTCGATTAGATGTTATATTCGTTTTAGAACGAACTAAGCCATTGTAATTAGGTGCACATGCAGATAACACACTAGTAGAAATTAACCCTAGTGTTGCTGATAAAAAAATTTGTTTTTTTAAACTTTTTTTCAATTTCATATTAATAAAAAAACCTTTTTTTCATTTAGTTAATTAAGAAAATTTCAAAAAATAAATAAAAATTTAAATGATTTTATTTTAAATATTAACAATAAATAATTTGATTAATTTACTGTTTAATTGATAAAGGATAATTTAGAAAAATTAAATTTGATTTTTTATTAAAAAATATTGAATTGTTTTTTGAAAACTTTTTCAATTTCATTATTAATAAAAAAAATCTTTTTTTCAATTAATTAGTTAAAAACGATTTCAAAAAACTAAATGAAAACATAAATAAAAAATATTATTATTTTTATTTTAGCATTAACAATAAAAAACTAATGCTTGATTAATAAAAGATAATTTAGGAAAATTAAATATAATTTTTAATTTAAAAAATATTAATTATTTTTTCCAAATATTTTAAACCAACCCAACTTAACTTTAGACTTATCAAATAACAACTTAACTAGTATTGCTGAAATTTTTAATCCTTATATTCGCTGGGGTCTTGGCATTTACAATCTTGTTGCAAGTGTTAAACCTGATCCAATTACTCAAAAAGTTAATTATCACATTTTATATGATGGGATTGGTACACTTAAAGTTGATGATAATCAATTACACTATTTTCCTAATGTTAATTTTACTAATTTTCCAGCACTAAAAACTATTAGTGCTTCTCATAATCAAATTAAGGTAATTGGTAATTTTAGTAGTTATGGGATGAATCAGAAAAACACGGGGTATTTGAGTGAGGAAGAGATTAAACAGATGAATAAGCAGCAGGGGGGTGGGGGGTCTGCTTCTTCTGCTTCCAACAAATACGATTATTATCAGTACTTAAAAAGTTTGTGAACTGATGGGAAGGGGATGAGGGTGGTAGTCAGAACCAAGGTGGGTCTGCTTCTGGTTCTTCTTCTTCTTCTTCTTCTTCTTCTTCTGCTTCTTCTACTGAAGAACCCTACACTTATGATGCGAGTGATGTTAAAGCAAGACCTGAAGTCACAGCCATCAAGAAGTGGTTGGAAGAGACACTTCCAGGCAAAATGTATATGCATTTGCCTACTACTACCACTAGTAGTGGGAGTGGAACCCCTGGTTCTTCTGGAACCATTGCTAACAATTCTAACAAAACCATTTCTGACTACTCCACCTTCCTTGCCGCCATCTCATCTGACGACTTTTATTTTAATAATAAGGAAGGAGGAGTGTATGTTAATCAGGTAAGTCCAAGCACAAATATGAATGCCAACAACAGTTCCACTCCCATGATGTATGACTCAGCAAGTGGCATTACTACTGACCAAAATGGTCTCATCCAAGGAAGTAATAATGCTAACCGTTCTTTAGGCCTCAACTTTGGTTCAGTTCGCTTAATGATCACTAAAGACATTAATAATATTGACTTTAGTCATAATCAAATTGAAGCCATTTCCGTATCTCCCAACTTATTTACTAATATTAATTTTAGTAGTAACAAACTCAAATATGTTCCTCCATTAGGGATTAAACCTCTACCTTACTTGCAGTTCTGGTTTTATCATTTATCATTAATGAAGGTGGCAGGAGATCAACAAGGGTTTTATAATGCTGGTCACGGACCTGGACCCAATCCAGCGAATTGGGTTCGATATTATAGTACGAAAAGTGTTAATGAGAAGCCAAACATGTTTAATCTTGATAATATGGGTCTTGCTAACAACTTCATCCAACGAATTGGTCTAGCAGATGTCAATCAAACTTTACCTAAAATTAGTTTTGCTAACAACCAGTTGCTTGATTTTTGACCACAGCAAAAACCATCAGACAGCTGGTATTTATGACCGAAGTTGACGGTTTCTTCAAACGAGCGGGAAGGTCCCACAGGGAATATTATGTATGGGTTTGGTGGGGGGTCAAATAGTGGGGGTGCCATGCCACAACCTACAGGGACCAACCCTAAATCAATTATGATCAAAAACAACCCAACAAATGTGATGGCTAAACCCATCTTTCCATGAAACAACCAAATTGGATCTTCTTCCACTGACTTCAACCCTTATTTTCGCCGAATTTGAGTTGGAGCGAATTTATATAGTTTAACTAGTGATGGCAAAGATAACCCCTTTTTCAGCCACACTTATTTAGGGGGCATTAACCGTGATTTTGCTTATCAAGTGGCTGATGTTTCTGATGGGATTGATACAAATGCTAACATTGATCAGTTGAAACTTTTTGGAACAAATCAAGCCGCCTATAACTCATACAAGTTATGAGCCACAGCTGCACTTGATCGCTGGATTTATGCTCACTGGTTTAATCAACTAAGTGATAATGAAGTGTTATCTAAAGGACAAACTAGTACTTATGCGTTTGATTTTCATGTGGATGAGTCTGATTCTAGTAGGTTGGTGTTACCAGGGTTTGGGGGTTCTACTGGAGGTTCAAATGGGACTGGTCTGGTAGGGTCGAACCCTACTTCCCCCTCCACAGGAAACGGGGGTGGTATGGTAGGGGGAAGTTCTTCCCCCTCCAATGACAAATACAAACAAGTTGGTACTTCCAACTTTAGTGATGATGATGCCTATCAATCATTCAACTCCTTTATTCCTTATTTACTCACACGAACATTACCGCAAAATGGTAACAACCAAAACTCATGAGGGTCTAATAATGGTAGACTAAGTGGTAGAACTCACCCACAAAAACTAGAATTTAAGTTGTATGGAGATGGGAAAGAAATAACTCCAGCTGAATGAAAAGATGTTGACTGAACGAGTTTTTATGCGAATGCTAATGGGCTTGATTATGATTTGAGTTTGCCAACTGATGAAAGTGTGATTGCTAGTTATTCACCAGGTGAGAGTAATGGGGTGCCTAATAATAATGGTAATCAAGGGGGTGGGTCTACCATTAACAATGGCACACAACCACTAACCCAACTAATTGGTCAACTACCCTATTATAATGGAAGAGTGGGTGCAGGCAATTGAACAGTTGCCAATGGTTCAAACACAACAAAACTATCTTCGATCCACCCATTAGGGGTTGATAAAGGCTTGTTGAAGTATACTGTTGGTAATAACACCACCACCAAATTCTACTACAACAAAATTAAACTAGTGATTCGTGCGCCCTTACAAAACTGAAACTATAGTTATGATTTTAATTTAGTTCAAAATATTGAGTATAAGCTGGATCCTAAGAATGGTGGATCTTCTTCTTCTTCTTCCACCACCAGAACTTTTGATGTTAAGACAAGTAATAAGTTAAAAAACTATTTTGCAAGTACGATCACTTCTCAAGTACTTAAAAACCATTTAGGTGAGTGAGCAGACACTTCAGCTTATGTTAAAAATTTTATTAGTCAACAAGTTAATGTCATTAATGTTAAATCAGTGAATGAAAATGCTCAGTCAGTCACCTTATCTTTTGATGTTAAAGACCAGTTTAATCAGAAGGTAGAGCTTGATGATATTACATTAAAAGGGTTTAAGCAGCAGAAAGTGGAGTTTGTGGCTGGGGGTAAAAGTCAGCAGGGGATGGGTGGTTCTAGTCCAGTTAGTCCAACAAGAAAGATTGTGGCTGATTTTAATGATCAACCCAACCACCCTAACCAGTTTGTTCCTGAAGATGAAGATGCAGCAAGACAATGGATTTATACTCATTTTGGCATTAGTTTTGTTGGCTTGGAAGTTGATGAGAGTAAGAAATATTCTCAAATTAATTCAATAAAAAAACGGAATTCAAATCCGTTTTCTTATTATTGAAATTTAAAATTTTATTGTTTAATTAGCAATTAATTTTTTTATTTGTAGATTAAATTAATTAATTAATTAATGAACCTTTTTTAGCAACTAAATTTTGAAATAATTGATCACCATTAATTTGTGGTTGATTTGGAACAGATAGATTTTTAATTGCAGCATCAATATCACTATTAATTTTTACAGTATTAATATCACCTGCTGGATTAAACAAAACTTGTTTAGTATTATTTTTATAAGGTGGCTCTTTTTGGGCTTTTATAAAAGATAAATAATCTTTAATAGATAAAATTAAAGTATTTAATATGTACTGATCATCACTATTATTTTTTTGAGCTGCTTCAACTTTGGTTTCTAATTTAGCAATTTCTTTATTTATTGCTGCTTCAGTACCAAAAGTTTCAACTAAAGGAATAAAATAACTAGATTTTTCTTGAATATAATCAGATACTTTAATAGTTTTATTATCAATAACAACATCACCCTTATAAAGTCATGTTAAAAAATTTTTTAATGCAGCATCTTTTTTAGAATTAATACTAATTGGAACTAAAGATGATCCTCCAGCAATATAAGTTTGTAATTTTTGATCTGAATTTGCTTTAGGTACTGTTTTAGTATATTGATCATATCAAACAACATCTTCTTGATATTTTGCAAAACGATCAAAAAGATTTTTATTAAGTTGTAGTTTATTATTAACTTTTTCACTTGCAAAAAAGGTTCCACTTAATTGAGATTGCACAGATTGACGTAAACCAACATTAGGAGCAATTGCAATTGCTGTATTAAATGTTCTTAATAATCATGATGCTCAATCACCTTCTAAATTAACATTTTGTTTTGTATAAAAAACATTACGAAGTTTTTTAGTAGAATCTGCAGCTTTAGTATGTTGAACAAACTGATTAAATGCTTTAATAAATTGTTGAGCTTTTACTCCATCTTTTGTTTGCTCTAAAATCGTATAATTAACAATATTATTACTGTTTTTTACTGGATTATTTTTATATGATCATACATAATCATTAATTGTAGATCCAGTTTCTTCTCATAATCGACGTTTAAAAACATTTAATGCATAATCAATTGATAAGATATTAGCATATTTATCAGCAGCTTGAACTGTTGTATTAGCTTTAAGTTTTAAAATAGCACTTATTTTTTCACTAAATTCAGTTAAGGAATCATAATTAATAAAAGTGCTATCAGTAATTATGTAATTTTTTAATGAATTGTTTTGATCATTAGTTGATTCACTTTGTGAGTTTTTAATTTGATATTCAAAACGATTTCAAACAGTTTTAGCAATTTTGATTTTGTTTTTTTCTGAATCTATTTTGTTTAATTTAGCAATAATTGATTCGGTTTGATTAGTTGGATCATTGACACTACTTTGTAGTGTTGCGCCATTAAAAACAGCTTGATCAACTAAAAATTTTAGAACAGGAAAATTAATGGCCAATGATTCAGTTGATGATAAATTGAATGGTAAAGCATACAAACGATTATGATTATTACTACCAGCAACATTTGTATATAATGGCATTATTTCATTAGCAAAATCAGATGGTTTTAGAACATCAGACACATCTAATAATTTGCCATAACTATTAATTGTTGCTGCAGAAGTTGAAGAATTTAAAATTAATGATGGTAAATCATTACTTTGTGCAGTGATTTTATTAATAGTATCATTTAATAAACTAAATTCACTTTTATGTTGTGTCTCTTCTGTTGCTAATAACTTAACTGGTAAGAAATTTGCTTGATTACTTTGTTGTTGATTGTATAAAGGTATTAATGGTTGTAAAGCAATATTTAAAGGATAATATTTATCTTGAGCAATTGAAAATAACACTTGATTAGTATTAGTATTACTACTACATGCAATTACAGTTAAACTGATAATTGATAAACTTATAAAAGTTAACTTAAATTTAATAAAATTTTTAATTTTTTTTGATCTCATTTTTTTCTCTATTGAATAATTTAATGTTTTAATTTAAAAAAATTAAAAAAACTAAATTGATAATAAATCAATTTAGAACAATAGTTTAATTATATATTTGATTAATTAATTAGAGAAATAAATCAGTAATTAAAAAATATTATTATTTAATTTGTTCAAAAAAATATCAACAATTTGGTTCAATAAAAAAACGGGCTTTTAAAACCCGTTTTTCTTTTTTTTATAAAAATTAATTAATTTGTTTGATTTAATATATTAAAAATTTTTAAATAAACCAATTTTATTATTTTTATGCAGATAAAGTAGGTAAACTATCTTTTAAAGGAAGATAGTATTGATATTTATCTTGAATGTACTTAGGTACTTTAATTTTTTTATTATCAATAGTAACTTCACCTTTATAAAGCCAATTTAAAAATTTTTTAACTGCTGCATCTTTTTTAGAATCAACAGTAATAGGAATTAATGAATATATATCAGGACTACTTGCATTAAATGTTTTACCAGCACCAAGAAAAAACGGTAAAGCATACAAGCGGGTTTGATCAGTAATTTCACTAATACCAGGAACACTAGGAAGACTTCCAACGCCAGGAATGTTTCCAACACCAGGAATTGTAACACCACCAACACCTTCACTACCAACACCAGGAATACCCCCAACACCAGAAGGACTAGGAGGTGCATCAGGAGTAGGGATTGAAGGAAGGCTTGGAATATGACCAATAAGTGCGTATAATGGTGCAATTCCTGGAATAAAATCACTTGGTTTAACAACATCTGAAATATCTAACAATTTTTTATGTTTATTAATTTCTGGTGTTGATGTTATTAATGAAGTGTAGGAACTTAAAATTAATGAAGGTAATTCATTACTTTTTTTAGTAATTTGATCAACAGTGCCTTTTAATAATTCAGTATCATTTTTATATTTTGTATCTTCTGTTGTTAATAACTTCACTGGTAAAAAATCTGCTTGACTACTTTGTTGTTGATTATACAAATCTACTAATGGACTTAATGCAGTATTTAATTGGGAATTTTTATTTTCAGGAACTGATAATAAAACTGGATTATTACTATTACTACTACATGCAATTACAGCTAAACTCATAATTGATAAACTTAAAAAACTTAATTTAAATTTAACAAAATTTTTGATCTTTTTAGATACCATATTTTTCTTCTTGATTAAATCAATTACTTTTTTGATTTGCTAGAAATCAAAAACGGGATTATTGTAGCAAAATAATAATTTTTTAAATTTTATATATATATATATATATATATCTGATTAATCAGTTAGGGGAATAGATCAAAATAACTAAAAAATAAATTTTTGATTAAATTATTGTTTTATTGGTTTAAAAAAACTACGATTAACTCATTTGGCACTAATCCAATAAAAAATTAGTGGAATAATCATTGTAATCGTAGCACCAACTGCCATTAAATTTTGTAACTGACCTTGAGGAATAAAACCAAGACTTCTAAATCATTGCCCTAAAACCACAATTTCAGTTCCACTTAAAATAATGTTTGGTCATAAAAAACTATTTCAAGCACTAATCATACTAAAAATTAATGAAATAATTAAAGCAAATTTTAATTTAGGAAAATACATATAACGAATTTTTTCAATAATTGTTAAACGATCAATAATTGTCATTTTATTAAATTTAAGATTAATTGATAAAAATGCGTTGCGAAAATAAATTAAGGAAAAATAAGAAAAAACTAGAGGAACAGAAATTGGTAAAAAAATTACTGATTCTTTTAAGTTTCATGCAATTGTATTACGATAAAGCCCAGTGTATAAAACTACTTCAGGAATTGACATTAAAAACATCAAAATTATGCAAATAATTAATCGGGTTTTAGATTGCATTAAACTTAATCCAAATCCACCAGTAATTAAAACAAATGCTTTTAGTAAACTAGCTAAAAAAGCAAATAAAATCGTTCAACCAAAAGCTCTTAAAAATTGATTTTGATTTTCTTGAATGGCAACAAGAAAATTATTAATGTTAAACCCATCAGGAACAATGCTTTGATTAACACTAATTGCTTGGTTATTACTAAATAAGGCAACAATAATTAAAAAATAGACTGGTGAAACAATTAGTAAAACAACACCAATAATTAAACTTAAACGTATCATTAGACTAAAAAATGAATAGCAACATTTTCAAGGACTAGTAATAAAATTATTTTTAATACTAATGATAGAACCAATTACTTGATCAGAAAATCAATGAGCGATTTTATTAAATAAAAATGATTTAATAGTAGTCATAAAAAATAAATGACATTTATTGAAAAAAGATTTCATCACTAATTTTTTAAATATTTCTTTTTAAGATTAATTAATCAATTAATTGATCATTGTCAAATATTAATCATTTTTTGATGGTGTGATATTAGTAAATAAAAAGTAATAATAACTAAACTAATTAATACTAAATAGGAAAGTACAAGAATTGAAGCAGCACCAGCACGATCAAATAATGGGATTTGAAACAGTTTCAAATAATAGTAAATATAATATGAAAAAGTAAAAATATTATTATTTTGTAATGTATTCTGATCATAAATAGCAAAAGGATTCAATAATAAAGCTTGTAACACATTAATGTATATTAGTAAAAATAGTACTGGACGAATTTTTTGAAAAAAAACATTAATGACTTTATCAGTAAATGTTAATTTATCAATACTAATTAATGAATGATATTTGCGTTTTTGTGATGTGAAATGAAATAAAAGAATGATAGTATTAAATGGTAATATTCTTCAAACATGAAATAAAATTAAAACAATTAAATTATTATTACCATCAGTAAAATTGAAATTAGTTTTAAAAATTTGATTAAATGCTGCTTTTTCAGCATCAAATAAATAAACAAAAGCAATACCAATTGCAAAACTAGAAATAAAAAATTGAGAAAATAAAGTAATAACAATTAAGTTATTAAAAATTCGATTTAAAATCGTATTAATTAATAAAGATAAAATAAAACTTAAAACAAAACCAATTGGTAATCCAACAAATAAAATAATGTTGGAATAATAAAATGCAGCATGAAATTCTGGATCATTAATCACATCTTGAAAGTTTTTGATTCCTAAAGTATAATTGACTCGATCATTAACTGTAGTAATTTTAAAAGATTCAAAAATATTAGTAATAAATGGGGTAATTAAAAAAATTGCAACAATTAAAACTAATGGTAACATTGAAAGCAAAATTTTAATTTGGTTTTTATTAATTTTTAAATGTTGATTAATTCATTTTTGTGATTTTGATTTTAATCGTTTTTGATTTTGTCAATCAGATGCTCAAAAATTGAAATTAGATGACTTTTTCAACATATGATAAATTAATTCCTTGCTGATTAAATTTAATTATTGCATTAGAAGCATAGTTAATATCAACTATATCATTAAGATGATAATGTGAATCATTAGAAAAAACACGTAATTGTAAATTATTAATTAAATGAGCAATTTCATAAATAATATAATTACCAGTATTAATAATATTAGTAATTTTATATTTACCATTTTTGTTTAATTTTAATTTGATTTCTTTTGGACGAAGATAATGTTTAATCCCATTTACTTCTTTTAAAAAATTAATTTTGGGATATCCAATAAATTCAGCAATTTCTAAATTATATGGTTTTTCAAAAAAAACATGTGGATGATCATATTGTTGAATTTGACGATTAGATAAATAAATAATATAATCAGAAATCAAAACAGCATCATGTTGGTCATGAGTTACCATTAAAATTGTTAATTGGTATTTTTTTTGTGTTTCACGTAACCAATCACGAGCTTGTGTTTTTGTATCAGCATCTAATGAAGAGAAAGGTTCATCCATAAAAATAATTTTACTATTTTTAATTAATGCTTTAGCAATAGCAACCCGTTGTTTCTGACCACCTGAAATTTCATTAGCACGATTTTTTAAAATATGACTAATTTTTAAATTTTCAGCTAAATTAATAATTTCTTGTTTAATAAATTTTTTTAAATTAATTTTTTGTACAAAATCAATTAAATCTTTTATTCCCCAAACTCTTCAAACACTCAGTTTTAGTAACAATAACAATCATTTGATTTTCATTAATGGTTGATAATTATTATAAGCATTGATTAATTTTTGATAAATTTTGTTTAAATAATTTAATTTTTGATCATCATTTTTACTATCTTGTTTTGCTGTTTTTTGATCAAAAAAATTTTTGATTAGTGCTAGTTTTTTACTAGCGTTTCAATCATAAGAATTTTTAATTGATAAATAAATGTTTTTATAAACACTAATTTCATCATATAACAAAGCATCTTGAAAAACAAAACCTAAATTCGATTTTCAACTAGGATTGGTGTATGAAACTGTTCCTTGATGAGGTTTTAATAAGCCAATCATAGCATTAATTAAAGTAGTTTTACCAACACCACTTGAACCTAATAAACTTGTTAAACTATTTTCATAAATTTCTAAATTTAAGTTTTCTAAAATGATTTTTTGATTAAATTTAACATATAAATTTTTAATTACAATGGCTGGTTTTTTTGATTCTTGATTGGAATTAATTTGTTTCATAACCCTTATTTATCATCAATCTCTAAAATCAAGTTAATTTTAAAAGAGATTATTTTAATTTCAAACGATCGATTTTAATTTCTAAATGATTACTTCAGTGTTTATAAGATCAAAATTTTATCTTTTGATTAGTAAAATTATTGTTCAATTAATAAAAAAACCAATATCAGTTTTGATATTGGTTTTAAATATATTAAACTGTTAAAAAATATTAATTTAATTGACTATTCTTTTTTAAAGTTCGTAAGGTTTTTGTTGAAATTCTTAGTTTTAAAGTTTTGCCATTAGAATCAACAATAGTAACGTTTTGTAAGTTTAAATTTCATTTCCGTTTAGTAATGTTTAAAGCTTTTGAACGATTATTACCTGACAAAGGTCCACGATTAGTTAATTGATCTCTTCGTGCCATAATTCTTCCCTTCTTAATTTTAATTATTTTGAATTGATCTTTTAACAAAATAACGATTATTAATTTGTTCTAACTTGAATTAATTTGTAATAGAAATTAATTATTTAAAAACAACACGTAGTATTATTTTAAATTAGTTATTAAAAATTATTGCAAAATAGTTATTAATTATTTGCGTTTAGTGAACATGTTTTTTAAGCGACTAAAGAAACCATCTTTTTTATCTTTAGTTGGTTCTTGACTTAATTGATCTAATTCATGAGTTTCATTATCTTCACTTAAATCATCATTAACTGAATTAATTGGTTTTAGTTCAGTAATTGCTTCATCTTCATTCATTTCATGACTATCAACATCCATTTCAAAACTATCATCACTAATTTCATGATCACCAGCTTGATCAGATAGATTTTGATCACTTTGATCATCTGATTCAACTGTAGTTTCACTAATTAATTGATCATTAGGATCAACATAATTATCACTTAAATCAAATTGTTGGTTTGCTAAATCATCATCTTCTGAAGGATGATTTTGATCTTGATCATTGAAAAAATTAGTTTCATTCAATTGAGTAGAATCAATATTAGAACTATCATCAGCATTATCAAAATAAGTTGAAGATTGGTTTTCTGATTCTTCAAATTGTTTATCAACTACTAAATTATCTGCTAATTGATCATTTGAAGCATTATTATCTAATAAGAAATCATGATTCAATTGTGATTCATCAATTGCTTCTTCAATTTCTTCATTATCAATTTCATCAATTTCAGTTTTTAAATAACTATTAAATTCTTCACGAGAATGATCAAATTCTAATTTAGCAATTTCCATTTGTTCATCAAATTGGCGTTTTAGTTCATCACGTAATTGAATTGCTTTTTCTAAACGGGTTTCATTGCGTTCAGTAAAACGAGATAATGATTGAATCTCATTTTCTAAATGCATAATTCGTCTTTTAATAATTGATAAATCAATTTTTGATTTATGATCTACTTCCATCATTTGTTCACCTCCTTCTAAATCATCAGTTTTTACTAAATCAAGATTATCATTCATAATCCCACTTTCTAAGTCATGATCATAAATAGTAAAATCAGATTTTTGAAAATCTTGAGTTACATTATGATTGTTTTGATTATCATCTACTAACAAATCATTAACTTGAGTTGACATGCTTTCATCAAAAATAACTTCTTGATCTAATGAATCGTTTGATTCTGAATCATCAGGAATTTTCATTTCATGATCCATTAATAATTCATCAGCATGATATTTATCTTCAGATTTAACTAGAGATTCAAATTCTGACATTTCTTCAGCAGAAGATGATGCTTGATCAGAATTTATTAAATCAGAATCTAAGTTTGCTGTAGTTTCACTAACTAAATCAACAGTAATAGCATCATTACTTTGACTTAATTCTTGATCAACTGTTTCAGAATCACTATCTACTGGTAGTGTTAATTCAACATCTTCTAATAATGGTTTTTCATTATCACTAACAGTTTCACTAGCTTCATCAAATGTTTTTAATTCTAAAATTTCTTGAGTTGTTTGGAAGTCTAAATCATCAGGTTTAGTTACAAATTCAAAATTATCAGGTTCAGAACTTTCAACATCATCTAAATTTTTGTGTTCAGAAATAATTAATTTTTTATTGCGTAAATGAACATGTTTAATAGTAATTAAATCTTTAGCAAAATTAAACATTTCTTTTTTAGACTGACTAATAATTTCAGAATTAATTTCATTACGTGCTTGAGCTAAATTTAGAGCATCAGCTTCTTCTTGACGTAATTTTTCTTCTAATAATTGCATTTCTTTAGCGTGAATTTCATCTAACATTGCTTGTTGTTCTTGAACTCTTGCAATATCAGCAGCTAATTCTTTTTCTGCTTGTTCACGTTGTTGCATTTCTAGTAATTGTTGTTGTGCTTCTTCTTCTGCAATTTGTTGTTTGCGTAAATTTTCTTCTTTTAAACGTGCTTCTTGTTCAGGAGTTAAAGGATCATTTTCGTGTAATTGATCAATTACTAAATATTCACTATCATCTTTAGTTTTAGGATCAAGACCTAAAAGAGTTGTTTTGAAGTAACTATCAGAAGCAATTTTTTCATATTCTTCAGGTAAACTAGATTCGTATTTTAAATTAACAATTTTTTCTACTAATGGTGATAATTCAATATGAATAAATTTATCTTTATTAACATTACTTTGATCCATTAAGCTGAATTCATCAATTTTTGGTACTTCTAAACGATAACCTTTTTGATCATATTCTTTAATTACTTCATCATAAACGCGTTGTCAATCTTCTTGGTTTTCTTTAGCGATTTCTAAAGATTGCATTTGACTAATTGACAAACGATCAATTTGAGCAGCAACAACATCAGAAACTTGACTTAATAATTCAATTTTTTTAATAAAAATTTCATTAATTTCAGAAATTCCTTTTTCATTCCATAATTTTCAAACACATTCAAAATTATCACGAATTTCTAAATTTAAATCTTTAGCTAAACGATAAATTTCATTTTCTAATGCTAATAAAGAATTTTTTCGACGTTCATTTTCTTTTGCAATTAATTTTTGCCGTTTTAATAATTTAATTTTAGCAGCTAGCAAAATTTCGTTTAAATCACTTTGTTGTTTTTTTAAACTTATTTGTTTTTCATGTAAATTACGAACTTTTTCTTCATAATTATCAACTAATTGATATTCATTTAAAGTAGCGATTGAATTATTAATTTTACTTTCATGAAATTCAATTTGTGATTGTACTAATGAAGTATTTTCATGAATTCGACCTTTTTCAGCTAAATCTTTTAAATGTTCTTGTTGTTTTTGAGCAATTAATAAAGCGTTTTTAGATTCAAGACCATCTTTAACTAATAGTTCATGATCAAAAGCAATTTTAAACTTACGTGCTGAATGAACGTTTTCAACAGCTTTGTGTAACAATGATTCAAATTCACGTTTTTTATATTCAATATCATTTAATTGTTCATCAAAACTTTTTAATTTTTTTAGAACAAAATCTTCATAACGTTTTAGTGCATCTTCAGTACCACGAACACGAGTATAATTACGTGGAATAAAGTTATGATATTTTTCTTTAGCAGCATTAACTTCAGATTCAATTGCTAATTTATCTTCTTGTAGTTTAGTTAAATTTGCTTCATTAGTTTCTTGTTGTTTTAATAATTCGTTATATTCAGAACTTTCTTCAAATGGTACACCATTTTCTTCTAAAATAACTTTTAAAGAATGAATTTTGTCAGTTAACAACTCTTTTTCTTTAGTTAAATATTCTTCTCGTTGTAAAAAATCTTGAGTAGTTATGTTAGATTTAACAGTAGTATCTAAATTTAGTTGTTCTTGATCAAAAATTTTAGTATCAACATTTAAATTTTTTAAATTGTTTAGTTTACTTTCTAAATCAGTTGCATTAACATTATAGAATTTCACTAATTTATCTCAAAAATTATCAACATCACGAAAAATATTTTGGAAATGGAATGAAATTTCACTTTGATCAAATTTTGGTTCATCAACAGAAATTAATTCATGATCACTCAAGTAGTGATAACCTGTTTTTTCAACTTGAGAAATATTGAAAGCATCTGAATAATTAATTCCATCAATCACAATTTTTTCTGCTTGAGATAAATTAGTGATATCAACAAAACTATCAGATTGTGGTTTTTTTAGTTCATCAGTAACTGTTGCAAAATCTGCTTGATCAGTCAAACCCATTTTTGAAGTTAGAGCAGGAACTGTAGTTTGGTTTTTATATTCACGTAAACTAGCAAAAAATTGGTTTAGTTTACGATCAACAGCTGCTGAATCAACAAAATGACTCAAAAATTTTTCATCACTAATTTTCGGATCTTTTTCTTTTAGGGCAAAGTTTTTAAATTTTTCAGGAAAACTATCAGCATTAACATAGTGAACTTGAAGAATTTCATTACCAATTTTCACTTGCTTAATGCCTTCATGTAAACCGATTTTTTTAGCTTGACTAGCATCAATTAATGAAATTTCATGAGGTTTGCTATCTTTATCCAATTTACGATGAAAAACATATTCAAATTTGTTAGTTACATTATTGAAGATTTTATAACATACAAAAAGAACATCATCAAATAGACAAACAATTGAATTTTTTTTACCAAAAATTAATCCTAATGCTTTTAAATCAACTTCATTAACAGCAACTGTGCCATTTAATGATGCTTCAATGATCTTTTTTTGTAATTCGGCTTTTACTGATTTAGTTAAATTATTTTTCTTATTTTTACGGTTCATAAAATTAATTATTTTTACTTCCTTTAATCGATTGAATTGTTAATGGTAAATCAACATAATAAGTTAGTGGTTTAGCTCTTGATTTAATTAATGAATGATGATTAGTCATTTGATCAACTACTATTTGATTATTAATTGATTGAAATCTTACACCAATATTTTCTTTTTTAGTTAAACATAAAACTTTAGATAATGTTGATACTTCTAAATTAGAATATCTTAATAATGGACCTTGAACATGACTATTAATTTTACTAATCTTATGCTCAGGTCAATTTTGCATTGAAAAAATTGGATAAATTTTCGAATTTTTTAAAAATTCAACTGAATTAATCCCATAAAGATTAGATGATGTTGGTAAAGATGCAGCAATTTCTTCAAATCTTTCAGCATAAAGTCTTCAATTGTTTTTAATACTAATCACATTTTGATAAGCATTATTAGTTAGATCGTTTTTAAACATCAGATCTAAATCATGAATGTCATAATATTTTTTACTCGTTTGATTTAACATCTGTTTAAATAATTGTTCATTATGATTATTATCGTTTTGATTCATTATTAAACTTTCCTATCTTGAAAAACAACTCTTTTAGCAACAATTCTAGAACGTAAAAAATTATTGGCATATGATTTTTGAATTGGTTGATTGCGAAAACTTAAAGTTTTATTATTTAATACTAAAACTACTGCATCTAAAAAACTTAATTTAGTATGACGTTGATCATTTAGTAAATAAATTAAATCATTCACTTGTTTTTGATTCATAATCTTTTGTTTTAAAAAGTAAAGAATCGTATTTTTAGCAAATTGGTTCAATTGTTCTGACTCATAAAATTTTGATGCTAAAGTTACTAATTCAGGATGATTTTGATCAAGTAAAGGAATTTCAACACGATTGGATGTTATCATTTTATTAGTAATCGAATTTTCTAATTGAAACAAATTATATTGATTAATAACAAAATCTAAAGCTTCTACAGCATGTAATTTTGATAAATAAATTGTTTTTTCTCGATCAAAATTCAAAAAGAAAAAATTGATTAGAGCATCATTTTGAAAACTTAAAAGTTTCAAAAAATCTTTAAACTTAATTGCATCAAATTTAATTCAATCATTACGAAAACGATTAATAAATTTATGATTAATAATTCAATGAAGGTTTTTTGAAGGACTTAAATCATCATAAATAAAGATTGTTTTATTTTTTCGTACACTAACATCTTCAACTGAATCAACTACAACTGGATCTTGATTTAAATTTAATTCATTTTCTAATAATGGATCAGCAATCATTGATTGATTAGTATTAGTTTGATCACTTAATAAATCAGAACTAGCATCATCTAGATTATTAGAATCGATTGTCTGTTCACTAACAATTTCAATTTTTTGATTTTCTATTAGTTCATTGTCTTGGTTTAAATCATTATTATTTAAACTAATTGAATTAAAATTGGCAGATAACTTTTTTTGACCAAATAATTTAGTAAAAAAATTGCTTTTTTTAGCACTAAACATTTTTGTTTCAACTGAATCATTATTTTTAAATCCAATTTTATTTTCTCAATAATTCATTTGATACCTTAATATAAAATAATCACGTTAATCATTTTCTATTTTATCTATCACTAAAAATAATTTTTTTTAGATAAAACAATAAGTAGAAAATTAACATAAGAAATTATATTAATTTTTAGAAAAAAATCATTCTAAAATTAAGTAAAAATTGTGATTTTGGATAAAAAAATAGAAAAATTAAGTAAAAATGACAATTTTCTTAGCAAAATTAAACTTTTTTAATGCTAAAAACAAGTCTTTAAAAATTAAATTACATTTTTTTGTAAAATGTTTATTGAAACAATTTAAAATACTTAATTGACAATAAAAAAATCCTAACAAGATAATAATGTTAGGATTAATATATCATTTAATAATATTAATAGTTTTAAAGTGTAGCAGCAATTTTTTTAATTTTTCTAACTAAATGGTTCAAACCTGATTTAGTTAACTGAATCTGATATTTTGATGTTAGCAAATAAGATAAATCCTTTAAACTTAATTCAGGGTTTTCTAATCTAATTTGCATAAATTTTTGAATATTGTGATCTAATTCTAAATATTTTTGATGGTTTTGAATTTTTTTAATACAAGCTATTTGATCCATTGCTGCTTGAACTACTTTTGATAAATTAGCAACATCTAAATTATTTAAACGTTGTTGTTGGTTTAAATGATCTTTTAGAATTTTTTGTTCTTCAAAATACATCATTTGCTCAATTGCATTCAAATATTTAAGAAAATCTGAAATACTTTCTGCTTGTTTTAAATACAATTTGCTCTGTTTTTGATAATGAGAAATTTTGTAATTAATATTAGTTCTAATTCGCTTTAAAATTTTGACTAATAGTTTTTCAATAAATGAATCAGTTAAACGAATTTCAGTGTGATAGGATTTATTTTCAATATCACAAACAACACCACTAGCTAAAAAAATTCCAATTAAAATTGCTTGATAATAATTTTTATTTTTACTTAATTTTCAACAATGTAACTCAATTTCATTTAATCAAGCAACATTTTCAAAATCAGAAATAATTAAACGAAATATTTGCTTATTATTTTCAGGAATAATTAGTTCAAAATTAATTTTGTAAAACTTTTGAAAATGCTCAGCTAAAAAATTTAATACTGGCTTAAAATAACTTTTGATTTCTAAAAAAGGTTTATTATTTTCATGAATTTTGAAAATAAGATAATTATTGTATAAAAAAAATGCAGCAATTACTTCAAATTGGTTTTGATCATAATTTTGATTGATAATTTCAATTTTAACACGTTCATTAAAAGTCATATTTTCAACAAAATCCTTATATTTATTATTTATCAATTGAATTAAATTAATCACAAATTAAGAATTTATGTGAGATTGTTTTAATAATAACTTAAAAACTAGGCATCAATAAAATCATTAGCAATATAGTTTTTAGCTTCAATTGCAGCAATTGCACCATCATTAATTGCTGTTGCAACTTGACGTAAACTTTTTTGAATCACATCACCCCCAGCATACAAACCGGGATATTTAGTCGCCATTTTTTGATTAACAACAATAAAACCATCAGATCCAATAATATCTAAGTCTTTTACAAAATCAGTCACTGGATTTAAACCAATATATGGAAAAACACAAGATACAGGAATAATTAATTCATTTTGAGAATTAACATTTTGGATTTTAACACCAGATACTGAATTGTTATTAACTTCAATTCTAGTAGGAATAAATGGGGTATGAATTTTAATGTTAGCAATTTTTTTCATGTTATTAACAATTTTAGCATCAGCACGAAATTGATCACGACGATGAATTATATGAACATTAGCAACAACATTAGATAAATAAATTGCTTCTTCAACAGCTGAATTACCTCCACCAATAACTGCTACATCTTTACCCTTATATAATGCAGCATCACAAACTGCACAATATGATACGCCCCGACCATAATATTCTGATTCATTAGGAATGCCGATTTTACGTTCAATCATCCCTGTAGCAATAAAAACTGTTTTAGCATAATATATCTTATCATTTTCAGTATAAACTGCTCAATAAGGTTTAATTGATACTACTTTAGTTACATTACCATACAAATAACTAACTTCATTAGCTAAAGCATGATTCATCATTTTTAATGAAAGATCAGTACCTTCAATTGTTTCAAACGCAGGATAATTTTCTAAACTATTAGTTTTCACCATTTTCCCACCAGGTGCATCTTTTTCAATAAAACCACATTTCATTCCTGCACGTGCACCATAAATTGCTGCAGTCAATCCTGCTGGTCCTGCACCAATAATTAAAAAATCAAACAAATTAGGATTATTTTTTAATCCATCTTGAATCGCCACTTTATTTTATAATTCCTTATATCAACTTAAATTATTTTTAATTAATTTTAAAAAAAGATAATTACTAATTATCAAATCAAATTTTTCTACCAAAAAAATTAAAGTAGTTAAAACCATAATATTTTAACTCATTGTATCCTACTACATAATCAGTTAACTTAATTGTCGTTTTATTTTTTAAACGTTCAATATCATGATGGATTTTTTGAGTTAAACTAGTACCAATTAATTGATCTTGATAATTAGAATATTTAGTCATTAATAATCTAACATTAGTTCAACGATAAAATGGTAATTTGAAAAAATCAATTAAATATTCAAACCAACGAACATGACGAACGTCTTTTCTTCCTGCAACAAAAATGGCATAAAAAATTACTAAAAGTCCAATAATTAATAAAATAATTGAAAAAACAAATGATTGATTAAAACTAAATGTTTCACTAGCTGAACTAAAACGTAATTTTTCTGTTACAGTTCGAAATAAACCAGTATAAAAAATGGCTACTCCACCAATAATGCCAACTTTAAATTTAGGAATTGTGTTAATAAAACCATTGTAAATAATACTAAAAACAATAATATTAAAAAATGATTCATACAAAAATAATGGATGATGTAAAAATGCTGTAGTAGCTCAATTACTACTTGGATTTGCAAAACTACCACTATTTTCTGCTGTGGTTGAAATCCACATATTACTTCAAACTCCAGGCATAACAACACGTAATCAATTTAGTGGAACAAGATTGGTATTACCATTTTCAATGGCAGTAATAGCATCAGCATAATTAAGATTGCCAACTTGTAAGCCAAAAACTTCATAATTAAAAAAATTACCCCAACGACCAATTGCTTGACCAATTAAAACAACTGGTACAATTGCATCAAAAAAGATTCAAGTTGAAACACGACGTACTGCTTCAACTTCTTTTTCTTTACCCAATGGAACATTAATTCAATATTTAGCTTTTTTTAAAATTAAAGGAAATCAAATTAGCCCAAAAAGTGTGCCAATAAAAACCCCACCTTGAATTGCTAATCCTCCAGTTCCTGTAAACCCTGCATACCATTGATTAGAATTACCAATTGCATATGATCAAATACTTGCTGAAACAATCCCTAATGGAAAGGCAATAACAGCAAATTTTAAAAAAGGATCATATGAAACCCGATAGAATTTAGTTAATTTTATTGAACAAAGAATAACAGCAATAATAAATCCTGAAACAACCAAAAAACCATAAATGGTTACAGGTAGTGAACCAATGTGACCAATTAGACCAAATGATGAGCCATTAATACCATTAAAACCATTGCCCATAAAAATTAATCTTCTTTCTCTTTTCCTCTATTAATTGCACTAATGCGATTTTCAAATTCAGTAAAAGCGTGATATTTTTCATAATGTTTTAACTTAAAATCAATTACAGCTGATTCAATAATATCACTAATTTTACGACCATAACTAACTGGAACAATGTAATGGGGCAATTCAATCCCCATTAATGGTTTCATGTTTAATTTAGAACCTAATCGTTCTAATTGAATGTTTTCTTTAACTAACTCAGTTTCCTTTTTAAGTTCAACAACTAAATTAATCCGAGAATTTTTTAGCAACCGTTGCAAACCATACATTCGTTTGACATCTAAAATTCCAAGACCACGAATTTCAATAAAATCAGCAACTGCTTTATTTGCTTTGCCTCAAAGATCATTACCAACAACACTAATATCAATTGCATCATCACCAACAAACAAGTGATTTTTTAAAATTAGTTCCATCGCTAATTCTGATTTACCAATACCAGCTGAACCTAAAATTAAAACTCCTTCACCAAAAATATTGACTAAAACACCATGAATTGTATTATTTTTAGCTAATTTTCGTGCTAATCATGGATTGATTGTTGTTGCAATTAATGATGAATTAAATTGACTTTTAATAATTGGAACTAAATTATTAGTTTGATCACTTGCTTGTAATAAAACTTCAATTAATTCAAAATCACAACTAATAATTAATAATGGCGGTGCTGCTTGAAAAATTTTAACAAGTCGATTAACTTGTTCTTCAGTAGTTAATGTTTTTAAAAAATCAGCTTCTAATTCACCCCAATAAATTAATGAATTAATTTTAGAATTTAAAAAAATTTGACTTAATTCTAACCCTGCTTGATACATTTTAGGAGTGATAATTTTATTTTTGACATTTCTTTCAGTCGCATTTAAAAATTCACCACTAAATTCCTTATATAAATCAGCAACAGTAATATAGTTTTGAGACATAGATTGAAAATATAATTATTTTCTCAAAAGGTTTTAAGATAATTATCTTAATTAATTTTAATACCATTATATACCATTATTAATAATGATTAACTAAAAATTAAATCAAGCAGTTTTGATTAAGTTAAAAAAATTAATCTTTAATTTTACTTGAACCAACTTTAACTAAAACTGGTTTAATAACTCGATCATGTAATTTATATCCTGAAGCAACAATACTAATAACCTTATTATCATCATCAGGTTCACATTCAACTGTTTCAAATGCTTCCATAATTTCAGGATCATAAACCTGACCAACTTCTATAATAATTTTATTAATTTTAGCATCTTCTAATAACTGTTTAAACATATCTAAAAACATGTTAAAACCCATTAAATAATTTTTAATCGCTGGATCTTCAGAGTTAAAAGATAATGCTGCTTCAAATTGGTTAATGATCGTAACTAAATCTTTAGCATGTTTTTCAAGTGCATAAAGTTTAGCATAAGTTAAATCAGATTTAAATTTAGCTTGATATTCAGCAATTTTATCATTTAAAACTTGTTCAGCTTGTTCAGCTTTCTCTTTAATTTTAGCTAAAAAAATATCATTGCTTTTTTGCATGTATTCATTTTTAATCGCACTAATTTTTTCATCTAAAATTCGTTTGTGCTCTTGTTCTTTAAAATGTAATTCTTTTTTTAGCTTATTAATTGTTGCTTGATGATCATGATCATCTTGATCATTTGAACTATTTGAACTTAAAAAATCTTCAGGTTGATTTATTCGTGCTAATGTTTCTTCTTGAAAATCTAAAATTTCTTGATTAGCTAATTTTAATTTTGCATTATCATGAATTAGATCAATTAATTTATCTTTTAGTTGTTGATTAGTTCATTGATCAATATCATCTGGAACTTCTAGTGTTTGATTAAGATTATTAAGTTTTTGAATTTGTTCTAATTCCACTGCTTTTAATTTTGTTTTTAAATTATGAATTTTTGTTTTTAATTCACTAATTTCTTCAGACATTTTAGAATTATGTTGATTTTGGGAATTGCGATGAAATTTATGTTTTTTATTTTTTGCTTGAAAAGTATTCATAATAATTTTAATTTTTTAACTCACTAATTGCCTTATTAATTCAATTACTTGCTTCTTTAGGTTCTTCAATTTTAATTGAACTCAAAATTTTTAATTCATCATTACTTAATTTTTGTGGTGCAGTATATTCAACAACACCAATTAAATCACCAGTTATTGTTTTATTATTACGTAAAATTTGACATCCTGCACCAACGATTTTTAAGTGTTCGCCATTTTTAATTCCTGGTTTAATTCGAATTGTTTTAATTCCTCATGGTGAAGGAATTTTAACATTACCACCAATCATCGCTTGTAATGGATTTAGAATTAATTTAGTGTAAATATTCATCCCATGACGTTCAAAAACACTAGAATGAGATACATAAATTTGAATTTTTAAAGTCACTTCAGTGTTTTTATGAGTGTTTTTAAAAATTAAAACTTGACCAGGAACAACTCCAGGTGGAATATTTAATTCAATTTCTGTGTGCAAGTTGTTATAACCTTTGCCACTACAATGACGACATTTTTTACTAGGAATTTTACCTAAACCATGACATTCATGACAAGTTGATCGAGTAGAAACTGTTCCAAACAAACTTCTACGTTTGATAATTTCTTCGCCCAAACCATTACATTTTTTACAAGTAACAATATATCTTGGATCACCATCTAAAGCACCAGTTTTTTTACATGATTCACAACCAGATTGATAGGTATAACGAAAATTTTGTTTTGTACCCTTAATTGATTCAACAAAACTAATTTCAATTGCTTGTTCAATTTCATTAGGGTTTTTAGTACGATTTTGATAATTATTAAAATTTTTACGAAAAACATTACCAAATAAATCATCAACCCCACCAGGGCCTTCTTCATTAACAAAGAATGCTTCACCTTGTTGACTAAAAAACTGATTAAAAATGTCAAAAGGATTAAACCCAGCATCATGAAATCCTGAATTTTCTAATCCAGAATGACCAAAATCATCATAAGTTTTTCGCTTTTGTGGATCACTTAAGACTTCATATGCCTCATTAATTTGTTTAAATTGATCTTCTGCTCCTTTTTCTTTATTCATATCAGGATGATACTTTCGCGCTAAAGTTCGAAAGGCTTTTTTAATTTCAGCATCAGTCGCATTACGACTAATTCCTAAAACCTCATAATAATCCCTTTTTTGCATTTTATTCCTTTCAGAAAATATGTCCACTTATTTAAGATTTGATAACATTAAAACAATAATTTTAAAAATATTGTAAAAATTAAAAATGATTTTTAAAATAATCGGGTTTCATTATAGCATAAATTAGCAATTAGATTATATAACTGCTAATTTTTATTGCAAAAAATCTTTGATTTACATGCTAAAAACGATTATTTTGGCTTAAATTGGATTAAAAAAGTGTTACATTAACTAATAGATTTAGCAATGGAATCAAACATTGAAAATTATTTAAAAAATTTTTAGTATTATAAGAACAAAATTTAAGACAAATAAAAATTAAATAATTAATTGTTCTTAATAAGATTAAATCATGATTAAAAATCTTATCTTTTTAGTTTTTAATCAGGTTATAATTTATCTATTGTATAATATCAAGCGTATAATTAAGAAAAATTTTAGCAAAAAATATGATTCTACAAGCTTATCCACGCATTACATTTGGTTATAAGACATTTAAGTACGAACATAATTATCAAAAAACTTTATTTGATAGTATCTTTGTTTTGAATTCTGATCTGTTTGATGAATTACACTTAGAAAAAAGTGATCAGTTGATTGTAAAATACTTTGATCATGATAATCAATTATTAACCGTGCAAAATGATTTAATTAGCAAAGCAGCACTTTATTTAGGAATGTATCATTCTATTAATGTTAAACTAAAAATTACTGTTAAGAAAAATGTTCCCCAAGGATCAGGATTGGCTTCAATGGCAGCGTGTGCTGCAGCATTAATTAAATATTATGCTGATAAATTTAAATTACCAATCAATTTCAGACATGTTGCTACAGTATTAGATAGTAATATTCCGTTTTTTCTAACAGGATTTAAAGTTGCTCGAGTGCAAAATTTCGGTGATCAAGTTAGTGGTTTTACTAATATTAAATTACCTGAAATGAAGTTGCATTTAACTAACATTAAATTAGATGCTAATAAAGTTCATGAAGTTCATAAAGTGCAAAAACGGTTTTTAGCAAATAATTATATTTCTAAATTAATTCAAGCTGTTGTTAATGATCAACCATATGAAGTGTACAATGAATATCAAAACACAATATTTAAAATTGCTCCTAATTTATTTTTAGAAAAAGCGAAATTACAAACTCAATTTAATTCAATCTTTTTAAGTGGTTTAGGATCAACTTTAATTGAAATTAAAAACCCGCATTTTGTCGATTCAAAATAATATTTAATAAGTTTATTAATAAGAAAGAATTAACTAAATCTCTCTTGTTTAGTTATTTTATTAATTAGTATTCAATCTTAAATCAACATTTAATAATAATCATTTTATTATCTTAAGTGTTGATCTTTATTTACTATTAAATTCTGATCATAATAATCAATTTTATAAAATAAAATTTGTTATTATAAACAAAGAAGATGGAGATATTTTGAGCGAAACTATCAAGCAAGTTAGAACACGTTATGCACCATCACCAACTGGACAATTACATGTTGGTGGAGCAAGAACCGCAATTTTTAATTATTTATTTGCTAAACAAAATATTGGCAATTTCATTTTAAGAATTGAAGATACCGATTTAAATCGCAATATTGAAGATACAATCCATTTTCAATTTGATAATTTAAAATGATTAAATATTTTTCCTGATGAATCATTTAGTAATCCAGGAAACACAGGACCTTATTTACAATCACAAAAACTATTAACTTATGAAAAAATTGCTTATCAATTACTAGAACAAAATAAGGCCTATAGATGTTTTTGTAATCCTGAAGAATTAGAAAAACACCGTACTAATGCATTAGCAAATAATCAAACACCGCGTTATAACAAATATTGTCGTAATTTAACTCAAGCAGAAATTGAAGCAAAACTAGCTGCAGATATTCCTTATACAATTCGTTTAAAAATTGATGATAGTATTGATTATGAGTGAGATGATTTGATTCATGGACATATTAAAATTCCTGGATCAGCACTAACTGATTATGTCATTTTAAGAACTAATAAAATTCCCACTTATAATTTTGCTGTTGTTGTTGATGATTGTGATATGCAAATTACTCACGTTTTACGTGGTGAAGAACATTTGTCTAATACTCCTTATCAAATCTCTACTTATCAAGCATTAGATAAAGTGAAGCAAATGCCTAAATTTGCTCATCTTTCTATTATTGTTGGTGCAGATGGTAAAAAATTATCAAAACGTGATCACACTACTAACCAATTTATTCAAAACTTTAGAAATGATGGTTTCTTACCTGAAGCAGTCGTTAATTTTTTAGCATTGTTGAGTTGATCAGGAATTGAAAATCAAGAAATTATGTCAATCCAAGAAATGATCACTCATTTTGATTTAACTAAATTATCAAAATCACCATCATTTTTTGACTATAAAAAATTATTGTGAATTTCAGGACAGTATTTTAAAAAAATTGATGAAAAATTTTATTTAAACTTTGTGCGTCCATTTTTTAACATTGATTTAGGTGAATTAAATGATAATAAAAATGAAATTGCTCTATTATTTAAAAACCAAATTAGTTATGCTAATGAACTAAATCAATTAGCAAAAAATTTGTTTAATGAACCTGATAATGTTGAGCGAATTTTAGAACAAAATAAAGACAACTTTTTAAAAAATCGTGATATTTTTGAAATTAGTTTAAAACTATTACCATCTCATCATGATGAATGAGATCAGGCTAATTTAAGAGCTTATTTAAAACAAATTATGGCTCAAACTAATAAAAAGGGTGCTGATTTTTTTATGGTTTTAAGATTAGGATTAACTTATTCAGATCATGGTCCTGAATTATTTCGCGTTATTAAACTAATGGGTTTTAATCGTTGTCAGCAACGTCTAACTCGTATTTTAGAATTTTTAGACAAAATATAGTAAACAGTGGCAAATAAACGATTTTATTCAAAATTGCATTTGGAAATTAATAATAAGAAAAAACTTTATTTTATTAAAGATGCAATTCATCATGAAATTAGTTTTGATCAAAACCAATTATGAATTTATCAATTAGTTAATACACCAGAAATTCAACGTTTAGGTAAAATCTTACAATTAAGTTTATCTTTTAATAATTTCCCAACTGCAACCCATACCAGATTGTCTCATTCATTAGGTGTTTATTATGTTACTAACCAATTCATTCAAGAATTCATTCGAAGGAAAATTTTAGACCCTGATCATGATCGATTAGCAATTAATATTGCATTAGTTGCTGCATTATTGCACGATGTTGGTCATGGACCTCATTCACACGCTTTTGAATTATACACAAATTATAATCATGAGTTTTTTGCAACTAAAATTTTGCGTTCTAAAGAAACTCAAATTCATCAAATTCTTGTTGAAAAAGCAATTAATGATCATTTAGATGAAGATTTTTATATTGAACATATTATTAAAATTATTAACAAAAAAAATGATGATCCTAATTTAAGATGAGTTCAAGATTTAATATCTTCACAATTAGATGCAGATCGTTTGGATTATTTATTACGTGATTCATATTTTTCAGGAATTGATTATGGTAAAAATAAATTTGATTTATTAATTAAATGATCAATTATTGTCCGTGATCAGCATTTAAAAAACAACTCACTAGCAGAAAAAAAACAATTTTTAAATAAAATTGCTTTTTATCAAAAAGCTAATTATTTAATTACTGATTTTCTCATTAACCGTTTTCTAATGCATGCTGAATTGTATACTAATAGTTATTCAACAATTTATGAAAATTTAATTAGTTTAATTATTAAAATTTTTAAACAAAATTATCAAACAATTATTGATGATCCTCAATTACAACCTTTTATTTATTTTTATCAGTTGTTAAAACCTTATTTACTTGAAAGTCCAAACCAATTTAATTATCAACAATTCTTAAAATTAACTGATGAAACTTTTAATATCATTCTTGATTCATTTTGTCAAGCATCACATCCTGATTTAAAATCTCTAACTAATTTATTACATGGTAATATTAGTCAATCAGAACACCAATATTTAATTTTAAAATTAGATCAATTTGCAGATGTAATCCAAATAATGAAAAAATTAAATTTAGATCAGCAAAATACTAATGCTTTTTTATCTTTTGATAACACTTCAACTACAGTCGTTTATGATAAAAAACAACCAATTTTAAACTACAATATTGATTCAGATTTAATTTTATTGTATAATGATTTTCTAGAACGCAGTCCAATCAATTTAAAAAAATTAAAAAAATTTGAATTATATACAAATCGAAAAATTGTAATTATTAATAAAAAATTATGAAAAACAATCCAACAACAACTTCAACTCCAATCAAAAAAAATAACAAAAAATTAAAACAAGAATTACATCCTAGAATGTTAACAGATTTAGCATATAAAATTGCTTGTAAACATTTTTTTCAAAAAAATTTTACTTTCCAAACCTTATGATCTAAAGTTTGAAATAAAGCTACTGATTTTAAAAATGAAAATGTAGCAGATTGAATTGGCATTTTTTATGCTGATTTATGTCAAGATGCGCGCTTTTTAGTTTGTGGTCCAACTACTTGATGTTTAAAAGAAAGTATTACTTTAGAAAAAGCAGAAAAAATTGCTAATACAATGTTTTTATATGAAAAAGATGATTTATTTGAAGAAGGTTATGAAGAATATAACCAAAATAATCAAGATGAAACATTAAATAGTCAAATTTTTGAAGTTGATGAAGAAATTCAAGTTGATGATTCTGAAGAAATTGAAGAATAAGCAATAACAAAAATTAAAAAAGACACTATGCAAACATTAATCACATAGTGTCTTTTTATTTTAATAATTTGGTGCCTAAGAAGGGACTTGAACCCCCATGGTATTGCTACCGGCAGATCTTGAGTCTGCTGCGTATGCCAGTTTCGCCACTTAGGCAACTTTTTAAATATCTTAAATAATTATAACAATTTTTTAAATATTGATTAACATTAATTAAACTAATTTAGAATCAGAATTATTCACAAATGAAAAAAATCATTTTTTTAGGTACTCCCGAATTTGGTGCTAATGCTTTAGAAGCTTTAATTGATTTAAAATATAAACCAATTTTAGTAATCTGTCAACCTGATCGTCATTTTGATCGAAAAAAAAAGATTATTTTATCACCAGTAAAAAAATTGGCTCTAATGCATCATATTCCAATTTTACAACCAGAAAAAATTAATCAAGTTTATCAAACAATAATTGATTTGCAGCCTGATTTAATGATTACTGCTGCTTATGGTCAATTTATTCCTGAAAAAATTTTAAAAATTTGTCCACTAGGTGCTTGAAACATTCACGGTTCACTTTTACCAAAATTACGTGGTGGTGCACCAATTCAATGAGCGATTATTAATGATTATCAAACAACTGGTGTTTGTTTAATGAAGATGGTTAAAAAAATGGATGCAGGAAATATAATTGCTAGTGAAGTGGTTAATATCGACCCTAATGAAACTTATCAATCATTATTATTAAAATGCAATATTGCTACTAAACAATTATTACAAAAACATTTTGAAAAAATTATTATTGAAAATTATTATGAAATTGTCCAAGATGAAAATGATGTTAGTTTTGCTTATAATATTCAAATTGAACAAACTTATATTGACTGAAACCAACCAGCTAAAAAAATTGATTGTTTAGTTAGAGGATTATATAATAAACCACTTGCTAAAACAATTTATCAAAATATTAGTATAAAAGTGCATCAAGTAGCAATTTCTATAAACCAAAAACCAGTTAATCAAGTTCCAGGAACAATTTTAGCCATTGATCAAAATGGCATCGCTGTATCAACAGGTGATCAAAATGTTATTCTATTAAAAAAAATTCAATTACCTAACAAAAACCCTGTAGCAATTAAAGATTTGATTAATGGTAAAACAATTTTTAAAAATAACACTAAATTTAGCAATTATGAATCAAAAATTAATCTCTAAAATTGATTTTAAAAAAAATTTAAAAATACCAAAATGTTTTTGGTTTAAAACTGATGAAGAAATTAATGCTATTTTAAAATCAATTAGAAAAAATTTTATTGTTGAACAAGATCTAATAATTAATGATTCATTACATCAAGATGATGATGAAATTAGTGAAACTGATCTTACTAAAGAAGATTTAGATGAAACGATTTATGAATTATTGTTTGATCATGATAAAAGTAATGAAATTATTAAATTATTAGAAAAAGAAGCAGTTAATTTCAATCAAAAAACTAAAAGTCAATCAAGACAACAAAAAACGATTGATATTATTTTAAATATTATTAATGAACCAAATTTTGATTTTATTAAAAATCATTTTCTTGTTTATGGTTTAATTATTGAAAATCTTAAAAATTTTTTAGCAGAAAAATTTAAAATTCCCTTTGTTCGCATTTTTGATCATAGTAAAAGAAGTGCTGAAATATCTTCAAAAATTTTTTTAAATTCTAGAAATTTAAATGCAAAAGAATTTTTATATATTAAACCAAAAATTATTTATCAAAACTTTTGCTTAAATCCTACTGCTATTATTAAAAAAAACAATAAAATTTATGTTATTGAAGCTAAACTAGGTACAACCCAAAAATTGTTTAACTTATTTGATTTTGTTTTTTTTGAAAAAATTATTAGTGATGCTCAATTATTTCAAGTTGATTGTTATTTAAATGCTTTAATTAAAAATGTTCCTAAAAAACCAAATGATCCACAAGTTCAATTTTTATTAACAAGTGCTACATGTTATGCTGAAAAAGTTAATAATCAATTAAGTAAAATCATTAAATATCAAACTGAATTTTATGATCAGATCGATCATCCTAAAAAAATTTTTTATTTTCAACCTAAATCAGCATTTGATTGAACTGAAATTGCTGCTCAAATTTCTACTGCTAAACCATTAGATTGATCAATTAGAGTAATTGGTAATAGTTTTGATGCTAAATCAGTAAAGAAAAATAAAAATGAACCAATTGATCTTACTAAAATTAAAACTTGAAGTAAACGGAATTTAATTAATATTAATAATTTTTTCAATAAGAAATTACAATTAAGTGATTTTAATTTAACTTTTTTAGAAAATGAAGATCTTGATTTTTATGATTATACTAATAACGATCTTTTTTTCTATCAAGCTTTTATCACAAACCAATGAAGTCAATATGATGCTGTTTATAAAAAAAGTAATGCCAATAAAAACCCTAATAAAAAAACAAAAACTACTCAAGAGATAAAAAATAAAAAGATTAATAAAAAAGAAAGTTATGTTAATAGTTTAATTATTGGTTTTTTTGATTCTCAAGCAGTTTTAAAGTGTCGTGAATGATATCAAATTGATAAAAACCTTCCAATAGATTTTTATCATTATTTAAAAGTTCCAGAAGATCAAACAACACAAATTACTTCTGATTTAATTTTTAGTTATTTAGATGATAATCCGTTTAATGACAATCTTTTATGAAAAAAAATTGTTACTGCATTTTTCCCTGAAGCTAATTTTAGTGGTACATTTAGTTTAACTAAAAGTATTATTAATTATGCGATAAATTTTTTAAATAAAGAAGATAATGACTTAAAAACCGTGAACGAACGTTTCAAAAATTTATTTTTTGAAGAATTATTCCAAAATAATCAGTATGCTATTGATCAAGCATATTTAGTTAGTAAAAAAGCTGCTAATTTATATTATGAATATTTAAGTTTTCCAAATAAAGTATATTATGATTTTGAATCAATTTGTTTACCATTTTCAATAATGGAACAAACATATCCATACCAGCAAATTGTTAATCAAGTTTCGATTATTAAAAACATTGATAATAGTGGCATTGAACATTGTCAAAATATTCTTTTTGATCCACTAAATCTAAAAACAGCAATGTTTAAAGAAATTATTGATCGAATTTATGTTGAACCTAATAAAAACGCTAAATACATTGTTTATAACAAATCATTTGAAAACACTCGTTTAAAAGAAATGGCCAAAATTATTAATGAGCCAATTTATTTTAATAAAATAATTAATATCATTGAAAATACAATTGATTTAGCTGATTTTTTTGATTATCGTAAGACAACTATTTTATGTCAAAAGTTAAAAGGTTATTATTCGATTAAAAAAGTGATTAACCTAATTTCAGAACAATTTTTAACTCAAGCAAAAGCAATTAGTTATGATCAAATTGAAAAAGTTCGCAATGGTTCAATTTGTCAAAATTTATGCAATCAAAGATATTTAAACCGAATTAATAATCAACTTTGAGAACATAATGCCAAATTAATGAAACAATATTGTGAAAACGATGTTCGTGTTATGATTGCTGCTGAATTTTTAATAGTTGATATTATGGAAAAAGCAATCAAGCAAAATAAATTAATTAATGTTGAAAGTTGAAATAATTTAAATCTTAAAAAAATAAAACAACAAAAATCAATTTAAAAATCAATTTTGTTGTTTTAAGAATGATTGATTAAATTCAGAAACTAATTTATTGATTAATTACTGATAAGATTTTGCGATAAACAAGATCAAGATCGTTTTTGTTGGTTTGATCATGATGATGTTTGAAAATATAACCATGAACAACATCATACTTAGGAATAACATGAATGTGAGTGTGAAAAACTGATTGTCCTGCTACTGCTTCTTGATTGCACACATAATTAAAACCTTGAATTTCAGGAAATGCTTGTTGTAAAGTTGCAGCAGCTTTTTTAGCTAAAATAATTAAATCTGACAAAACTTGATCTGGAGTTAGTAATAAATTAGCAAAATGATTTTTACTAATAATTAATAAATGACCATTAGCAGCAGGAAAAGCATCTAAAATACACACACCATGATCGCTATTAAATAATTTTTTAGCAGCGATTTGATTATTAATAATTTGACAAAAAATACAACTTGTTTCATAAACTGATTGTTCTAATTGATTCATTGTTTGTTTTTTAATCTCTTTTTATTTTTTATCTTTTTCTAAAGTAGCTCAACTTAAACCTAATAGATTAACAATTCGTTCATCTTTTGTAACTAAACGATTGAAACTAGGTCTTAAAATGAAACTATCAAAAGCTAGTGATTGTACTTCAGAAGACCGCGCTAAATTAACAACAGTTTTAATAAAAGCATCAAAACCTAATAGTTTAATAAAATTTCTAAAATTAGTTACATCACTAACATCATTACTATTAATTTGAAATGCATAAGCAACATAACCGATTCGCGAATTTTTTGAACTTGGTAGAAAATACTTTAAATTAGTATAAATTGAATCTTGGTTATCAGGATTTTGTAATGTTCCAACAAACCGTTCTAAATCTGATGAATTAATTAAATTAAAATTAGCTTTTTTAGGTTGAATTTGATCATAAATACTCTTAAATGAAGCAATTAATCGATCATTATTAGTTCGATCTAATTTATATTCTATACCATTTAGAACATTAGTTAAGGCTTTAATTTTTTGACTTAAATTAATTTTTAGTGGTGGCAATGTTTTTGAATCTTGAAATTGGTTATTAATTACTTGACCATTACTATCTTTTTTAGGTTCTAATTGACTAACTTGATTAGTATTAATTACATCATTAATGTAATTAGCAATTTTAGGAAACAAGTTACTTAAATTTTGCCCTAACTGATTAAAAGCATTAAATGTTCTAATGTTTTTGACTGATTCAAAAATAAAGTTTAAAGTTGAACTAACATTAGAAGTTTTACTATTAATGGCTGAACCAAATAACTTTCCACGCGATATTACTTCTTTATTAGAACTATTATTAATATCAAAAGCACTTAAATTACCATCAGGATTAGCTTTAGCAAAGTTTTTAAATAAAGCATCTTGAACTACTTGTGGTAGAGTATTAGGTAATGGTTTATTATCTAATACTAAACCATAAAAACCATTTAATCTTGTTGTGTTAGCAGTATTGGAATTAGTAATTTGAGTTGGTGCTTTTGCAGTTACATAATTAAATAAACTACTATTAGATGCTCTAGTTGTTGGTGCATTTAAGTTATAACTAAAATAAGGATTAGATAAAACGTTATTAGGATTTGGATTAAACTGAAAATTAGTTGCAAAATCTGCTAATTCACTATTAACACTATTAGTTCCACTAGTTTTTGCTTCACCAGATTTAGCATCTTCATTTAATGATTTTTCTTGAGCTCAAACAATTGCACCATAACTATTAGCAGCAATTTGACTTTGTAAATAATTAAGTAAATTGGCATAATTATCTTCTAATAATCATTGTATGGTGTATAGTGTTCTAATGTATTTAGAAGTATAGTTTGAACCTAGTTCTCAACCTTGATTACTAAAGGAATATAAAATTTGTTTTCAATAAGATTTAACTTTGTCATTATAACTTTTAATGTTATTTTGATTAGGATCATTAGTTACTTGAGCCATAGGCATCATTGGTTGAGATTTAGGTGTAGTAACTTCTTCAATTTTATATCCACCAATAAAATCCCGACCATTATTAATGTTATTAACTGATCCTAAATAAGCTTCTGAATAAACAGTTTCAGCAATAGCATTTTCCACTTCAGTTTTTAAATTATCTTTTTCACTAGAAAAATCAGTTGCTAATGAGGTTTTATTCTCAAAATCATAATCAATTCGATCAGTTTGATAATCATATTTAATTTCATTTGCTAAATACAAATTTTGAATGTAAGTTTTTAAATTACTATCTTGCTCATCTAATAATGATTGTAGTAAATAATTAAATTCTAAACTATCTAAATGAATCAAATCTTGATTGAAAAATAAACCATCATTAGAATTTTTTAAAGTTTTTAATCAATTTTCAACTTTTGTTGCAATTGTTTTACTATTTTGATATAAGAAATTAATTCCAAAATATTTAGCATTAGTATTAATTTTTTCACTCTTATAAAATTTAGTAATTTCAGGATAATCACCATCATTTTGATAAGTTTGATTCGTTTGCTTATTTTTAGTCAATTGATTATTTTTGTCTGATGGTTGATAAACTGGATCATCCTGATTTGTATTTAAATTTCGTTTAAAGGCTAATGGAGTTGCTAAACCATTAGCATATGGTGGTTTTAAATCATTAGATTGTTGTTGATTATTAACAACATTAGAACTAGATGAATCACGAAACGGTCTAGTTGCTAAACTAGAAACTGTTTGAGCTAATTTATTACGAAAATCAATCAGAATTTTTTGACTATTAATTCCTTGATTTAATTGTTCTAATTCTTGCACTAAAGCAATTAATGTTTGATATTTTGTTGTATTAGTTAAATAATTTTGTTGTTGACTAAAAAAATAATCGTTATTAGTGTTTTGTGATAACTTAGTATTTGGATTAGTTGTTTGACTAAGAGTATAAGCAACTAAAATTTGATTGAAATTATCTTCAGCATATTTTTTTAGTACTTCTAATAAATTAGGATCAAAAACAGCATTAACATCTTTGCGTGGATTTAAACTAAATGCTGCTTGACGTCATAATAAATTTTGTTTAACTTTTTCTAATTTATTTACTAAAGTAGTTTCTTTAGCAATTAATGGAGCACCATCAATTGTAAGTGCATTAAAACCAGTTTGTGATCGTGCAACAGTTCAATAAGAATGTTTATTGTTACTAAATGTTTGATTAGAATTTTTTGATTCAGTTTCAATATCTCTTAAAGGATAAATAAAACTAGTATCTTTTTTATCATTTAGTTGATTGAAAATTTGCTGATCAATTTTAATTCCAGGTTCAGAATTTGTAGTAGGAGTTGATGCAGTAGTAACTACTTGATTACTATCTTTTTTTAAAAATAAATTTAAGGGATCTTTGTCATATTTATTACTAGTTCAATTATTGTTTCCAGTTAAATCAATTTTATTAATTAATTGATTAGAATTTCCACTTTTATCAGTACTACTAGTATCAAATAATTTATTGTACTGATGGACAATTGCTGATGATAAATAACCATCATTAATGTTGGCGATTTCTTCATTAGTATAAATTCTTCAAGAAGTTAGAGCTGTTGAATCAGGTTTATTATCATTAAAAACACTAGTTAAACTAAGTCCACCAGTTTGATTGTTAAATAATGAACCACTTTTTACTCCAGTTTGTCAACGATTAAAAGATGGTAAAATCCCTTGAGTGGTATTGCTATCACCAATATCAAATGCAGGAAAGTTATAATTAGGATCAGTTGGTAAATTAACATCTTGTTTAGCTAATTGATTAGTACTATAAATATTAGTTAAACTATTAATACTTGAAGTGCCATATTTTCATTCAACATTTCAACCTAAAAATGGTCGTTCATGTTCAAACCAATAATTAAAAACAAAGGCTTGAAAATTAGCAAACATTTTTTGATATTTTTGATTACCAATTTCTAAATCTTCTTGACTTGGTTCAAAAACAAAATTATTAAAATTACTTGGATTATTAATTTCACTTGCACTAGCAGTTTTAGTAATAATTGTAGTATTATTTTCTGTTTTTTTATAATTCAAAAACAACTGATTAAAAATTGCTTCAACTAAACTTTTATTAACTGCAGGTCCAACATGATTAATAATTCAACCATCTTTAGTCCCACCAAAAGGATTAATAACTCTTTGAAATAATTGATCTCAATTAGAACTATTACCATTTTGATAACTTTTTAAAGAATTATCAAAACTTTCTTCACCTTTTTCAACAAAATTTTTAATTGTTGTTTGAGTTGCAAATAAACTACTACCTTGATCAACTGTTGTGTCTTGGGCAAAATCTTTAACTCAATTGAATTTTAGTTTATTAGCAATAACATCAATTAACTTAGTTCGTGTTTTATTTAAATCAGCTAATAAAATTGCTTTTGTTAAATTATTTTGCTTTAAATTAGTTAAATTAAAATTATTAACTAATTGATTAGTAGTATTAGCATTAAGATCAATTCTAGGGTTGATAATACTTGAACAAGCACTAAGAATTAGTGAACTTGTTATTAAAAAACCAACTCATTTAATTTTTTTGAAATGATTGTTTTTTCTTATTTTGTTTCAGTAATTTATTATAAGTTATGATTGATTTTCTTATTTTTTTTCAGCTTCTGATTTAGTAATTGATCATTTATTACCTAAAGCATTTTTTAAAAACTTGATCAGCAACAACAATTTTTTGAAAATCAGAACTATTTAAAAACTCATCACTAGATTAATATTATCAAAATTAAAAGACTTATTAATAAATTTAATTATTGAAATTAACACTAAATTGCAACTAATATTATGATTAATAGTACTAAAAATGATCTTAGTCTTCATTTATAATTTTAATCTTAACATTGATAAAATTAAAATTCTTGTTTATTTTAATAAGAAAGTATTATTCAACTAAGTGATTTTTTGTTCAATGATCAATAATTGTTTTTTCTTAAATCAAACCCAAAAATTTAAAACAAGAAAAATTATAAATAATCCTAAAGCAATAATGATGTAATATCACATTCAATGATAAATAAAAAAATATGATTTACCTCATAAAATTAAATTAAAAACAAAATTGCTTGTAGTTAATAATCAATAAAAATTAGTTAATAATTTTTGTTCAATTGGTTTAAAATTTTTTAATCAAAAAAAGATTGTAACTCCAAAAATAAAACCAAGAAAAAAAGAAGTTAGCAAACCTCATGTAGTAACATCATTTAAATGATATGTTAATCAATAAACTAATGGTTGATAAGTTTTAGTAAGATATAAAAAAATAATACTACTAATGCCTAATCATCAAAAAGTTAAACCAACTAAAATAGCACTAATTAAAATAACAACATTAATGCCTAAATGACCATATTGTGCATCTAATTTTAAGAAAAAAGATGATAAATCAAAAGATGAAATTGTAACAAAATTATTAGTACCATCATAACTTAGTAAACTTGAACTATGATCAAAAATAATATTGTCAATTTCTCATTTGGATTGCTTGTTTAATTGAAAAAATAAAATTAATAAAATTAGTGCAATTAAAATCGTTAATATTAAATAAACACTAGAAAAAATATAAGTTTTATAATAATTAATGTCTAATATTTGCTTTTGTAATTTATTTTTTTTATTAATTAATCATTGATCAATTTTTTGATATCAATAATAACAAGTAATTAATAATGATGTTAAAGTGATTCATAAAAAAATAATTCCATCTCATTGAACAACAATTAAACCTAATAATAAAATTAAGGATCCAAAAAAAGCAAGTAAATGAAACCAATTAATTTTTTTAATACGTTGAATAAGATCAAATTTAATTGAAAAATTTAAGTGTTTTTGAATTTGAAAATTACTTGCTACTTTTTTTTGAGCATCAATAAAAATATTTTGATAAAAATGAAAAATGTATACTGGAAAACTAATCGTCAATAAAAAAAACGCTTTATGAAAATAAGTGATAAATTTATTAACAAATTCAACTTGCAATCATTTCATAATTACAATTTATTTTTTTTCAATTGGAAATAAATATTTCTGATACCACTTTAATTGTCAACTTTTTACATTAGCATCATTTTTTGAACTATTAGTGTAGCCTAATTTACAAAGATATTGATTAATTCTTGCTAATAATTTATAAAAGTCACGAATATTATCAAAAACAGTAGCAGCTGATTTAGAATGACCACCACCACCAAATTCACGAGCAATAATATTAATGGGAACATCACGTGATCTAATTGATGCTTTTCATTTTTTAAATTCAAAGTCATAAATTAAACTAGTTCAAATTTGAACTCCATTAATGTTTTGCAACATTTGTACAACAGTTGGAATGTCTTCCATCATATATTTACGACTAGCATCTTTAGATATAATTACATATGCTAAACCATTATGAGTAATTTGAATTTTATCTAAAACATAACCATTAAATTTTTTTTGTAATAAACTTTGCATGAAAATCGTATCATGAATTAAATTACGATTAATTCCACGTAAAACTAATTTACCCATTATTTCAAAAGTTGATGGTAATACTGTAGGGCTTAACATATTATTAGTATCAGTAATAATACCTGCATATAAATATTGTGCTACAGTTGAACAAAAAATAAAATTATTTTTTGATTCAAAATATTCAAAAATTTCAGCTAACATTTGTGAAGTTGCTGGATAAGTTGGATCAATTAATTCTAATTGACTAAAAGATTCAGAACGAGGATGATGATCAATCACAATTAGTTCAGCACAATGAGCATGCATTGCTGTTAAAACACGATTTTCATTCGCTGTATCAACAATAATTCCTAAAGCATCAACTAATTCTTTTTTATTAGCAACTTTATTATTTTTAGCAAATAAAGCTTCATCTTGAGTTTTTAATACTTCATTAGGAATCATTAAAAAAATTTGTTTAGTTTCTTTTTGATGAAAATTATCTGTTAATCATTGATAAAGTGCATAAGCAGATCCAAGCGCATCAAAATCAGGTTGACAATGACAAAAGATAGCGATTTTTTTATAATGTTGAATTTTTTCTAAAAAATTCTTAAGGAAATCGATTTGCAACATAATTGCTGTTTTATTTTTTCTTTATATCTGGATAACCAAAACTAAATCACTCTAAATCAGTATTAGTCATTTTTGGACTAATACCACTAAGAATATGTTGTTGATACCAATTAATTGCATAATCAATTACTTTTTGAAATGACTTTAAATCAATTTCTAATTCTTCAAGAAGCACTAAACTTTTTTCTAAATTAAATGATTCAGGATTTAAATAATCTTGTGTTGATAAAAAAGCTACACAAAATAAACCTTTAGTTTGATTACGCAAGTATAAATATAAACCTAATTGGTATAAATAATTCAGTGGTATTTTAATATGTTTGTCATCAACTCATTTACTAAAACGTGTGCCAACTGATTTGATTTTAGGTAAATCATTTTCATAAACTAATGCTAATTCATTTTCTACAGTCGTTCAAAAATATTCATCTAAAGAAGTTGTTTTAATTTCTAACATCGGTAATTTTTGATGATAATTAATTTTATTAGTTTTTTGATCAATTGGTTCACCATCAGGCATTCCACCAAAAACCGGATTTGATTTAAAAACATCAAAACCAACATCTTTACCTTCATAAAAACGAAATTTACAATTTAATTTTTTTTCAACAAATGAGCGTAATTTCGGTTCAATAATAATTCCTGCATTTAAAAAAAATGGATCAGGAGTTGATTCAAAAAATCCCATCATTTGACACCATGCTTGAAAGGGTGTGGTATAAGGATCAACACCTAATATTGCACCAATTCTTGAACCAGTAATTTTTTTAGGTCGTGATATTTTTTGTTTGCCTTTTTCATTTAAAATAATTTTTTGATCTTGAAACAAAAAATCATTAATACTAAATTTATTAAATTGCATAATTGTTGTTTATTTGATTGTTAAATTAAAAATTTTATTAGGAACATAAACTTCTTTTACTAATGACTTTTGCTTAATTTTTGCTTGAATTTTAGGATCGCTAAAAACTTTTTGTTTAACTAAGTCAATTGAAGCATTGTTAATCACATTAATTGTTGTCACAAATTTATTATTAATCGTAACTGCTAATTCAATTTGATCATCAACTAAAATTTGAGGATCATATTTTGGTCATGATGCTAAATAAACTGATTGTGGTTGCTTTAATACTACTTGTCACAATTCTTCTGCTAAAAAAGGAGCATAAAGACTTAAAACTTGAACAAAAGATTTTAGAGCTAATGATGAATAAATTTTATGATCATGTAAATAATTAATGAAAATCATCATTTCACTAACTCCAACATTAAAATTTAGTCTTTCAGCACATAATTCAAAATTTTTTAATAATTGTGCTTCTAGGCGCAACATTTGTTGATCATCATCATTCACTTGAGTTCATTGTGATAAATTAATAGTAAATGTTGAATATACTCGATCAACTCATTTGCGAATTGCATTTAAACCAGATTCACTTCAAGGCATTGAATGATATACTGGGCCCATAAAACATTCATATAATCTTAATGCATCAGCACCATGAGAATCAATAATTTCATCTGGGGCAATGACATTACCTTTAGATTTAGACATTTTTTGACCATCAGGACCTAAAATCATTCCTTGATTAACTAATTTTTGAAATGGTTCTTTTGTTGGTACAATTTTTAAATCATATAAAAAACGATGTCAAAATCTTGCGTATAATAAATGTAAAACTGCATGTTCTTGACCACCAACATAAACATCAACAGGTAATCATCGTTGCATTAATTGAAATGCTTGATCACTATTAATATCTAAATAATCATTTGATACAACATTTTTTAAAATATATCCTAAATAATATCAACATGATCCAGCTCAATTAGGCATCGTATTAGTTTCACGATAATAATTTTGGTTATTATGTTTGAAGTTTAATCATTCAGTAGCGTGAATTAGTGGTGATCGACCATCATTAGATGGCTCAATTTTTTCTAATTCAGGTAAAATAACTGGTAAATTATAATCAGGATATGCTTGATTATTAGCATCAAAATAGATTGGAATTGGTTCACCCCAATATCTCTGACGACTAAAAATTCAATCCCGTAATTTATAAGTTACTACTTTATGACATTTTTGGTTTAAATTTTTTTCTAAAAATAATTGTTCTAAAGATTGATCAACTATTTTATTTTCTAAATCAAGAAAGTAAGGTAAAATTTCAGGATTTTTATCATCTAATTTTTTTGATAAAAAAACTGGTAATTCTTTTTGAAAATCAATGCTTTTAACTGTGATTGGCAATAATAAAGGTGTTTGTATTGTTTGATCAGTTAAATAAGCATCAATCAATGATTTTATTTCATTATTAGTTAATAAATCTTGAGCAATTCAACTACTTTGATTAATTAAAATTCCTTCAAGTTGATTGAAGTTAGAAGCATATTCTAAATGAATTACAAACGTTTTATCATTAAAAACAAAATTAAAAGTATACTTTTCTTTACGACCAATCCAGTTTTTTTGATGTTCTTTAATGCCTTCAGGTCAATCTAAATCATCTAAAGTTTCTAATAACTTATCAGCATATTGAGTAATCTTTAAAACTCATTGTTTCATTGGTTTAAAAATTACTGGATGTTCACCACGTTCTGAAACTCTTTGACCATTTTTAATAATTACTTCTTCATTAGCTAAAACAATTTTTAATTCAGGACATCAATTAACATTAATTTCTTGAATTTCAGCTAATCCATGTTCAAATAATTTAAGAAAAATTCATTGTGTAGTTTTGTAATATTTGGGATCAATTGTACAAACTTCTTTTTGATAATCAAAAGCAAATCCAACCATTTGTAATTGTTTGCGAAAATGATCAATATTTTTTAAAGTAAAACTAGCTGGATGATTTCCTGTTTTTAGAGCAAATTGCTCAGCAGGTAAACCAAAAGCATCTCAACCAATTGGGTGTAAAACATTAAAACCTAAAGCTTTTTTATAACGAGATAAAATTTCTGTTGCTAAATAACCTTTTAAATGACCAACATGTAATCCTGCTCCTGAAGGATAGGGGAACATATCTAAAGCATAATATTTTGGATTATTTAACTGATCAACAAAACGGTATGTTTGATTTTGATCTCAATATTTGCGTCATTTTGCTTCAATTAAATTATGGTTATAAATCATTATTTTTTATCACCTTATCATCACATTATTAATTTTTATTATTTTTTAAATTCAATGCCATTAATTGTTCTGATTCAAAAACTGCTGGAGCATTTTGCATTAGATCATGACCACTATTATTTTTAGGAAAGGCAATGACATCACGAATTGATTGGGCGTTTAACATAATTTGTAATAAACGATCTAAACCAATACCAATTCCTTGATGAGGCGGAGCAGCATATTGATATGCTTCAATAAATCAACCAAAATTTTTGTTCACTGAATCTAAATCTAAACCTAAAAATTCTAACATTTTTTGTTGTAAATCTGGATCAGTAATACGACATGATCCTGATCCTAATTCAATTCCATTTAAAACTAAATCATATGATGCTGCTTTAGCATTTTCTGGATCATTGATAAATGTTGCAATTGATTTTTGATCTGGCATAGTAAATGGATTATGTGCAGCAACTCATTTCTGATCAGTTTCACTATATTCAAACAATGGCCAATCAATAATTCAGACAAATTTGGGATCTAATTGATTTTGATCAATAAAATTTTGAATCACATAATTACGTAATGCACCAGCAATTTGATGCAAATTTTTTTGATCATTAGCAATTACTAACAAAGTTGCAAAATTAGTTGATGGATTAAAGTTTTGATCAATTCAGGCACTATATTGTTGATTGAATAAATTGCCAGTTTGATCATTATTATCATTAACTGCTCAAAAAAAATGATCAATTTGATAAAAATCTTTTAATCATTTTTTAATTTGTTCAAGTTGAATTTGATTAAGTACTAAATTTTCAAATAATAATGAACGACATGATAAGTCGTTTTTGATTTTATTGAAACAATCAATTATAAAAAAATCATCATGTACTTTAATGATTGTTGAAAAACGTAAATCAGGTTTATCATTACCATATTTTTCAATACTTTCAAAATAACTGATTCTAGGAAAAGGAGTAATTAAATCAATTTGAAAAAATTGCTTTCAAACATAAGCCATCATTTTTTCAATTAGAATCATAAAATTTTCAGTGTTAGTGTATGCCATTTCTAAATCTAGTTGGCTAAATTCAGGTTGACGATCTGATCGTAAATCTTCATCACGAAAGTTTTTAGCAATTTGAAAATATTTTTCAAAACCTGCCACCATTAACAACTGTTTATACAATTGGGGTGATTGGGGTAAAGCATAACCTCTAGGTGCTTTTTTAGTTCTTACTGGTACTAAATAATCACGTGCACCTTCAGGAGTTGAACGTCCTAAAATTGGTGTTTCAACTTCAATAAAATTTTGTTCTAATAAAAAATTTCGAAATAAATTAATAATTTTTGATCTTTGAATTAAATAATTAGCAGCCAAACTACTACGTAAATGTAAATAACGATAACTTAATAATGTATCTTCATTAGCCTGAATGACATCATCAATAATAAAAGGTAATTGTTTTCTAGCCTCATTAATAACTTCAATGGCACTAACAATAACTTCATAACAACTAAATGTTTTCTTTACTGAAGCCTGATCTTTACGTAATTGAAAAACACCTTTGACACAAATGATTGATTCTTTATTTAAATGTAATACTTGTGCAACTAAATGATCTTTTAGAACTAATTGAATTTCACCAGTAGTATCAGCTAAAATAACAAAACATAACTTGCCTAGTTTACGGATTTTTCTCATAAACCCTGCTAAAACTACTTCTGGATTTAGTTGGTGTTGTTCTGCTGCTTTTGCAATCGTAATTCGTCTTTTTAAAAGTGGATTCATAAATCTTGCTTGATTTTTTAATTAATTATTTTATTTTTAAAAGTTTTTGTTGATTAATTGCTACAACAATATCTTCAATTTGATTTAAATTAAATTTTTGTTCAAATGAATTTTGACGATTTTGGAAAATGATTGTTTGATTAGCTTGTTCTTTAGGTCCATAAATTAATAATAATGGTTTATTGAAATGATCAAAAAACTTAAAATGTTTATTAAGTTTTTTAATTTTATAATTAGTAAAAACATTAATTTTATGAATTCTTAATTGAGCAATCAATTCTAATAATTGACAATCAATTTGATCAACTAAAGTTGCTAAATAAAGATCGATTTTTTGATCAATTATTGGATTTCAATTTAATGAATTTAATGCCACTAATAAACGATCAATTCCTAATCCAAAACCAATACTTTCATGATCAGGAGCATTAAATTCAGATAATAATTTAGCATAACGACCACCCCCTATAATCGTTTTTTGACCTTCAAGTCCTGATCCATGAAAAACATATTCAAAAACCAATCCAGTATAGTAATCTAAACCCCGCACTAAATTAGGATTAATGCTAAATTTAATTTGTAGTTGTTCTAAACAATTAGTAATTTGATTAAATGTTTGTTTTTGTTCATTACTCAAACACATAAAAACATTTGGAGCATTTTTAACACATGTTAAATCTTGATCATGCTTATCATCTAAAATTCGTAATGGATTAGTATTAACTCGTTCTTGATTAATTGCTGATAATTGATCATAATAGTTAGCAAAATGTTTTTTAAGAAGATCATTTCAAACAATTTTAGTTTGCTCATCACCTAAATAATTAATTATTAATTCAACATGATCAGATAAATTAAGTTCTTTAATAATTTGTTGACAAAATTGAATTAGTTCAATATCATCTAAAAATGAATTAGTACCAATAACTTCAATGCCAAATTGACTAAATTCACGTAATCTGCCAGCTTGAGGGCGTTCATAACGAAACATTGAACCATAATAAAAAAATCTTAATGGTAAAGAATGTTTCATTAACAATTTTTCATTGGCAACTAAACGAACAATACTAGCAGTATTTTCTGGTCGTAAAACATATTGGTCTTTTGAGTTGTGTGATAATAATTCAAAAAATTCTTTTTTAACTAAATCACTAGTTTCTCCTAAAGAACGAACAAAAACTTTTTTATGTTCAAAAGTAGGAGTGACAATTTTTTCAAAACCATAATTTCTAGCAATTTGTTCAAGTAAATTAATCAAAATATCACGTTTAACTAAATTTAAACCATATAAATCTTGTGTCCCACGAGGTTTTTGAAAATTATTTGTCAAAGTTTATACCTGTTTTTTTCTTGCTGATTTTAATAATGCACTAAATAAGGGCCCAACTTTTAAAGGCTTAGAATTAAATTCGGGATGATATTGACACGCAATAAAAAAAGGATGATCTTTTAGTTCAACAATTTCTTGTTTATTGTTTGCTGATACTCCTGAAAAAATCAAACCAGCTGCTTCAAATTCTTTTAAATAAAAATTATTGAATTCATAACGATGTCGATGCCGTTCTGAAATTAATTGTTTTTGATAAATTCTAAAAGCTAAACTGTCTTTTTTTAATTCAATATTACCTGCACCAAGACGTAATGTCCCACCTAAATTAATTTCAGCATCTTTATCTTTTTGAAGGTGAAAAATCGGATGTTTAGTTTCAGAATTAAATTCAGTCGAATCAGCATCAAGATAATTGAGTTGATTACGAGCAAATTCAATACATGCTAATTGCATTCCTAAACATATTCCTAGAAATGGTACTTTATTTTTCCGACAATATTCAATCGTATTAATTTTTCCAACAACACCCCTATGACCAAAACCATAAGGAACACAAACAGCATCATATTTCGCTAAAGTAGTTTGAACTATTTCAGAATTAGTTAATGTTTCAGCATTAATTAAATCAATTTTTAAATCAATTTCTAGTTCATAACTAGCTAATTTGAATGATTCAATAATTGATAAGTAAGCATCAACTAATTTAGTGTATTTACCAACGAGTGCTAAATGACATTGATATTGTTTTTTAGCAGTAATTTTTTTAGTGAAATTAATTCACACTTCTAAATTATTGTCATTAATTTTTGGTTTAATTTGAAAATAACTAAAAATTTTTTTATCAATTTGTTGTTGATACAATAATTCAGGAATTAAATAAATATTAATAACATCTAAACAAGTAAAAATAGAATCGATTGACAAGTCACAAGAAATGGCAATTTTTTCTTTTAATTCTTGATTGACTTCTTTTTTACTACGTAAAATTAGAAGATCAGGAACAATACCATATTCTCTTAATAATCTAATTGAATGTTGGGTTGGTTTAGTTTTAATTTCATCAATTGTATCAATAGTTACTAATGGTGATACATGAACAAACATTAAATCAGATTTATTATAGGAATTTTTAAATTGACGTAAGGCTTCAATGAAGGGTAATGATTCAATATCACCAATTGTGCCACCAACTTCAATCATTAAAAAATCTAAATCAGCATTTTCTTGTAATAAACGATTAATATGATCTTTAATTTCATTAGTAACATCTGGAATAATTTGTACAGTTTTACCCTTATAATCACCATTACGTTCTTTTTTTAAAACCAAATCATAAATTTTCCCTGCTGATAATGAAGATAATTTAGAAATTTTATGGTCTAAAAAACGCTCATAATGACCTAAGTCTAAATCAGTCTCACCCCCATCATTAGTCACAAAAACTTCACCATGTTGATATGGCGACATTGTTCCTGGATCTAAATTTAAATAAGGATCAAGTTTTAGAGCAGATACTTGAAAACCTTTTTCTTTTAAAATTCTACCTAAACTAGCAGCAATAATTCCTTTACCTAGTGAAGAAAAAACACCACCAGTAATGACAATAATTTTAGTGTTCATTTAACCTACTTCGATTAATTTTTTGTTTATTAAACTAAGATTTAAAACTACAAACAAAAAAGATGTTATTTTTATTAAATTTCAATTCATTTTAGTCTCGATCAAAAATTAATTATTAATGATATTGATCAAAAATAAATACCTAAAAACTTTATTTTAATAAAAATATCATTGATTTTAATTAGAAAAATCAATTAATAATCTAAATATTTAAGTTAATAGTAATTTTTTTAATCCCAATTATTTTTACAATCAAGGTTCTAAGACAATCAAACTAAAAACAATTGCGATTAGAATAATAAAAAATAAATTGATTTTTTTTAAATATAAAACTACTGTAACAATTACTAAAATAAATGATCAAATAATTGCAACATAAATTCTTCAGCCATTAAAGAAAAATTGATTTTTATCTTGATTTTCAAGATTACCCAAATATTTACCAAGATCATATTTACCAGCAGTAAGTAAATCTTTATTAAATTGAAAATGTGGCAAAATAATTGCTAAAAATAATTGTAATGCTAATGCTAATAAAATACCAATAATAATCGGTTGAAAATAAACAATAACAGTTTTAAAATGCTTTGAACTAATTTTATGAAATAAAATGTTGCCAAAATGCATAACAATTACTGCTGGAATAACAAAAACTAAATAACATAAAAGTAAAACAATTATTCCAATATAACCACCATTATCAATCACAAATCCAGTAAAAGCTGCTAGTTTAGTTGAAACAACTCCTGGAGTAATATTTGATGCAATAATAAAATTATCAGTTACTTGTTTAAAATCAATCGAATTCAAATGACTAGAATTACCATAATCTTTTAACAAATCTCATAATGATTGAAATAAAGGAATAAAAATTTGACCACCACCAAAAACAATGATGCTAATGATAAAAACACCTATTAAAGATCATATAGTTCCTAAAATCATATTTATTATTTTTTTATATATTCATCATTTTGATTGGAATCAATTTTTAATCAAATATTTTAAAAAAATTAATTATTAATAAAAAACTTCATTATAGATCTAGTTTTTTATCACCTTTTAATTTTTTGTGATTGAAAAAAGAAAAAGATAGTTTTTTAGTATTTTTTGGTTTTGCATGATTTAATGATTCACTTTTTTTAATTTTAAAAGCTTTAATAAATGCATAAATTAATAAAATCAAAAAAGTACCAATCATTAAAATTCCTGGAGTATTAAAAGGTGAAGGAACAAAAAAGGAAAAAATAAAACTAATTAAAATTAAAATGATTAAATAAGGCATTTTAATTGATTGACGCGACTGTTTAAAATATCGAATCGAAAACCCAATTAAAATTCCAACAATTACTGTAATAACAGCGATATTAATCGTAAATAAATATGCTTTAGGTAATTTGTCTAAGACAAAATAAAACCCAATTGCTAAAAATAAATTAGGCAATAAACCAAGAATGGTAACTATTAATCCTTGAAAAAAACCTAATTGTTTAATTGCAATAAAAGATAAAGCTTGTACCACATTAGTTCCTGGAACAAGATTGGAAGTAATCACAATATTATCAAATTCAACTTCAGATAATCATTGATATTTATTTACAGCATATTTATGAATTACAGGATATAAAGCATTACCACCGCCAAAACCAATGAAAGTAGTTTTGATGATAAATCAAAAAACAATCATAAATTTTTTCAATTGTAATGATTTTTGCGTTTTCTTTTTGTTCATTATGAAAAATTAAATTAACTATTTTAATTCATTATAGACAAAAAAGCGAACAATATTTATCAAAAATACTTTCGCTTTTTTATCTAAATTATATAAATTGATGAATCAACAATTAATTATCAACTAAGAACATAAATAACAATGATCATTAAATGCTAATCCTAAAGCTTTAACAACAGCACACAAAATGAAATTTAGTGGTTTGTTTAAATGAGGTAGGAAATAATAATCTAATGTTAATAGATCATATAAAGTCATTGATTTTTGAATTGCTAATGATAAAACAAAAATAGTTTCAGTATGAGGATGATCTTTAGATGAACCAATTTGAGCACCAATTAATTTTTTAGTTGCTTTTTCTCAAACTAATTTAACTTTAACATCACTATATTCATTGACAAATTCACAACGATCATTACCATGATGGAAGGCAGAATCAGCATCAATTTTTAATCTTTTAGTTGCTTCAAATGATAAACCTGTTGACGCATAACTATAGCCAAATACAGAAATCGCATTAGTTCCAGTAATCGAATCAACTTTAACTTTTTTTAATTCAGCACTAACATCAGAATTAATGTGTGATGCAGCTGCAATTCCTAACTTAACTGCATTAGTTGCTAATGCAACATTTTCATGACTATTAGTTGGAATATAATAAGTAGCTGCTGAATCACCAATAATATATAGACCAGGAACTGGTTGATTGTTTTGATCTAATGCTTGAGCATATTCATTAATCGCAATCGCTTTATTTCTTGATGTTTTTAAATTTGGTAATGTTTTTAATAGAATTTCAGTTTTTGGTGCAAAACCAACACAAGAAATCAGTAAATCAACTGGAACTTCTTCAATTTTTTGAGTTTGAGTGCATTCTGCTTTTAGAGCAATCACACGATTATCATTATCAGTTACTAATTGATTAACTTTATGTGACATCAACAAGTTCACGCCACTTGCTTTCATTGATGCTTCAACTTGATCAGTAAATTCAACATCAAAATATCTAGGCATGATTCGATTTTCCATGTCAATTAAAGTAACGTTTTTATTGCCAAGTTTAGCAAAAGCTTCTGTTAATTCGACACCAATATAACCAGCACCTAAAATTGCAATATTTTTTAAGTTGTTTTTCTTAGCATCTTCAATTAATTCTAATGCTTGTTCATAAGTTTTACATAATTTAACTGATTTATATTCTGGTTTATGAAAAGGCATAATTAATGGTCATGAACCACCAGCATAAATTAACACATCAAAACTTTCTTTAAAAGTTGACTTAGTAGTTAAATTTTCAACTAAAACATATTTTTCTTGATAATTAATTTCATGAACAAAATGTTTGGTGTGAATTTTAGCACCCATTTGACTTAATTGTTCTGGACTTGAATAAAAAAGTGATTTTACATTATCAACAATTCCACCAACAGCCAAAGCAATACCACAACCTAAGAATGAACTAGTTTCACCCTTTTCAAAACCAACAATTTCTAAATTAGGATTTTCAATTAAAAGTGTTTTAATTGCAGAAGTACCTGCATGATTAATTCCAACAACAACAATTTTTTTCTTCATTAATACTCCATTTCATTAAAATATTATTATTGTTTAATAATAGTATTTTAAAAATAGCATAAATAATTATTTTGATTTTGATCTCATTTCTTAATTTATAACATTTTTATTCTTTTAAACATTTCTGATATTGATTAAAAAACTCAATTAAAACCAATCAAATCTAAAATCAGACTTGAACAGTAACTATTATAATCTTTTTAAATTTATATTTAATTAAAAATAATGAACAGATCAAAATTAATTAAATAAAAAAATTCCCATCTGCAGTCAATGGGAATTTTCTAAATGATAAAAATTAATTTTTTTTAAAAAATGTTAGATAAAAAACTTATTCTAAAACTTCAACAACAGTTCCAGCACCAATAGTTCTACCACCTTCACGGATTGAGAATTTAGAACCTTTTTCTAAAGCAACTTTACTAATTAATTCAACAACAATTTCTGCATTATCACCAGGCATAATCATTTCTGAACCTTTTGCTAATTCAACACTACCAGTAACATCTGTTGTTCTGAAATAAAATTGTGGACGATATCCTTTAACAAATGGAGTATGACGTCCTCCCTCATCTTTTTTTAGAGCATAAATTTGTGCTCTAAATTTTTTATGAGGAGTAATTGATCCTGGTTTTGCTAAAACTTGACCACGTTCAACATCATCTTTATTAATACCACGTAATAAAATCCCAGCATTATCTCCTGCTAAAACTTCATCTAATTGTTTACGAAACATCTCAATTCCAGTAACAACTGCTTTACGAGTATCACGTAATCCAATAATTTCTACTTCATCACCAACTTTTAATCTACCACGTTCAGCACGACCAGTAACCACAGTTCCTCGACCAGTAATAGTGAAAACATCTTCAACTGGTAATAAGAATGGTTTTTCAATTTCTCTAGCAGGTAAAGGAATGTAAGAATCAACAGCATCTAATAATTCTTGAACTGAATTATTATATTGTTGATTTCCTTCTAATGCTTTTAGAGCAGAACCTCTAACAACTGGAGTATTATCACCATCAAAACCATAAGATGTAAGTAATTCACGAACTTCCATTTCAACAAGATCTTGCATTTCTGGATCATTTGCCATATCACACTTATTCATGAAAACAACCATTTTAGGAACACCAACTTGGCGTGCTAATAAAATGTGTTCACGAGTTTGTGGCATAGGTCCATCAGTTGCTGAAACAACTAAAATCGCACCATCCATTTGAGCAGCACCTGTAATCATGTTTTTAACATAATCAGCATGTCCAGGACAGTCAACGTGTGCATAATGACGTTTATTTGTTTCATATTCAACGTGAGTTGTATTAATTGTAATACCCCTAGCTCTTTCTTCTGGAGCTTTATCAATTGATGCATAATCACGCGCTTCACCAAGACCTTTGTTAGCTGAATAAGTACAAATTGCAGCTGTTAAAGTTGTTTTTCCATGATCAATATGGCCAATAGTCCCAATGTTAACATGGTCTTTAGAACGATCAAACTTTTTCTTTGCCATAACTTTAAATTTATTTTAAAATCCTTTAAAAATTTACTAATTAAATATTTATAATTTTTGTTTGAATCCTATATTTAAGCCATTTAGGAAATAGTAACCAATTTTAATAATTAAAATATAATTTATTTTGATTACTTCTCAAACTGCAAACGAATTAATTAACTTTTTTTCATTAAATTGTTTCATTTTAATAAATCAAATGCCACATTTTAATTTGATTAGATTAATTCTTTAGAAATTATATATATTAAATTTAATAAAATCAATTTTTTTTTGAATTTTTGCTTAATTTTTAATAATAAAAATCTTAAAAATCACCGCTTTATAATAACTTTAATTAAAAATCAATCTTTTAATCAAAAAATTTTCAATTTGTTGGTTTTTTAAGAATTTGTCAATAATAAACAATTAATTAGTTCAGTTTCACTAAAAGCAGCAATTTTAGTTAATAAAAAATTAATTTCAGCTAATGTATTAAAAAAACTAAATGAAATACGAATAATATTTTTTGTTTGATAAATTAAATTAGCAAATTTAGCACAACCAATTCCTGATGCAACAATAATGTTAAAATGAGCAAAATATTTTACTAAATCTTCACTAACAAATTTTTCATGGGTCAAAATTAAATATCTTAAATGATCTTTTGTCTGGTTTAAAATTTGAAAACCATGATCATTTTTTGGGAAATGATCAATAAAATAATTAATTAAAAACTGTTCATAAGCATCAATTAATGCAATTGTTTTTTCTTGTGATCAAATTTTTAAAAATTCTTCTGTAGCTAGAAAACTTAATAAATCAATGACACGAAAATTATTTAAAAAATTTTGAGTATTTAAAACAAAATTAGCAATTTTAGAATAATGAATTTGATCTAAGTATTGATCATTAGCATAAAAAAAACCAACGCCAAAACCAGTATATAACTTATGAAAACTACCAACTAAAAAATCAATTTTACTATTAGTTAAATCAATATGATTTTTTGATAAAAACTGTGTTGCATCAACTACTAAAATAATGTCAGGACGAATTTTTTTGATTGAATGATCTAAAGCAATAATATCAATATAAAAACTCGTAATATTTGATGAATTAGCAATCGGGATAATTTTTGTATGAGGTGTGATTGCTTTTAAAATATTAGTGATTGTTAATTCTTGATCATAAGGAAAATAAACTAATTCTAATTGTTTTCTTCTAGCTAATTCTTGTCATGGATACAAATTAGATGAATGTTCATGATAATTAAGTAGAATTTGATCAGATGAACTAAGTTTATCTTCTAAAAAATAGGCAATGAAATTAATGGCATAAGTTGTATTATTAGTAAAAAACAAATTTTGCTGATTAGTTTTTAAGCATTGTGCTCATAAACTTGCACAATTGATAAAACGTTGTTTTAATTGAACTAAATTATCATCATCTAATTTTTGGTTTAATCCATCTAAAAAAATTTTAGGTTTAAATGAAGTTGCAGCATGATCAAAATAATAAATATGATTTAGTTTATTAGTATGACCCATTTGTTCTTTTAGTTTATTAATTTGTGATAGTAAAAGATTTGTTTGATGATTTAATTGGGTTTTTAATAATTTTTTGTTATTCAAAATAAACTTTACGACTAGCCTTTTGATTTAAAATAATTGGTTTTTGATTATTAATCACCACTGTATCTTCAATTCTAACACCACCAATTCCAGGAACATAAATTCCTGGTTCAACAGTAATTACCATACCATTAGTTAAAGTTTTTTTAAAAATTGGATTAGCATTAATTGCGGGTAATTCATGAATGTCAATTCCAACTCCATGACCTGTTGAATGAACAAAATATTCACCATAACCTTGATGTTTAATATATTTCCGACATGCCATATCAACATTGTAAGTAGTTTGATCAACCAAACAAGTTTGTAATCCTAAGGCTTGTGCTTGTAATACTATTTGATGCATTTTTTCTAAAGTTTCAGGTAATTTAGTATTAGCAACAGCTCAAGTTCGAGTCATGTCTGAACAATAATTATTTAAAATACATCCTAAATCTAAACTAATCATTTCATTTTCTTCAAGAATTTTATCAGTAGGATGATGATGGGGATTTGCGCCATTAATTCCTGAAGCAACAATTGGTTCAAAAGCATTTTTACTAGCTCCTAATTTCAACATTTTAATTGTTGCTGCTAAAGCTATTTCTTTTTCACTCATTCCTGGTTTAGCATATTTTTGAATAAATTGAGTTGTTTCAACAGCAATATCAGCAGCATTAATTAAATTACAAATTTCACTTTCATACTTATTGCTTCTAATTCCTTGAGCAGAAAATAATTTAATTTCTTGAACGCAATTTTCTAGTTTTTGAAATAATAAGACATTAGTATAACTATCTTCAATCAAAATAGTATTTAATTCCTGATCTTTAATAAAACTTGCTAAATCATCAAATGATTTTCATAAAACAACATTAATAATTTCACCTAATTGTTCAACAGCTTTTTGATAATAACGTCCATCAATTAAAAAAGTTATTAAATTATTTTTTTGAATGATCACAAAACCATCTGATGATTCAAAATTCATTAATCAAAAACGATTTTGAAAGGAATTAATAATTAAAGCATCAGCATCATTTTGATTAATTTCTTGTATTAAAATCTTTTTAGATTGTTCAAAATTTTTTAGATTCAACATGTTTTTTATTTTATCTTTTTCTTATTATTAGATCTAATTATAAAATACTAAAAAATTATTTGTTTAAATTTGTCATATCAATTACTAAAATTTAAACTTATTTTTACAATTCTTTTCAATAAAAATAGCAACCATTAATTTCTTGGTTGCTATTAGTTAAAAATTTTCTTTTAGTTAATAATAATAATAATGCTTTAGTTAAAAAAAGATTTAACTCTTTCTAAAGAAGCATAAAAAACAATTAAAGCATAATAAATTGGATAATAAAACCAATAAAAAATACTATTATTACGTTTATTTAAAATTAACATTCTTTTTTTCAAACGACTAATTGTTTGATCATTTAATGGTTGATTAAATGGTTTTCAAAAAACAAAATTTTTATTTTGACGTTTAATTGCTTTTAATTTAACAATTTGTGATTGATTTAAATCAATTTGATGGTATGCTTGAGCATTTTTTTCAATTCGTTGAAGATTAACTGATTTAACAATAACATCTAAATTTTGACTTTTAACAAAACTAATGGCAATAGCAGTGGGATCAGTTTGTAATTCTTTAGCAATTTTAACTAAAACTTGATCATTAGATAAATCTGGAATTGAATCAGTTAAAGGACGTCATGCTTGTAAATGAATTTTAAGAGCTTCAAAATCTGCTAAATTATATTTTTGATTATATAAACTGTATTGAATTTGATTAAATTTAGGACTGTGATTAGTAACTGCACTAAAAAAGGATAACATATTTGCTGGATAATTAGAAACACCAATTGATTTAATATAACCTTCTTTTTGAAGTTGAATTAGAGCTTCTCATGCTAATAAATCTTGAGCAAAATCAGGACTTGGTCAATGTAATAAAACCGAATCTAATTGTTTTACTTTCAGTTTTTTTAATGAATCTAATACTGCTTGGCGGGCTTTAGGATAATTTTTTGGTCAAATTTTAGTTTGGATTTTAAAATTAAAATTTAAGCCATATTTTGCTTTTAAAACTTCTAAAGCATGCCCAATTTCTGTTTCGTTTTGATAAAGTTTTGCAGTATCAATATAATCATATTTTGCTAAATAAGCAGTTTCTAATAATTGGACTCATGTTTCAATATTTTGATTTTTAATTAAATAAGTCCCATATCCTAATAATGATTTATTTGTTTGATCCATCTAATCTCTTAATAATCTTTCATTAGTTTTTAATAATTAAAGTTGCTAATTTTTTTAAATTATTTATTAGCAATAACACTAATACCTAATAAATCTTGTCCTTCCATGTATGCTAAAGAAGCTCCACCACCTGTAGAAATGAAACTAACTCCTTGACCTTGATTAAATTGTTGATAAGCTGATGCTGAATCACCACCACCAATTAAAGTAAAAGCATTGTTTTTAGTAATTTCTTGCATTTTATTAGCAATGGCACGAGTTCCTGTTTGATAATTACTAAATTCAAACACTCCTACTGGTCCATTTCAAACAACAGTTTTAGCACTATCTAAAATAGCACAAAAATTAGCAATTGTTTCAGGACCAATATCTAAACCAATATCATTGTTTCAAAGATTAACATCTTTTTGGTATTTGACAATTCTACCAGGAAGATCAGCAAATTCAGCATTAACAACTGCATCAGTTGGTAAAACTAACTTATCTTTTCACTGTTCTAACATTTGATGACATGATTCAATCATTGATTCTTCAATTAATGAATCACCAACATCATAACCTTGGGCTTTTTTAAAGGTATAAGCCATACCTCCACCAATTAAAACTTTATCTGCCTTTTTAGCAATTTGATTAATTACTTTTAATTTATCAGAAATTTTAGAACCGCCCAATACAGCGATCAATGGTTTTGTATATTGATCACATGCTTTAGCTAAATTAACTAATTCTTGATCAATTAAAAAGCCAATTGCTGAATTTTTAAGATAAGTTGCTATTCCAACATTAGAAGCATGACTTCTATGTGCTGTACCAAATGCATCATTAATAAAAACTGTTGCTAAACTAGCTCAAAATTGGGCTAATTTAGAATCGTTTTTTGATTCTAATTTAACAATTTCACCTTGATCATTAACATCTTGATAACGAGTGTTTTCTAATACTAAAATTTCTTTTGGTTTTAATTGTTTTACTGCTTGAATAACTCGATCACCAGTATTTTCAGAACAAAATAAAACAGGAGTATCTAACATTTGATCTAATACTTTAGCAACTGGTGCTAAACTTTTTTCACCACCAGTTTTATCTTTTAGAGATTTAATTCGTGATAAATGACTTAAAACAATAATTTTGCAATTATTTTTAATTAAATATTGCAAAGTTGGCAAAGATTGAACAATTCTTGTATGATCAACAACTTGACCTTGTTTCATTGGAACATTTAAATCCAATCTAACTAAAACAACTTGATTAGCTAAATCAAGATCAGTAATTTGTTTTTTATGATATTTCATAATAATTTAATTTCTAAAAATAAAACAAAATTATAATTGACTCATATATACTAAAGTACGAACTAGTTGATGAACGTATGATGATTCATTATCATATCAAGCAAAAACACGAACTTCACCAGTTGGTTGAACTTTAGTTAATAAAGAATCAAAAATTGAACCTGCAGTATGACCAATAATATCTGCAGATACTAATGGATCTTTTGAATAGGCAAATGATTCACTTGCTTTTGATTCTAGTAATTGATTAACTTCTTGTGCAGTTACAGATTGATTTAAAAATAAAGTTAAATCAATTAATGAACCAGCAATTACAGGCACACGATGAGCAATTCCATCTAATTTTCCTACTAATGATGGTACTACTAAACCAATTGCTTTGGCTGCACCAGTGCTTGTTGGTACAATCGATGCTGTTGCTGCACGTGCTCTACGTAAATCTCTATGAGGTGCATCTTGAAGCCGTTGATCAGCAGTAAAAGCATGAATCGTAGTCATTGTTCCTGATTTAATTCCAAAAGCTTGATCTAAAAAATAAACTACAGGAGCTAAACCATTAGTTGTACATGAAGCAGCACTAACAATTTGATCAGATGGAGTTAAAATGTCGTGATTAACATTATAAACAACTGTTTTCATATCACCTGTACCAGGTGCTGAAATTAATACTTTTTTAGCACCAGCAATCAAATGCTGTTCAGCAGCTTCTTTTTTAGTAAATAAACCAGTACATTCTAAAACAACTTCAACTCCTAATTTAACTCATGGTAAATTTTTAGGATCACGTTCAGAGTAAACAGGCACTAAAGTTACTGCATTAGTTTGATGATTAATTATTTTTAAATTATCACCTTCAGTTTCAACACAAAAACCTTTTAAAATACCTTGAGCACTATCATATTTTAGTAAATGAGCAAGAGTTTTTGCATCAGTTAAGTCATTAATGGCTACAACATCAATTCCTTTTTGAGTTAATAATGTGCGAAAAGTTAACCGACCAATTCGTCCAAAGCCATTAATAGCAACTTTTTTATTCATATAATTTTTTTTTCCAATCCAAATATAATTTTGATGATTTTCAAAAAAATAATTTGAAAATCAATGCTTTAATTATATCAACATATACATATATCTAAAAACTAGATTTTCATTCATAGGTTTATCAATTTTTAATTATGATCAAAAAATTAGAAATCTTAATCAATTTATTATGATCAAAAATAAGTAATAAAACTGATTTTTTAGTTAAATTAAGCATTCAAAATAACTAAAAAGGGCAAAAAAATAAAGGGCCTTTAGCCCTTTTTGTACGAGATAAACTCTTATCTCGGTATGCTAACATTTCTTGTTATTGCCTGTTAATTTTCTTCAAACTAGTATTATCAAGAAAACTAACACATATATATTAACATAAAAATGAAAAAAATTTAAATTAATAATCAAACTTATTAAAAAAGTTTGTTTTTTAGTTAACTTTATTTTCTCAAGTTCGATTTTTGTTTTAAAAGAACATGATAAATTGAAATAAGCAAAATATTTCTTAGTGCACCAATAGCTAAAAAAATTGCTAAACCTATAAAAAAAGTAATATATAAATGTTGAAAAATATTTGAAATTAAAGTAAAATCACCTAATTGACTACTTTGAGCTTCTTTAATAATTGGTGTATAAACATTATTTAATGCTTGATAAAAAAAGACAATAAATAAAATTGTTGTTAGCAAAGAAATAATTCAATGAATTACTAATACTATTTGATGAATTTTTAGTGAATTTTTATTAAGTTCACTATATTTATTAGCAAAATATAGTGAATAGGATGAACAAAAAATTCAAAGAAAACTACTAATTCTACTACTAATTGAAAAAAGACCGACAACACCTTCATTTTGTTGATGAAAACGACTCATTCTCACTTCACGTTTAGAAATAAATTTAGAAGATAAACTAGGATCAACTTTAATTAGTGCTAAAAATTGTTCAAATTTTAAATCCAATCATGAAAATCCAATTATTTTCTCTCAAAAAAATGATAAAAATGGTTTTTGATTAGTTTTTTCTCAAAGAGTAATTAATTGTTGATTATTATCAACTATTTGATATTGATTAAAATCAATGCCAATTTTTTTTAATGAAAATTTTTTGTATCAATTAATAATATTACTCTTAAATTTAAAAATAATCATACCAAAAACTAATGAACTAAACAACATACAAAAACTACAAATAAGATAAAAAAGGGCTTCTTTTGATAAATTGGATGGCAATTTATTAATTTCAGTAAAATAAAAAGGGAAATATAATTGAACTAAAGCAAAAGAGCAAATCAGAGATATCACATAAAACAAACCAATTAATCAAACTCGATTATTAAAAAATGCTAACAGCAAAATTACGGTTTAAAAGGGTTTGATACAAATAAAACCGATATTCTAAACAGAAAAAAATAAAATTGAAAAAGGGTAAAAACGCAAATACTCAAAATGTTTTATTATTTTGAAACTTTTTTAAGAAAAAAAGATCATAATTTCAAAGATCTGTTTCAGTATTAATTTTGATTAACAAATCATTATTATTACTATTACTATCTAATGTTGCTTTCATATATGATAAATATTTTTTGATTAATATTAACTAAAAAATTCTTATATAAATTTAAAGATAAAACTAAACTAGTAACTTGTATTATTAAATCTGCTAAAACTAAAAATGCTAAACCTACTGGTGCTGCTCAAGCTGTTGAATATATTCCTAACTTAATTAAATTAGTTGTTGTTTTAAGAGCAAATACTGCAGTTTTAAAACTTCTTATAAAATTAAAATAAGTATTTTTAATATTTTTTAAATCATCTTTTAGTTTGTAAAATTTATACAAAGTTTCTACAATTTGAAAATCTCCGATTCTATCATAAAGTAATAAATAATTTTTATCATTTTTTCAAATTTCATAAAAAGCTCCGTATACTAAGCCTTCAACTCCAAAAGTAACTACTTGAGCAGTAGCAGCAGTAGCACTGGGGATAGTTAATCCAAAAAATCAAGAAGCAACTCAATAACCAGCAGCAACTGCAGCAGAAGCAACTGCAAAATATGCTGAATCTATCCCTGCTTTTCTTATGTTTTGCAACATTGATTTAACTCTAACATCAATTATTCGCGAACTAGAGTGAGTCAATTTTTTTGATTGATTGGATTAATGTTTTTTAGCAAGCTTATTTTATTTGATGAATTATTTAGTGAAATTGTTTTATCAATTTCACTTTGAAGTTTTGATTTTGAATAACCATTTTTTTCAGCAATTTTAAATAAATCATTATAGTTAAATTTATTATCCAAAATTTTATCAAAATATTTTGATGCTTCTTTAGTAACTAATTTGTTAGGTTCAACTATTTTTTTATTATCTTGATTATTTTCAAATATTACTGAATTTTTTTTAAAATCATCTAATCTAATTTCAGAAGTTTCTCTTTTTATTATTTTTTGATTTAAAGAACCAAAAATTTGAGAATTAAACTTTTCACGAAATTCTTTTCTTTGTGATTGATCTATTTTAAAAGAATGATTTTCTAATTTAGATAAATTAAAATGTGAAGTTTCTGAATTAACACTAACAATATTAGATGTGTTTTTATTAGGTAAAACAGTTAACGCACTAAAAGAAGTAGAACAAGCAACAAATAAAACTGCAAAATTAATAAATTTTTTATTTTTTTTCATTTTATTAAAATTCTTAATTTAAATTATAAAAATTATAAGGTGAATGTATATTATAAACAATTTTAATTAAATAATTCAATCAAAAATTAAAAATATCAATCATTATTTTTTGATCGATCTTTTTTTAATTTTAAAACTGATTGATAAAGCAAAACATAAAATAAATGTCTTAGAAGACCAAGAGCAAAATAAACAATTACTATTATTAATACTAATTTAAATCTGAAGTCTAATTCTAAAGAATCACTTTTTACACTATTTCTAGCAATGATAAGAAGATTTAAATTTTGATATAAAAAGTAAATAAATAAAATGATAATTGTTCAAGAAATAATTCAATGAATAATAAGTATTATTAAATTTAAACGAATCGAATTTTTATTTAATTCATAATATTTATTAATAAAATAAATTGCATATGATGAACAAAAAATTCAAAAAATACTTAATCTACGAGTTCTAAGTGTATCATTTTGTTCAGTGAATAAATATTGTTGTTTATATCAATTCGTTTTTGTTTCACGTTTTGAAACAAATTTTTCAACTAATTCAGGATTAACATTAATAAAAGATAAAAATTTTTCAAATTTTAAATCCAATCATGAAAATCGAATTAATTTTTTAGAAATAAAAGATAGAAAAGGTGCTTGATTAGTTTTTGCTCAAAGAATTGCTAATTGTTGATTATTACTAACTAATGAATAATGTCTAAAATCAATTTTCATTTGATCAAAAGTAAATTTTTGATATTTTTTAATAATATTTTTTTTAAACCAAAAAATAGTAATACCAAATCCAAAACAATTTAAAAATAAGTTTAAACTACAAATTAAATAAAAAAGCGTTTCTTTAGATAAAGATGGTGGTAATTGATTTTGATCACTAAAATAGTAATAAAAATAACCTCATAAAGATAAAATAAATCCAACAATTGAAAGAAAATAAAAAAAACCAATCAAATAAAGTTGTTTATAAAAAATATTAATAGCAAAATTGCGATTTAAAAGGGTTTTATGTAAATAAAAACGATAATCAAAACAGAAAAAAACAAAATTAATAAATGGTAAAAAAGCAAATACTCAAAAAGTTTGATTATTTTGAAATTTTTTTAAGAAAAAAAGATCATAATTTCAAAGATCTGTTTCAGTATTAATTTTGATTACTAAATTATCATTTTTACTATCATGATTTAGCAATAACTGTTCTTGTGATTTCATATATGTTACAAATTCATTCTATTTTCTATTCATTAAAAACATTTTTGAATACAAAATAAGAATTAGTTATTTTTCTTTTTGATTTTTAAAAATAAATGATAAAACAGGCTTAATAAAATATTTCTTAATGCGTTAAAGCCTAAAAAAATAACTACCACTAAAATAGCATAGTGATTGATTCGTTCGCTTGGATAATAAATAAATGATCAATAAAAAAAGATCATTAATAAAATTGTTGCTGTTCAAGAAATAATTCAATGTAACACAAATATTGCTTGATGTAACTTAATCGAATTTTTATTAATATCATTATATTTATTAATAAAATAAACTGAATATGATGAACAAAAAATTCATAAAAAGTTCACTAATCTTAATGCAAATATATGAAGTACAAAATAATCTTTATGTTCTTCAATGCTCTTAGGATTGATATTTCATCTTGTTTCTATTAATGAAGCAAATTTTTTAGATAAATTGCTATCAACTTCAACTAAATCTTTAAGTTCTTGAAATTGAATATCAATTCATGAGAAAAAAAATATTTTTTTACAAAAAAAAGATAAGAAACTACTATGATTAACTTTTTCTCAAATTGATTCTAATTGTCTATGATTATTAGTTATTAAATATTTATTAAAATCAACACCAAGTTTTTTTAATGAAAATTTTTTATAATCTTCAATAACATTATTTTTAAATTTGAAAATAATAATGCCAAAAACTAATGAACTAATAAACAAATAAATTCCACAATAGAGATAAAAAGATAGTTCAAAATTTCTAATTGTTAATAATTGATTTTTATTAACAAAAAAAAATAAGAAATAAATAGATAAAAGAAAAAATGAAAGAATAAAAAAATAGTAAAAAATCAAAACTAGAAGAATTTTTTTAAATAAAACATCAACTGCAAAAATTCGATTTAAAAGAGTTTTATACAAACAAAAGCGAAAATCAATGCAGAAAAAAAGACAATTAATAAAAGGTAAGAAACTAAAAACCCAAAATCTTTTGTTGTTTTGAAATTTTTTTAAGAAAAAAGATCATAATTTCAAATATCTTGTTCTGTTTTAATTTTGATTTTTAAATTATTATCATCTAATAATTGTTTTCCTAAATTCATAAATATTTGCAAAATCTCTCATATCTTAAATATTTTCTAGTTTTGATCTTTATTAATTTTAATCAAAAAATCATTAATCAAAATGAAAAATAATCAATTATTAATAATAAATTAAATATTATTCTTAAATTAATAATATTTTATTAACAATTTTTTAATCGAAAAAATAAAATCATTTATTAATTTGAAACTTTTTTTGATATGATACTAAACAGTTTAAATTGAATTTAAAATTGAAGTCAATATGATTAAAATTCTTAAATCAGTAAATTTTCGGCTGCTAAGTTTATTTCTGCAGCAAGTTAAAATACTCATTTTATTTTTATACAACACGATCTAGTTATTAGATTGTGTTGTTTTTTTTATTCTAAAAACTATTTTTTTAATAATCAATTTAACTAAAAAAAGAAAAGAAGATATTCAACTTTATCAATATAAAAATGAAAATTTCAATTCGAAAATTGTTATTTGCTAGTTTAATTCCAACTGTTTCTGCTAGTTTATTACTTGCTGCATGTTCTTCAGGTAGTTCTGTTAATACTAAAGAAGTTCTTATTGGTTTACCATGAACTTCAAGTGATCGACGTTTTCAAAACCTTCAAAAAATTGCTGAAAAATTCAATAATGAAATTAAGACTGCTGCCAAACAAGAACAAGGATATTTACCAGTTAAAATCAATTCTCAAGGTGATGGTTATAACAATGTTGCAACTAATATTATTAGAAATATCACAATCAGAAACTGAAGTAATGTACCGAATTTGACCTTAAATTATCCTCCAGTAGTTTCAGGATTAGCATCAGTTTCAGGCCAACTAGATTTAAGTCAAGATACTTATAATAAAGATAATAATACTATTAAAGTTAATAATAAAACTGTAACATTAGCATCAGATAAATTTGATACTAATTTAGTTTCAGATCAATTTTTAAAAGTTAATCAAAACATTTATGGGATTGATAGTCAAGATAAAGGGCTTTATCTTTTACCAATTGGTTTAAGTTCAGAAATTCTTTATTTAAACAAACCAGTCTTAAAATATTTGTTAAATAAAGTGCTTGAGAAAGAAACTAGTGTTACTATTGACAGTACTTCTACTGAATGATTTAAAAAAGAATTTGGTATTGAGAAAAAATCGACTACAAGTAGTGATACAAAATCAACAACTAGTACAACAACATATACAAATTCTAGTTTAGAAGATAAAGTACAAAAAATTTATGGTGAATATAAAAAGAATAACGAGAAAAAATTTGATAATTACGTTTTAAAAAAATCAGTTTTTGAAAATTGAGATGGATTAGTTGATTTAGCTGCAAAATTAGCTGCTTCATTTCCTTATTCACTTGCTAAAAATTCTAGTAGTGCAACTTCAACTGCTAGTAACACAGAAACACAATTAAAAGATCGTGCAAGAATGCTTCAATTTGATGCACCTGTATCATTTTTATATAATTATTCTTTTAATCAATTAAATCATGATTATAAAAAATATTTATGAAATCGTTCTGATCATGCTAAAGCTAATGAAGATTTTAAATATACCTTTTTTAAAAATGGCACTGAACAAAGCATAGCTTTTCAAAATGCTTATAATAAATTATATGAAGTAGCAAAAAATGGTGGATATGGTTATGTTGTTAATAAAGATGACAACATTAATACTCGGTTTGCTAATTTAGAAATCGCTATTTCTATGGGTTCAAATGCTCGTTATAAACAAAAAGTTCCTAATAAAGACAAACAATTAACTGATAAAGATGTTTTAACTTTAAGTCAACCATTAAAAAATTCAGAAAGTACAACAACTCAAAATTCATATGTTTTACAAGGTGGTCATATTATTGGGATTAATTTAAATAACAATAAAGTAGCAAACCGTGCTACTAGATTATTTATTAAATGACTTTTTACAAATAATACAGAATATTTATATAACACTAATCAAAAAACTAGTGTTTCTTATGCTGAAGACTATGCTCTAAAATCATCATATGTTCCTTCTGCTAAATCATTTTTTAATAATAAAACAGAAAATAGTAATCCATCTAATAAAGATAAAGAACTAATTTTAAATAGTCCCGCTGCAAAAACAGCATATCAATTATTTAAATCAGCTAGTCAAAATAACACAACTTATGTGCCATATTTAGATCCTGCTAATCAAACTGCTAATGATTTACGTTTAGCAATTCCATCAACAATCAATCTTTTCTTAAAAAGTAGTGCTAAATTAGAAAGTTATCAAAATTTCATTAATGGAATTAGAAAACAAAATAATCGAATTGAAATCGCTTATATTAACGCTCAAAAATAAATTTAAAAACAAAATTCTAAAATAAAACTAAAAACTAACTCCTAATTTAATCAAAATTGATTTAAAAGGGGTTAGTTTTATTATTTTTAATAGTATAGTCATAAAGATGTTTTTTTTATAAAACTAATGTTTTAACTATAAATTTCTTAATTCAAACTTAATTTGGTATAATAGAAGAACGTTTTAATAGTTGGTTTTTAAAATCGATTTTTTTCATTTTATGTAATATATTTTATTTAGATATTGAAAATTAAGTTTAGTTTTCACTATCACTATTAATGAGTAATACACAGTTTTATTTTGTTTGATTATTTAAAAATATTAAGATAAGATATTAATATTAAAATGTATTGTTCAAGAAAGTATCAATTGTTTTGTTATGTGATCAAAATACATTCCAATAATTTTTTTTGTTGTATTAACACTTGCAGGATTAATCTGAGGATATTTTTCAAGTTGGAAAAAAGTAGTTTATTATGGAGTATTTAATTTAACTTTATTTATTTTTTTCATTGCTTTTTTACCATTAATTTCAGTTAATTTAGTTGAATTGCTTAATCCGAGTTTAATTTTTAATGCTAAAAAAGGATCTTTAGTTGATAGTGCATTTGACATTAAGTCATTTAATCAAGTTTCATCTTTTTTGAAACAGTTTTATTTTGTTTTAGTATACTTTTTATCTTTTGTTGTTTTAAATATTGTTTTAATAATACTTCATTTAATTTTCTTTCGTAAAGCATTAAGACGTAAAAAATTAGAAAAAATTGAAAAAAGATGATATGACCGCGTTTTGACTGCTTTATTACAATCAGTATTATTATTACCTCTTAGTTTTTCATTAACTGGTTCAATAACTCGTCTAAATCAAAACACTTCATTGAATCAAAAAACTTTTTTTAAAAAGAATAATCAAAAAGAACATAAATTGGTTAGTTTATCTTCTTTACTAAATGATCAATCACAAGTTCAAAATCATCATGATTTAGAACAAAACATTAAATATTTCTTAGTAGTGAATTCATTTACTAACAATAATAATTTATTTTAAAAAAGTTAATAATTAATTATTTTTTATTTAAAAATTATTGTTATTAAAAATATATTACTATTTAAATAGTTGAAAATTTTTGATCAATTATTTTTTGATCTAAGTTAATATTAATTATTTATAATTATGGTGGTGCGAAAAATATATTTAATTAATATTTTTATCATTAGTTTTTAATTCTTATTGGCTGAATTAATCGCATTAAAATAGAAAACAAATTATTTATGAGAGACTTTTTATGTTTGCAAGAAAATATAGTGATTCATTTCAAGAAAAAAGTTATTCTAAAGAAAAATTAGTCGCTCAACTTCCTTTTGGACGTGGGGTACTAATGTGAGCAATTTTGCTTTTTGGATATTTCTTATTCATTACAGCATGATTTTCTGCAGGTTATACTCAAGGTAATGGTGATATAGGATGATCTAATGCCTTTTTTGGAACTAAAGTTGATTCAACAGTTTCACAAGCTGTTAATTATGGAATTACTGCAGGTAGAGGAATAGGATCATTTTTAATTGGTTATTTAATTGTTAAATTAACCCATAGATATGCTGCGCTTTTAGCTTTAACCTTATTAGTGATGGCCATTCCATCAGTTGGTGTTGGTTTTGCCCTTGCAAAATCAGGAAGTGGTGTTGCTGGATATGCTTTATTCATTATTTTTCGTTTGTTTATGGCGGTTGGTGGTACTACTTTAATCGTTTTATTACAACCGGTTTTGGCTAAAACATTAAGAAATCAACGACAAAAAGCGATTTTTTCTTCCATTAATCCTTTTGGATTTAATATGGGATTTATTATCACTACAGCTATTTTTATTAGTCCAAGTATTACTACTTTTTTACAAACAGGTGATAATTGGTTTTATTTTAGTTTGGCATTTTCCTTATTAAATTTAATTCCATTATTAGCTTATATTGTTCTTGGGCTTAATTTTGATATTCAAAGAGCTGGTGAAGAGACAAAAGAAGAGCAAGAAGTTGTCCGTGATGATACTATTTTTTCACTAATGCGTGAAAAAAACACATGAGCTTGAATTGTAGTTTATACTATTTGATTAGTTGCTGCTGTAATGCCGATTGTAGGTACTAATGTTACAGCGATAAATTCATTGCTAGGAATAAAAAACGGCGATACTACTGTTTATACAGGGCCATTTGCAGATTCAATTAGCAATACTGCTCTAACTACACCAGGTCAATGGGTTAGACCATGAGCAGTTTTATTTGTTGGAGGAATTTTAATTGGTGCTTTTAGTATTGGTCGTTTTACTAAAACTAGTTTTAAAAGAAAACCTTTTATGATTACAGTGACTGCAATTGGAGTTTTATTATACATTCTTTCAATAATTAGTAATGTTCACGGTCATGTTAGTCTATATTTAGTTTTTGGATTTTTATTTGGTGTTGTTGTTTGAGGGATTCAAGGACCACTTTTAAATAATCCTTATGAATTACCTAATGCAACACCAAAACGAATGGGATTATTTTTTGGTATTATTTGAGGTATGGGTTATTTAGGATTTACTTTAGTCAATGTTATTTTAGCAATAGTTGTTGATGTTAGTCCAATTGCTTATTTTGCTTTATTAACAATAATAATTGGATTATTACCAGTATCATTATTCTTCATTAAAGAATCAAAACCAAACGGGTTAATTAGATTTAATCCTTTTAATAATACTAGTTTAACAACTAAAGTTAGTTTATCAACATCATTAAGAAGATAAATTACTATTATTTAAAATTGTTCAATATTAAAAGTTATTAAATTGTGTTGAATCATTAGTTGAAGTAAGTAGGGTTTGATTATCAATAAGTTCAATAATTTATTGATAATGAAAATTAGTGAAAACAATGTTTTATAGTAATTAATCAAATTATTATCAATCATAGTTTTATTTTCTAAAGTTTTATTATTCAATAACATAATTAATTTATGATTCTTAATATAAATTAATTAATATTTCAAAAAATCAGCTTAAAAAAGGTATAAACAATATTTTATGAACTATATTATCATTACTATTTTTTTCTTTTTTGGACTGACTATTTTTGGTTTTGTAACAGGATTTTTTTCTAATTGAAAAAAAGTTTTATATTATGGAATTTTAAATTTATTGTTGTTTGGGTTTTTTATTATTTTCTTTAATCAAATATCAAACCAATTGAATCATTTTTTTAATACAAACTCAACAATTCAGTCTTATTTAAACAAAGTTGCCAAACCTTATGTTCAGTATCAAAAACCAATTTTATTCTTTTTAAAAGATTATTTAGTGGTTATTACTTATATTATTGCTGCAGTCATTTTAAATATTCTTTTAACAATTATTTATTGTCTTTTTCTACGTCGTTTGTTTTTACTTACAAACAAAACAAAGCAAAAGAAAAGAAAAATTATTCACCGTTTAGGTACTGCGCTTTTACAATCAATGATGTTATTACCAATTAGTTTTACTTTAACTGGAACAATGACATCCATGTTTCAAATAACTACTGCATTTACTAGTGATAGTAGTTTAACTAATTTTGATCCAGAAAAATTAAAAACACGTTTTTTAAGTTGACTTGATTCAAATGATGGAAAAAGAGCATTAGCTAAATTTAATCAAGGAAATTTAGTTAAAAAAATAACTCATAATAGTTTAAAAGATAATATTAATAGTGCTTTAAAAGCAATTAATTCAATTTGATCAGTAGAATTTTTCAATCGTGTTAATCTTTTTTCTAATTTAAAAAGATCAAATGAAAGAATTATTGGTTTAATTGTTTTATACCAACATTTAGACACTGCTAAATCTTTGTTTACTGGCATTTTTCAAAATGTACGTGATTTATTTGATGTTAAATCATATAAACCAGTTAATGATCTAATTGATACAATTAAACAAATCAAAAAATCAAATCAAACAACAATTAATTTTAGTGATGCTCAAAAATTAGAAGATTATCTAGGATCATCTGAAGACTTAATTAATAAATTAAAAAATGGTTTAATTAAGTTGAATGAATTAAGTCCTGAATTAATTAAAAAATTAACTCCAGAATTAATTAAACAATTAAATCCTGAAGATCAAAAAAAAGTAAATGATTTTTTAAAAAACCCAAATGATTCTAGTAGTATTAAAGATTTAACAAGTGAACAATTTTTCAATAATTTAAAAGAAGTGATTGATAAATTTAAAGATCAAGCTATTACAAACGATACTATTCGCATGGAATTATTAAAAAATAATCCTAAACTGAATACTTCAATCGCTAATTTAAATCAAATTTATGCAAATAAAGATAATAGAATCGTTATCAAAAGTTTAGAAACAATATTTAATGATATTTCAGAAAATGATTTAAAAAACTTTGATGAAATATTAAATAGTCTAAATTTTTCACAAAGAATTGAATCAGTTAAAAAAACGATTGCAGGCTTTACAATTGAAACAATTAAGTATGCTAGTGATCAAATTGGTATTTTAGCAAACGGTACTGCTCCTAATGGGACTAAATTAGCATCTAACAATAAATTACAATCATCACCACAATTATTTGATTATTTGAAATTATATTTATCAAGACAAATTGAAATTGTTTTTAAAGATAAAAACTTAAGACCAAGTGAAATTGCTGATTTAGCAAAAAATTTCAATTCTGTCTTTATGAATCGGTTAAATTAATTTCATTAAAATTAGCAATTTAAACTTTTAATTAATAAAAAATATTTATTTTTCTCATTAATTTATAAAATTTTTTAATTTATTAGCAAATATTCTAATATAATATTAAATGTATTGTGGTAATACATAAATACATAAAATGGTTTTTGGAGATGATAAGAAAGATTATTTGGATCCAGTAGTTTTCCTTTATTATTGAAATTAGCCAACCCCATATTCTCGTGATTATGGGGTTTTTTTATGTCAATAAATCATTTTTTTCAATTTAATGCAAAATATGTATCAAACACCATTAAGAAAATATTTATGACAATTGCAAATTAAAAAAGCGAAAATGAATAAACCGCTTTTTCGAGTGCATCGTATTTTTGTCAACCAATATGAAAAATTTCGTAGTTCAATTGTTAGAATGCGTAATTTAGCTGATTGAGATATTATTAATGACATTACTAAAATCGATGAAATCAATGTTATTTGTCAATTTCAATTTATTACTAAAAACTTAGAATTAGAATTTACTTTTGTTTTAATTGAAATGAATTTTGAAAATGTTGTAACTAATATTTGATCCAACATTAATCAAATTCAAAAACAATGAATTAAAAATTATCACAATTATTGAATTATTCCAATTGCTTTATTTAATATTATTAACATTAAAATTAATGACCGAATTTTTATTAAATAAAAAAAACCAGTTGAAAGCAATCTAATGCTACCAACTGGTTTACTATTATTAATATTAATAAAATGGTGCCGAATAGCAGAATCGAACTGCTCTCTAGACATTACCATTGTCTTGTTTTGCCACTAAACTAAATCGGCTTATTTTAATGAATTGATAACAATTATAACAAAAATTTAATTAATCTTAAATATTTAATATTTACTAAAGAAACTAATCGTTCATTTGTCAATAAAAAAACCATTAATATCTTTAATATTGCCAAAAAGAGCTAACATTAAATCAAATAATCATCAAAGACCTAAACCACCTAAAGTTAATAATTTAAGTCAACCATAGATTTTTGAACCTGCATAAAAACGATCTAATCCTAAATAACCAAATAATAATGATAATAAAATTAATCAAAATCTAGATCTTAACCATATTTGTTGGTGTTGATCATAATTGATTTGAGTGGAATTAATCGTGTTTAAAAAACCTAATTGTTTTTTATTAGCAATGACTGAATTAGAACCATCTAAATTATTCATTTCTTGCCCATTATTAAATTGTGTTGTATTAAATTGATTTTGATCAAATTTAAGATCGATTTTTTTAATGAAAAAAGGTGATTTTTCATCTTTTGATCAACAATAATTTCTTTTATATTCATAACCAAATAATGTGCACTGAAAATTGTTATGATAATTTTTTTTATGATAGTTTGCCTTAATTTTTTTTAAAATGGCAATCACATTAGCATCATTACTAAAAAATTTACGGTGTAAATCATAATAAAAATAATTTTTATTACTTTTATTATCATGAGCTACCATAATAATTTTATTAATTAAATGAGCAGCTTGTCCTTGTAAAAAATTTTCAAAATCATTTAATGAAATAACAACACGTTGAACAAAAAAGCCCTTAATTTTCTTCTCTTCTGGATTAATTTCTTTAAATTTATGAATTTTTAGAAAAAAATCTCTTGTGTATTTAGATGAAAAATTATTTCGGTTTTGATCAGTTTTTTTAGAATTGAATTTAGCAATTATTTGATTCATTATTATTTGTAAATTAATTATGATTAATTTTGATAAAAATCAATTAGTAATTTAATCATTATTATGATTAATAAAAGATAATAAATGTTATAAAAAATTAATTATTTTTAAAATAATTAAAGTCATTAATTATATTTTAATCTTAATTATTTAAACTAGTTAAAAAGATCTTAATTTTCAAATTAAAATCAAATAATTTTTATTAATTAAATTTATCATTTAAAATAAATACTTAAATTTAATTCATAATATACAAGATATTTACTTAATCTTAAAATCATTATTAAAATCAAGATTAAATCAAATTATTATAATTATTATAAAAATCTATTTTTAAAAGTAAGAAATTAAAAAATTATGAAAGTTTTTCTATTAGAAGATGTTGTTAAAGTTGGTAAAAAACATCAAGTTGTTGAAGTTAAAGACGGTTTTGCTAAAAACTTTCTTTTTGCTAAAAAATTAGCTCTAATTTATTCAGAAAAAAATAAAAGTAAAATTGATAAAATTTTATTAAACGTTTTAACAAAACGTGATGAAGATTTATTAGCTTTAAATTTATTAAAACAAACATTAGATAAATTACAATTAGTTTTTTATTTGAAATATAATGAAACTAATCATAAAGAATACCATCGTATTTCTCACCATCACATCATTAAAGAATTAAAAGAAAAACACCAGTTAGAATTATCAAAATATGCTTTTAAAGATCGTCAAACTTTTGGCATTGGTGCACATCAAGTTAAAATTTATTTAACAAAAGATGTTGTTGCTACTTTAAATTTTACAGTTCAAGCTAGTAAATAAAAATTAATTAAAAAAAATACTTCTCAAGTAGGCAAACTTAAGAAGTATTTTTTATATTAAAAAATGGGGCGAATGACGGGAATCGAACCCGCGAATGCCTGAACCACAATCAGGAGTGTTAACCACTTCACCACAATCGCCATATTAAACAACGTATTATATTATAACATTTTTTTAATTAATTAAATTATCTTTTAATATAATTTTTTTTAGAAAACAAATATATTAATTAATCAATTAATGATTATTAATTAAGATTTAAAAATAATGATATAATTAAATAATACTGTTAATAATTTATTGGAAGCTTACCCAAGTGGTTAAGGGGGCACCCTGCTAAGGTGTTAGGTGGGATAATTCCTGCGCAAGAGTTCGAATCTCTTAGCTTCCGCCATTTTATCAATAAAAAATAATAAACTAACCCACTAAATAGTTGTTTTATTTAGTGGGTTTTTTATGTCTATTGATTTAATTTAACAACAATTGAAAATCTTTAATTATATTTGGCATGAATTAAATGATTTAAGCCTAATAAAACTAAATTATCTCCTAAACTATCAAATTCTAAACGAACTTGTTGGTATTGATTTGATCATGTTAATAATTTGGCTTGATCAAACGCCTTTCTAACAAATCATTGGTTATGTATTCCCATAGATCCACCAATTACAATTAAATTAGGAGCAAAAAAGGCCATTGATGTTGCAAACAAATGTGAAAGAGTTACTATTGCTTCATCAATTATTTGTTTAGCAATTAAATTTTGATCATAATTAGCAAAAATTGCTTGGGGAGTAACTAAATTTAAGCCTAAAGTTTTAGCGCGATTAACTATACCAGTACCAGAAGCAAACAATTCTAAAGCATGAGGTGATAGATGAAACACTTGATCAGTATCAAAAGGTGCTAATGGCACTTTAGCAATTTCTTGAGCTAAATGATTATAACCAACAAAAATTTGATTACGATAAATTAAACCAGCACCTAAACCAGTAGAAATTGTAAAAAATTGGGTTGTATCTTTTTCTGTTTGCTTAAAATGATAATGCACTGCTAAAGCAGCAGCATTAGCGTCATTTTCAAATACAACTTTATCAATTCCTGTTGAATCAAAAATTAATTGTTTTAAATTTAAATGATGTCAACCTTGTAAATTAGGTGGATCAATAATAATTCCTTGCTCATAATTAGCTGGTCCTGGACAAGCTACACCTAAAACATTAACTTGATATTTTTTAATCAAATCAAAAACTGGTGTTAAAGTTTTTAGTGGTGAATTTTGATCAACATGAAATTTTTGAAAAAAAACGATTTGGTTGTTATCAATTAATGCAAAACGAACATTAGTCCCACCAATGTCAATAGATCCATATTTATGCTTTATTTGATTCATTTTTATTTTTCTTTTTGCAATTTATTAATTTGATAAGAAAAAGCAACAAATAATTAATTGTTGCTTTTTTAATTTATTTCTTTTTATTGTTTTGAATAAAACGTCATCATCTATTTTTACTTAATTAAATTTGACGTTTTTTACTAGAAATCACATCTAAAGCAACAGCTAAAATTAAAATAATTCCTTTAATAATGAATCTTAAATTGTTTTGAACACTTAAATTATTAAATCCAGAATCAATAATTGTTAAAATAATTGATCCTAAAAAAGTATTAACAACTGTTCCAATTCCACCATAAGCACTAGCTCCACCAATGAAAACTGAAGAAATTGCATTTAATTCATCTCCTAAACCAGTTTCTCCTGTAACTGAAAGGAAACTACCAAGATAAAGAAAACTAGCTAAAGCAACTAATACAGCCATAATGACAAAAACATACAAAGTAGTTTTACGTGCATTAATCCCACTAAGTTCAGCTGCTTTGCGATTACCACCAATTGAATAAACATTACGACCAAAAACTGTTTTTTTAGTAATGAAAATAAATAATACTAAACCAACAATTAAATAAATGATTTTTCATCTTAAGCCAAAATTAGATAAACTAATTAAAATTCCAATGACTAAAGTAAAGATTACTTTAAAAGCATTAGTAGTAATAAACATTCATAAAGGAGGGTTTAATAAATTATAACGTTTATTAATGATTCGAGTATGATATGAAAGTAAAACTAGAATAATTGCTAAAACAACAAAAATTAATAAAGCAACAATTCAAAGTGATTCACCAACTTGATAATCAAAAATAGAATTATTAATCGCTTGAACAAATGAAGAACTAGCAGGAATAGTGAAATTAAATGATTCAGCTGCTTCACTTAAAATATATTTTTGCAACCCAGCGTATAACAATAATCCTCCTAAAGTAACAATAAAAGAAGGAATTCGTAAATATCCAATTAAAAAACCGTGAAAAAAACCGATTAGAATACCAATAGCAATCACTGAAATAACACTAACAAAGCCATTTCCCGTTAATGTGAGAATTCAACCCGTTAACGTTGCAAAAAACCCCATTAAACTTCCCACTGATAAATCAATATTACCACTAACAATTACTAATAGCATCCCAAAGGCTAAAAAATAAATGTAAGTATATTGACCTAAAATAATATTAGTGAAATTATTGGGACTTAAAATTGCTCCTTGAGTTAAGATTAAAAATATTAAAAGAATTAAAAACGCTACATAAAACATCGAATATTTACGTAAACTATTACTAAACATACGATATATAACTGATTTGTCAATCACTTGGTGTTTAAAATCAATTACTGGTTTAAAAACATGATTAACACTACTAATCAGTGGCTCAAAACTTCTGTGCAATTTTTTATGACAATTTTTAATCGCAGTTGACATACTATCAAAAATCGTAATGCGATCAATTAAACTTGAAATGCCACCAATAAATGATTTATTGGTTTTGACTGAATCATCAAAATTTTTAAATTTGTTTTCTTTTTTATCCATAAATATTAAGTAATTCCAATGTGCATGATTTTTTCAGAAGTAGCATCTTTAGTTAAAATTTCCCCTTTAACTTTTCCTTGATTCATGACATAAATTCGATCAGTAATGCCTAATAGTTCTTCAAGTTCAGAAGAAATAACAACAATTGATTTTCCTGCTTTTGCTAATTCAAAAATAATGCTATAAATTTCATATTTTGAGCCGACATCAATCCCTTTAGTTGGTTCGTCAATGATTAAAACTTCAAATTTAGTTGATAATGCTTTAGCAATTAAAACTTTTTGTTGATTACCTCCAGAAAGTGAATCAACATTATTATTTAAATTTTTTGTTTTAATTTGAATTTTTTCTTTTAATTTTTGAGAATTAATAATTAATTTTTTATCATAAATAAATTTAAAAAAATTCGAATACAAATGAATTGATGCATCACCAATATTACGATGAATCGAAAAATTTTGAATTAATCCTAAATTTTTACGATCTTCAGAAGCATACATAATTCCAGCTTGAATTGCTTGACTAGGTAATTTGAAATTAACTAATGAACCTTTATAAAAAGTTTTACCACTAATTCTCTCACCATATGAATGACCAAACATTGATAAAAATAATTCACTTCTACCACTACCAACTAAACCACTAATACCTAAAATTTCACCTTGATTTAAATGAACTGAAGCATTTTGAACAACAGTTTTACCACTAGAAATTTCTTTAACAGTATAATTTTCTAAAACTAAAATTGGTTTACCAATAGTAGAACGATCTGGTCTTTTAGGATATTTATTTTCTAAATCACGCCCAACAATATCTTTAATCAATTGTGCTTCTGAAATTGATTCTTTTTCATTATCATATTGGGAAATAAATTTACCATCACGAATTACAACAATTTCATCAGAAACATATTCGACTTCTTTTAGTTTATGTGATACAAAAACACAAGTAATGCCTTGTTCATCACGTAATTTTTTCATTAAATCTAATAAGATAAAACTTTCTCGTTCATTTAATGAAGAAGTTGGTTCATCAAAAATGATTAATTTAGCATTTTTAGTTAATGCTTTTGCAATTTCAATTAATTGTTGTTGAGCAACATTTAATTTTCCAGCTGCAATTTCTAAATTCATTTCAGGAAAACCAACAATATCCAAATATTTTTTAGCATTACTAATCATGAAATTTCAATCAGTAATCCCAAAAACATTTTTTAAATTACCTAAAAAAACATTTTCATAAATTGATAAATTCGGAGCGATTGATAATTCTTGGTGAATAATAGCAATTCCTAGTTTTTCTGAATCTTTAACATTTTTAAAAAGCGTTCATTTCTGATCAAACATTACTGCTCCTTCATAAGAATCATGAGCATAAACACCAGAAACTGTTTTTAAAAGAGTTGATTTGCCAGCACCATTTTCTCCTACAATTGAAATGATTTTTTTTCTTGGAATATTGAATGAAACATTATCTAAAGCGATGACAGGACCAAATTTTTTAGTTATCTTATGTAACTCTAAAATATTATCGATCATGATAAACTCTAACTTTAATTAAAATAATATTATCCATATAAGTTTAATTTTAATTCTCCTTCTAAATTATTAAAAAATGTTTGATAGTAAATATAAATGATTAATCAGATTTAATTTTAAGTTGATTTTTTGAAAAAAATCTTTTATTTCTCAAAATTAATGCTTAATATTTTTGATAAAAATAATGGATTAAAAATTTTGATTAAATTTTGATTTTAATTTCAATTTATCATTTAAAAAATAATCAATAAAATTGATTAAATTATTTTATGATAAAATTAATAATTACAAAAATTATCTTTAATCTTTAATAGGAAATAATATGAAAAATCCAAAAGGTTTAATGCACTTTAGTGGTTCTAAAACTTGAAATTTAGTTAATGATCAGTATAATCGTGAATTTGCAACAGCGATGCTATTTTTTGAATATGCTGCTGAAGCTGATCGTTTAGGTATGACTAATTTTTCACACCTATTACAAAATTGAGCTAAAGAAGAATTAGAACATGCTCAAGTTTTTTATCAATATTTAGATTCTCGTGATTCTTGAGCAAAAACAAATGATTTAGCATTAATCAAATTAAAAAAACCATTTAATCATCCTCAAGAAATTATTGCTGCTTTAAGTCAATATCAAGCTCAAGTATCTAATATTATGGTTGAAATTGCTAATGTTGCAATTGCTGAAAAAGATCCTGCAACTTTTTATTTCATTGAACATTTTGTTAAAGATCAAATTATTGAAGAAAAAAAATGCATTGAAATTACTGATGCATTTAATAATTCTAATGATTTACTAACAACTGATTTAATGTTAGCAAAAATTGATCGAAAATACCATCATCATGCAACAAATGATCAAGATCATCATCATCATCATTAATTATTAAATATAAATTAATTCAAACTTAATATAAATAAAAAAAAACAAGATTTTAAATGTAATTAAAACCTTGTTTTATTTTTTGCAATTAAATAGTAATTATTTAAAAAAACAACAATTTAATTAATATCATTTTCAATTAAAACATATTTAGTCATTTTAAGAAAAATATTAAGATACTTATGAATTTCTTTATAAATTAAATCATACATTTTTTCATTTTTTGATAATTCTCAATTATGTGCTTTAATTGCTTTTTTGCATGCAGATTTTAGTTTTCATTTTTGTTTTAATTTTAATTGAAACAATTTAGGATCTGAATGAATTTCACAAGGTGGATGATTAGCAAATAATTCATTAAACTTAAAAATATTTAAACACTTAAGATAAGTTGCTTTAGATTCATGATCTTGATCTTGAAATTTGTTTAAATAATGATTCAAGTAATGATTTAAACTAGCAAAAATAATAAACAAGTCATCATGCATTGTAAAAGTTTTATAAATAATATCTTTAAAAATAAATTCTGCTTGATGACTAAACAAATTGTTTATTTTTTTATCAACTGATTGAACCATTTTAATCCTAATACTTTCAAAAAAATAAAAAACTTTAATCAACTAACGTTTAGTGAATTGAGGTGAACGACGTGCTCCATATTTTCCAAACTTTTTACGTTCTTTACAACGTGGATCACGATTAGTTAAATTATTTTTTTTCAAACTTGGTTTTAATTCAGAATTATAAGCAATTAATGCTCGAGCAATTCCTAAACGAATCGCTCCAGTTTGTCCACTAAAACCCCCACCACTTACTTGAGCTTCAATATCAAATTTATCTGCTTGATTTGTCACAATTAGTGGTTGTTTTAAATCTTTAATTAAAAATGGATTTCAAAAATATTCTCTAACATCTTTATTAGTAACAATTTCACCAGAAGTTCGTTGAATAATTTTAAATTTTCCAGTACCTGAAGTTAAATAAACTTTAGCGACTGATGATTTTCTACGGCCTAAACCATAATATTTAGTTTGATTCATATTAAATAAATTTTATTTTGATCGATTGAAAAATTAATGACTAATTTAATAATTCTAAAATAACCGGATTTTGTGCTTGGTGTTTGTGAGTATCATCCTCATAAACAAATAACTTATGCATTAGTTGTAATGATAGTGAATTGTTTTTTGGTAACATGCCCTTAACAGATTTACGAATTAATTCAACTGATTTTTTTTCAATTGCTTCTCTGCCAGTGCGTGATTTTAAGCCGCCAACATAACCACTATGACGATATCAACGCTCTTTATCAGCTTTGTTAGCAGAAAGACGAATTTGTTTGGCATTAATAACAATAACAAAATCACCACAATCTTGATTAGGAGTAAAATCAGGACGATTTTTACCTCGTAACAAATTAGCAACTTGAACTGATAACCGACCTAAAATTTGATCTTTAGCATCAATTACATATCATTTACGTCGATTTAATGCTGTTGCTTTTTTTAACATTGTTGTTTTCATAAAAAAATTAAAAATTCTTGCGTTTTATATTGATTTTGATCATTAAATAACATTAATTGAAAAATAATAATTAGTATTTTATTAAAAAAATAACTAATTACAATTGATGTTAATCTTTGCTAAATTAAAATCAAATTGGATCACACGTTTTAACTATTAAAATTAAGATTAATAAACTAATATATTATAAAGAATTTTTAATAAAATTTCAATTTTTTTGATTTCTCATTCGCTTTTTTTAATTCTTCTTATTGTCTTACTGTATTAACTAAAATTACTGCATCACCTTTTAAATCAAAACTATTTTCAAATAAGTTTGTCATAATTAAAGCATCTCCAGTTTTGATTGGATATTGATCAATATAACCTTGACCACTAATGACAACAATTTCTAGTCAAGCAAAATTTTGAAATTTAATTTTTTGATATTCTTTTGAAGCAATAATTTTTTCTAAGCAAAAATATTGGTTATTAATTAATTTAGTATCATTTGGTTGATAAATAATTCGTTTTTGTTTAGGAATTAAACAATCAATTGCTTCTTTAAGGTGTAATTGTCGTTTTTGCTGATTATAAGTACGATCATAGTCATAAATCCGAAAAGTTAAGTCCGATGATTGTTGAATTTCAAAAACCATTGTTTTAGCAGGAATAGCATGAATTGTTCCTGCTGGAATATAAATACTTTGATCTTTTATCAAATTAACATAAGCAAATAAATTAGTAAAATCATGATTTTTTAATTTATTTAAAACTGTTTGACAATCATTTTCACAATAGTCAATTAAAAAAGGATTGCCATTATTTGCTAAAACATACCAAAATTCATTTTTACCATATGATTGATAATGCTTTTGAGCATATTGATCGTTTGGATGAATTTGAATGCTTAAATCATCTACTGTATCAATTAGTTTTATTAAATTAGGATATGGTTGTTGATAATTAGCGAATAAATATTGATGTTGTTGATAAATTTGTTCTAAAGAGCAATTGAAAAATTCAGGGTTCAAACAAATACTTGAACAATTAGGATAAGCAGAAATTAATCATGCTTCACCAATATTTTCTAAATTAGTTGAATAAATTGATTTTAAATTAGTTCCACCCCAAACTGTCTGACGTAAATATGGTTTAAAAAACAAAAATTTAATTAATTTAGCTTCTTGATTCATAAAAAAATTAATTGTTAATTTAAATTAATTAACTTAAAAAAGCACATCAATTATTTTTCATTTTTACTACTACTTTTTGATCTACTAGATCGTTTTTTTACTGTTGTTGGTTTTTTAGTAGCATTACTTTTTGTTTTAGTTGCAACTTTTTTAATTGTTGTTTTAGTACTTGATGTTAATGATTTTTTAGTTGTTGTTTTTTTAGGTTTTTGATCAGTTGTTAATGAATCATCTACTTGGTTTAAATAAACTTGATTAGCAATTGTTTCAAATTGATCAATTCATTGACTAACAACTTTGCCACATTGTTCTCATGGATCAGATTTAGTTAAATCAATTCCTAATAATTTAATTGTATCTAATGGTGTTTTTGAATTACCTGATCGTAAGAAAGTATAGTATTGATCAATTTCTTTTTGATTACCATTTAAAATTTTATCAACAACTAAAATCGCAACCACTTCACCAATTGAATATTTATAAACATAGAAAACTGAACTATAAAAATGAGGAATAGTTAAAATTGTACTTAATGATTTTTTTTGTAAATCAGTTATTTCTTTTTTTTCACCTTCATGTTTTTTAATAATTTCTTGATAAAGTTTCATTGCCACTTCAGAATTAAAAGGTTGACCAGAATTAATTAATTCATTAGATTTTCATTCAAATTCTGAAAAAATAATTTGTCTTGTTGTTGTACTAAAAAAACCACCAATTAATTCATAATAAATTGATAATTTTTTAGCAGGATGATCATGATATTTTTTTAGTAAATAATGAGTTAAAAAAATTTCATTAGCAGTTGATGCAATTTCAGCAAAGAAAATACTATTAGATGCATAAATGGTTTGGTGTTGAGAATATTCAACAGCATGTAGAGCATGACCCATTTCATGAACTAAAGTGCTAACATCATTTAACTTACCATTGTAATTTAATAACATATAAATTTTGCTTAATCCTCTAGTTCCTCCAATACAATAAGCACCACCACGTTTATTTGGTTGTGGTTTTCAATCAATCCAACGCTCATCAAAAGCACGTTGAATATTTTTAACATATTGTTCACCTAAAACTACTAATGCTTCTTTAGCAATTTCTTGTGCATCTTCAATTGAAAAATTTTCTTCATCACTATCAAGTGACATATAACGATCTCAAGCTTCAACTTTATCTAAGTTATATCTAACTTTTAAAACCGCTTTAGTTAATTTATAAAATTTTTGATAAAGTGGAGCATATTTTAATACTTCTTGATAAACATGTTGAATAAATTCAGGTGTTACTTGATCAGCAAACGCACTTGATGCAACATAACCTGGAAAATTACGCACTCGTGCAGATAAGTTATAATCTAAATAAGTGTAATATAAAGTTGTTGCTAAAGTTTCACGGTAGTTATAAATTGTTTCATGTCAACTAACATATGCTGATTTACGTAAAACACGATCCTCATTTTTTAATAATCGCATTAAATCAGCACGATTATTAAGTTGGTGTTTTTCATTTTTAGCATCAATTGCATCAGGGAATTTTAAATCACGATCAATCATGCCTGAAAAAATTTGTTCATATGCACCTGATAATGGCGCAAAATTAGCATTATACTTTTCAATTTCAGGACTTAGAATATGTGGTTCATAACGAAATAATTGGTGAAAACTGTATTGGTATTCTTTTAATTTTTCATCTTGTAAATATTTTTCAATTTTAGTTTTATATTTAATTACAGCATTATCATAATTAGCAATAATTTTTTCTAATGGTAATAATTTAAATTGCAAACTATTGATTTTACTAATAAATTCTAAATTACTTAAATCAATGTTGTTACTATTGCTTAAATAATTGCCAAGACGATTTCATAAAAGAGTGATTTTTTCTCTTTGTTTTAAAAAATCATGAAATTTTTGAAATGAATCAAAAGGATTTTGTTGAAATAATTTTACTAAAATTTCAAATTCTTTAATATATTCATTTTCTAAAACCTCATAAGGTTGATTATTCAATAGATGTTCAATATCTCATGTATATTTATCTTTCAAGGTAAAACTACTTTCTTATTATTAATAAATTTTTTTAATTGTTAAAAATGATTTATCAAATTATTAATTAACTTTTTCTTAATCAAATTGAATTATATTTTAAATAAATACTATTTTAATGATTAGAAAATTTTTTACTAAATAAATTTTATTTTATAAAACAATTAATCTAATTCTAAATAATGCAAAATTAAAACTTATTATTTTAATTTTCTAATGCTTAATTTTATAATAATTGTTTTAATAAAAATTAATTTTTTTACTTGCTTTTTATTAAGTTGATCATCAAAATCAAATTAATTAATCAATCATAAATAATAAAAATAAAAAACTTTATTAAATCAAACAATAAATGAAATTGTCTGAAATTAATAAAGTTTTCATATGATTTATAAAGCAAATTAATTATTCATCAAAATGGATCGTTGCAATAATATCTTGATAATCAATAATTTTATAATTATGATTGTCACTTAACTGAAAACTAGTACCAGAATATTTTTTAAACATCACTGTTGTTGTTTTATTAGCATCATAAAAAGAACTTGGAACGTTTGTACCAGTTTTTAGAACAATGCCAACTTCAAATAATTGTTCTTGATTATTTGTTTCTAAAATAAGTGATTGATTAAAAATTGGCACATCATTTTCTATTCTTACTAACAAATAATTTTTAGTTGGACTAATTGTCTCTCACAATTTATTTTTTTGGATCATTTTCTTTAGGTTCTGTTACTTCTTCAACAATTTCAGCCTCATTTAAATCAGCATCTTTTTCAGGAATATCTTCAGGAGTGCGTTGTTGGTTTTGAGCTGCTTGTTGTTGCATGAATTGTTGTGCCATTTGTTCACTAACTTTTTTTAGTAAATCAATTTTGGTTTTTAATTCATCATATTTTTCATCTTTTAATAATTGTTTTAGTTCATCAACTTGTTTTGTTACTTCAGTTTTTTGTTCTGCAGATAATTTTTCAGCTTCTTTAGATTCAAGTTGTTTACTTAAAATATTAATTCAAGTTTCAGCTTCGTTTTTAATTTCAGTACGTTCTTTAATTTTTTGATCTTCTTCAGCGTGTTCTTCAGCTTCTTTAATCATGCGATTAATATCTTCTTCTTTTAATCCTGAAGAATCAGTAATAGTAATTGATTGTTCTTTACCAGTTTTTTTATCTTTAGCAGTAACATTTAAAATCCCATTAGCATCAATTGAAAATGTAATTTCAATTTGGGGCATACCTCTTGGTGCTGGTTCAATTCCACCTAAATTAAAATTACCTAATGATTTATTTTGGCTTGCCATAGGACGTTCACCTTGAACAACATGAACATCAACAGCTGGTTGATTATCAACAGCAGTAGAGAAAATTTGTGATTTTGATACTGGAATTGTTGTGTTACGTTTAATTAAAGGAGTAGCAACACCACCTTGAGTTTCAATTCCTAAAGTTAATGGAGTAACATCTAATAATAAAATATCTTTAACTGATCCACTTAAAACTCCAGCTTGTACAGCAGCACCTAATGCTACTACTTCATCAGGATTAATTGATAAATTTGGTTTGCGACCAGTAATTTTTTCAACCATTGCTTGAACAGCAGGCATTCTTGTTGAACCACCAACTAATAAAACTTGGTTTAACTCACTAGTTTCAATTTTTGCTTCTTTTAAAGCGTCTTCTAATGGTTTAATAGTTCGGTTCAATAAATCTTTAGTTAAATTTTCAAAATGAGTTCTAGTTAAAGTTTTATCAACATTTAATGGTTGACCATGACTCATTGATAAAAATGGTAAAAGAATTTGAACTGATGTTAAACCTGATAAATCAATTTTGGCTTTTTCTGCAGCATCTTTTAATCGTTGCATTGCCATTTTATCTTTAGTTAAATCAATACTGTGTTCATTACGGATTTCAGTAATTAATCAATCAATAATTTTTTGATCCCAATCATCACCACCTAAATTATTATCACCTGAAGTTGATAACACTTCAAAAGTTCCTTGAGCCATATCTAATACAGAAACATCAAAAGTTCCACCACCAAGATCATAAACTAAAATTTTTTGTTCTTGATTCACTTTATCTAAACCATATGCTAATGCAGCAGCAGTTGGTTCATTAATAATTCGTTCTACTTCTAATCCAGCAATTTTACCAGCGTTTTTAGTAGCATTTCGTTGTGCGTCATTAAAATAAGCAGGAACAGTAATTACTGCTTTAGTAACTTTGTGACCTAATTTTTTTTCAGCATAATTTTTTAAGTAAGTCAAAATTTTTGCTGAAATTTCTTCTGCTGAATATTTTTTATCATCAACACTAACTTTTTTATCAGTTCCCATTAATCGTTTAATTGAATGAATGGTATCTTTATTAGTGATCATTTGTCGTTTAGCAGCATCACCAATAATTACTTCTTTGCCTTTAAATGCTACAACAGATGGAGTAGTACGCTTACCTTCAGGGTTTTCAAGAACAACAGGTTTATCACCTTCCATTACAGCTACACAAGAATTAGTTGTTCCTAAATCAATACCAATGATAATATTTCGATTCATCTTTTTCCTTTACAATGATTTCAGTTTTTTTATATATGTCTTTTTAACTGAAATTAATTTTTAATATATTTAGAATAAAAATTATTAAATTTACTAATATTTTTAATTAGCAGTTAAATACTAACGCTGCTAATTTTAGCACTCTTTTATTTAATTTGCTAATTTTTTTTCAAAAATTTAACATTTTTTTATTTAAGAATGTTAATTCTTAAGTCTTAAAACTAAAATTATTACAACTAAAAATAAATTTTTGCTATAATATCTACCATTAATATTTGATTTAAGTTAATTGCTGGCTTAAAATTTAGTTAATTAAAAATTAAATTTAAGTTAGAGGAAAGTCCATGCTCACACTATGCTGAAATGCTAGTAGTGTTTGTGCAAGTAAATAAAAAATAAAACTTGACGTGAAAATTTTTTTTCATGATGACGTGCTAACTATCTAAAATGTAATTAACATCATGATTTTTAGCATTTATAAAGTGCCACAGTGACGAATTGCTTAGAAATGAGCAAGTGAAACGCGGTAAACTCCACAAGTGAGAAACCTAAATGTTGGTAAGGGAATCATCTCAATAGAAAAATTAATTGCGAGATGAAATTTTAGTTCAGTTATGGATCATAAATGAATTAAAGTTAGATTAATAATTAACAAGTTATTTCAAAATAACTTACAAAACATGGCTTATCAAATCAAATTATTATAAAAAAAACCAGCTAATTAGAATGCTGGTTTTTTTATTGATTTGTTATTAACTATTAGTATAGTAATTAAAAACAGTAAAAAAAAGGAGTAAAAATTAACTTTTCACTCCTTTTTATATCATTTATTTGATCTAATTAATTCTAAACTTAATTAATCGTTTTAGTTAATGCTTGTTTGTTATTAGTAATTGGTTTGATTTTGGATTTAACAAAAATGTGATCAAAAATTTCTGAATAATGTTTAACTAAAATAATTTCAATTTTAGATAAAACTTCTTCAGGAACATCATCTAAATAACGTTCATCATCTTTAGGTAAAAAGATTTTATTAACCCCACCACGGACTGCAGAAATTACTTTTTCTTTCACTCCACCAATAATTAAAACTTTGCCTTGCAAGGTGATTTCTCCAGTCATAGAAATACTTGAATCAACTGGTTTATTACTTAATGCTGAAATAATTGCTGTTGTTAATGTCACACCAGCTGATGGGCCATCTTTAGGAACTGCACCTGATGGAACATGAACGTTTAAATCAATTTCTTCAAAATTAATTTTTTCTAAACCATAAGTTTTAGCATTCGCTCGAACATGACTTAAAGCAACAGAAACTGATTCTTGCATCACTTTTTTTAAGTTCCCTGTAATAATAATTTTACCTGTACCTTTATAGTAAATCACTTCAATTGGTAGTAAATCACCACCAAATTCAGTGTATGCCATACCATTAACAACACCAACTGGAGCTACATGATCTTTCACATTGTATTCATAAATTTCTTTTTTCAAATGTTTACGAACAGCATCAATATCAATTGTTTCTTTATGTTTAGGATCATTTTCTTGAGCACGAACTAATTTTCGAGCAATTGTAGCAAGCAACCGACGTAATTGTCTTACTCCAGCTTCACGTGTATATCGTGCAATAATGTAATGAATTGCATCACTACTAAATTTTAAATCAGTTTTTTTAATGTTGTTTTCTTTTAAAATTTCAGGAATTAAATGAGTTTTAGCGATTTCCATTTTTTCTCGTTCAGTATAAGAAGTTAAATTAATTACTTCCATACGATCATATAAAGCTTCAGGAATATTTTCTTCATAATTAGCTGTTGCAATAAAAATCACTTTAGATAAATCATAATCTTCTTCAATGTAATTATCAGAAAAATGTTTATTTTGTGATGGATCTAAAACTTCTAATAAAGCAGCAGCAGGATCACCACGATTATCAGAACGTAATTTATCAATTTCATCTAATAAAAATACTGGGTTTAAAACTTCTGCTTTTTTCATTGCTTTAATAATTCGACCTGGCATAGAACCAATATAAGTTTTTCTATGACCACGAATTTCAGATTCATCTGAAACACCACCTAATGAAACTTTAACAAATTTGCGTTTTAATGCTTCAGCAATTGAAATAACTAAAGAAGTTTTTCCAACACCAGGAGGACCAACTAAACAAATAATAGTTGCACTAGCTTTTGAACCTTTACGACGTTGCACTGATAAAAAATCAAGAATGCGATCTTTGACTTTTTCTAAACCATAATGATTTTGATCTAAAACATTTTTCACATTTTCTAAATTAACTTCAGCTTTAGTTTCTTCTCACCATGGTAAACTCATAATCCAATCAATGTAATTACGAGAAATAATTGATTCATTAGAAAAAGAAGCGGTATATTCTAACTTATTTAGTTCAGATGTGACTTTATCAATAATTCTTTGGGGAAATGGTTCTTTTTTCAAGCGAGCTCGAATTTGATTTAATTCATCATCGCGATTAGGACTATCACCTAATTCTTCTTTAATTACTTTAATTCGTTCTCGTAAATAAAATTCTTTTTGTTGACGACTAATATTAGCGTGCACTTTACGAGAAATTGATTCATCAATTGCGTTTTTTTGGGCTTCAGGAATTGTTTCATATGACAAAATCAAATCAATTAGTTGATTAATGTCTAAACTTTCTAATCATTTTTGCTTAACAGCTACTATATTTTCTGAATCAACTGGTCAAATTTGGGCACATAAATCAACAATGTGAGAAATTTTATCAGCATGATTGCTAGCAAATTCTCGTACTTGCTGATAATTAAAGTCCTCATCACCTAATAATTCTTCCATTCGGTTTAATAAATTAAAAACTAAATCTTGTAAATGAGCCGCTTCAACATTAGTTTTGGCTTTATTGCGCGCTTTAATAATTTTATATTTGCACAATCAAAAAGCATCGGTTTTAAAAGTTAGTTCACTATCTTTACTAAAAGATCATGTGATTTCTTCAGAAACTAGATCAGGATTAGCAGGAGCAAACACCATTTTCTCGATTTTGATTCGATGAATTCCTCGAACCTCAATTGATAAAGCATTATCTTTATCTAATTTTTTATTAATAATTTTACATAAAGTACCAATTTGATAAAGACCATCAGGTTCAGGAAAATCACTATCATAATCACGCTGACAAACAATAATAATTTCATTATTATATTTCTGTTCAGCCCAATATGTTGCTTCGATTGAAATATTACGACCGATTTCAATTTTTTGAATTCCACCAGGAAAAACAACCGAATTTCGTGATATTAATACGGGTAAAGAAGTTTCTTTCATATTCAAATTATTTATTTTCTTGTATCTATCATTTCAATTTTTCAACTAATATTATTTTATTGTTTGCAATTAGTTTAATCAATAATATTAATTTGATCTTTGAATTTAACTTTTTATTAATTAAAGCTAAGATTTGTTCTATTAGCAAACTTATACTTAGACTGCTAAAATTTTACATTAAAAATTAATTTTCTTATGTTTTATTTTTGCTTTTTGATTTTTGAAGAAATTTGGTTAATTAATCTTGATTTGATAATAACTTTATAATCATTTATTATTAGTAATTTTTAAAAAAAGCAGAATTTTTCAAAGTTTATTAAATTCTATTAAGAACTTAAAAAGGATCTAATTTTATTACTGATATTTAAATTAGATAATTAAATCATCAATAATTATTAATGACCAATTAAGAAGATTAAATAAACAATATATCACTTAAAAAAATAAATTTAATAATTATTTACTATTTTTTAACAGATTTCTTAAATTATAAGTTTTTTTAATTTGTTGCATAATTTTATAATGACGTTTTTTATAACTATTAAGTGATTGTAAATTATATTCTCTTTCTTGATTGACTGCTCATTGATAAGCAATTGCAGCATTAAAATAAACAAATTGTCATAATAACTTAGGATTTAATTTTTTAGTTGCAAAACGATTATATTGCTCTAATAAAAATAATGATGTTGCTTCATCTAAATTTTGATCAACAATAAGACTTGCTAAATCTGAATAACAATTATTATAAGCAACTCATTCAAAATCAATTAATTGCATTTTCTCACCATCATATAAAACATTTTCTAAATCAAGACTATTGTGAGAAAAAACTACAGGTAAACTAGTGTTTTGTTCAGCAATTTTTAAAAATAATTCTAAATCTTCTGTTGTTAGTGGTGAATTTTGGTTTAAATAAGTATTATAAGCTGAATAATTAAATAATTTTTTAGCTAAATTAGTTTGTTCATGAAATTCTACTAATGTTTTCATTAATTGGATTCACAATTCTCGATTCATTTTTAAAGTTGCTAAACTTTGACCAGGAACCTTTTTTTTAATGTAATTACCATTTTCAGGATCAAAATAAAGATATTGTTGATCTAAACCACTAGTTTTTAAATAATAATATTCATTTAACCAATTAGTTTTTGATTTAAATAAATTTCATCTTAAACAATATAATTGGGGATCATCTTTAATACTAAATTCAATTACTCAACTACAAATGCGACGTGATAAAAATTGAAATTTATCAATTAATTCTTCATTACAGTTAAATTTTGTTGTAATTAATTTAATAATTTTATACTGCAATTTAGTTTGTTGTTCTAAACTTAATTCCATAAATTTTAATTGTTTTGATCATCCCTATTTTTAAATTTTTAATATTACTTAATTATATCTAATATAAAGTTGCTTAATTGTTTTGATTATTAAAAAATTTAATTTGAAAGTAAAAACGATCCCAAAATAATTATTTGAGATCGTTTTCTAATCTGAAATAGTAGATTTTACTTTGATTACTAAACAAGCAAGCAAAATATCAACTGGATCATTAAAAACAATTAAACTAATTGTAAAACAGCAATTTCAACATTATCACCTTGACGTCTATCTAATTTTAAGACACGAGAATAACCACCATTGCGATCAGCATATTCAGGTGAAATAACACTAAATAATTGGTGCAATAGTTCATCTTTACTAAATTTTTTTGTTTTCAGTAAAAAACTTGCTGCTTTTCTTCTTGACTCTAAAGTATCTTTACGAGCTAAAGTGATTAATTTTTCTAAAAAAACTTGAGTGATTTTTGCTTGAGTATGAGTTGTGATAATTTGACGGTATGATAAAACATCAGACACTTGTTGACGACTAATCATCTTATTAACTGCTGAAGTTCTGCCTTTTTTATTAATATATGACATAAAAAAATAATTGTTTTTCCTACTAAATAAATTATTTTGTTTCATCATTAAAAGTTAAATTACGATCAGCAAGTTTGCGCATAATTTCTTTTAAAGATTTTTTACCTAAATTACGAATTTGTTCCACACTTGATTTAGGTCGATCAATTAATTCTTGAATTGTGTGAATTCCATTACGTTTTAGTGAATTAAACGAACGCATTGTTAATTCTAATTCATCAATTGGAGTTGATAAAATTGCCTTTTTTTGCTGTTCTTCTTCTTGACGAATGATTTCTAGTGCTGAAACTTCTTGATCAATATTCATAATTGGTTCAAGATGAGAAGTTAAAATTTTAGCAGCTAATGACATTGCTTTTGATGCACTAATAGTACCATTAGTAGCAATTTTCATTTCAAGACTCTCACTAATACCTCATTTACTTGTTTTTTGTTGATCAACTTTATAACCTACTTGTAAAATTGGTGAAAATTTAGAATCAATTGCAATAATGTTAATACTATTAATTAGTTCGCGATTCTCATTAAAAGAACGATAACCACGATCAACAGTAGTGTATAAATCCATATTAAAACTAACATTTTCAGTGACTTCACAAATTTCTAAATCACCATTTAATACTTCAAAGCCCGCGGGACAAATAATGTCACGAGCATAAACAATTCCTTTACCTTTATGATTAATTTTCAAAATAGGTCAATTTTCAATTTCTCTTGAAACTAAATCATCATGATCAACAATTCGCTCATTAACACTAATAGCTAGTTTTTTAATGTTATAAACAATATGAATTAAATCTTGTAAAACACCTTTAATTGTAGTGTATTCATGAGTTACATTAGGTATTTTAATTGCAAAAACGCTCGCACCATGAATTGAACTTAATAAAACTCTTCTTAATGCGTTGCCTAAAGTTGTACCAAATCCTTGTTCTAAAGGATAAAAAGTAAAAGTTCCTAAATTAGGATCATTAGCATCAATTTTAGGTTCAATGCGATATTTTGAAAACTTTTGCATATAAAAATAGATCAAATCTTTCTTGTGAGATATTTAGAATTTATAAATGATTAACGTGGGCGTTTAGGTGGACGACAACCATTATGTGGTAAAGGAGTAACATCAGCAATTTCATGAATTACAAAGCCAACATTTTTTAAGGCACGAATTGCTACTTCACGACCACCACCAGTACCATTAACTTTAACACCAATTGATTTTAATCCTAAACTATAAGCTTCTTTACCAACCCGTTCAGCAACTAAACCAGCAGCATATGGTGTTGATTTTTTTGTTCCTTTATAACCGATTGTTCCTGCTGATCCTCAAACGATTGCATTACCATTTTCATCAGTAATTGTAATAATAGTATTATTAATTGTTGAATGAATGTAAGCAAATCCGTTTGGACTATTCAACTTTTTTTTCTTTTTCTTTGCCATAATTAATGATTATTTACTTTCCATTTTTTTATTAGCAACAGTTTTTCTAGGTCCTTTACGAGTTCTAGCATTTGTTCTAGTTCTTTGTCCTCTTACAGGTAAACCACGACGATGTCTGATGCCTTGATAAGAACCGATTTCCATTTTATTTTTAATGTTAATACTAATTTCTTTTCGTAAATCACCTTCTAGTAATAATGGAAATTCATCTTTACTATTTTGCAATGCTGCAATTGCTTTACGAATTTCTGCAAACATTTCTTTATCTAAATCTTTAACACGAACATTTTCTAAAGCACGAATTTTTTGTTTATCAGTTTCAGATAAATTACTTACTGGTTTAGTATGACCAGTAATTGTTTTTTGAATAATTTTACGAGCAGCAGTTGGTCCTACACCTAAAATATAAGTTAAAGAAACAACTAAACGCTTATTGTTGGGAATATCAACTCCTAAAAGTCGAGCCATATTGGCTTAAAATCCTTTCATTGAAAAATTTTTGATTAGTTTTTATAAGATCATACAATAAAAATGATCATTAATAATTTTTTGATTAAATTATAAAATTATCCTTGACGTTGTTTATGTTTTGGTGTTTTACAAATAACACAAACACGTTTTTTTCGTTTAATAATTTTACAATCTTTGCATATTTGTTTTACAGATGCACGAACTTTCATATTGATTGCTTTTTCTTTCTAAAGTTTAAAGTAGTGGATAATATTTGTTTAATAAAACAAATCGTTTAACATTACTATTTTAAAAAAATCAAACTAGAAAATCTTACTATTAATAATTAAATAATCCAAAATGAAGCCATTGCTTGATTTTGATCACTAATTGAAATTAATTAAATTGATTTTTTAAGATTAGTTTATTTAAATGTAACGATAAACAATTCGTCCTTTTGTTAAGTCATAATATGACATTTCAACATCAACTTTATCATCAGGTAAAATATTAATTTTATTTTGTCGCATTTTACCAGAAACACGACAAATAACTTTAGCGTTATTTTCTAAAATAACTAAAATACTACCTTCTGGTAGTAATTCTTTAACCACACCACGTAGTTTAATTTTATCGTTTTGATCGCTCAAGTTGAATTCCCTTTTTTTCAAATGTTAAATATTATAACAAAAACAAAATTTTTTGATTAATTCTATTTTGTAAGAATAATTGTTTCATTTTCTAAAATCAAAATCATGTGTTCAAAATGACACACTTTATGATTATTAGTTACTTTGACTGATCAGTGATCATTAGGATCAATGATATAAGATCCATCTTTTTGATCAGTAAGAATTGGTTCAATGCAAATAATCATTCCAGGAACCAATTTAACTCCAGTATTAGCTGTCATACCTTTATTTAAAATAAATGGATCTTCATGTAATTTAAGACCACAACCATGGCCACAAAAATCATCTAAAATATGATATTCAGGACAATTAGTAGCAACATAATTACTAATTGCAGCAGTAATATCACCAGTATAATTACCAGCTTTAGCAGCAGCAATGCCAACTAATAAAGCTTGATGGGTATGATCAACTAATCGTTGATAATCTAGATTAGTTGCTGGATCAACAATTTGACTAAACCCTGCATCACAAAAATAACCATTTAGTTTGACACCTAAATCAATTCCTACTTTATCTGTTGCTAAAAATTTTTTTTTACTAGGAATACCATGAATTGCTACTTCATTAACTGAAATACATAAATTTCCTGGAAATCCATGATAATTTTTAAAAGCACATTCACCTTTTGCTGCTCTAATCATTTTTTCAGCTGTGTTTGATAAATCAAGTGGTGAATGATCAACTGTAATCATTTTTTTTAAAACTGCAATTACTTCTTTTCACAATTCAGCAGCAGCTTTAATTTGATTAATTTGATCAGTGTTTTTAAGATAAATCATTAATGACAATAACTTTTTTGATCATGAAAAATAATTAACAACAAAATTTCACAGAATTTGCTTTGTATTTAATATTATGTTAAAACATAGCAAAAAATACAAGGGAAATTATAACATATTTATTATTTTTTCAGATTTAAAACACTATTAACTTCATTAATTGTTTGTTCAATACTTTGATCAGCATTAACAAAAATGACTAAATTCAATTGTTTATAAAATTCAATTAAACTAGCCGTTTGGGTTTGATAGACACGTAAACGGTGAAGAATAACATCAATTTGATCATCTTTTCTTTGAATTAACATTGATTGATCAATATCACACACATATGGTGATTTTGGTGGTTTATTAACAATATGATAAGTGTGCAAACCTTTTTCACAAACTAAACGGTTTGTTAATCGAAAAATAATTTGATCTTGACTACACTTTAAAACAATAACACGATCTAAAGAAAAATGTTGTTGAAAAAAACTAGCTTGTGATAGGGTGCGAGGATAACCATCTAAAACAACATATTGATCATAATTAATTTTTTCTAGTTGTTTTAGATGATCTAAAATTAATTGGTTGGTTAAACTATCAGGAACTAATTGACCAGCAGCAAGAATTTTTTTAATTTGATTAGCTAATTTATTATTTTTATTAGCTAATTGGCGAAAAATATCACCTGTAGAAACATGTATAAAGTTATGGTGTTTAACTAAGTATTCAGATATTGATCCTTTACCAGCACCAGGAGCGCCTAAAAGCAAAATAAATTTCATAAATATTATATTTTAAGTTAAAAGTACTAGGGTTTTATAATTTTGATTAGTTTTTAATTTAATGATTGATTTTAATATCTTAAGAATTTTTTATCAATTAAATTATCAAATTGTTCAATCTTCATCAGAATGATCGTCTTTAAGTGATTTATGATCAGAATTAACAGGAAATAATGATTCTTTTGGAACAAAGTTATTATTTTTTAAAGCTAAACTTTCAGCTAATAAAAGATCAGAATTAGAATGAACTTTGGCTTGTAACACTTTTTTCTGCGTACGATAATAAATAGAAGTTGAAGTTGATTTAATTGCTTCTCAAAATTGAATTGATCCAGTAACTAAAATAATTACTCCAGTTCCTCCTAATGCTGCATTAGAAGGAATTCCAGTAGTAATTGTTAGAACATTAGGTAAAACAGAAACTGCTGCTAAAAAAGGTCCGCCTAACCAGTTAACCCGATTAACAATTTGGCGAATATGATTAAAAGTTGCTAAACCAATACTAATTCCAGGAATAAAGCGACCAGATTTTTCAAAATTTTCTGTTAATTCTTCAGCATTAACTTGAATATGAGAATAAAAAAAGGAAAAAGCAACAATTAATATACCATAAATGCTTAATCCTGTTGGACTATTTAATGTTAAATAAGTTTGAATAAAACTATAACCAGAAGGATCTGAAGTTCTAATAAATTCAGCAACAGTTCCAGGAATTGCTAATAATGAACTAGCAAAAATGACAGGAATAACACCAGCAGGAATAATTTTGATTGGTAAAAATGGTAAATCTTCAGCGTTTTTAACTAATCCTTGACCAGTTTGTTGCACTGGAATTTTACGCAACGCACCATTAATAAAAGTAATTACAAATAATAAAACAAAATAAAAGAATAAATAAATAATAAATGTAGCAATGGTAATAAAAACACTATTTTCACCAATCGCACGAAGTGAAAAAAAGGAAAAAGAAGCTGCTAAATTTTGCGGGATTGAAGAAATAATCCCTGACATAATAATTAATGTTGGACCATTACCAACACCTTTTTTAGAAATAATATCACTTAAAAATAAAGCGATATAAGTTCCTGCAACTAATAGAAGAACTAATAAAACTTGCTGTCCAGCAGGAACTTGTGATAAATTATCAACTCTTGATCCATTAACAACAAATTTAACTAATTGGATATTAGAAACTAAAACTAATGCTCCATAAGCAGTAGCAATTGCAAATGGTAAAGTAAGTAATCTTGTATACAGTTCTAATTTTCTTCGACCTAATTCTCCAGATTTTTTTAACTCTGATAATGGTCGAATAATATCAGTTGATAACATTTGAATAATAATTTGTGCTGTAATATAAGGTGATATTCCAACAGCAAATAAACTAACCCGATTTAAACCACCACCACCTAATAAGTTCAATAGACCTAAAACATCTGGTGATCCAGCAGTTGAAGCATTAGCATTTGGAATAATTAAGGATGGAGCAGTAATATGAGCACCAAACTGAAATAAGCTCAACAATAAAACAGTTGAAGCAATAGCAATTAATACTTCACGATTCTGAAGAACTTTAAAAAAATTAGATGTTGTTTTATTTTCAAAAGATTTCAAGATTAAAACTTATATATTTTATTTTTTTATATATTGATTAATTCTAACATTAATCAAAGTTGATAACAATTATTAAAAATAATTGATTAAACTAAAATTGCTAAAACAAATTAAAGATCATATATCTAACAATATTATCATTATAAATAAAAGATTTAATTTGTTTTTTTAATAAATTCAATTTTAACTTAATCAATCATTATTTTAAAATTAAAAATTAATTATTTTTTCAACACAATCACACTACCACCAGCAGCTGTAATTGCAGAGGCTGCACCTTTAGAAAAAGCATGGGCACTAATTTCTAGTGGTTGAGTTAATTTAATATTACCAATAATTTTAATTTGACCAAAATTACGATTTTTCACTAAACCTAATTCAATTAGTTTTTCAAGATCAAATTTTTTAATATCAGGATAATAACTTAATTGGTTTAAACTGATTGCACTGACTTTAGTAGTAAAATTATGATTATTAAAACCAATTTTGCCAACTCGAACATAAAGTGGAGTTTGACCACCTTCAAAACCTAAACGAACATTACCTGATTTACGGGCTTTTTGTCCTTTTGTACCTCTAGTACTACGACCACCAATCCCACTACCAAAACCTCGACCAACACGTTTAGTACGATGATTACGTGCTTTAGGATTAGCTTTTAGTTGATGTAACATAAAATTTAATTTTTTACTTTCTTATAAATCAGTAATTGCTTTATCGCGTAATTTAGCAATTTCAGCGGGTGTATGTTGTTTCAATAATGCTTTAATAGTTGCTTGAACCATATTCATTGCTGAAGATGAACCTAGATTTTTAGAATAAATATCAGTAAATCCAGCTAATTCTAATACCATTTTAATTGGGCCACCAGCAATAATGCCAATTCCAATTTTAGCAGGTTTAATTAAAACTAATGACGCACAATGTTTGCCAATATTTTCATGATAAACTGTACCATTAGCATTAATTTTAAATTTAACAACATTTTTTAACGCATTTTTAACTGCTTTTTTCATAGCATCAGGAAATTCTTCTGATTTACCAATTCCATAACCAATTGAACCTTTTCGATTGCCAACTACCACTAAAGTTCAAATTCGACCTTGACGACCACCTTTAGTTGTTTTAGAAACTCTTTTTCAAGCAACTAATTTTTCTTCAAATTCTTGTTTTGGTTTATTATTAGCACTTGATTTTCTCTCTGGCTTACTTGAACCACTTGATGAGTGTAATCCTTTTTTAGTTTTAGTAGTGGGATGAATTTTGTTTGGTTTACCAATTGTTTTAGTAATTGCAGCAATTGCAGCTGCTTTAGCATCAGAAACTTGATTGTTTTGTGAAACAGGTTTTGAATTAGTTTGATCAGTTGATGATTTGGTTTTAGAAATTGTTTTTTGTTCGTTATTTGTATTCATATTTTAATTTTTAAACTTTAATTCCATTTTCTCTCAAAGTTTCAGCAATAATTGCAACACGACCATGGTATTTAGAACCACCACGATCAAAACTAACTTGTTGAATTTGATGATTTTTTAATTGATTAGCAAATTCCAAAGCAACTTTTGCTGCATTTTCTTTATTACCATTTTTTAATTTTAATTGCAGTGAAGAAGTTGAAAATAAAACCCGATTAGTTACATCATCAATTAATTGAACATAAATGTGAGCATTAGTTTTAACAACACGTGCTCGTTTATGCTCATTACTACAACGAATTGCTTTTAAAATTCGTTTGTGTCTTAAAGCGGCTTTAGCTTTACGGTTTAAATTAATGTTTTTCATACGTTAATTTTATTTTTTTCCTTTACCACCTTCTGATGTTTTACCAACTTTACGTAAAATGATTTCATCTGAATAAGCAATTCCTTTGGCTTTATATGGTTCAGGTTTACGTCATTTACGAATGTTAGCAGCAAATTCACCTAATAACTCTTTATTGTGTGAACTAATTTTTAGTTCAGTTGGACTAATTAAATCAACTATAATTCCATCAGGAATATTAACTTCAATTGGGCGAGAATAGCCTAAAGTTAAAATTACTTTATTATTAGCAACATTAGCCTTATAACCAACACCAGTAATTTTTAAAGTTTTACTAAAACCACTAACTAAACCAACAATAGCGTTTTTAATTAAAGAATTAATTGTTCCATATTGCATTTTTGCATCTTTTGAATTATTAACTTTATTAGTTGTAATTATTTGATTTTCAAAATTAACTTTAACTAAATGACGATTATATTTAATTTCAATTGCTAAATTATTATGAGTCAAACTAATTAAATTTTCTTTAATAACCAAATTAATATGATTAGGCACAGTTAATTGACGATTACCAATTTTTGACATAAATAATTCCTTTCTCTTGTTTTTTTACTAAATTTATTTATTATCATTATTTATCAAACATACATTAAGACTTCACCACCAATTTGGAAACGTTTGGCTTGTTTAGCGCACATTAGTCCTTTATTAGTAGAAATAATGGCAATTCCTAAACCATTTAAAATTCTTGGTAGTTTATTTGCTGGAGCATAAACACGCAATCCTGGTTTGGAAATTTGTTTTAAACCATTAATTGAAGAATTGCCTTCACAGTATTTTAAATAAATAATAATGATAAATTTATTAATTGGTTTATTACCTTTACGTTTTTCACGTTGAATCCGAAAATCTTGAATGTAACCTTCTGTTTTTAATAAAACAACAATACTTAATTTTAAGCGTGAACCAGCAATTTGAATTTTGCTCTTTCGTGCTTTAATGCCCATTTTTAATTGGACTAATAAATCTGAAATTGGATCTGTATGCATTAGTTTTTCCTCATTATTTCAAGTTGATTATCAAGATGCTTTTTTAACACCAGGAATTGCTCCCTTATAAGCTAAATCTCTAAAGCATAGACGGCAAATGCCAAAACGATTAAATACCGCCCTAGAACGGCCACATCGCTGACATCTAGTGTAATTTCGCACACTAAATTTTTGATGCTTTTTTTGTTTAACTTTAAGTGATTTTTTCGCCATAATTATTAATTAGCATCCTTTTTAATTTTTTTAACAAACGGTAAGCCTAAACTTAATAAAAGTTCATACGCTTGAGCATCATCATCAGTTGAAGTCACAAATGTAACATCCATTCCACGAATCTTTTTAACAAGATCATAATCAATTTCATTAAAAATGATCTGTTCTTTAATTCCTAAAGTAAAATTACCTCAACCATCAAAACTATTAGTACTAAAACCTCTAAAATCACGTACTCGTGGTAAGGCAATATTAAAAAGTTTTTCAACAAACGCTCACATGTTGTGATTGCGTAATGTTACCTTAGTTCCAATTGCTTGTCCAGCACGAATTTTATAAGCCGCAATTGATTTTTTAGCAATTGTTTTAATTGGTTTTTGATTAGTAATTAAACTGAGTTCATTCATTGCTGCTTCAAGTAATTTAGCATCAGATGCACCATCACCAACTCCCATATTAATAATTACCTTTTCTAACTTAGGAACTTGCATAATTGATTTTAACTGCAACTTTTTTTGTAATGCAAAAACAATTTCATTATTATATTTTTGTTTTAAATTAGACATAAAATAGTGATTTCTTTTTTATTCTTAAATTACTTATTTTTTAAAATTGCTAATCCTGTTTTGCGATCAACTCGTTGCTTTTTATTGTTTTCAATCACATAACCAATTTTAGTGTAAACAAGTTTTGATTTTTTATTAACTAAAGTGACTTTAGATCAATCTAATTTAGCTTCTTTACTAATAATGCCACTTTCATTATTTTGTTGATTAGGTTTAGTGTGAACACTAACTAAATTAACACCTTCAATGATGACTTTACCTTCTTTAGGAAAAACAGATAAAACTGTACCTTCTTTACCTTTATGTTCTCCAGAAATGACACGTACCATATCACCTTTGATAATTCTTTTCATCAAACTTAATTCCTTTTCTATAACACTTCTGGAGCTAAAGATAAAATTTTATTATAACCACGTTCTCTTAATTCTCGGGTTACAGCACCAAAAATTCTTGTTCCTCTAGGTAATTTATCATCTTTAATTAAAACACAAGCATTATCATCGAATTTTAAAATAATGCCATTAGGACGACGAATTTCTTTTTTAGTTCGAACAACAACTGCTTTAAAAATTTGACCACGTTTAACATTAGAATGAGTTGAAATTGCTTTAACTGAAACTAAAACAACATCACCAACAGAAGCATAACGTCTTTTTGATCCACCATAAACTTTAATAACACCAACCTTTTTAGCACCTGTATTATCTGCAACATTCATTTTTGTCATAAATTGAATCATTATTTAAAAATCCTTATCTTAATTTCTTTTTTTAATTATTTTGCTTCAATTAAAATTTTGTTCAAGCGTCAATTTTTTAAAGCACTTAAAGGTCTTGTTTCAATAATGCTAACAAAATCACCTTCTTTAGCTTTTTGGTGTTCATCATGAGCATGATATTTTTTATGACGAATAACTAATTTTTTATACAACGGGTGTTTAAATTTACTTTCAACTTTAACAACAATCGTTTTCAAATTTTTAGTTGAAACAACAAATCCTTTTAAAACTTTACGATATTTTTTAGTTACTATTGTTGAATTATGATTAACTTTTTCAATTTGATTCATTATTTTTGCTCACTACTTTCTGATTGTTTAATTTTTAATCCACCTAATTTACTTTTAATTCGTTCAGTAAATGATACTTGATTTTTCTCTTCACCAACTGCTGCTTGAGCCTTTTGATTTTCAGCAATAATCATTTGATTAAAACGGTGATAATCTTTAGTATCCATTCGCAAATTTCGTTCATGTAAAACAGTAAGAACACGAGCAATTAATTTACGAATTTCTTTGATTAAATGCGTTTTAGTTAATTGTCCTTGAGCAGCTTGAAAACGATTTTCCATTAATTGAATTCGTAATTGAACAACTAATAGTTTTAATTCATCATCTTTCTTTTGACGTAGATCTTTAATTAACATTATTGTTTCACCTCTGCTAGACTAGTTGTGTTTAATTTATGATTTCTTTGGACAATTTTTGTTTTAATTGGTAATTTATTTCCAACTAGTTTTAGAGCTAATTTAGCAACTTCTTCTGATAAACCATCAACTTCAAACATAATTGTATCTTGTTTAACTACAGCAACAAAATGATCAGGCGCTCCTTTACCAGATCCCATACGAACTTCTAAAGGTTTTTTAGTTAATGACATATGAGGAAAAATCCGGATTCACATTTTGCCAGTTTTACCCATTTTTTTAGAAATCACAATTCTAGCAGCTTCAATTTGTCTAGCACTAATTCAAGCACCAGAAACAGCTGCTAAACCATAACTACCAAAAACAACATAGGAATTACCTTTAGCAGGTCCATTAAAACTAACTTTATGAGGCTTGCGATATTTAACTCTTTTAGGTTGCAACATATTATCAAATTCCTATTTATTATCCTTTTTGTTCAACAAATCCAACTTCAGATTGGGTTGCTTGGGTTTGCACTACTGGACGATTAGAGTGATGACTGCTACGACGATCATGACGGTTAGTGCGATGTGCTTTTGCAACTGGTGCAGGTTGTGGCATAAAACCTTTACCAAAGTATAAACCACGATTAATTCAAACTTTAACTCCAATTACCCCATAAGTGGTTTTGGCAATTTCAAAAGCATAATCAATATCAGCTCTTAGGGTTGATAGTGGCACAATTCCTTCTGAATAACCTTCATCACGAGCAATTTCAGCACCACCTAAACGCCCAGAAACTCGAGTTTTAATTCCTTTAGCACCACCATTCATCGCTTTTTTAATTCCTGATTTTTGAGCACTACGAAATGAAATCCGATTTTGAATTGCATCAGCAATTTCACGGGCAATTAATTGTGCACTAACTGCTGGATTAGGAACAGGTTTGACAATTACTTTAACAATCGTTTTTCGTCCAACAATTCGTTTTAAATCACGCTCAATCCCATCAAGGTTTTTAGCTCGGCCTAATAAAACACCAATTTGTACAGCATAAACATAAGCAAAAAATTGTTGCAGATTTTTTGAATCAAGAATTCGTTCAATTTCAACTCGTTCAATTGCAGCATTTTTATATCTTTTAGCAAAATATAAACGAACTTTTTCATCTTCAACTAATCATTGTGCAGTCTGTTGATCACTAGAAGCATTTCAACGGGAAATTCATTGTTTATTAATACCAAATCTTAAACCGTTTGGACTAACCTTTTGACCCATTTTATTTCACCTCCTTATTAGTATTAACAACTGTTTTTTCAACAACAATTGCTTTTTGAGCTAACTGATCTTTTTGATATTTATGTTGGTGTGCTCTAGGTTTTAACAATTTTTTATTACTTTCTGTTTTTTCATTAGGATTATCTGAAACGATTACTTCTAAATGACTTGAACGTTTACGCATTATATCACTACGTCCTTTTGCTCGTGGCATGTTTCTTTTATAAGTTGGACCTTGATTAGCAACAACTGAATAAACATATAAATCATTCCCATTCATAGCATGATTATTAACAGCATTAGCAACAGCTGAACCTAAAAGTTTTTTAAGAAAAGTAGCTGTTTTTTGTTGACTATGATCCAAAATTTTAAATGCTTCTTTAACGTTTTGATTTCGAATCAATGCACATACTAATGTTGCTTTTTTAGCTGAAACTCGCACATTACGTTGAATTGCTTTAGCAAGCATAAATTAATTTTTCTTCTTTCTTAAATTATTTTTTAGTTTTAGCTAATGTATGGTTTTTAAAAACTCGAGTTGGAGCAAATTCACCTAATTTATGACCTACCATATGTTCAGTTACATAAAACTTAGCAAATGATCGACCATTGTGAACTTCGAAATTTAAACCAACAAATTCAGGATAAATTGTACTGCGTCGTGATCAAGTTTTAATTGGTTTTTTCTTTTCAGCTTTTTGCATATTAATTGCTTTTTTTAATAAACTAGGTTCTACAAAAAGACCTTTTTTACTACTTCTTGACATTTATATAAAACTATTTCCTTATTATTTTTATTTACGTTTTGATTTAGCGTGGCGTGATTTAACAATTAAAGAATTGGATGGTTTCTTTTTCAACCGTGTTTTAACACCCATATGTGGTTTACCTCAAGGAGTTCGTGGTTGCTTTCGACCAATCGGGCTTCGACCTTCACCACCACCATGAATGTGATCATTAGGATTCATTGCTGAACCTCTAACAGTTGGACGAATTCCTAATCTTCTTGAAGCACCAGCTTTACCTAAATTAACTAAATTATGATCTAAATTAGATACTCGACCAATTATTGCGCGACAATTTAATAAAAATTTTCGTACTTCATTAGATGGTAATTTCACAAGAACATATTTATTAGTTTCATCACGACCTAAAACTTGAGCTTGTGAACCTGCTGCACGCACTAATTGTGCTCCTTTTTTAGGAGTTAGTTCAATACTGTGAATAAAAGTACCTTCAGGAATTTGTCCTAATGGTAAACAATTACCTGGTTTAATATCAATATTTTCATAACCAGAAACAATAACATCACCAACTTTTAAGCCATCAGAGTTTAAAACATAACGTTTAGTTCCATCTTGATATGCCACTAAAGAAATAAAAGCGGTACGATTAGGATCATATTCAATTGTTTTAATTGTTGCTGGAATATTAGTTTTATTGTATGAAAAATCAATTTCACGATATTTTCGTTTATGTCCACCACCATGATGTCGTGTTGTAATTTTACCTGTGTTATTACGACCACCAACTTTTTTTAAACTAGTGACTAAACTTTTTTCAGGTTTCTTAGTTGTTAAGATTTTTTTATAATCAACTAATTGAATCACTCTGCGACCACTACTGCGGGGTTTTATTGTTTTAATTGCCATAATTATTGCGCCTCATTTTTAGGATCAACTTCACTTACTTCTGTAGTTTTTAATTGATTATTATCATTAAGATCATTAACTGTTTGACTATCAGTTTGATCTTCAAATAATTTAATCTCTTTAGCAACAGAAATATAAGCAATTTTGATTAGTTTAGTTTTTCCTTGACGATTTTTTGCCATAAATCGTGTAGGTTGGGGTTTACGTAAAATGGTATTAACTGCAATTGGATCAACACTAAAAATTGCTTTAAAAGCAGCACGAATTTGTGACTTAGTTGCTTTAGTTGCAACAGAAAAAGCATATTGATTATTTTTATTACGAATTAAATAAGATTTTTCAGTATTAATTGGTCTTAAAATAATATTTGTTAAATCCATAATTATTTACTTTCTTCTTGACTGTGATGAACACTTGGTTCAATATAGTTAATTGTAGTTTTGATATTAATTCGTGCATGTAAAATTAATTCAAAACTATTAACTTGAGCAATAACATAATAATTATTTAACAAATCACGTACTGAAACACTTGAAGCAAATTTGACAATGAGATGTTTTAAATTTCTTGCTGCTAAAAATAAATTAGGATTATCATCATTAACAATTAATAAAATTTTTTTATCATTTAAATTTAAACTATATAACAAATTAGCAATTACTTTAGTTTTGGGTAGACTATCATTTAAAGCATCATTAGTTAATAAAGTAATTTTTTGATCTAAAATAATTCGACTTAAAGCTGATAAATAAGCCAAACTATAAACTTTGCGGTTCATAATTTTAGTGTAATTACGGTTTGGTTTAGGACCAAAAGCAACACCACCACCAACAAAATGCGGGTTTCTTTTTGAACCTTGTCGTGCGTTTCCTGAATGTTTTTGTTCAAAAGGTTTTTTACCAGTTCCTGAAACTTCAGCTTTAGTTTTAGTTGAATGAGTTCCTTGTCGTTGTGCTGCTTGTTCTAATAAAACTGAATCAAATAAAGATTGATGATGAATTGTTTCATGATTTAACAATTCTTGACTTAACTTAAATTCACCAATTGGATTTGCAAGTAAATCAATGATTTTTAAAGCGTTCATATTTATCTTTATTTAACCTCCTTTATGATTGCATCAGTTTGTTTGTTTGAAGAATTTCGTTCAAACATTTTAAAAGGAGTTGCAGTTGCTTTTTTAGCTCTAGTAGTAGTTTTAATTCGTACTAAACCCTTTTTATGTCCTGGGATTGCACCTTTAACCATTAATAAATTATGTTCAAGATCAATGTTAACAATTTCTAAATTGATGATTGATACTAGTTCATTACCATATCTACCAGCCATTTTTTTACCTTTTCAAACTCGTTGAGCACTAGCACCACCTCTACCAGCAGTTAATGAACCTTGATATCGATGAGGTCATCCTGCACCATGCGATCTAGCACCTACTGAAAAGTTTCATAATTTAATTGCACCAGTAAAACCATGTCCTTTAGATTTTGCTTGAATATCAACAAAATCACCAATTTTAAAAAGATCAGTTAACTTTAGAACATCATTAACTTGATAACCAGTTAACCCACGTAATTCAATTAAATGACGTTTTAGTGGCAAATTATTTTTTTTAAATTGACCTTGAACTGGTTTGCTTACTAATTTATCACGAATTTCACCATAGCCAACAACAACAGCATCATATCCATGTTTTGCTTGAGTTTTGACTGCAACAACACAATTATCAGCGACATGAATTGCAGTTATAGGAATTAATATTCCATCATGACTAAAAATTTGACTCATGCCAACTTTAGTACCAATTATTGCTTTCATTTTCTAAAATTGCTTTCTTCTTATTTAATTTCAAAATTAACTTCTAAATCAGCTGGCAAGACTAATTTTTGGATTGCAACCATTACATCATTATTAAAGTTAGTTAAAACAATTAATCGTTTGTGAGTACGACGTTCAAATTGTTCCATTGATGGTTTATTAACATGTGGTGATCTTTGAAAGGTTCAAACTTCTTTTTTGGTTGGCAAAGGAATCGGTCCTTTAACTGAGGCATTATTTTCTTTAGTAATTTCAACAATTTTTTTTACTCATTGATCTAATAAGCGATAATCATATGAGATTAACTTAATACGAATTTCGTTCATACTCTAATAAAACAATCTTAATTTTTATGATAAATTAACTAAATTGCAACTAATCATTTTTTAAAAATTTAAATCAAAAAATGCTGCAATAAAATATTTCAAAAACAATAATTTTTTTATTAAAAACCTATGTGAAAATAATGACTTTGGTCTTTGAAAAATACAACTGCTTTTGGTGTATCATTGATACATACGGTTAAATATTATATATTAATAATTGATAATTTAATAAAATATTTAATCTAAATTTAGGTTAAAAAATAAAAAGAACAGAAAAACTTAACTAATTTCTCTGTTCTTGATATATAAGGTATAAGATAAATATTTAATTAATAAATTTAAAAATAATTTGAATTTATTTTTATATTTGTTGAATCACTACTAAAATCATCATAATTAATGCAATAATTGCTACTAAAGTTAGTATTGCTAACAATCATTGCTTCTTCTTACTGATTTTATAATCACTAATAACAATTAAATTATTGGTTTTATTACTATCTTCAATTCTTAATCATTTTTTCACTAAAAACAATCATAGATTTTTTTTAGAATCATTTTTAAAATCAGCCATAAGATTAATCTTTTTTGAAATTAATTATTTTTCAATGATTTCAATTTCAGGATTTGAATTTATAGAATTTAGTGATGGTTGATCAGAATTAATTAATGCAAGATCATTTTGATTAGTATCTTCAGTTGCTTGAATTAATAATTGTTTTTTAGGATCATCTAATTTTGTTAAATTAATTACATTACGATCTTTTAACTTATCTAAAGTTTTAGTATTTAAAACAAAACCATTAAAAATTAATTTTTGATTGCGTTCAATTGCAGCAACTTCATGATCAATTGCTGCTTTGCGTTTAGTTCTAATTAAATCAGCTTGAGCTTTAATTTCTGCATCAGTAAAAATTTTTGGTTTTTTATTTTTATATTCAACAAATGCTAATTCTAAATTGGCTTGAGCTTGAGTGTTATGAGTTCCAACTAATTTTTGAAATTCAATCCCTAATTGAGCATTATCAATAATTAAATTAGATAATTCTGCTTCTAATTGTGCGCGATGATCAGAATTTAGTTGTTTAGATGATAGAATACTTTTCATTTGGTTAGAATTTCGATAAATTCTACCAACTGTATATTGACATTGTAGTTCATCTAAAGCATTATTAGCAGTTTGTTGAAAAAGTGTTGGTTTAGAACTAGGTCAGTTAATTGTCATTTGAACATCAACATTTTGGTTTAAAAGTTCAGCAATTTTGGCTAAATTATAAGAATCATAACTACTGAATTTAGCAGTAACACTAAAATCGTTGGAATCTAAATTAAACTCAGCATCTTTAACATGCTTTAGAGGAATGATTTTACGTAAATTCATTAATTTTTCAAAGTCCTTAATATTTTCAGATTAATCTATTATCAATTTTATCTTTTTTAGTTGATAAAAATAAATAATTAATACCAAAAATAATCTTTTTTTAATCAATTAGCAGCAAAAATTAATTAATTAAAATTGATTCAAAAAGAAAAACAGTAAATTAAGATTACTGTTTTAGTTATTATTATAAATAATTTTATTAATTAATTAAAGAAATTAACCGCGTAAACGATACAAAATGTTTAAAACTAAATAAACCATATTTAATAATTCAACAAAAATGTTAAAACTCATGAAAAAATTTCAACGTTTTAATAACAATTGATCATTATAATCGATTTGTTGGGCAACTTTTTTAAAACGAAAGATGGTAACGATTGGCATTAGAAAAGTAATAATCGAAAATAATGCAAAAAAGATTAAATCAACTATTCTATTAGTACGCAAATTACCAGACACAATTCATAAAACAAAGTTAACAGTTAGTAAAATGAAAAGTAAAACTGAAGCAACAGTAATCACAAAAGCAATATTTTTAACAATTTTTTGGTTTTTTAGAAAATAACCAATTGCTGCAGGAATTAAATATGCTAATCAACCACCAACAAAAACTGTTGATGTGGTACGTAGAACATTAATTAATAACTGTTGATTTAAATTATCAAGACTTATTGCTCCACCTCTGGCGATATCAACTACTGATAAAACACCAATTAGTGAAGACAATAAAAATAAATACATAAATGAAGCAAATAAAACTGAAGTAACAATTACAGCTTTAGATGCATTGGCTACATTAGATGCTCACTTACTATAAGTAAACGTATAAGCAAACATCATGGCAATTAAAATGATAAAAAAGATAATTAAACCACTACTAGTAGCAAAATTAGGATTTTTTTGTATAGTATTAACAAAAAAAACACTAACACCTCAACTACTAAAAGCAGTAACAACTCCAAAAATTAAAAAAATAAATGAAGCTCTAAAAAAAGCTTTTAAAATAAATTTTGCAACTTTACTTTCAGTTTTAATGTTAATAACATCTTGAAAACTAAAAGAAGTTTTAGCATTAGTGCTATTTGAATAAGGATAATTCATTTAATAAAATTACCATCCTTTCAATAAATTAAAGTGAACGTGATAATTGTATCACAATCGAAAAAATATAAACTATTTTATAAAATTTTACCATAAATCATTAGAAAACTAACAATAACTTAATTTGCGTAAATTAGGATTTCGTCTAACTTGTTGATTGATATAATTACACAAACTATGATCAGTTTTAGGATTAGGATCGTTTTTATTAGTTGTCATTCCAATTGGATCATAAATTCCTTTAACAATAAAACGACTAAAATATGAAATGGGATTAGAATTTGAAACATTAAATTTAAGTCGATCAATTCCAACTAAACTAAATTTTTGCTTTAAATCTGAATTATTAGGATCATAACGAACTAAAACTGAACCACCCAAGCCTTCATCTGAAACTAAATTACTAATACTATAATCAAGACTAGGATTAAAATATTTTGTAGCAAATGAAGAATTATTAGTTGAATTAATACTTAAATGTGAATCAGTTGTTTCACTACTTTTAGGATCAATAACAACTTCATTAAAACTTAATTTATTAACTTTTAAATTTAATGCTGCTACTGATTTAATCGCATTTTGATTAATTGTTGGATAAGCAACTAAATAATTGTTTGAATTAGAAATATCTTTTTCGCCTTGATCACTATTAAAATAACTATCATCATTATTTTTAGCAACATATTCTCTTAAATAACTTAAATAATTTAATAAACCTTGATCTTCTAAAGCAACAGCAGTTTGATAAGCGTCATTAAAATCAACTTTAATAACTGAAAAATTTAATGCTAATTTTTGATTTTGATACTCACTAGTTTCAGTAGTTATTGTTTCTTGAGTTTTAGATTGTTGATCAACTGAATCATATTTAAAACCAGTAATTTTTTTTGTTTTTAATTCAGTAGCATTTCAATGAAATTGATTAGAAGCAAAACCTAATTGATAATAATCTTTTGGTTCTAATTGATTAAAGCCACGCAATGAACGTAAAGAATTATTATTCAACCCTGATAAACTATTAATTCCTGGATATTCTTTATGCAGTAAATATTTTTCAAAAAAAGGACTAAAAGTAAAACGATAATAGTTCATACTACTATTTCTTTTTTGATTGAAATTATTAGCAATACTAGATGAAGTTAGAAGATAATAACTATTTTCGTTTTTATTATTTTTAGTTGTTTCAGTAGCTGCACCTAGAATTCAACCTGTACCATAATTAGTTTTTCCATTAACTCTTGTTAAAATCCCAATTGAACGTGAATTGAGATATTCAAACAATTCAAGATCAGTATTACTATAATTAGGAAAACTAAAATCAGTCTGATCATTTGATTTTAAAACTGAACTTAAATGATTAGTTGTAGTTTTCAAATCGTTTCCAATTCGTGGAACTAAATTTTTTCAATTTTTTCAAAATAAATCTTCTGCAGAAGAATTAGATAATCAATCAAATGCTGGTGGTAAATTTGGTAAATTTGAATCATTATTATTGTTATTAGATGAACAAGCAGACAAAAATAAAGTTGCAATAACTCCAACTAATAATCATCTTCTAGTTTTTGATTGAGAAAATTTAATCATCATTCATTCTGTTGATTTTTTAAAATAGTTACAAGATTAATAAAAACTAATTAAATTGTTTTATATCTCTTGCATTAGTAATCAACTTACTTTGAATTATATCTAAAAACTTAATTAACAAGATAAATTTTTCTTGCTTTATTAATATGTTAAAAACGATTGAATTTTAATTATTAAAATTTTTAGTTAAAATTATATGGTCCAACTGAATGATAATCAATTAGATTAAATTAGAATAAAAACGTTTTAAAAATGGATCATAAAATTAATACAATCGTTTTAAATGGTCGTGTTGCTGCTGATGCTTGGATTGAAGATATTAAAAATAAAATCTTAGCATTAAAAAGACAACCACGTTTAGGCATTATTCAAATTGGTGATAATTTAGCATCATCAACTTATATTAAAAATAAATTAAATATTGCTAAAAAAGTTAATGTTATTGCTGAACATTTAAAATTTAACGCTAATTATTCACAAGATCAATTAATTAATTTAATCAATGATTTACAAAATAATGATCTTTATGATGGAATATTAATCCAATTACCATTACCTGAACAAATTAATGAAATTAAAGTTTTACAAACTTTAAAAACAACATATGATGTTGATGGTTTAAGTGTAGCAACAACTGCTAAAATTTGAAACACAAAAAAATTTAATCCTTTAGAAGAAGTTGTTCCTTGTACACCAAAAGGAATTATTAAATTGTTAAATCATTATCAAATTGATTGTCAAGGAAAAAAAATTGTTATTATTAATCGTAGTAATATTGTTGGCAAACCATTAGCAGCAATGTTATTAGCATTAGATGCTACTGTTAGTATTTGTCATAGTCGAACTAAAAACTTAATTGAATATACATCAACAGCAGATATTATTATTACTGGTGTAGGTAAAACTAATTTTTTAACACCTAATTTAGTTGCTAAACATGCAGTAGTTATTGATGTTTCGATTAATTTTGATCATCAAAAAAAATTAGTTGGTGATGTTCCTAGAAACAGTTTATTAAATCACTGTCAAGCTTATTCACCTGTACCTAATGGTGTTGGTCCTATGACTGTTGCTGCAATTTTTGATAATTTATATTTATTAACTAAAAAGAAAATAACTCAATAAAAATTATGGCTAAAATCATTTTACGTTCTTCAGAAGCTCGTTCAAAAATTTTAACTGGTCTGAATTTGGTTGCTGATACAATTGCAGTAACAGCAGGACCATTAGGACGCAATATTATTTTGCAACAAAAAAACCAGTTAACACCTTTAATTGTTAATGATGGAGTAACAATTGCTAAAGATATTAATTTAGTTGATCCGATTGAAAATATTGGTGCTAGTATGATTAAACAAGTAGCTGAAGCGACCAATACTGATGCTGGTGATGGAACTACAACTGCAATCATTTTAACTCAAACAATTATTAATCAGTCTTTTAAATTAATTGAAAAAGGAGTTGATCCAATTGCTCTAAAAGATGCAATTCAAACTCTTAGTAATGTTGCAATTGAAAAATTAACTCAATTATCACGACCACTAACAACTAATCAAGAAATTGTTGCAGTAGCTAAAATTGCATCAAACAATCCTAAAATTGCTAAATTAATTGGTAAGGCTTATGAAACTGTTAGTAATGATGGTATTATCAAAATTGAAGATTCACAAACTTTTAATTCTCATTTAGAAGTAGGTGAAGGTTTTGAATTTAATGGTGGTTATTTATCAAGATATATGTTAGATGATTTAACTAAACCTGAAATCAATTGGCATCATGTTAAAGTTTTAGTTTTTAATGAGAAATTAAATTCATTAAAAGCAATTGTTAAAATTTTAGAAGCAGCAAACCAAAATAAAACACCACTAGTTTTAATTGCTCAAAATTTTAGTGATGAAATAATCTCACTTTTAGCAATTAATAAATTAAAAAAAATTTTAAATGTAATTGCTATTAAACCTAAAAATTATTTTTCTAATACCAATGCTTTATTAGAAGATTTAGCAATAGTAATTAATCAAAAATCATATTATTCTGAAAGTCAATTAAACCAACTAACTTGAGATGATTTGGCAGTAGTACAACAAATCAAAATTAATCAAGATAAAACAACAATTATTCACCAACTAGAAGATAAAACTAATTTTAATCATTATTTAGATCAATTAAAATCACAAAAAGATCAGTATCAACTTAAAGATGTTGAATATAATAATTTAGAAAATCGGATTGCTGCATTAGAAGCAAAAATTGCTTTAATTAAAATTGGTGGTCAAACTGAAATTGAACAACAAGAAAAAAAATATCGGATTGAAGATGCTTTAAATGCTACTGCTCATGCTGTTAAACATGGAATTATTCCAGGAGCAGGAATGGGACTTTATTATGTTGCTGAAAGTTTAGTTAAAGAATATGCTGATCAAGCTAATTTTCAAGATGGATTAGCAGTTATTACTGATGCTCTAAAAGCTCCTGCACAACAAATTTTAAAAAACGCTTCAATTGATCCTTATTTCTTAAAACAGTTATATTCACCAGCAAATGATCAATATTTTGATGTTTTCAATAAATCTTGAAATAATGCTTGAGAACAATTGATTATTGATCCTTTAGTTGCTGCAAAAACAGCATTAGCTAAAGCAATTAGTGTTGCTACAACATTAATTACCACTGAAGCAGTAATTGTTGAATTAATTGAAAAACAACGATTTGTTTTCCCTGATATTAAATCATAATTTTTATTCTAATTAAGCCAATTGTTTAATCAATGTTTTAAACAAATTAAAAATTTAAATCCAACTAAACTAAAAAAATCAACTTAGATGATGTTTTTTTAAAAAACAAAGTCTAAGTTTTTTTATTAATTAAATCAAAATGATTAAATTAAAAAAGATTTGATAAAAAATCTGCTTTTTCACTTTTTCTTAATAATTAAATATATAGATTAAAACTAAATAATTAAAAATCATTTAATTGAATTCTAAAAACAATAAGATTTTTATTAAAAAAAACTAAAAAATGAATCAAGTCTATTATTTAAATCAAGATAAATTTATTATTGAAGATTATCAACTAAAGTTTCAAAGTGCTGAATATCAATGAAAAGTTGATGCGCAATTTAAAATTCTAGCTGATTTTAAATTCCCGCCTAATACTTTAAAATACAATGTTAATTTTCCTAATAAAAGAATTGAAAATAATTATTTAACTTATTTGCGTAGTTGTTCTGATGATTTTGGATCATCAAATCATTCTAACTTAAAATGTTATCTTTATAAATCAAGTTTTAATGTCATTTTAAGTGATGATAAATATTTTGATAGTTTAATGAAAAATCGTCTAATTTCAGGATGATTAAATTTTGATATTGATCATCGCGCATTAACTAAAGTGCCATTAGAAGAAAAAAAGATTAATGATGATCAATTCGATCGTTTTTTGAAAAACATGCATAATGCAGTTCAAAATTTTTCTTTTCCATACACTAATAGTTATGATTTGAAAAAACAAAACTTACAAAATGAATATCAACTAAAAGTGTTGACTGATTGAACAATTTATAAAAATACTAATTTTAATAATTATCAATATTCTTCATTTAATGTTGTTTTAGAAGATAAACAATATATCGTTAATTCACCAATTAAAAAATTAATTACCATACAAAGTTTAAATAATCAAATCATTCAAATTAATCAAATTAGTAGTTTAGTTGATTATTATGTTGCAAAAACAAGAAGTGAAAAAACATTAGAAATTAAAAATGATGATCTTTTAATTAGTTTTAATCCTACTAAAACAATTGTAAATATTAGTTTTAAAAGAAAAACAATTTTTGAAAATGATGTTTTAGAAATTGCTCATAATAATGGTGTTAATGGTATTTTTATTCCTTATAAAAGTAAGGGTGCAATTAGAACTAGTCTTTATTTTACAATTAAAGGGGCTAGAGTATTTTTAAATCTTGAAGATAATTTTCAGTTTCAAACTGATTTTTTAATTACTAAAAAACAAAATAATTTAGTCAATTTAAAATCACTTAATTGAAAACCAAGTCAAAAACAATTATTTAATTATAAAAGGATCGAATTCTAATGGTATTAAAACCTAAAGTTAAAAAAATTTTTGTTACTAGTCTAACTGCTATTTTAGCAGCAACATCAATTGTTAGTGGTTATTTAATTTATCAGCAAAAAAAGCCACAAATTAATATTAATAATGATCATCAAAAAAATCAGAATGATCAACCAATTACTTCTAATGACACTAATCCAGTCAGTCAAGAACTAGATTTACAATCAGTTGATCGCATTAGTTTAATTAATGATTTTAATCAAAAAGAAAAATTATTAGAAGCATTAAGTTATCATAATGTTTATAATAATGTTGTTTATCAAATTGATGAAGAAAAAATTCAACCAATTTTAAAAGAAATCGTTCATAATGCGATTTTAGCTAATCAAAAGGGTTTAGTAACATCATCTGAATTTCATGGTAAAATATATTTTAAAATTAATAATTTAGATCTTTCAGTTGATGTTGTTGCCCAATGAAATGATCAAATTGATGCTCAAAAAAAATATTATGATCATTTTCAAATCAATTTCATGATTTAAATTGAACCATTTATGTCAAAAGACGAACTAATTAAATTTATTGAAAAATCATTAGAAAAACGTAATTATCATATTAAAATTACTACTGATAAACTAAATTGACCAATTCGAGATCTGCAAATTGATAGTCTTTTAGCTTTTGCAATTATTACTGATATTGAAAAAGCACTTAATTATCAAGCTGAAGATGAAGAATTATTAAAAGTTAAAACTTTAAATGATTTACTAAAAATCTTTATTAAATAATTTTTTAGTATAAAATTGATAATTGAATTGAAAAATTATGGAATAGTACCCAAGTGGCTGAAGGGGAAGGCTTGGAAAGCTTTTAGGTAGGTCTATCAACCTGCGCGCAGGTTCGAATCCTGTCTATTCCGCCATTAATAGGGGTATAGTTCAACGGTAGAACAGCGGTCTTCAAAACCGCGTGCTGTGGGTTCGAATCCTGCTACCCCTGCCATTTTTTTAATGTAGCAATAATAAAACCATGCTTGTTGTTTAAATCACAAGCATGGTTTTTTATTTGAAATAATTATCTAAAAGTTATTTTCGGGACTTTAAAAATGTTTCTAGTGCTTCACTAATTTCTTTTTCACTAGTTGCATTTTTAATGCCAACAATTTTAGCCTTACGAGTACCATCAAATTGATTAATTAAATGATTTTGCGTAATAATTAAATCAGCTGTATTAGTCATTGGTTTTGCTTGACCAACTGATAAGGCTTCTACTTTACCAGAAATATTTTTATCACGTAAAATTTTCTCAACTTTTAAACGAATTAACATTGAAGTTCCCATTCCAGCACCACAAGCGACAATAATATGCATTATAAACTCCTATTTTTTTAATAATTGTATTGAACAATTTAATTTTATTTTAAATTGAATAACTAATAAATCTAATTTTAATTTGATTAAATCATTATTATTGCTTTTTTTGTCCATAATAAGCATTAGGACCATGTTTGCGAAAATAATGTTTGTCTTGAATGTATTGACTAATTGGTTTAATGTCTGGATTAATTAAAGTTGTTTTTCAACTCATTTCAGCAACTGCTTCAAGAGTGACTGCTGTATTTAGTGCTTGTTTTAAATTTGATCCCCAACAAAATGGACCATGATTAGCAACTAAAATAGCAGGAATAGCTAATGGATCAATATTAGCAAATGTTTCTAAAATTACAATTGCTGTATTCAACTCATAATTATTAGCAATTTCATTTTCAGTTAAAATTCTTGTTACCAATACTGATCCATAAAAGACATCTGCATGAGTTGTGCCTAAACAAGGAATTGGTTTCATTGCTTGAGCAAAAGCGGTTGCATTAGTTGAATGTGTGTGAATAATCGCTTTAATTTTTTGATTTCATTTTCTATATAAGGCTAAATGAGTTGGCGTATCTGATGAAGGATTTAATGTCCCTTCAATGATCTTACCATCTAAATCTACTACTACCATATCTTCAGGTGTCATTACATCATAACTAACACCACTTGGTTTAATCACAACATAACCAGTCGCATCATCATAAGCTGAAGCATTACCTCATGTTAAAACGACTAATCCATGTTTTACTAATGCCATATTAGTTTCATAAACTTGTTTTTTTAAGTTTTCAAGCATAATTGATATCCTGATTGAATTAATTTATCACTAACAAACTGATAAGCATAATTCAAACGTTCTAACTCCTTTTGATAATCAAAAATTTGATTTTTTGGTGCTCACATTTCTACTAAAAAATTTTTTTGATAACCATTTTTAGCTAAAATTGATAATAATTTAATAAAGGGAACATTACTTTGCTCTCATGCTAAATCACGAAAAACATTTGGTAATGTTGCTTTAATATGAACTTGAAGAAAATGATCAATATTATTAATTAAATCATTTTCAGGATCATTAGTTCATTGAAACAAATTACCTAAATCAGGATAAATTTGTAAGTATGGTGAATTAATTAAATCAACATAATAACGCACTTTAGTTGCTGTTCCTAAAAAAGGTGTATCCATTGTTTCAATTCCTAATTGAATATTAGCACTTGCTGCTAGACTAGTAATTATTTTTAAGTTTTCAGCAAACAAAGCTTTTGTTTGTGCTGATGAAGTTTCATAATAAACATCATAACCTGCTAATTGAATAATTTTAATGTCTAATAATTGACAAATATGTAAAGCTTGTTGAAAAATTGTTAAACTTTTTTGTCTAATTGTTGCATCAGTACTACCTAAAGGATATTTTCGATGGGCTGAAAGACACAATGAATTAAAGTAAAAATTATTTTGGTCTAAAAATTTTTTTAGTTTCAATCATTTCTGATCATCTCATTCTAAACGTTTTAAACGTTGAATTGATTCATCAATTGACAATTCCAAAAAATCAAATTTAGCAGTTTTGGCTAATAAAACTTTTTGTTCTAATGTCAAATCATCATGTAAGGCTTTTTCATATAAACCTAGTTTAGTAAGAATCATTGTTAGTTTAAATATTTTTGAAAATCAATTTGATCAATTAAACGATAAAGTTCATTAAACGTTTGACATTGAGCGATTTTATTACCCATATCTAAATCATCAAATAAAGCGGCAATTTGTGGTAAAGCACATGCTGTGTGAAAATCAGCAGTAATTGAAGATAAACAAATTAAAACTTTAATTGGTTCATCACCGAATTTAACTGATTCTTTTAAAGTTAATAGAGCAAAACCATTATCTAAATTGGCTTCACTTGGTTGAGCATGTGGCATTGCTACATGATCAGCAACAATATAATATGGTCCTAACTCTTCAGTTGCCATAATAATTTTTTCTGCATATTCTTTTGTTGCTAATTTAGCATTAACTAATAATTGGACCACTTGATTAATTGCGTCTTTTCAATCAGTTGCTGTTTGTTGTAATGCAACTGTATTATTGTCTTTTAAAATAGCACTAAAAGTTTTTTGTAAATTAGAATTCATAAAACTCTCTTCTTTTAATAAAAAACTTTTATTAATAACAAGAAATCAAATCTTCTAGTAAATTAATAAAAGTTTAAGTAAGATAATGTGAAAATATTAATTTAAACAATTAATTTAATTGTCTAGGATTTAATTTTTTCATTTGTTTTCAATTTTTAATTGATAAAGTATCAGCTAATTTTTGATATTTTTTGTACAAATAAGTTTGTTCTGTATCATCATGGTATTTAATAATTTGTGATAAGAATAATAAAATAATTACTCATAACACAATTAATAAGAAACCAAATTGACCATTTAAACCAACTAAAGCAAATAAACCACCAAAGAAGAAATTAGGATCAGCCATGCCATTATAACCAATTTGAAATGGTGAAGGAGCAGTAGTTGGTTTATTACTGATTGCACCAAAGAAACTATTAATTGAAGAAATACCTAAAGTAATAACTAAAATTTCTAATAAAGCAAAAATAATTGGCACAACAATTGCTGCAACTAATCCACCTGATTTATTAGCATAAATACCAACTGCACCAGAATTGAAGAATAGAGTAATAAAAATAGGTAAAACAATTGGGAAATTAGTTCTACTTGATAATGGGAATGCTAAAGAAATACCATATAAAATTGCAACTGCAACAAATTGACCAATAGTACCAGCAATAAAACCAATAGTTACAGAAGTTTGTGAATAACCAAAAGTAGCAGCAATATCAACCCCAACAGTAGCATCAGGAATTAAACGACTACTAATTCCTAAGAATGATTCTTGCAATTCAGTAACAAACATTCTAACACCATAAACAATAATTAAAATTGAACCAACAATTTTAAAAATACCAAATAGAAAACCATAAAACCAAAATACACCACCACCAGCAGATCATTGACTTAAATTACCACTTTGAGTATTAACAGTGAAATTAGCAGCAGTATTGGTTTGATATGTACCATCTTTAAAAATTCAAAATTTTTGAGCTTCATTTGGAGCAGAATATTGAATTACCAAAACAAAAATTAAAAATAATGAAAAAATAATTAATGCTTGAGTGAAAATGTTATCTTCAAAAATTCTTAAAAATTTTGGTAATCTTAAGTTTTCTGCATCTTTTTCTGGACGACCAAAATATTTACCAATTTTATAAGCAATTGCAATTGCGATCATTTGTTGGTGACCAACAGCAAACCCAGCATTATCAGTTACTTTATTAGTAGCATAATAACTTAATGATGAACCATATGCTCAATATGTTCCAACAGCTAAACCAGCCAAAACAGCAGTACCTCAAAAAGCACCACTACCTGTAATTCCATTAGCTAAAAATAATAAATAAACAACAATACTAAACATTCCTGATTGCTGAATCATAATATGACCAGTTACAAAAATAGCACGTAAGTTAGTAAATCGTTTTAGGGCTACTAAAATAATGTTTAAAGCAAAACCAAAAACTAGTGAAATATAAATAATACTAGTAATGTTTTCACTACCACCAATTCCATTATTACCAAAAAAGTTATTAGCTGTAGTTTGACCAAAGTATGGATCTAAAGGCACAACATTAGCTGTACTATTAGTGTTTAATGCTCCAAGAGCTAAGAAAATAGGACGAGCTGTACCAATTAAGATCCCTGCTCCAACTCCTAAAATCAAAACACCAATAAAACCTTTAATAAATCCTAATAAGACCTGGCTTCAACTTTTTTTGGCTAAACGATAACCTAAAGCAATTAAAACAGCAATTAGTACTGGGCCAATACCTAAAAAGTTAACAATTAAAGCATTATTAAATACTAGTCTAGCAGCTTCACCAAAACCTTTAGAGTTAGTTAATCCAATAACAATAAAGGCGATAAATCATGACAAAACAAATGCGATAAAAAAAGATAACGCAACATATTTATCATATTTACTCATAAATCCACTATAAGATTTATAGAAATTTGATTCTTGAAATTGATTACGTAATTTTTTAATTTTATCTTCAGCTTTAGGAAATAAACCAAAACGCGATTTAGGTTTATTAATCGCTTCATTTAAATTATCATGATCAAAACCATTAACAGTTTTGTCATTTTCATTCATAAGATATACCTTATTTTTTTAGAAATAATTTTTTGATTAAATAATTGATTAGATTTAATGTTGTGGTTCTCTAAAACATAATCATTCACGTGGATTGTGAATCATAAATTTTTCAATATCAGTTTTAGAAACACCAACTTCTTCTAAGAGAGGAATAAAACGAGTAATTAAATATTTAACACCTAATGAAAATACTTCACCACGTTCAAGTGAATAGTGAGTTTGATAATAACAACGCCCAGCATCCATTGATAATAAAATTTGATTAGCAAATTGAGGATTTTGTTGAATCACTCAATGAATGTTATCAGCTAAAACACTGTCAGGAAAATATTTAACTCGATCTGGTCCATCAAAACAGATATTAACACCAAGTTCTAATACTTTTTTATAATAGTAACGATCAGGATTTTTATTTAAATGACATAAAGCAATACTTGATGGATCTGTTCCATGTTTTATTAAAATTTGCGCTGCTTCAAAAGCCATAGTACCTAATTGACAATGAACTAAAACAGGACAACCAGTACGTAAATGAGTCTTCGCAGCCACTTCTAAAGCCTTCATTTCAAATGGATGAATTGCTGCATAACCAGTACCAGCTTTAATTAAACCTGCTTTATGTTTGGTGCGTTTAACTACTGGTCCAGCATATGAATACAAATCCATTCCTTCTTCAATTTCTTTAACGCACATATCAACAACATCATCAACAGGAGTGACAGCTAAAAATGAAATGCGAGTATCATAAAAATGAGCTTTATGAAATCCGGTCAACATTAAAATATGACCTTTATTTTGGAATGCATTAGCAATTTCTAACATTTTAGGTACATTACGACCACAACCAATTGGATCACAACAAACTAATGATTTACCACCATTGTCGATTCATTCTTGAAATTCAGCTTTTCCTGCTGCTACTGAATCCATTAAAAAATCTTTATGTTCACGAACTTCAATTCCACCAGAACGAATTAAGTGTTCATGACTATTTGTAAACCCCAATTCTTCAGGTTTAATATCACCTAAAACAGTGCGAATAAAATTTAATTTTTTTCGATTTTGAGCAGACATTATTTTAAATATATCCTCCATTTCTTCAATTGTTAAATTAATTAAACATAAACTAGAAATATCAATTTGAAAATCAATTCAAAACTAATTTAATATAATCAATTTTTTTATATTATAAATAAGTAAAATATTTAAATTATGCCTTAGTAAAGATTTAAAATATTTTTAGATTAATCACAATTAATAAAATTATGATAAATTTTGTTAAAAACTTTAATAAATATGAATCAATAGTTTAAGATTTTTAAGTATTATGTTTAAGGAAAAATTTTATGGAAAAAATTAAATTTAAGAAAAAAACAGTAAATAATAAAAAAACAGCAAATACTAAAACTAAAAAAACAAAAATTGGTACAACAAACCAATCAAGACCATTATTACAAATTGCTTTAGACACACTAACAATTGAAGAAGCAATTGCAGCAGTTAAAATTGTTGAACCATACATTGACATTGTTGAAGTAGGCACAATTTTACTTGGTGCTGTAGGTAAACAAGCAATTAGTCTTTTAAAATCTGCTTTTCCCAATAAAATTATTGTTGCAGATCTTAAAGTTGCTGATGCAGGTAGTATTTTTGCAAAAATGGCTTTTGATGCTCAAGCAGATTTACTAACAGTTATTTGTGCAGCTGATGCTAATACAATTAAATCAGCATATGATCAATCATTAAAATATGATCATAAACCTGAAATTCAAATTGAATTAACATCAAAATTTAGTACTGAAGATTTATTAGCATGAAAAACTGCTGGTGCTAAACATGTAGTTTATCATCGCTCAAGAGATGCTCAAGCAGCTGGTGTTAATTGAACTAAAACTGATTTAGAAAAAATTGAACAATTGGATCAAGCAGGTTTTAAAGTTTCGATTACTGGCGGTTTAGCAGCAAAAGACATTAAGTTTTTTAAAAATAGTAATCCAGCGATTTTTATTGCTGGACGCACTATTAGAGGTGAAAATGCTGTTAGTGAAGCTAAAAATTTTGTTAGAGAAATCAATAAATATTTTTCAACTAAGTAATTTTTTATTGAACTAATATTTTCAATCAAGATAAATCAAAATTTAAATATCCAATTTTAATTATTTTTATAATATAATTATCACTACTGTATTGATGTATTGATTTTGGTTTTTAATTAGTTAACGTCTTTTTAATAAATTAAAAATTTATGTTAATGATCTTTTAAATCAAATCACTTATATTAAAGCGTTTGAATTTTCATATGGAATTTTATGTAAATGAACAGAACTAAAACAATTACCACAACTACTAAAAAAAATAAAAAAAGTTTAAAAAAAGAGCCTATTAAAAATGAAATTCTTGCTGCTGTTGAAGTTGAACAGAAAGAAATAGTTAAATTTGTTCAAAAACCAGAACAGAAAACTAATAAAATTAATACTTTTTTATTTCAACAACAGCAAATTTTAGAATTACTAAAATTTAACAATGAAAAAAATCATCGAATTCATCGTATCGTTCCTAAAGAACAACTAGATTTGTTAATTAAAAAACCGCAAATTACTTCTATTAGTAATTTATTAAACTTAGTTAGAGTCAAACCTGATTATGTTTATAAAACTGAAGAAGAATTGTATCACCAATATTTACAAGAATATATTGCAACTAAAGATACTAAAATCGAGCGTGATGATGAGTATGTACCAGTTGAAAAAACTGCTCCTGATTTATCAGATTATGTTATTAGTAGTAAAATTTTTGATAAATATCTGCCAGAAGAAATGGCTAGAAAAAATGCTAAAAAAGTTTTAATTCTAACTGATACTGATTATCAACAAACAACTCGAACTTATCAATTATTAATTAAATGTTTAAGAAAAAATGGTATTTTCTTTGTTGAATATACTAACATTCAACCTCGAATTAACCGAAAATTAGTTTGAGATGTTGCTAAATTTGGTCATGAATATAATATTGATTCAATTATTGCTTTTGGTTCTTGACCACTAATTGATTTTTCAAAAATTTTAGTTGTTAAATTAGCTAATCCTAATTTACGTCATTTATCACTTTCTGCGAATGAAGTTTATACTAATGCTAACTATGCAGTTTTCTCAATTCCAACTATTGTATGTATGGAAGATAATGTTAATGCAACTAGTGTTTTGTTTAACAGCGTTACTGATGATGATGGTACTAAGAAATTTACTGGTTTAAAAGATTTACTATCACTAATTACACCTTCTGATAATTCTGATTGTTCCTTCTTTTATCCTGAAATTTTATTAGAATTAAGCACTAATAAATTAAAAGAAGCATTAATTGAAACTTACTTTCGAATTATTTTAAATTTCTTTGATCGACAAATTTCTGATGCAACTCAAGATCAACTAGCAGAAGATGCTAAATTTGTTCATTCAATTTTAACTAAAATTAATCAAAATAAAAAAATTACTGAAAATGATTGTGATCAATTAGCTGTAATTATTGTTCGTACTGTTGATGGTACAACTTACTTACCAGATCCTAATCAATGAAATTGATACTTTTTGGAATCAGCATTGTCTGCTGAATTTAATTCTAAAAAATCTGAAAATTTAGCTTTGTTAGCACCTAATTACTTTAAACAAGCATCATTAATGTCATCAGAATTTAAACAACGAGCGATGTTGTTAGCTGAAAAACTTTATAATAAACAATCTATAGAAGGATTGATTCTTGAAATCATGGGTTTCATTAGTGAATTTAACTTACCACGAGCATATTTAGATTTACCTGAAGCAGCTAACTTAACTCCTGATGATTTAGTTAATGTAATTCGTTTCAGTAATTATTTAACTACTTCTAAATTAACTAAAAAAGTAATTAAAGAAGTTCCTTTATACTAATAAAATTACCTTTTTATCTTAATCATTAAAAAAATCACTGTTTTGTTTCATGCAGTGATTTTTTTAATCAATCAAACAAATAATTAAAAGATGTTTTATTGAATAGGCTTTTATGCTTATTAATACAATTAGCACATTAATTAAAAATTAAAAAAGGTATTTTATTAAATTCATCTAATTATTGTTTTATGCTTTAATAATTAACTAATAAATTTAAGCAATCAATTCAATCGATATTTTTTAATAATCATTCATTAATTAGATTAACTTAACTTAAATCAATTATTAAATGTAATTAAATTTAATAACAGTAATTTGATAATCTTCTAAAATTTATTATCATATTGATCATTTTTAAATAGGCAATTTTATTAGAATTAAAGTGGATTAGTATAGTTTATTAGAGATACTAGAACAACTTCAAAATTTGTTTAATAAATTAAATTTTATTTCATTATTTGTTTTATCAATAAGATTAATATTTTTATTTAATAGTATTGCTGATTGTTCACCTAAACTTAAATTCAATTAAATTAAAACTAATTCTAAAATCTAAATGTTAATAATAAGAATTTTTTTGTTTAAATTTTTAAATTAAACAAAATAACTAGAAATTTAATTAATATTAATTTTATTTTGAAAATAAAATGTGCTTTTGTTTGGAATGATAATCAATAATTATTTAAGTAATTTGATCGTGTTCTTTTTGTATTGATAAATAGCAGTTAAACTATAAATAATTAAACCAACAAGAATAACAACACCTCAAAAAATTGCTGTTGCTTGATAAAGTCCAGTAATTGAAAAATTTAAACTACTAGAAAAATTAGTTAAAGCTAATTTCAATAATTGAAGAAAAGGATATACTAAAATTAAAGAACTAGTAATGCCAATAAATAAAGCACTTAAAAAGTGCCTAAATGATAACTAAAAATTAATTTGATTTTAGCTCCTAGTGATTTTAATAATCCAATTTCTTTTATTTTAGAATTAGATAATAAAAAGCCAAAAGTAATAATAGAAAATATTGACAATAAAATTAATCCAAAAGTAATATACCCTAATGAAGTCAATGTGATTGAATTTTGATTTAAAGCAGTTTTAATCACTTCTGTTGCATTAAAAGAAACTTGATAAAAAAGGCTAATTTCTTTTAATTGTTTTTGAAAATTTGTTTGAAATTGATTTAAATTTTTAATTAAATTAGCATCAAAATAAAAACGTAAATTTTTTAAATGTGAAGATTCTAAATAATTTTTTAAACTTTGATTAATTTTGATTGGATCATTAGTTTTATCAGTTGAATTAGTTTGATATTTTCCTACGACTTTAACAACTATAGCATTATCAACATTATTAGTTTTTACATTTAAATAATATTCTTGATTAATTTTTAAATTATGGTTATTAGGTACTAAAATTTCATTTTGATTACTAATTTTTTTACCTTCAATAATAACTTCATTATTATCTATCAATGAATAAGATTCATTATAAACAATACCTGATGATCTAACAACATTGTCTTGAATATAAAAAGCAGAAATTGTTGCACTTACTTTATTAATTTTAGAATCATTATTTATAGGATCATTTGGATCTGAAACATTCATTGTAGGATTTTCTAAATTAATAATATTTTGAACTGAATTATTTATTAAAAATGAATCATAATGATTTGAAAAATTACTTGAATGATTAATTCCTACTACTTGTAATTTAGTAGAATTACTAGCACTTCTACCATATTGAATACTTATTTCTTGATTTTGTGGATCAATAATATTTAATTCTTTAGCAATATCAGCGCCAATAATAATTTGATGATCATTTAATTGTTTATTACCAACAATATTTAATTTGTTTAATCGTTCTTGAAAAAATAGATTTGAATTAATTGTTTGATAATTAATTTTGAATTTTTGACTTTTATGATTAACATATAAAATCTTGCCATAATTATCATCACCAATAACTTCTTTAATTCCCGATAATTTTTTAATTTTATCAATATCATTATCAACACTAATATTGTTTTTACTAATAATGCCTGCATCTAAATTAGCACTAAGAACATTTTGAGCATTAGTAGCAATACTAACATTTGAAAAATTAAAAGCAAATGAAAATGTTAAAGAACTTAAAAATAATGAAAAAATAACAGTAAATAAAGCTAAGATTTTTTTATGAAAATCTGAAATCACTAACTTAAATAAAGGTGCTAATTTATATTTAAAATGTTTTTTTAAATCATTTTTGTGATCAAATAAATTTAATGTGGTAATTTGATTATTTTGATTATCAATTTTATTTGTTTGCAATTCATTATTGGCTAAATTATAAATATAATCACCATATCTTTGTGCAGCTTTTAAATCATGAGATACAACAATCACTGTTTTTTTACTACTAATTTTTTTCAAAATTTGAAAAATTTGATCAGAATTTTTTTGATCTAAATTTCCTGTTGGTTCATCTGCAAGAATAACATTAGTTTCACTTAAAACACTTCTTAAAATAGTAATTCTTTGTTTTTCACCACCTGATAAAAATTTAACTGGTTTTACTAAATCTTTTGGATTTAAACCAACAATTTCTGCAGCATCAATAATTTTTTGTTTATCAATTTGTTTACCATTAATATTGTGAACTAATTTGATATTATCAATCCCATTTAACTCATTCATTAAATTAAAATCTTGAAAAATAAATGCTGATTTTAATTTTGTTTTATTTTGATCAGATTGATTGCAATAAAAAATATCACCAGAATATTCTTGATCAATTTGACCAATAATGTTTAATAAAGTTGTTTTACCAATGCCTGAAGGACCAATGATAAAAAACATTTTTTGATCAGGTATTGTTAAATTAATTTTGTTTAAAATTTTGTTATTGTTAATAGTTTTACTAATATTGATAATTTTGATCATATTTGTTGATAGACAATTCTTTTTAAAAAATAAAATTATGTTAATAATTCAATTGTTTTTTTACGATACTTCAATCAGATAATAATAGCATAAAATAAACTACCAATTATTAAAATAATCAATCCACTAATAAATAAAAATAAAAAGAAATAGCTCAAATAATTTTGTTGGTTCAATGAATCATTAAATACAATCCTATTTAATAAAAGATAAACTGGATAACTAATAAGTAAACTGCTAATTAATCCAATAATAAAAATATTAATAAATGTGCTTAACTGATAAATTAAAGCAAGCGAAAATGGCATTTTAAGAATTTTTAAAATTCCTAATTCTTTAGTTTTACTATCAGTTAAAAATTTTGCAAAACCTAAAATAGTAATTAATGAAATAAATAAAAATATAAAGGCGATTGCTAAAAAAATAATTTGATTAATATAATTATCATAATTAATATCATTTAACACTTTACTAGCTGTATATTGAACATTTAATTGAGGATTGATTGCTTTAATTGCAGCATCAATTTCTCTATTACTAAAGTTGGGTTTAAAATAAAAAGTAATCCCATCAGGTTTTATTGTTTTTCATAATTTTAGAGTTTCTGAAGTTGTTTTAATACTAACTAAATTATTGTTATTATCATTTATTGTTCCTACTATTTTAATTGGGTGATTATTAGCAAAACCTGATAAAAAATAATTATGATTTAGTTGTAAATTATTGCTTTCAAAAAAATTTTTACTAACTACAATTTCATTAATATTAATTGGTTTTAAACCATTAATCGAATCATTATTATTAATGATTAAATCTTGATCATTATTAGTTAATAGTGAAAAATTTATTTCTTGATTTGAATCAACTAAACTAAAATCATTAGTCTTTTTAGCGAAATAATCTTTTAATATTTCAAGATATAAGTTAAGAGTAATAAAACTAATATTTTTTTGATTGAAATCAAAAAAAGGATTTTGATCATAAACATTTGCTCTTACAACTGTTATATTATTGTAATTGCCTAATGTAATTGTATTATTAGTTTTTAAATTAAACATTTTTAGTTGTTTAATTATTGAACTTGCCAAAATAATTTGGTCATTATTAATTAAATTTGCTCCATTTAAATCATTATATGTTAATCTTTTTTGAAAAAAGTGATTTGGTTCAATTAATTGATAATCTGTGACTGGAATAATAATTGGATTATTTGAGCTATCACTAACTAATAAATCAATTTTAGGAATTTGATTTATTAAATGTTCAACAAATTTTAAGTTTTTAATTTTATTAATTAATGTTGGTGAAATTGGTTCGGTAATATTTGAATTATTAGAATTTAAAGTAATCATACCTTGATCGACTAATGTCACAAATGCATTATTAAAATTGCTATTATTGTTTTTTTGATTAATAGTAAAAAAACTAGCTAAACTTGAGATTGATAAGACAATAGTTAAGATCGTGAAAATAATACTAATTCATTTTCGTTTGAAATCTGATCAAATAAATTTAGGTAATAATTTTCATTTTAAATACTTATATTTTTGATTGGATAATGGTTCATTATTAGATTCTAAAACTAATTGTGAATCAATTAGATGATTTACTAATTGCTTTTGTTTATTAATCATCATTTGTTTTTCTGGTAAATCAAAAATGTAATCACCATATTTATATGCAGCATCTTGATCATGAGAAACTACAATTACTGTTTTATATTTAGTAATTTTTTTAAAAATTTGAAAAATAATTTCTGCATTTTGATAATCTAAATTATCAGTAGGTTCATCTGCTAATAAAATCGGAGCATCAGAAATTAAACTCCTTAAAATGGCAACTCTTTGTTTTTCACCACCAGATAAAAATCTTACTGGTTTTTTTAATAATGAATGATTTAAATTAACAATTTTGGCTCATTTTAAAATTTTATTTAATGCTATTGTTTTATTTTGAATATTATGAGACAAACTAATATTTTCATAACCATTTAAATTGTCAATTAAATTATAGTTTTGAAAAATAAAATCGACTTCATAATCTAAATCAAAATGGTTTTGATCATTTTTTCATTTAATTGAACCAGTATTAGCTTGATCTAATTTACCAATTAAATTTAATAATGTTGTTTTTCCCGAACCTGATCGACCAATAATAAAAGTCATTTTTTGATTAGGAATTTTTAAATTTAAATTTAAAAAGATCTCTTGATTATTAATTATTTTAGTTAATTGTTTTATTTCTAACATTTGATAAAAACTTTTGATTATAAAAATTATAAAAAATATTTTAGTTGAATATTTTTAATATTTTATCTTTTTTAATAAATAAACACTCCATTTTAATTAATAGAGTGTTTATTTAAATTTAATTCGTGAATATGTTTTATTTAAAATTATTAAAAAAATTTATTTATTAACAGTATCATTTTTTAAATATAAAAAATGATATAAATCAGTTTCAGATTTCAAATTATTTTCTTTAAATTTATTTAATGAATTATTTTTTATAAAAATTTTTACTAAATTTTGATAATTTAAATCTTTTAAAGTTTGATAAATAAAATAATAGTCTTCAATATTATTAATCGAATATCTTTTTTGATTTAATAAATTAGAGATATTATTAAAAATAAGTTGATTTTTTTGATTGTTTTTCAGATAATGACTAATTTTTAACATTGTCATTTGCTCAAAATTATTATTATTATTATTATTATTGTCTATTTCTTGATTTAATCTTTGATTAACAGAATTTACATAATAATTATAAATATCAAATTTATATTCTATAAAATTTAAAGTTAGATAATTTAATAAATTCAATAATAATGAATCAATCAATAAATTATTATTGTTATTAACAAAAAAATCAATTTGTTTTTTTATGAGTTAACAATATTGAAATCTAAATTAATATTTAATTTTTTTGCAATTTTTAACTAATAAAAACTATCTATTAAAAATTTTGGTGGATTTGTATTGTTGTAATTAATTTTATTGATATTAAAATTAAAAAAATAATTTCTAATTGTTTCTGTTGGTTTATTATTTAAAAATAAATAATAATAAGAATTTTTATAATTAGGTAAATAAAGTTTTTCAAAATTTTTAATTTTATTAATTAAACGATTAATTGTTTGTTCGAATAATTGAGTATCGTTTTCAATATTTTTTTTGAAAACATCAAAATATAAATCAGAAAAATCGGAACTAAAATTTTTTATAACATGATCTTTAAATTTGGATCAAATTAATTGCTCTAACATATTAAATTTTACAGAATTATTCAATTTAATTTCTTCTAAAAAGAATACAGCGCTTGAAATAATATTATCTAATAATTCTTTTTTAGTTTCAGATTCGATTTTTTGCTTATAAAAATCAGCTCATATATTTGATCAATTTAAAAAATCGTTTTTTCTAGATCCAATAAGTTGATTGAAATCTGATTAAGATAAAAACGCTAAAATGTAATATTCAATTCCTAAAAAATAATCTGTATTATTTATTGAATTAAATTGATCTGGAGAATTAAAGTTTAATTTATTTAAATAATTTTTAATATTTTCATTAAATTTAAATTTATTAATTAGATTATTTAAATTATATTTTTTAAATAAACGATAAAAATATGTAAAAATATGAAAATTTGTTGCTTCATCTAAAGACGAGGAAAAAATAAATTTTTCTTTTGTTCTATCAAAAAATTGATTTAAATAATTTTCAATTTCTATTTCTGAAACTTTACTTTGAAACAAAATAATGTTTAATAAATAATAAACTTTATAAGCATTTGATTCAGATTTTCAATCTAAATTTATATTATTACTTAAAATAGTTTCATTTAATTTTTGAAATTTTAAGTTATTTTTTTCTGTTAAAGAAATAATCGAAGAATAATTTTCAAAATTTTTTATATAAAATTTATCATAAATAAATTCATTATTGTTATCTTGAAATATTTTTTTATTAAATGATTGAGAAATTGAATGATTATCAGTAAGTTTTAACTCATCATCATTTGAATTTATCGTATTAATTGTAAATTTTTTATTATTATTTAAAATAATTGGCAAACTAACAGATAATGAAATAATTGAAACAACAGAAACAATTGAAAGAATACTAGTTTTTTCTTTAATAAAGAAATTTTAAAAATATTTTTCACAGGAATTAAATTTTTTTATATAAATTAATAAAAATAAGAATAATCAAATTTAATGGTTGTTATAAAAAATTAAATATAAGCAACCATATAATTATATAATTAATATCATAATTTTAATTTGATATACAAATAATTTTTATATACTAAAAAATAATTATTTTAGAATTGATTTTTTATTAAATAGGATTTTGTTGTTGATACAACTATTTAATAATATTGATCAAAAAAACACCTTTTTAAGATAAATTATTCAAAATTAAAAAGGTGTTTATTGAATTTGTTTATTATTTTTTTATTATCCAAGTAAAGATTTAATAAATTCTTGAGTAATTTCATTTTTATTAGGAAATTTCACTTTACCAAAATCAGTTTTAGGAGCAATAAATTTACTTACACTAGTTTGACGATCTTCTAATTCAGTACTATATTTATTATCTTTTAAAATTCCAATTTGATCAGGATTTAGGGGATAATTGGTTGAAACTAAATAGGGGTTTAATGAAACAACTGTACTAATTAATCCTTTTAATGCATTTTTAACATTCTTAGAAAAATCTAATGCATGTCCTTGAGCAAAATCACCTTGTAAAATTTCATTAAATACACTAAACAACGGTAATTGAAAAATTGAGACGTATGGTTTTAAATAAGTATTTAGTGGATTACTATAACTTGCAATCGCAGCAGTTTCAAATTTATTCAATAAATCAGGTTTTGTTGCATTGTTTGTTGGATCAACAACATCACCGTCTTTAGTAATTGTTTTAATGATTTTTTCATACTGATTATTTCGAGTAGTACCATTAATAGATGCTGTTGTATTTGAATAGAAATTTTGATAATTATCAGCCAAAGATTTTTGATCACTTAATTTTCAAATTAGTTGCAAATTAGTTTGGTTTTGATTGGATTTATTTGAAATATCTTCTAATAAAACTCCTGGTTTAGCACTAGCTACTAATTGGTTTAAATTTAATTGATCATTTGAAGTATAACTTGAAGAAATTGTGTTGTTTGGATTTGCTAAAGTTGTCGTTGTTTCATCTATTTGTTGATCATTAGTTTGGTCTGTTTGACTATCATCTATTATTTCATCTTCAATTGGACTTGATAAATCAATTTCTTCCTCACCTCCTAATAAATCAATTTCTTCACCATCTATTGCTTCATCATCAAATTGACCTAAATCTGTCAAATCGACAGTCGATCTTTTTGCTCTAATTTTAACAGTTTGATTTTGACTTTGATCTAAATTAGGCACAAGTGAATCAACTTTAGATTTTAAATTAGTTTCAGTATAAAGTGGTTGATCATTAATTGTCTCAGGCAGATCATAAAAAGCATTGGAAACTAATGCTGTAATTTGTGAATTAGAAAATTCAAATTTTTTTGCTAATAGTAAACGTAAAAATTTTTCAACAGGACGTTCCACTCTTTTTTCTAGATCATTATCATTTAAACCTTCTTTAGTAATTCAATTTTTAGATCTAGTATTTTTTGATTGTGAATTAGGCACATAAAAATAAGTTAAAATTTCAAACAATGCTTTTAGATCAAATTTTTTAACTTTGTCAACTAATTTTAAAATACCTTCCGCAGCAAAAAGATTTTTATTACTAATCTTAGTTTGCACAGCATTTAACTGACTGAAAAATGGGATTAAAAATTGATATAATCCTGATAAATCAGTTGAAGAATGGACTTGATCAACTTGTCATCCTAAAGTGTAATTATTAGCAATTTTATGATCAAATGTTTTTGCCATATAAAGTGATAAATTACCATCTTTCACTTCATAAGTTGTACTAATTTTTGTTCCTTTAGGAATGTTTAAGTTACTTAAATCCAAATCACTAGCAACACTTGTGATAATTGAATTTAAAGGGTTTTTATTATCACTTACATCAAGACCAAATGCGCCTAAAATTACTTTTAAATTTAATACTTTGCTAACATTATATTTTCGTTCTGGTTTTTGTTCATTATTTTCAGTTATTGTTACATCAGTTGCATCATTATTTGTAGTAGTAACTGAATCATTAGTTATAGTATTTAATTTAATAGTTAAATCTTGATCTAATTCAACTGTTTTAATGTATTTTAAAGAAACTCTAGGTTGATTAGGAATTTCATTATTAATCACTGGATCTTTAATTCAGTCTAAACGAATTTTTAGATGATCATAAATAAAACTTGCTAAATCATAATCAACAAAAGTTTCAATAAAAGCATAAATATCATCTAAACTAGGTTTATCACTTTGATCAAAAATACTTGCAATTAAATTAATTGCTGTTAATGGAATGCCAAAACCTGATAATATTTTTTTTCTTCCTGCTAAAGTTGTTTCATTATAAATTAGATCAATTAATGAATAAGTTTTACCATCATTTTGAGAAACATTTTTAATTGAGAAATATTTTAGAATGTTGTAAATATCTTTAACTAAATTAACATAATAAATTTTTGTTAAATTAATTTCACTATGATTTAAATCGGCTTTAATTTCTTGAGAAGTTAAATTGCTAATATTTTTAGTTGTTTCTTGATTTAACTTAGCAAAATCAAAGCCAGTAGTTAGTCTTGTATAGTAAGTGTTTAAAGCAAAACTACGAGCAAAAATAAAATCTAAATGATGTAATGTTTGTTCAACAAAACTCAAGTTTGATTGAACTGAACTTGATTGTAAAATTTGGTTGTTATTATCACCAACTACAACTTTTAAATTATTTAATTTAGCACTAATATTATTTTCACTACTATCAACAGTTCAGGCTGAAAAAAATTGATCAATTTTACCATCTGAAGCATTATTTTTTTTCAAGTTGGGATTAATGTGTGCTTGATTAAACTGAATCACTACTTGAGTTAGTGCAAAGGCAGGAATCATTACACTATTAAATAAATTTAATAATTGATTATTTTGGTTGTACAAACTAAAAACTAATTTAAAGTTTTTAATTAATAAATTATCATTAGATTTTACAAGCTGAAAATCAAGTTTTAAATTAGTAAAATCAATTTTAATTTTACTATTAGTTAAAACTAAATATTTTAAGTTATCTAAAATATCATTTCTAATTTGCTCTTTAGATAAATTAGTAATAATATTTTTATATTTTGGTGCTTTTAAAATATATTCAGGATTTAAATCAGAATCAAACCCTTGAAATCTAGGATCAATATCAGATGATCTTTGAAATTTAGTTGTTTGATAAAAATTGTTAGAAAAATTTAACTTAGTTTCATCACTACCACTTAAAACATCATCTAATGTACCATTATTACTATTATTATTATTTGAATTATTATTATCATTATTTAATGGTGGTAGGTTTGGTAATAATGATTGATTATTAGTTCGATTAGATGTTAAATTCGTTTTAGAACGAACTAAACTATTGTAATTAGGTGCACATGCAGATAATACACTAGTAGAAATTAATCCTAGTGTTGCTGATAAAAAAATTTGTTTTTTTAAACTTTTTTTCAATTTCATATTAATTTTTTAAATTTCATATTAATTAAGAAATCTTTTTCAATTAATTAGTTAAAAAAATTCAAAAAATTAAATGAAAAATGTTATTGATTCCATTTTAGCACTAAGATTAAAAAACTTAAATAACTTGCTATTTAATTAATAAAAGATAATTTAGGAAAATTAAATTTGGTTTTATTTGGTTTTTTAATAAAAATATTAAATTTTTTGTTCACCTACACCCCCTCCAAACCATCTCTAACTAAAACTTTAGGCTACATCCTAACAGTCATTATTTGTGCTACAAGTAGTATTAGCATATACCAGCAAGTCAAAAACAACACAACAACTAAAAAGCAACTAGCTCCTAGTCAAGCACGAGTTCTAGCTTATCAGCAAGGACAAGTAGGAAATTCATCTTCATCACTTCCTTTAGGTGTAGACATCTCCACCTTGCAAGATAAATCAACTAAATCCAATGGTTTATCATTCACTCAAAAAAATCCACCTACAGGCATTATCACTATGTCAACAAGTGTGAAAAACTCAGTTGATAATACTTTATCTGCCAACGCCTATGACTATATCAACTTAAGATATGTTCATTATGATCAAAGTACTAAAAAAGTCAAACTAGTTAAACAAGCACCCCCACCTGGGTTGTTTGCTAATGACCAATGACCTAAAATTGAAACAAGTGGCAACAAATTATCCAAACTATTCCCAACACCTGCAATTGCTCAAGCAATTGCCTCCACTCTAGGCTGAACTAGTTCAACTAATCAATCTAAACAAACTAGTTTCAGTCGAGATGACTGATTTAATGCACTCAACAAGCCCAACTTAACTTTAGACTTATCAAATAACAACTTAACTAGTATTGCTGAAATTTTTAATCCTTATATTCGCTGGGGTCTTGGCATTTACAATCTTGTTGCAAGTGTTAAACCTGATCCAATTACTCAAAAAGTTAATTATCACATTTTATATGATGGGATTGGTACACTTAAAGTTGATGATAATCAATTACACTATTTTCCTAATGTTAATTTTACTAATTTTCCAGCACTAAAAACTATTAGTGCTTCTCATAATCAAATTAGGGTGATTGGTAATTTTAGTAGTTATGGGATGAATCAGAAAAATACGGGGTATTTGAGTGAGGAAGAGATTAAACAGATGAATGAGCAGCAGGGGAATGGGGGGTCTGCTACTTCTGCTTCTTCTACTACCAACAAATACGATTATTATCAGTACTTAAAAAGTTTGTGAAGTAGTGGGAAGGGGTTGGGGGATGATGGTTCTGGTCAGAACCAAGGTGGTTCTGGTTCTTCTTCTTCTTCTTCTTCTTCTTCTGCTTCTTCTACTGAAGAACCCTACACTTATGATGCGAGTGATGTTAAAGCAAGACCTGAAGTCAAAGCCATCATGAAGTGGTTGGAAGAGACACTTCCAGGCAAAATGTATATGCATTTGCCTACTACTACCACTAGTAGTGGGAGTGGAACCCCTGGTTCTTCTGGAACCATTGCTAACAATTCTAACAAAACCATTTCTGACTACTCCACCTTCCTTGCCGCCATCTCATCTGACGACTTTTATTTTAATAATAAGGAAGGAGGAGTGTATGTTAATCAGGTAAGTCCAAGCACAAATATGAATGCCAACAACACAGACAATAACATGTATGACTCAGCAAGTGGCATTACTACAGATGCCACTGGTCTCATTTCCAACCGTTCCAAAGGCCTCAACTTTGGTTCCACTCGCTTAATGATCACTAAAGACATTAATAATATTGACTTTAGTCATAATCAAATTGAAGTAATCCCTGTATCTCCCAACTTATTTACTAATATCAATTTTAGTAGTAATAGGCTTAAATATGTTCCTCCATTAGGGATTAAACCACTACCTTACTTGCAGTTCTGGTTTTATCATCAATCATTAATGAAGGTGGCAGATACTAACTTTTATAATGCAATGCACGGACCTGGACCCAATCCTGAGAATTGGAATAAGTATTATAGTACGGGGAGTGTTAATGAGAAGCCAGCTGGGTTTGGTCTTGGTAGTGAAGGTCTTGCCAACGACAAAATCCAATGAGTGGGTTTAGCAGATGTCAATCAAACTTTACCTAAAATTAGTTTTGCTAACAACCAGTTGCTTGATTTTTGACCACAACAAAAACAAACTGACAGCTGGTATTTGTGACCGAAGTTGACGGTTGGTGAAAACGATCGGGAAGGTCCCACAGGGATGATTCAGTATGGGTTTGGTGGGGGAAGTGGAAGTGGGGGTGGTTCTGGAGGGACTGCCATGCCACAACCCACAGGGACTAACCCTAAAACCATTATGATCAAAAACAACCCAACAAATGTGATGGGCAAACCCATCTTTCCATGAAACAACCAAATTGGAGCTCCTTCAGACAATACTTCCTTCAACCCTTATTTCAGACGAATATGAGTTGGAGCGAATTTAGCGGGATTGGTTACTGGAGGAGATAAAACACCCTTTTTCAGCCACACTTATTTAGGCGGCATTAACCGTGATTTTGCTTATCAAGTGGCTGATGTGGTTGATACGTTTGATGGTGCTAACATTAACAATTTGACACTTTTTGGTACAAATACTCCTGCCTATAACTCATACAAGTTATGAGCCACAGCTGCACTTGATCGCTGGATTTATGCTCACTGGTTTAATCAACTAAGTGATAATGAGGTGTTGTCTAAAGGGCAAACTAGTACTTATGCATTTGATTTTCATGTGGATGAGCAGGAGTCTGACAAATTAATTCTACCAGGGTTTGGGGGTTCTGCTGGAGGTTCAAACGGGACTGGTATGGTAGGGTCGAACCCTGGTTCTTCCACAGGAAACGGGGGTGGTTCTGGAGGGGCGAACCCTGCTTCCCCCTAGGAGTCAATTCCAGTTTTACTAAAAATCAATTAGCTAAAATCACTAGTCTTGATTTATCTAACTTAAGTTTAAGCAACCTTGATTCAATTTTTAATCCCGTTCTAAAATGAGAATCCTTACACACAATTGATTTATCTAACAATGATTTTAGTAAGTACACCATCAAGTTTGAAAAAACCAATTTCCCAAAACTATATAAAATTAGTGCTAATAATGCTCATTTAAAGCAAATGATTGATGTTAGTTCATATGTGCTTGATCCGTTTGATTGGTGTGCAAATGCAAGTAATGAGAGTGACACAGAGATGTGTCAAGATTCTAACCCAAATTCTTCTAAAGATCAAACAACTAGTTCCACCTCTAGTTTCACCAAACAAGCTGCCCTAAACCAATACACCAATCCAATTAAAGATGGTGTCCCAAGATACTTCTCCTTAAACAACAACCAAATTCAACAAATCCCTAGATACTACTTAAAAATTAAGCTCGCTTATTTTGATCTTGCTAACAACTTATTAGGAATTGGAACAGAAAAAGATCCACTAGGAGTGTATGGCATTCCATGATATTCGTTGCAGCAAACAAGTAATACTGAAGGACTACTTCCAATCCAAGATCCAAGCATTCGTGGCCCATATGGAATTAATGTGTATGCTACAAGTGAGAAGAGTGGCTCATCTTGAAAATACACAGATGAGCAAGTAGCTAGATGAAGGTCAATGCCTTTTCCAATTAAAGGACTAACTTTTGGTAATTTTAATGATGTGCCAGATAGTAATAACCAGTTTGATAGTGGGGTTAAATGAGGTAGTGGCACTAACCCTGACACTGGAGGCAATCAACCCTATTTCAACTTTGCTAACAACCATTTAGTTGCGCCCATGATTTTTAAGCAAAGCAATGTGAATTATGATCCAAATGCAATTATTGCTCCTCAAACTAAAAGTGTCAACTTGTTTGTAGGGCGTGAGGATTTTAAAAAATCAAAATATCATAAGGATCAAAAGATGATTATTGAAAAATATGAAAAACAAACAGACAAAACCCCCTTCTCAGACAATAACAATGCTGAACTACTAGTTCCTGAACCTGATAGTATTTATCCTTGAATTAATCAAATTGGTCAAACTAAACAATATTTACCAGGAACAAGCTACATTTGAAACACTTATAGTGTTTATACTATAAGATCATTTAATGGTTATGGGTTGTTTGAGCAGAAGGAGGATAGTAGGACTGATGGGATTGAAGGGAACATGTGGGATAATAATGTCCAGATGACTAGTAATGGAGGGAACCAACAGGGACAACCTGATCCTTATGCGGGTACATCTTATAAAAACGGATCAGATAATAGTCAAGGCATCAAATGAACCGTACCTAAAGCAAGTGATTTTAAGAAGTTTAAAGATTCATCTGGCAATAACACCATCCCCCCCAACATTAGTGATTTTATTAGTGGAAAAAACGGACAAGACCCTCATGGCTGATGGGGGGTGAGACAATTTAGTGGGAATTGAAGCTCCAGTTTTTTCACTGGAAATGACAAATCAGCCGGAGCAAACCACCCCATCCACTGAACCCGCTATAAACCATTTCGCACTTATTTAGTAAGTGCTAAAAGCTTTGCTAGATCTCACCGCCGCCAAGCATACACACCTGTATATGATGGCAATGTTTTTTATGATGCAACTACTACTGATAATGTCAATCAAACAATTAGTTTAAGTCCTAGTGGGCAAACTTTAAACAATACTACTGGAGTGAATAATAAAATCAGTTTTTTGAAGTTGACAAATAACAATGCTGATATTATTAGTCCAAGTGCAAACGGTGTTGTTCCAGGCTTGCGCGCATTTTTCACTAACAACAACAATGCAGCACTTTTTGGACTTGCACCTAACTTATGATTGACAAATATTAAGCAACCTAGTAGTTTTGGGATTAGACAAGGCGAGAATACCCCATACAAATCAGCTTATACTAATACTAATGGGTTATATAGTTATACGAGCTATTTTTATGTCGTGAATCAGGTAGAGAGTGAGTTGCAGAATGAGGGAAATTTAGCTAAAGAAGTGAAGAGTCCAGCAGGGACTAACACTAACAATAACCTCAACCTAAGCCAATACAAAAACAAATTTGCTCAAGTTATTAGTGCTGAAAATATTTTAACTGGAAAAAACCAGTTTTGAAAATCAAGCAAACAATTTGATCAAGTTTATTTACAACAACTAGATCGTACTAAAGTGCATTTAGACTTTGATGATACTAGTGGTACACTAAAGTATCAGTTTAAAGTGTATCTGCCAGGATATTCTGCAAATGGAAGGTTGTTGCCTAAAAATCATGAAGCAAAGCCTATGGACAATGAAACACGAACAATTGATGATAATATTAATCAAACTGTGACTGGCTTTGTTAAGGGGCAGTTGCAGGTGGAATCTGATACTAATACAGGCACTTGAACTGATGTGGATATGGCTAAGACTAAGCAGCAAAACCAAAATGATCAATCAGAATCAAACACAATCCTTCTGCCTGCACCTAAGAGCATTCAAGATTTGATTAAGGACCAGTTAGATGGGTATGATTCAGTTGATGCAAACGCAATCGCCAACACCCTTAAAACCAACTATTTAGGTAATTTATTAGCTGATTCAACTAAAACAACAGCAGATATTATTAATGGTAATCATAGTGATTTACACCATGTTAATCAACAGTATATTACTAACTTAACTAAAGATGCAACTTCTGGAACTATTAGTTTTCAAGTTAATGTTCCTTCATTTAAGTTTAGCAATAATAATAGTTTAGAGTTTCCAAGCAAATGAAAGTCTAAAACGTTTGTGTATCAAGGATTGAAAAAACTAAGTACTAGTTTTATTGGAACTAGTGTGAGTGGAAATGCTGCAACTGGTGCTTCTAAACTCTTCAATGTTGATGCTTACACTTCTGATGAAACCAAAAAACAAAAATATTATGACTTAATCAAAAAACCTGCAAGTGCAGTAACTGCAGCTGATTTACTAGATTTGAATGCAGTGACAACTAACAATGCTGAATGACTTAAAAAACCAGACACAGAAAAACAAGCCGCCTTTAGCTTATTAGCTAACAATTTAGCTGGAACTGTGACTTGAACGATTAATTTACCAGCTGATGAGAATAAAAAAATTGCCCCATTAATAGCAACTTATCAATGAGCTGGATTTAGTACTACAAGTACAACTATTGAGTGGAAAAAACAAGAAGATTTAAAAGATGTTTTGAGAGGTAAAAGCATTAGTGATGTTGTTAAGATGTTTAATGAAAATCCACAAATGTTTTTTACTTCTATTAGTGGGGGGGTGAGTAGTAATAATTCAATTACTAAAGCTGATTTGGTTCAAGAAATTCAATATAATGCAAATGGTAACAATCCTAATTTAATTGTTGATGAAAGTAGGGGGACAATTCAGTTTTTTAATGTCCAACTTAAAAACTATTATCAACATGGTGTCAAATTTGAAAATGGACAACCAGTAAATAATGGTAGTAGTACTAATAATACTAATCCATCCTATCTTACTTTACCTGCATCTGCAATTTATTTATTTCAACGTGGTGTGTCTCAATTAAACTGAAAAAACGATAGTGATGTGATCAAAAACATTAAAGAATATTTACAAAAGAACAACCTAATTCCTGCAGGACTTAATAAAGATAAACTAACTTTATTTCAAATTAAGCAATTAATTGTGACTAACAATTTAAAACTAACTGATCTTAAGATTTTTGAACTAAAAAACATTAAAGTTGAAGATGTTAGTATTAGTGTCCCATTATCTCAACTAATTAGTAGTGATGATCAAAAAGGAACTCTAAGTTTTGATGGGATAAAAGTTAATAACTGACAAGAAGATAAGAGTTATCAGACAATTACTAAAATGATTGATCTAAAAGTAATTCATGATAAGAAAATCATTAACACTTTTGTTTTTAGTGAGCAACTAAGTCCGTTTTTAATTAATTTGTCTGTGCCAAAAATTGCTGAACTTTTTGCTGATCCTAAAACTGCTGCTACTTATATTGATGGCTTAAATCAAGGTGTGAAGACGTTTGATTTTAAAAACTAAATAATTAATCAAATAAATAATATTTTTTATAAATTTTAAATAAAATATTAGTTAATAATAAAATTTCATAACATTAAGTTTTAACTATTATTTTTCAAATTAAATAATTAAAAAAATTTAAAAACAATAAGGATAAAAAATTTATGAAAAATAATGATAAATTAAAACCTAACAGAATTAAAAAAGAAAATAATAATGTTACTTTTACAGAATTACAAGAACCTTTAGATCATTGTCCTCTAATCGTTTCTTCTAATAACCTAACAAAAGAATATTATTATTTAAAAATTCGTCCTGCTAGAGATGAAAACAATGTTTTAAAAATTCCAATTCATAGAGAAATTTTAATTCCTAAAAAACCTAAAGTAATTAAGGGATTATTTTTTCAAGACACTTATGTTAATACTAACAAAATTTATCATATTAAAAAATCTGAAATTAACAAATATTTTGATAAAAACAAAATTTATAAAATGAAATTTTTTGATCGCTTATGTGGAATTTTAATTTATGATACTTTATTAAATAACTTAGAACAGGAATTACCATTTTGTTCTATTACAAAAGTATCATATAATCAAGATCAACAAAAATTCGAAAGTATTAATGAATATTGTCATAAAATTTTAATTAATTATGAATATGATAAATTCATTGATTCTAAAAAACGAGAACAATATAAACCAATTTATCAAAATATTAAAATTAATAATAGTTTAAATTGTAACAATTTAGAACTATGTAAAGATGTGTATTTTACAATCCAAAAAGAAAGAGGTAATTTTTTTAATAAGAGTCATTTTACTCCTAAAGAAGATGAATTAATAATTAGTAATTTAGAAAAACATCAAGTTTTATGAGAAAAAGCTAAAAAAATTAAAAAAGATTAATTTTAATTAGTTTAATCAATAAAAAAACTACCTGATTTATTTAGGTAGTTTTTTAATATCAATATAATCACTTAAAAAAATTATTTTAATAACAGTTATTAAGAATTGTTAGAATCAGATTTACAAATTCTATCAATTGCTTCATCACAATCATTTGCTTCATTTTTATCATTTGAACCATTATTAGTATTTTCTATTTTATTAGTATCTACAATATTTGTTGGTTTCAAATTGAAATTAGAAGTTATTACACTAATTGATTTTTTTTCTAAAGGTTGTTGAATTGGGTTGTAATCATTTTTGGCAACATTTGCTTTTTGATCAATAATATTAATTTCTTTCATTGAATTAACTAATTTTTTTACTTTAGGAGAAATATCTCTTAATCTGTTTTCAATTACTCTGAATTTTTTAGTAATTTTATTATTAATTTCTTCTTGAACTTCTTCAGCTAATTCAATAATTTTTTTGGCATTATTAGTAATTTTCACAAAATGTTCATTAATGCGATTAATATTACGGTCTAAAATTTGATTCTTTCAATCTTCAAATGATTGAGCAAATTTTTCAGCATCACTAAAATGAGAAACTTCTGAAAAGTATTTATTTTTAATTTCATGAATTTTTAGCATTAATTGTAAAAGTGGCATCAAAAATTCACGACGCATAACAAATAATTTGATATTTTTATCACCTGTTTGTTGAGAATGATCAGCTAGAAAAATACTAAAATTATTATCTTGTTCTAAATTAGAAACTAAAACAGCATATTCAGCATTGATTTTTTTAGCATAATTAACAATTTGTTTGAAATGATCAGAATTTTTTGTTTTAGTTTTACTATCACTTAATTCTGACTTACATTCAATAACTACTTTCAAAGTTGAATTATTTTGATCATCTAAACATTCAAAAAGAAAATCAACTCGTTTATTATCAGCAATCATTTTTTGAGGAAATCAATTGATTTTTTTCTCAATGCTAATAAAACCAAAATATTTTTGAAATTGTTCATCAACTCATTTCTCTAAATCTTGACCAATTTGAATAACATTATAAGTTTTATATTGTTCTAAAGTTTTAATTTCATTTTTTAATGCAAAAATTTCTTGATTAAACTTTTTCTCTTGTTCATTTAACTTATTATTGATTGCTAGTTCTTTTTCTTTTTGAAATTTATTTTTTTCTATATCTATTTTTTTCAAATAATCAATTTCTAATTCGTGCTTTAAATTACTAATTTTACTATTTAAATCTTTTTGATAATTTTGATTAATAAAATTTAATTTATCTTTTTCACTATTTAATTGTATTTTTAATTGAGTAATTACTTCATTTAACCTAATTTTTTCTTTAGCTTCATTTTCTTTGATTTTATTAGTAACTTCAAATTCAATTTTTTCTAAATCTTTTTGATGAATTTGTTTTAAATTATCAAGATCTTTTTGATGAAAATTTTGCAATTCTTGATTTAATTTTTTATTTTCTTTAATTCTAATATTTTCAGTGTATTGTTCAATTGTTTTTCCTAATTTACGTTCTCAAAAATTACGATCAATATTTGCTAAATCATTAATAACATCTTCAATAAAAAAATAATCACCTCTTCTAGCATCTTCTAATAACTCAAACTTAGAACGATCATTTTGATAATCAGCTAATTTTACTTTTATTTTTCGGTTATTATTATTATTATTCATTATAAAAATCCTGTTTTTTGTTTATCTTATTAAAAATACTAATATTAAAAATTAAAAATTTGAAAAAATCAGCATTTAAAACTAATCTTTACTTAAAAATTTTATTATATCAAATCTATAACAATTAATTTAGTTCATTTGCACTAACTAGTACTTTTTTTAACAATAATCAGGTTTCAATTTTTTGAAACAAAATAATTCATTGATTATGCAAAAAAATCAAAATAATGTTAACTGCAATATAAATTCCAATAACTGCACCAATATTATTAGGAAAACTTAATTTAAAAATTTGACCAGTATAATAATATTCGCCTTGAATCCCTTGAGTATTTGATCAATCATTAGGGTGTAATCCTGTAACATTTCAATTAACTTGTCGATAATAAACAAATAAATAGACATACAGTAAATACAATCCTCCAATAATAATGGTCGGAAAAATTTTCGTTTTATGACGATAGATTGCTAGTGTCATCGCTCCCATAAACACTAAATTAAAGTGCATAATAAAATATAAGCGATTTGGTTCAATGCCTAGAAAAATATATTGTAAAGTAATTGGATTAGTTTCAGTAATAACAATTGCATATAAAGTCACTGATCCAGTAAAAATGCTAATAACAGCTAATTGTCTAATAATTTTCTTTTTTAAATCAAAAATTAACCCTAAAGGAAAAAATACTGATAAAAAAGGGCACATATCTAAAAGATAAACTTTAGAATAGGCAACAGAATATTGATAACTTCCAATTGAAAATGTGTTATCAATGTAATTTTGATAATCAAAACTTCAACGAAAATAAATAAAATAAAAAAGCGTGATAAGTGATCAAATCAGAAAAAAACAATAACTTCAATTTAATTTTTTTAATTTCAATAATGATTTGTTAATATTTTTATTGATTAAGTTAATTGAAGTAAAATTGTGATATCTAATCATTATTAATCTGATGCAATAAACTAATAAAACACTAAAAATAATAATAACAGCACTAGAGATTAATAAAGTAGTAATTTGTTTATCAGTTGTCACTAGTAAAATCCTTGTTTTTAAAAAGAACAAAGTTAAAATCGTCTAATAACATTTTTGAATCATTTTTGAATTGAAAAAAATGCATCTTACTTATTAGTAGTTTCACGATCAAGTATTTTATTTTCATCATTGCGATGATTAATTCAATAAAAATTTTCAATAATATTTAAACAATGATCAATTTTACGTTCAATTTGTTTACTAATTAAACTTAATTGAACACCAAAATTTTGTTTTGGTACTAATTTTTCTTTATCTTGATTTTGTAGTAAATGACTAACAATTGATTCAAAATAATCATTAGCAATAACAGCTAGTGTTTTAGCATATTTTTCATGAAAAGATTTTTGTAATTTTTGACAACTGCGAAAACAAACAGTTGATGTATGATGTGGGTTTTGAGAAAATAATTGGTGCATTTTTTCTAAACATACATCAGATTCTTCATGTAATTGAAAAACATGATGAAATATTTTGTTTCATTTAGTAATATTTTTAGTAATTTTGCAAATATTGTAATTAATGTCACAAATGCGTTCAATGTCTTTTAATGAATTAAGTAATGATAAAAAAAAATTTAAATGGTTATTAACTGGTTGCTCTTTACTAATATTTCAAGCAATTAATTCATATATTTGGCCATAAAGCAAATTCGATTTTTTTTCAATTGCTCTAATTTTTTCATACAACTCAGCATTATGTTGGTTTGATTTAAAATATTTAGAAACAATTTTGTTCTGTTTTAAAGCAAGATTAAAATATTTCAAAAATTCGACATAACTTTGTCTAATGGTACGATCAAGGGAGCGATAATTAATAGCCATAAAATTTATCGGATTTTTAATTGGTAAGAATTAAAAATAGCTTCAATTGCTTTAACCTTTTTTTCAATTATTTGATGATTTAATGTTTCATTTAAACTATTTAGTCTGATTGATAACAAATAATTAATATCATTATTTTGATCAATATATTTCTCTAATAATGTTGTTTCTGCAACATATTCAATTGATTTAATCTTTTCAATTAAATCATTTAATAAAACAGTCTGATCTTTATTAATTGTAAATGAAAATTGGCGAAATGATGAAGGATATTCACTAAAAGAGTTAGCATTAATTATTTTAGGTGTTTTAAGATCTAATCAAACAAAAGCGCCATAACAAATCTGTTTTAAATTTCATTTTAAGTCTTTTAAAAATAGAAAATTTAGTTGACCAACATAACCAATAATTTCATCATCTTCATTAATGATTGCATTAGTTGCTTCAGGTACAAAAACTTGATTAACAACATCATTGAATGATTGGTGTACAAAACGAATTTTTTGATGATAAAACTTTAGAGTTTCACTTAAATAAATTTTCAAATCATAAAAATCATGACTTAATTGCGTTTGATTTAAGGCTGATTTAATATTATTAGGAATAGCAATAACATTTAAACTTAATCGTGATTTTTGATCATAAAAAATATTAGTCAATTCAAATCAAGATCGATAAGCATTTTGTTTGGCAATATTTTGATTAATAACTTCAATTAATTGACACAAACCATGAACTCTTAAAGTCGTTCTATTAGCATTATTAAAATTTTTCAATTGTTGATAAACAGGGATTTTCATGAAATTAAATTTTTTAACTTCATCATTTCTTTGCAAGTTGTATGTTTTTGCTTCAAAAAAGTTTTTAGAAATTCAATAATTACGCACTTGATTTCACAATTCAAACTGATCAACATCTAAATTGTTAATTAATTTTAAAGTAGGTGGATCAAAAGGAATTGTATTAATATCTAATAAATTAACAATATCTTCTGCTAAATCATTCATCGTAATTAAATCATTACGTCAAATTGGAGTTATTAACTGATCGTTTTTTCACTCATAACCTAATTTTATTAATTGATTTAAAACATCATTAGGACTAAATTGATAACCAATAAAATTTTGCAATCAATTTAAATCAAAATTTAAAATCGATCTTTTTGGTTTTTGATATTGAGCAAAGCCTAATTCTAAACAATATTTAGTGCCTAAAACTTCAATCATATAATTTAAGGCTAATAAACTTAAATAATTAGATTTAACTTTAATATTACTTAATGTTGAAGTACTATTAATTTGATATTTATTATTAGTTTTTAAAATTGCTAAAGAATTAAAATTAATTAATTCTAAATAAGCAGTAGTAGTTGAATTAGTAATTTTACTAATATTTGAACCAATCATGCCACCTAATGCTAATACTTGGTTATGATCATCACTAATAATAATTTCTTCAGTTGATAACTGATATTCACGGTTATTTAAATCAGTAAATTTTTGATTATTAGCAAAACTAATTTTTAATGTTTGATTAATAATTTTATTAGCATCATGAAAGTGAATTGGTTGATTAAATAATAAAACTAATAAATTACCTAAATCAACTAAATCATTAATTGGACTTAAATTATTATTTAATAATAACTTTTTAATTTTTCAAGAACTAGAAGCAATTTTAACTTGGTTAATTTTAATAAAAAAAGCAGCATCATTTGTTTGCTGATCATTAAAAACTTTTAAATCATTAGTTAAAGATAAATGATTAATTTGATTAACTAATTGATCATAATCAATTATTTTAAATGATCAATTAAGTTTTTGTGAAAGTTCAACAATTAAACCAAAAGCACAATATAAATCAGATCGATTAGCTGGAATTGATAAATCAAAAACTAAATCATCTAAACCAATAACACTAGGATCAAATGGTTGTTGATAATCAAAATCATCATCTAATTCAATAATTCCATCATTATTGTCTTTAGCATTAGATAAAACTGTTTTATCAATACCACTTAATTCTTGATATGAACAAATCATTCCTTCTGATCAAATATCTAAAATTTGACGTGGTGTAATTTTTAAACCATTAGGTAAAATCGCTCCTTCTAAAACAACAATTACTTTTAAATTAACACGAACATTACTAGCACCACAAATAATCGTTTTAATTACTCCTGTAGATAATTCAACTTGACAAACTGATAATTTTTGTGAATGAGGATGTGGTGTTATTTTTTTAATTAAACCAAAATAAATTTCTTTAATTGGTTGATGAGAATAAAATGCTTCAATTTCAATGCCAATTTTAATAAAAGCATTTTCTAATTGATTAAAACTAAATTTTTTAATTTCTGGGTTAAGAATGCCTAAAAGATTTCTACTAATTAACATCTTTTACCTACTTTAAAAAATCGATTATCATTTTGATAAAAATGACGAATATCATTAATATTATATTTTAACATTGCTAATCGTTCAATGCCAACTCCTGCAGCAATTGCATTAAATTTTTTAGGATCATAGCCAGTGTTTTTTAGAACATGTTGATTAATCATTCCTGATCCTAGCACTTCAATTCAACCTGTTTTTTTACATTTATTACAACCATTTTGTGAACATTTATTACATGCAATATCCACTTCAAAAGAAGGTTCAGTAAAAGGAAAAAAAGAAGGGCGAAATCTCACTTGAATTGAACGTTCAAAAACATATTCTAAAAAATTTTTAATGACTCACTTTAAATTAGCTAATGATAAATTTTTTTGCACTCAAATAAAATCAACTTGAACAAATTGGTGCGAATGAGTTAAATCATCAGAATCATTCCTAAAAACATTACCAAAAGTAACGATCCGTAAATCTTCTTTTGGTTGTGCTGCTAATAAAACTTTAGCTGTATGTGCTGTATTGTGCGATCTTAACATATAAGTTTGATCAAAATAAAATGAATCAGAATTCAAACGCGCAGGATGATTTGGTCCAATATTTAATAAATCAAAATTTTCATAAAAACTCACTACTTCATTTCCAGTATTAATTTGAAAATTCATTTTCACAAATCATTCACATGTTCTTGCTAGAATATCATTTAATCAATGTGGGTATGCAGCAATAATATGATCATTTTGCATACTATGATCAATTATTATTTTATGAAAACTTTTTTGTTCAAATTGATCTTTAATATCATCAAATAAATTTTGTGCAGCTGTTTTTAATTGATTAATTAAAATACCCGTATTTTTTCTTTCTAATAAACTTAAATTACTTAAAGTTTTTTGCAAACTAATAACATGATTTTTAAATCATAAATTTTTAATTTCAATTGCTGATTGTAAATTAGGTGCTTGATTTAATTGTTCTTTTAGTTGTGATAATAATGTTGTTAATTTTTCAGAATGATTCATAATAAATAATTTATTCTAAATTTTTTAATAATTGATCTGCTAAATCGATTGATTCTCATTTAGGTTTTAAATCAAGTCGACCAAAGTGACCAAAACAAGCAAAATTAGCATATTGTGGTTTAAATAAATCTAAAGCTTGAATCACATCATTTAAATCTAATGGAAAAGTTTTTTTAATTGCAGCAATAATTTGTTCACTTGTGTATTTATTTGCTTCATGAAAACCTAAACTAATATTAATTGGTAATGTCATACCTAAAGCATAAACTAATTTAACTTCAACTGCAGAATAAATTTTTGCTGCAACTAAATTTTTAGCAATTCATCTTGCTAAATAAGCACCAGTACGATCAACTTTAGAAGGATCTTTACCAGAATAGCCACCCCCACCATGAAGTGCTAATCCACCATAAGAATCAACCATTAATTTTCGATTAGTTAATCCAGTATCAGCAATAGGACCACCAATAATAAATTCTTTAGAAGTATTAATTAATTTTCGATAATTATGATTTAAATGATATTGTTCAAACACTGGTTGAAAAATTAATTGTTCAACATCTTTTGTAATTTGTTCATTGCTAACATTAGCATGATGTTGAATCGAAAAAATTACTGAATCTAATTGTGGTTTGTGATTAGATCATTTTAAGCTAACTAAACTTTTCATATCATATTTAGCTCATAATAATTTTTTAGTTTCAATTAATTTATGAGCTTGATAGACTAATTTATTAGCTAAAACATATGCTAAAGGTAAATATTCTTCAGTTTCATTACATGCATAACCATAAACAATGCCCTGATCACCAGCAGCAAGACGATTGTCTTCTTTAATAACTGATTGAGCAATATTAGGTGATTGTTTATTAATATTAGAAATAATTGTAAAATCATTTTCAGTGTATCCTAATTTTAATAAAACTGATCATGCTGCTTGAACAACATCAACATATGTTGAAGTTGTAATTTCTCCACCAATAACAATTAATCGGTTTGATGCAAAAACTTCACAAGCAACTTTAGCATTTTGATCATTTGCTAAACAGTGATCTAAAATATAATCTGCTATTTGATCACAAATTTTATCAGGATGACCACTACCTACACTTTCAGCACTAGTAATTTCAAAATCAGAATATCATTTTGTCTGACTTTTTTTGTTATCAATTACACCATTCATTTAGCAATTTTAATGATAAAAATTTATCATTATCTCCTTATCTTCAATTTTTAATTTAATATTTATTAATTATTATATTGATTTTTCTTATATAGTAAACTACCATAATAAGCAATCATAGCACCATTATCAGTAGCATATGATAAGTCAACTAATCATGTTTGATAAGATAAATCAATTAGTGTTGTTCTTAAAAAATTATTAGCCCCTACACCACCAACAATAGCAAGATGATCAATTTGGTGTAACTTCATATAAAAATTAATTTTATTAATTAATGAGCGAATCACTCATCTTTGAAAGGAAGTAGCTAAAACTTTTTGTAAATCACTAACAGATAATTTTAAAGGATTTTTTTTTCAAAAAACAATTGCTGCTGTTTTAATTCCTGAATAACTAAAAGGTTTTGTTGCACTTGGTTGTTTTGCTAAATTAATTATTGCTAAATTATGATCAAATAACTGATCAATTTTAGGTCCTGCTGGATATGATAAACCCATAACACGACCAACTTTATCATATGCTTCACCAATTGCATCATCAACTGTAGCATTTAATAATTCAATTTGATCAAGAGCATTAACTAAGTATAAAGCAGTTGTTTTCCCTGAAGCAACTAATGCGATAAATGGATAGACAATTTGATGATTAATTCCTACTGAAAAAATATGAGCATATAAATGATTAAGCGCAATTAAAGGTTTATCTCAAATTAAACTTAAAGTTTGTGCAAAAATTTCTCCAACCATTAAACATCCTTGCAAACCAGGAGTTTTTGTATAAGCAATAGCAACAATCTCTTGCACATCAATTTTATGTTTAACTAAAAGTTTTTGCGTAATAGAAATAATATGATCAGCATGAGACCTAGCGGCAATTTCAGGAACAACTCCACCATATTGGGCTTGAATTGATGCTGATGAAAATTTAAGATGATCAATTAAGTGATTTTCTAAATTAAAAATGCCAATTCCTGTATCATCACAACTAGTTTCAATCCCTAAAACAAACTGATTCATAATTATTAATTTTTTTTAATTTCACATTAATTATCAAATAATCAAAAAAATGATTTTTTTGAACTTAATTTATCAAGATTGTTTTAGTTTAAGAAAGGCAATTAACATATTACTTCTAACTGAATCTGCTAAACTTCTTTCAACATATTTGTTCATATCAGCAACAGCATTAATCATAATAATTTTTTCTTGTAATAAGGCTTTATCAACAGCTACTTTTTTATCAACTTCAAAATTACTTTTAGCTGTATGTGAATAAGAATAATCAACAATATTGGATTCAATAACTTCATCATTAGCAGTTGCTTGAATTTCATATGTTACTTCAACTCTAGGTGATAGAACTGAATTAGTATTATTAATTTCAGTTTTTTGATCATATAGTCTAGCGTTTTTAATAACAAGTTTGCGAGTTGGTTGGTTTTGATCTGATAATGTTGTTTGATTAGATGAAGAACCATCATCAAAATTAAAATAACTTAATCGAATGTCATTAAAAGTAGTTATTTTTTCTTCAGAATTAGTAGGATTATCAATTTGACTACCAAAACCAAAATAAACTTTTGTTGGTGGTTGATAAAAATAAGAATCTTCAACAAAATCCTTCACTTGATCAAATGTTAAATCATCATTTTTATCAAGTGGTAGTTGTTGGGTTTGAGTATTATCTTCAGTTTGAGTATTAATTACAGCCATTGGATTATTAGTTGAGTGTTTTTTTACAGTTTCAGCATTAACACCTAAAATTTGATTATACATTTTAGTTAAAACTGGAGTATATTGAACATAATTAAAATTAATCATTGGTCCATAAACATAATGTGAACCATTATCAACATCATCAGTAATTAAATTAGCATCATATGTTTTACAAGTTTTATCATTACAATTATTACTAATTGCTTTTTCAGCCGCTATTTTCTGTTCATCTGTTAGTGTGCTAACTTCAGATTCAGTTAAAAATGATTGCTGATCAACACCTTCTAAACTAATTTTGCGAGCGATTTTATACAAACGATCTAATTTAGAATTTGTTGTTAAATCATCACTGACTTTATTTGAAAAATTAATTAAATCCAAAGCATATAAAGTTTTATCATTTTTAACAATATGTAAATCATCAGCACTAACTTCAGATTCATTATCACCACCATTTGAAGCAAATAAAATGTCACCATTGTACATAAATCCACCAGCAATACTACCTTTAGTTTTTGGTGTAGCTGCTAGTTTATTTAAAATCACATTTGAATCTGAGTTTAATAAAACTGGATTATTACCTAAATTTTTTTTATTAATCCCAAATTGATCAAAATTGTAATATTTATTTTCTAAATCACTAACTAAAGCATTAGTTTTAGGATTGACATTATCATCATTAGGATCAATAATATTAGCAACTGATAATAACGTTCTAGGATCATTAATAATACCAATTTGAGGACCAAAGGTGTTTGATTTAAAACGTGGATCTTTAGCAATTGCTTCTAAAGTTTGACTTCAACTAATTTTCCCATTGCTATTGTTGCTGCTCACATCAGGATTTAAATTTTTATTAACTTGACCACGATAAGCAAAATTAAAGGTTTGTAAAAAATAAGGAATGCCATAATCTAATAAATTAATTTTCATTCCATTTTCATCAGTATAAATTTCAGACAAAATTTTTTGTACAGGTTTAGTAAACAAACTTAATGCCTCAGTTGCTGTTGTAATTTTTTTACCATCAACTTCTAAATTAAATAGTGATCAGTTAATTTTTTTTGTTAATTTTAATTTAATTAAATTTTCTAATACTGAAGCTGAAACAACTGATGCATCATAATTATCTAATTGATAACGTGGTGGTACTTCTTCTGAAGTATTAAATGAATCAAAATTAACATCATAATTACTACTTAAATGCTGTTGTAATCAAGGTGACATATAAGATTGATAATTACCAAAAACTAAAGTGTTATTTGAATTTTTAACACCATTAAAACAAGCACTAGTAAAAATACTACTAAAAGTTGCGCTTAATCCAATTGCCATTAATTTCAGTTTTCTAAGATGTGTTTTTTGCATTTTGAAGTTATTTTCTCTTTTTATTTTGGATCAATTTTAGAAGATTAATTAATCACATTATTCAGCACGTGAAATAATTTTAATTGGATCATCACGAAAAACTTTATTAGTTGCTTTTTTAATTGCATTATCTTTTCTAAAAGATCTAGTTAAGTATTTTGGTAATAATTTATTTTTATTAGTTTTAATAATGCGAAAAATTGATAGCAAAATAATTACTGTTAAAGTAATTAAAACAATTAAAGCACCAAAAGTAATCGCTCATGATTTAATTCCTTTACTCATAGTATACAGTTCAGTTGAAATTGTATTAATTCTACCTCGAACTAAATTAGTAATAATAAAATCATCAAACGAGATAGCAAAAGCAATTAAAGTAGCACCAAAAATTGATGGTAGTAAATAAGGGATGACAATTTTAAAAAAGGTTTCTAATTTACGATAATTTAAATCATAACTAGCTAAAATCAAATTAACATTCATTTTCATCATTTTAGGCAATAAAGTAATAATCACATATGGTACTGTAAAAGAAATTTGTGACAAAATAATTGTTGTTGGTCCAAAATTAATTCCTAGTGGCACAAAAGCAATAACAAATAATGCTGATAAGGAAATACCAGTAATAATATCAGGATTAACAATGTTAGTTTTAGCAGTATTTAAAACCATAACACGAACAAATGCACGTGATTTTCAAATTCCAAAAGTTGTTAAAATACCAATAACTAATGAAGTTGGAGTGACAATTGCTGCAATAATTAAAGAATTTAATAAAGCACCAATAAAATTACCATAATATGAAGGATCTAAAAACAAATTAGCATAGTTATCACCACGATTTCAATTTCGTTCAAAATTCAAAACGACATTACCACGAACTGAAGGATCTGTAAAGGATAAAAACACGACAACAATTAAAGGTACATAAATCACAATTAAAGTAATTCAAATATAACTTTTTTTCAAAAAATTATAAAATCGATTTAAATTAAAAATGCTAGCCATGATTTTTTTCTTCACTTAAACTATCAATTAATTCTTGGTTATTAGAACTAGTTTTTTTGTTTGCTAAAAACTTATTGTTATTTAAATGATTACAATTTTTCTTAAAATGAAAAATTTTAGTAAACAAGTTATAAACAAAGCCTAATTCTTCTTGAAAACTAATTTTTTTATTGCTTGATTTGAAAATAGCAATTAATTTTGGAATTAAAACAATTAAACCATAAGAGCAGAACATAATGATACTAATAATTAAGGAAATTGATGATGATCGTGCTAAAGCAATTGGTGAATCTAAACTTAGAAGACCTTGTTCATAGTTAATATCACCAATTAAGACATTATTATTACTATTATCTAAAAATTGACCAACAGCAACAGTTGTAAATGATGGTAAAAAAACAACAATAATTGCTGACATCATTGCAACTTTAGTATAAGGAATAACAATATATCAAAAAGTTTCTCATTGGTTATATCCTAAATCTTGTGAAGCATTTAAAATATTGCGTGGCATTTTATCAAGAATTGTATAAAGTGGTAAAATTGCAAATGGTAAGTATAAATAAATTAAACCTAATAAACTATAACCAACACCAAAAGTTGAATTTGATCCACCATTAATAATGTCTAATAAACTTTTTAAACCAATTAATTTAATTAAAAAACTACTTCAAATTGGAGCAGTAATTGTTAAAACAATAAAAATTTTGAAATTTTTTGAATTGGCAAAACTTAAAAAATAACTAAAAGGATAAGCAATTAACAAACAGAAAAAGGTGGCTAAAATTGATACTCACAAAGAGCGTATAATTGCTTCACCAGTTGTTAGAGTAATTGCTTCAAAATTGTTTTTAATACCATCACTTACAGGAGTGAATGCATAAAAAACAACAATAATTAAAGGAATAATTACTAAAACCATTGACAAAATAGTAAATGGAATTAATAATCAAAAAGATGGATTTTGCAATTTTTTAGCAAAAAACAAAAATAGTTGTTTCATTTTTTTAAATTTTTAATAATCGTCTTTCAATCAATTTATTGCTTCATCACATGAACATCAATTTTATCTCAAAGTAAACCAATTGTTTGCCCAGGTTGAATTTCATCAATGTTTTCAACATAAATAATGCGATCTTGATATTGGCATTTTAATTCTCATAATTTACCAGTATAAATTACTTCTTCAACAAAAACATTAATATAGCCTTTATTAGTTTCAACTACATCAAAATCTTCAGGTCGAGTCATAATATATACTTTTTCATTAACATCAAAGCCTTCAATTACATCAGTCTCAATTGTTTGATCATAAAATTTTAGTTTTCCAGGTGCTAAATAAACACCTTCAAACAAATTAGCTTTACCAATAAAATTAGAAACCCAAACATTTGATGGTGAATCATAAACTTCATTTGAAGTACCAATTTGCTCAATTTTACCTTTAGACATAACAACGATTTTATCAGATAAAACTAAAGCTTCTTCTTGATCATGTGTTAATAAAATAAAAGTAATTCCTAATTCATGATGAATTCTTTTTAGTTCCATTTGCATTTGTTTGCGCACTTTAGCATCTAATGCTGATAATGGTTCATCTAATAATAAAACTTTAGGTAAAGTAACAATCGCTCTTGCTAATGCTACTCTTTGACGTTGGCCACCTGATAATTCTTCAGGTCGTTTATATTCATTACCTTCAAGACCAACTAATTTTAAAACTTGATCAACTTTCTCTTTAATTTCAGATTTAGTTAATTTTCGAGTTAAATATTTTTTAACAGCGTTATTTTTATGTAATAAAGGATAAGTTTCCCAATATGATTTTCAATAATCTAAATCAATTAAATTATCATCTAATGACTTAATGAGCATTTTTTTTATTTTATAATTGATTGATTTTGAATTTTTGATTTGTGACAATTTTTCTTGTTCTTGTGCAATCCGTTTTTTTAGAGCATTAATTTTTTTGCTATTTTCTTTTAATTTTTCTTCAGCTTTTAATTTCGCAGTATTTTCTGCTAAATTAACTTTAGTCTCTAAATTTTTGACATCTTCTTTAGGAATTGTCATTTTTTTTAAACCATAAGCAATGTTTTGATACACATTCATATTAGGAAAAAGGGCATAATCTTGAAAAACAGTTGCAGTTGGACGTTGATAAATTGGCATATCTTTAATATCTAACCCGTTTAACAAAATTTGTCCTCTAGTAGGCAATTCAAAGCCTCCAATCATTTTTAATAAAGTAGATTTGCCACATCCACTTGGACCTAAAATTGTGATAAATGATCCTTCTTCAATATCAAGAGATAGATCTTCTATTACAGTTAAATTATTGTCATACTTCTTATTAATATGACGCAAAGAAATTAATGACTTTTTTTGCACTAAATAATCCTCATTCTTATTAAAAATAATTTTTCTTAAATCTTAAATTTAAGACATAAAAATTGATTTAAAAACTATGATAATTATATAAAAAAAGTAAATAATAATGATAGTTATTTCAATAAAAAAAATCGTTTTATAACTAATATTTAATTAGATAATTTATCAAATTTTACTATTAAAATTTGATAAGAAAAATTAATTAATCAAAATAAAAAATCACACTTAGTTTTAGTGTGATCCTTTTTTAATTTTAGTTTATTTAAAGCAAAAACAGTTTGTAATTAAGCGATTCCTGATTCAATTTCAGATAAAATTTCTGTATTTTTACTTTGGAATTTTTTAATTTCAACAGTTCGATTAATTAAATAATCATTAATTTTTTTACCTTTATTAGTAATATATTCTTGTAAGCGAATTCGTTTTTTCAAATTATTTAAATTTAAACTACGACGATAGAAATTATGAATCATATTACGTAATTCAGCTTCAATTGTTTCTAAAACTAAATCATCAATTTCAAAAACATTATTAACAAATTGATCTTCAATTGGTTTGTCAATAACATCACTATTTAAAAAGGCAACTGATTTACGAAAACTTTTTAGCATTGCAATAGTTTCAGCCTCAGAAGCATCTGATGATTGACAAAACTCAATAATTGCTTTTTCACAATCTTCTAATAGTTCAGTTAAAAGTTTGATATAACTTTGACGACGTAATTTTTTATCTTCAGATAATTGGAACTGATCAGTTTGCTGATCATCAAAAGATGTAGTAGTACTATTAAAACTATTTTCACTCAAATCAGTAGTATCTTGATTAATTTGAATTAATTTATCAGTTTGATCATTAAATTGATGATCAAAGTTAGGATCATAAGATTCACTAATGATATTTGTTTGTTGATCAAAATTAGTAATTTGATTATTATCACTATTTGCATCAGTCATTAATGAATCACTTTGTTGATCAAGATCAGTCATCTGATCAGAATGAGCATTTAAATCATTAAACTGAGTTTCAACCACTGTATCATTATCAGAAGTTTCTGAATCTAACTGAAAGATTCGATCCATTTCTTCTTGATCAAGATCGATTTTATGATTATCATTAACTAAATCATCAAAATCAAGTGTAGTATTTTCATCATGTGATTCATTTAAAAGATTATTTTCACTTTGATCAGAATCAACACTACTTGCAGATACCATTATTTCTGAATCATCATTTTGATCAGTTATTGTTTCACCATTACTTTTAGTTAATATTAAATCTTCTTCTTGATCTAATTTAATTTTTTTAACTTTAAATTTATGAAATAAAAAAGAAATTTTGTGCAATACTTTATTAATTGCTTTAAATTTTAAAACTTCATCATCAATACTATCTTCTAAAATTTTAGTTGTTGAACTAATTGTATCTGAATCATAATCTTGATTCATTTGATCATTAATTATTTGATTTTCCAATTCTGCATCAGCAATAGCAACTTGGTCTGCTACTTGATCAGCCAATAATGAATCGTTTGTTAGTTGTTGAGCAACTGAATCGAAATTATCAGTTGACTGATCGCTTATTTGATCAAATAAAAGATTAGTAGAATCAGAACTAATTGAATCATCTTTTTGAACATCAGTAGTAATTGAATCAAATGATAATGAATCATTTGCTAGTTGTTCAGAAGTTAAATCAGATGTACTATTAATTTCAAAATTAGAATCTGATAAATCAAAATTATCACTTGAATTAGTATCAACTTGATCAAATGAAACAAGATTATCTAAGCTTTGAGAATCATTAGTCATCGTATCACTTGCTTGAGAGTTATCAGTGATTGAATCAGTTAGTAATGAATCATCTTGAAATTTTTCAAATAAGTTAGTTTCACTATCTACATGAGAATCTAATGAATCTGATCTAATTGGATTTGATGTTTGTAAATTATTGTTTTCAGTGTTTAATTGCTCAGTTATAACATTAGTTTTATGAACAGATTGAGCACTAGCATATGCTAAATCTTCAATAACAGAAGGATCCTCAATATTGAAACCTGCTTTAAAACCTGCTTGATTTTGATCTTCAGAACTAAGATCAAATTCTTGATTAGTATCTTTTGAGTCTAATTGATCGATTTTTCTTAAAAATTGATCATGATCTAAATCTAAAATGTTCTGATCTTTAGTTGCGTTTTTTTGATAACCTTCTAAATTAAAATCATTCGTTTTATTTTGTTTATTAATATTAGATAATTCAAAATAATCACTATGTAATTCAGAACTTGTGGATTGTTGTTGATCACCAGAACTAATAAGTGGTTCATTTAAAATAGCATTAACATCAATTTGGTTATTAGATAATGAATCATTTAAATTAGTATCATTACTAGCATTAACTAATGGTTCACTAAAACTTGATTTATCATGAAAAATATTATTTTGTGAAAAAGCGCGATTATTTAAATTTTTAATATCAGGATCAATATTGTGACGGTTTAAAAATTTCAAACTAACTAAATGATCATTATATAAGTGAGTTAGATCAATATTAGAAGCATTATTGTAACGTCCATTAACTTCAGCAGCTTCTTCAGGAGTTAAAATGTTCTTATTTTTTAAATGAGGAATGTTTTTTAAACCATAATAAGTTTTAATTGTTTTAGTTTTAAAGTCATTGTTAACTAATTTTTGGTGTGAATTTAAAACAGCATATTTTAAATAACCTTGATCTAAAGTTATTAATAAACTTAAATCGTCACTATTTGTTTGATTAGATTCTTGAAATAACTTGTGATTAACAAATAAAATACCATTACGGTATCGAAAATTTTCATGCTTATTTAGTGAAAAAACAATTTGGGCTTCATATTTAGTAGCTAATGAATTCAAATTTGATGATGTCACAAAATTAGCATCATTACTGTTAATATGTAAAATATTAACACCATCAACTTCAAATAAATTAACGTTTTTCTCTACTTCTTTAGCTCAAAATTGTTTAAAGTTGAATCCTTGATTGAATAGATCAACATGATACATGGATAAAGTATGTTTAAATACGTTGAAATAATAGTTTGGGATACTATATTTCAAAGAAAATTCTGCAAAAGCATCACCAACACTAAAATTACTAGTAACTAAAATTTTTTTCATTGCTTTTTAATTTTTTAATATTTTCTAACTATTAATAAAAAAACTTATTTATTTGTTTAAAATTGCTATTCTAAATTTTATACAAAATATGCTAAAAAAACACAATTTAATTTAGAATCGACAAATTGTAACTTTTGCTGGTTGATCATTTTCAAACTCAATTTCAGCATAAGTTTTTCCCATATTACTTCTAGGAAAATTGATTGATCCAGGATTTAAAATGTGAATTTGATCAACTTGATGATAAGTTGGTATGTGAGTTTGACCAAAAATAACAAATTGAGCATGATATTTTTTAGCTAATTGTTTAAATTTGCTCACTTGTAATTGATAAAAACCTTCAAGTTGTAAATGACCATGAACAATAACAAATTTGTAATTAGCAATTGTAATCACATACGCATTATCTTTTGGATAATAAATCCCATCTTCTGACATAAACTTAATATCTTGAGCAAAATCATTATTACCTAATGTAAAATAAGTTTTTGGATGGATTAAAAGCACATCTTGACAATTACATGTATAATCACCTGCATGTAAAATAGCATCATACTGTTTCTTTTTGATTAAATGATGAATGTTATCTAAACTTCCATGATTATCTGAAACAACTAAAATAGTAACTTTCATATTTTTCATAATAAAAAGATTTTATCAATTGAATATCAATCAAATTTTCTTATCAAACTGATTGTAATACTATCTTAATTATGATCATTAATTTTTATAATCAAAAAAATTAATGATGATCTTCTAAGAATAATATTTAATAAGAAAATTTTAATCAGAAAAAGCAATTTTTTAATAAATTGTGAACTTTTTGAAGCAAAATAAATGATAAAAAAATAAAATTTTAATTATAATTACTATTTGTTATTTTGTTTTTGATACACACGGATGTGTTGTTAATTTCAATAAGTTTTTAATTAACTTATTCTCTTTATATAATATATAAAAACAAAATTATTTATTAAATAACAATAAAAATTTATAAATTAGGTGAAAGATGCCAACAATTGCCCAATTAGTGCGATATGAACGTAAACGTAAAATTAAAAAATCACGTTCACAAGCATTATTAAAAACATGAAACTCATTAAAAAAAGTTCATAACGATGGTGCTGCTCCCTTCAAACGTGGTGTATGTACTCGTGTGGGGACTATGACCCCTAAAAAACCAAATTCTGCATTAAGAAAATATGCTAAAGTACGTTTGACAAATAATGATGAAGTTTTAGCATACATTCCAGGTGAAGGCCACAACTTACAAGAACATAATGTTGTGATGATTCGTGGTGGTAGAGTAAAAGATTTACCTGGAGTACGTTATCATATTGTTCGTGGTACTTTTGATACTGTTGGACTTGAAAAAAGACGACAACAACGTTCTTCTTATGGTGCTAAGCGACCAAAACCAACTGCTAAATAGTTTAAATTAAACATTTTTAAATCTAAATAATAAGTAAAGGAAACTTTTTATTCAATTATGCGTAAAGCTAAAGCACCAAAACGTTTCGTACTACCAGATCCTTTATATAATTCAAGAATTGTAAGTAAAGCAATTAATATGATTATGTATGAAGGTAAAAAAAGTACTGCTCAAAAAATTTTATATGACGCTTTTAAACTAGTCGAATCTAAAACTAAAAAGCCAGCATTAGATGTTTTTCATGCTGCTTTAAAAAACATTTCTCCAACAATCGAATTAAGAGTGCGCCGTGTTGCTGGATCTAATTATCAAGTTCCAACTGAAGTTTCTAAAGAACGAAGAGAAACTTTAGGCTTACGTTGATTAATTTTATTCAGTCGCAAACGTAATGAAAAAACAATGTTATTACGTTTAGCAAATGAAATTATTGATGCTGCAAATAATACTGGAGCATCAGTTAAAAAACGAGAAGACACTACAAAAATGGCTGAAGCAAATAAAGCATTTGCTCATTTACGTTTTTAGTTAATTTTTTTAATATTTTTTCCATTTCAATCAATCACAATATTAAAATTTACAAAAATCAATTTATAGAAACAGAATTAGTTACTTAAAAAAATATGAATCGCATGTTTGATCTAGATAAATTCCGTAATTTTGGAATTATGGCCCACATTGATGCTGGTAAAACCACAACTAGTGAACGAATTTTATATCACGCTGGTAAAACCCATAAAATTGGTGAAGTTCATAATGGTGGTGCAACTATGGATTGAATGGCTCAAGAAAAAGAACGAGGCATTACAATTACATCAGCAGCTACTTTTGTCACTTGAAAAAATCACCAATTAAACTTAATTGACACACCAGGACACGTTGATTTCACAGTTGAAGTTGAACGTTCTTTACGTGTTTTAGATGGAGCAGTAGCTGTTTTAGATTCGCAAATGGGAGTTGAACCTCAAACAGAAACTGTTTGAAGACAAGCAACTCGTTATAATGTCCCAAGAATTGTTTTTTGTAACAAAATGGACAAAATTGGTGCTCATTTTCTTCGTTCAGTAAAATCAATTTCTGATCGTTTAGGAGTAAAAGCTGTGCCAATTCAATTAAATATTGGTGTTGAAGCTGATTTTAGAGGAGTTGTTGATCTTGTTGAAATGAAAGCTTATAGTTTTGATGGGCAACAAGAAGAAAATTATGTTGAAATCCCTATTCCTGATGATTTAGTTGAACAAGCTAAAAAAATGCATCATGAAATGTTAGATGAAGTTGTTGTGGCTGATGAAGCAGTTTTAACTAAATATCTTGATGGAGCAACTATTAGTGTTCCTGAAATCAAAAAATGTATTAGAAAATTAGTTTTAACAGCAGAATTTTTCCCTGTCTTATGTGGTACTGCTTTTAAAAATAAAGGAGTTAAATTATTATTAGATGCTGTTGTTGATTATCTTCCTTCACCAACTGATGTTCCAGCAATTAAAGGTGAAACTACTAATGGTAAAATTGTTGAGCGTAACAACGATGATCATCAACCATTTGCAGCATTGGCCTTTAAAATTGCCACTGATCCTTTTGTTGGTCGACTAACTTTTATTCGTGTTTATTCAGGGATACTTAAAAAAGGATCTTATGTTTACAATTCAACTAAAGGAATTAAAGAACGAGTCTCACGATTAGTGAAAATGCATTCTAATAATCGTGAAGAAATTGAAGAAATTCGTGCTGGTGATATTTGTGCTGTAGTTGGTTTAAAAGATACTGGTACTGGTAATACTTTATGTGATGAAAGTAATGAAATTATTTTAGAATCAATGCAATTTGCTGAACCAGTAATTTCACTAGCAGTAGAACCTAAATCAAAAGCTGATCAAGAAAAAATGTCATTAGCATTATCAAAATTATCAGAAGAAGATCCAACATTTAAAGCGCACACTGATCAAGAAACAGGTCAAACAATTATTTCTGGTATGGGCGAATTACACTTAGAAATTATTGTTGACCGTATGAAACGAGAATTTAAAGTAGAAGTTAATGTTGGTGCACCACAAGTTTCTTATCGTGAAACATTTACTAATACTGCTGATATTGAAGGAAAATACATTAAACAATCGGGTGGTAGGGGTAATTATGGTCATGTTTGAATTAAGTTTGAGCCTAACAAAGATAAAGGTTTTGAATTCGTTGATAAAATTGTTGGTGGTAGAATTCCTAAAGAATATATCAAACCAATTCAAGCTGGTTTAATTGATGCAATGAAAACTGGACCATTATCTGGTTATCAACTAATTGATGTTAAAGCAACATTGTTTGATGGATCTTATCATGATGTTGACTCAAATGAAATGGCTTTTAGAATCGCTGCGTCAATTGCTTTAAAAGAAGCTGCTAAATCGTGTCAGCCTGTATTATTAGAACCAATTATGAATGTTGAAGTAACTGTTCCTGATCAATATTTTGGTGATACAATGGGCGATATTTCTTCACGACGGGGTCAAATTGAAGGAACTGATCAAAGAGATAATGTTCAAATCATTCGTTCAAAAGTACCATTAAAAGAAATGTTTGGTTATGCAACTGATTTACGTTCATTTACTCAAGGTCGTGGTAATTACACAATGACTTTTTCTCATTATGAACAAGCACCTAAATCAATTACTAATGAAATTTTAGAAATGCGCACTAAAAAATAAGATTTGTGCATTAATTTAAAAAATATTTCAATTAAAAAATATTAAAAACTATTTGAGATCTTTATTCATCTTAAATAGTTTTTTTAATTTATTTGATTATTATATTAAATTAATAGAACTATATAAAAATAATAATATGACTAGAATCCAAACTTATTTCATTCGAATCATTAATTCTAATTTTTGATCAACTAATAGATATTTATACATCACTGCAGTTATTTGGGGCATCATTGCTCTTCTAATTACAGTAATAATTGGACTAGTTTCTCAAAAAAATCCTGTTTTAGCTGTTGAAATAATTGATAAAACTTCAGTTTATCATAGTTTTAGTATTAATAGTGCACCTGATAGTGCCTTTATTTGTTTAGGCATTAGTTTGTTTTTTAGTATGATCATTTTTTTTGTTCTAAAACGACGTTATAGTACTAATTTAGCTAGTGGACAAATTAATTATGTTCGTTGAACAGCAATTAGTTTTTTACTAACAACAATTGTTTTCCATTTAATTGCCTTCTTATTAGCTTATTTTGTTTTTTACTATCCCCAACTTGCTAGTTTAGAAGCAATTAATAAGATGAAAAATAATAATTAATTATTTAATCGAACTGAATTAATAAAAATTAAGTAATTTTAATCAACATTTTTTTAATTTTAGGCTTGGAAATAACTAATGATCCAACTTTATAATAGTTGCAGTTGTTAATATTCTTAATTGAATTATTCGACTATAAAAAATATTACAACTATTTAATTATTATTAAACTTATCAACTAAATTTATTTTTGAAATTTTGAATAAAAATGATCAAGTTGATATACTAAATAAAAATAAAACTAATACTTAGTATAGGTATTATCATTTTTTAATAAGCAAATCTTTGATTAAGTTCAATTCGTTGTAATATTAGAAAGGCATATATTAATATAATTGTTTTTTTTATAAATTTAAGTAAAAAATAATTATTTTAAAAAATTATGAAGTTAAAAAATCTATTTAGATTTAATCGCAAATTAAGAATTGGTTTGCTTATATCTTTATTAAGTGGTGTGATTGGTGGCAGTGTTGGAACTGTAATTGCTTTTAGTCCTCAAATATTTAATTACTATTCAGCAATTCAAGCGGGTTATGACCAAAATTTTCAAGTACCTATTTTTGAAAATAAGTATCAAAAATTCAGTACACAACAACAAAATCATTTACAAATAATTCAAGCTCCTAATCTTAATGCCAAACAATCTTTGGATTTAGATCAAAATAAATTTACAACTCTAAAAAATCAAAAAGTAGTTGAGTTTAATTTATCTTCAAAAAACAATAATCTTAATGAACAAACTAAAGAAGTGTTTCATGCTAAATTTAGTAAAGAACAATTTATTGAACAATTTTTAAATCGCTATGATCCTGATTTAGGTTTTTTATTTAACCTTCAATTTGCAACTAATAGTAATGAATCAAAAGAAGATTTAAAATTTGATTATCAAAATTTGATTACTGGTTTTTCACTAAATGATTTAAGTTTAGTTAAATCACGTACTTATAAAATTTTTGATTATGCTTTAAATGATGATTTTATTAACCTAACGGGTAAAATTACTGCTTATCTTAATATCAACATCGATCGTAGGGGTCAATTTGAAACTAAAATTTCTTTAGTTGGTTCAGATTTAAAAAATCATAGTTTAAATGCTAATAATAATGACAAACTAAAACTAAATTTTAGTAGTGAAAATACAGATGCTGCTTTTAAACCAATTGTTTTTTGAAATAATAATCAAACTAATAATTTAAGTGATTGATTTTGACCAATTCCTAAAGGTCCACAACAATCTGAAAAAGTTAAATTACCTAAAAGTGAAAATAGTAGTATTGTTGAAAACAATCAATATACAACAACTTTTTTCAAAGAAGGTGCAATTGAAAAACGATATACTGCTGTTAATAATTTGGAAGATAATGATAACATTATTCAAAAATCACAAACCGATAATAATCAATTACCATCTAATCAAAATGCTGATCAAAATACTGGTTTTAAAGTTGATGAAACTCAATTTGGCGAAAAATTAGTTAGTTTGAAATTTAGCAGTGCACAATGACAAACTAATTTTTTTAATCATTGAAAAGATGCAATTCCAACAAATCCAGGAATTCAAATTAAATTTGACTTGCTTTTAAACTTATTAGATGCTGAATATGGTCAAAAACAAGAGTATAAAAATAGTTATTTTGGCTATTTTGACTTTTCTAATTTAAAAGGTGTTAGTTATTATCATCAAAACATTATTAGTTATGATTTATCTCAAGGTAGACACAATAATCAAGGCATTTTTAAAGTTAATCTATTTGCTAGAGTCAATTTAGGTGGTGAATTAATTATTAATTTGTATGAAAAAGTTGATTATTTAAATTATTTAAAATCAAATCATTCTAGTGATATTAGCACTGATCAATTTAAATTAGATTCGAAAATTAGTAACATTGAAGTTAATCGTTTTCAAAAGGGATCGATGAAAAAACTAAAATAGATAAGAGTGAAATTAAAGCAATTAATCGCTTTAATCGTGATGTTTCTAGTGGTAATGCTAAAACTTCAATTACTAATATTAATGGTGGTGCTAATAATTCCAATAGTTCTGGTGTTCAATGAAGACGTTGACCAACACAAGCTTATTTATTTGACTATAACACTAAATGAAGTGACTGATCAACTGAAAATATAGCAAGTTATGTTGAAGATCAAAAAGAGTTTGCTGATCAAATTCAAATTAAATTTAATTTTACTGGACTTTCTGAAACTAATAATCGTACCAACATTGTTTTAGATACTCCTGGAAGAACTCAAGTTTTAATTAGTGCTAATAAGGGTTTTGATTTTCAAGGAAATAATATAGCAAGACAAGAAGACAAAGTTTATCGTGCGAATGTTCATGATGATAATCAAAATTCATTTGAAATTCCTTTTAAAAAATTAAGTACAAAAGTAGCAAATTACACTTGAAAAACAATGTATGCTTATGATGTTAAAAATTATTCAGTTAGTGGATTTGAAAGAGATATATTTAAATATGAATGAGAAAGATATCGCAGAAATGCTAATTATTCAGTAATGAGAGTTAGATTCTTTCTTGAATTACAAAAAATTGATGGTTTTTCATACAAATACCGTGTTGGTATGAATGCTAGTGCTTATCAATGATTTAAAACAAGTACTAGTGCAACTAAAGGTAAAGCTGGATTTAGAATTAATAACATTAATTATGTTATTAATAATGAAAGTTCTATCAGTAAATAACAATTCATAAAATAGATCATTAATTAAAAAACAACCATTCTAGAATTCAACAATGGTTGTTTTTTATTGTTCTTTAACTAAACAAATTATTTTAATAATCTAATTTTTCCATTATGATTTGATTAGCACTAACAATAGCTAAGTAAGGAATGCAGTTGTGTTTTTGAGCATATTTGAGCAATTTATCCACTTTTAAATCCTGATATAACTTAGTTTTCACTTGAATTACACAATCCTGATTGTTTTTATTCAAGGCAAATAAGTCGATTGGTGAAACTGGTCATAAAAACTTCTAGCTTTACTAACTTTTCAGCCAAAACTTTCTAAATACTTTAAAACACGATACTCGGTTTTAAAAGTTATAAAAAATTTGATAATAGATTGTTTTTTCAAAATTATGATACACTTCTCTTGTTATAAATAATTCACTAAAATATAAATAATCCTTTCAAATTTCTAAAGTTTTGGTTTTATTGCTCAAACTAGCTTAAAAAGTAATTTTGGTGAATATTTCATTTTAATTCATTTTCTAATTATCATACGATAACGATAACGTTTAACATATCTGTTGGTATAGTCTATATCTTCTTCAAAAACTGGAATATTAAGAGAAGATGTAAAGAATAAAACATGAAAGCAATATTGGAAAAATCAAATATAATCTTTAACTACTTTATAAACAAAACTATCAGTAATAAACCTAAATCGTCTTTTTCATAGCTTACGAGTTGAAATTTTCATAATATTTTAGTTAAACTTATCATTAATCGTTAAAATTTTACTAACAACTATCTCATAATCATATTTTATAGTTTTTATCACAAATCCCAAGGTTTATCATTCACTCAAAAAAATCCACCTACAGGCATTATCACTATGTCAACAACTATTAAAAACTCAGTTGATAATACTTTATCTGCCAACGCCTATGACTATATCAACTTAAGATATGTTCATTATGATCAAAGTACTAAAAAAATCAAACTAGTCAAACAAGCACCCCCACCTGGGTTGTTTACTAACAACCAATGACCTAAAATTGAAACAAGTGGCAACAAATTATCCAAACTATTCCCAACACCTGCTATTGCTCAAGCAATTGCTGCCACTCTAGGCTGAACTAGTTCAACTAATCAATCTAAACAAACTAGTTTCAGTCGAGATGACTGATTTAATGCACTCAACAAGCCCAACTTAACTTTAGACTTATCAAATAACAACTTAACTAGTATTGCTGAAATTTTTAATCCTTATATTCGCTGGGGTCTTGGCATTTACAATCTTGTTGCAAGTGTTAAACCTGATCCAATTACTCAAAAAGTTAATTATCACATTTTATATGATGGGATTGCTACACTTAAAGTTGATGATAATCAATTACACTATTTTCCTAATGTTAATTTTACTAATTTTCCAGCACTTAAAACTATTAGTGCTTCTCATAATCAAATTAGGGTGATTGGTAATTTTAGTAGTTATGGGATGAATCAGAAAAATACGGGGTATTTGAGTGATAGTGAGATTGCAAATATGAATATGAACCAGGGGAATGGGGGGTCTGCTACTTCTGCTTCTTCTACTACCAACAAATACGATTATTATCAGTACTTAAAAAGTTTGTGAAGTAGTGGGAAGGGGTTGGGTTCTACTGATGATAGTCAGAACCAAGGTGGTTCTGGTTCTTCTTCTTCTTCTTCTTCTTCTTCTGCTTCTTCTACTGAAGAACCCTACACTTATGATGCGAGTGATGTTATGAATCGGGATGAAGTCACAGCCATTATGAAGTGGTTGATGACAGAACTTCCTAAGAAAACTTATGGGCATTTGCCTACTACTACTACTATTAGTAGTAGTAGTAGTGGGGGTGGCACCCCTGGGTCTTCTTCTGGAACCATTGCTAACAATTCCACAAAACAAATCACAGACTACTCCACCTTTCTTGCTGCCATCTCATCTGACGACTTTTATTTTAATAATAAGGATGGGGAAGTGTATGTTAATCAGGTGAATGGTTCTTCTAATGCCAACAACACAGACAATAACATGTATGACTCAGCAAGTGGCATTACTACTGACTCAGATGGTCTCATCCAAGGCAAACAAGCTAATGATCGTTCCAAAGGCCTCAACTTTGGTTCCACCCGCTTAATGATTTCAAAAGACATTAATAATATTGACTTTAGTCATAATCAAATTGAAGCCATTTCCGTATCTCCCAACTTATTTACTAATATTAATTTTAGTAGTAACAAACTCAAATATGTTCCTCCATTAGGGATTAAACCTCTACCTTACTTGCAGTTCTGGTTTTATCATTTATCATTAATGAAGGTGGCAGGAGATCAACAAGGGTTTTATGACACCTTGCACGGACCTGGACCCAATCCTGAGAATTGGGTTCGATATTATAGTACGGGGATGGTGAATGAGAAGCCAGCTGGGTTTAGTCTTGATAGTACAGGTCTTGCCAACGACAAAATCCAACGAGTGGGTTTAGCAGATGTCAATCAAACTTTACCTAAAATTAGTTTTGCTAACAACCAGTTGCTTGATTTTTGACCACAGCAAAAATCAACTGATAGCTGGTATTTATGACCGAAGTTGACGGTTGGTGCAAACGATCGGGAAGGTCCTACAGGGAATATTACTTATGGGTTTGGTGGGGCAAACAGTGGGGGTGGTCTGGTAGGGTCGAACCCTGCTTCCTCCAATGGATCTGGAACTGCCATGCCACAACCTACAGGGACTTCCTCCAAGCAAATTATGATCAAAAACAACCCAACAAATGTGATGGCTAAACCCATCTTTCCATGAAACAACCAAATTGGATCTTCTTCAGACAATACCACCTTCAACCCTTATTTTCGCCGAATTTGAGTTGGAGCGAATTTAGCGGGATTGGTTACTGGAGGAGATAAAACACCCTTTTTCAGCCACACTTATTTAGGGGGGATTAACCGTGATTTTGCTTATCAAGTGGCTGATGTTTCTGATGGGATTGATACAAATGCTAACATTGATCAGTTGAAACTTTTTGGAACAAATCAAGCCGCCTATGGCTCATACAAGTTATGAGCCACTGCTGCACTTGATCGCTGGATTTATGCTCACTGGTTTAATCAACTAAGTGATAATGAAGTGTTATCTAAAGGACAAACTAGTACTTATGCGTTTGATTTTCATGTGGATGATAATGATTCTAGTAGGTTGGTGTTACCAGGGTTTGGGGGTTCTACTGGAAGTTCAAATAGTGGGACTGGCATGGTAGGGGCGAACCCTACTTCCCCCTCCACAGGAAACGGGGGTGGTATGGTAGGGGGAAGTTCTTCCCCCTCCAATGACAAATACAAACAAGTTGGTACTTCCAACTTTAGTGATGATGATGCCTATCAATCATTCAACTCCTTTATTCCTTATTTACTCACACGAACATTACCCCAAAATGGTAACAACCAAAACTCATGAGGGTCTAATAATGGTAGACTAAGTGGTAGAACTCACCCACAAAAACTAGAATTTAAGTTGTATGGAGATGGGAAAGAAATAACTCCAAATGAATGAACCAACGTTGACTGAACGAGTTTTTATGCGAATGCTAATGGGCTTGATTATGATTTGAGTTTGCCTGAGAATGGGGATAACATGATAATGAGTTATTCACCAGGTGAGAGTAATGGGGTGCCTAATAGTAATAATGGTAATAATTCTGGGGTTAATCAAGGGGGTTCTTCTGCCATTAACAATGGCACAGCACCACTAGTTCAACTAATTGGTCAACTGCCCTATTATAATGGAAGAGTGGGTGCAGGCAATTGAACAGTTGCCAATGGTTCAAGTACAACAACAAAACTATCTTCGATCCACCCATTAGGGGTTGATAAGAAGATATTGAAATATTCTCCTAGTGGGTCTAATAGTAGTTCAACTGATCCTTCCTTCTACTACAACAAAATTAAACTAGTGATTCGTGCACCATTACAAAACTGAAACTATAGTTATGATTTTAATTTAGTTCAAAATATTGAGTATAGATTGGATCCTAAGAATGGTGGATCTTCTTCTTCTTCCACCACCAGAACTTTTGATGTTAAGACAACAACTAATCTCAAAAACTATTTTGCAAGTACGATTACTTCTGAAATCTTAAAAAACCATTTAAGTGAGTGAGCTGACACTTCAGCTTATGTTAAAAATTTTATTAGTCAACAAGTTAATGTCATTAATGTTAAATCAGTAGATGAAAATGCTCAATCAGTCACCTTATCTTTTGATGTTAAAGACCAGTTTAATCAGAAGGTAGAGCTTGAAAACATCATCTTAAAAGGGTTTAAGCAGCAGAAAGTGGAGTATGTAACTGGGGGTAAAAGTCAGCAGCAGGGGATGGGTGGTTCTAATCCAGTTAGTCCAACAAGAAAGATTGTGAATGATTTTGATTCTGATCAGAATAATTACCCTAACACCTTTGTTCCTGAAAATGAAAGTGCAGCAAGACAATGGATTTATAGCCATTTTGGCATTAGTTTTGTTGGCTTGGAAGTTGATGAGAATAAGAGAAATCAAATTATGGGAAGTAATGGTGGTCAACCCACAAGCAACAATACTTCCCCCAATAATCTATCCACCTCTAATGTGCTTCCAGACTCAGCTGATTCTTTAATCAAATCATCTCAAGTCTTCTTATTAGACTATTTAAAAAATAAGGCTGATTATGTTTCAAACATCATTATTGATCATTTAAAAGGTAAACTAAGTTTTAGCATCCAAATTAGTGGTAGTTCAACTAATGGTTTTGTCAATATTAATGAAAATATTAGCATTAACAGCTTTAATGTGTTTGATTATGAGATTACTTCAGCTAAACCTGATCAACTTAACTTATCAGCCTATGATTATCAGCTTGATATTAAGAAGTTGCACCCACTTGTTTTACTAAAACAAGGGGTAATTGATTCACAGACAGGGGGGATTGGTGCTGGTTCAAGTACGATGAGTCAAGCATGAGAAGAAAACAAAACAAGTGAGATGTTGGTTGCAGCTAACTTATTACCTAAAAATACTAGTTTGAAAATTACTAATTTAACTGTTGATGCTTTTTCAGGTAAGCTAAGTTTTAGTGTGGGATGGTACCAAAAAAATGATGATCAATTTGAAACATTACTAAAAAGTGTTAGTAGTTCAATTGATCATTTTAATACTACTGCTTCAGTTTTTGAGTGAATTCAAACAAATGATCAACGCTCTAATATTGCTTTTATAAAGCCAGATGGATCTAATGGGACCATTCCAACTGATCCAAGTCAGTTTGTAGCACAATTAAAAGAAAGCTTAAAAAATCAAGCAACTGCTCCTAGAAGAACACGAAGACAAGTTCAGAGCAATGCTAGTTCAACCAACTCTGTCAACAACTTATTATTAAGTTTAATTAAAATTAGTTATTTTAATAATAACAACCAATCTAATGCTAATAGTACTTTAAGTACTACTTTTTTAGATGATCAAAAATCCCAACTTGTTTTTGGCATTATTGATGCTAATAATAGTTTCACTCCTCTATCATCTACTAACTTAGCTCAAGCCATTAGTGTTAATCAAGATGCCAACTTACTAATAATTAAAAATTTAGGCATTAAGGGTGGTTATCATTTTGGTAAGTTTTTTGCTGGTAATAGTTCTGATGCTAACACCCCACTAACTAAATTACCTAACATTAATGTTGAACTAAATCCAAGTCAAACGAAGTTGCAAGTCATTGGAAGTAGTAACAACCAAAATGTGAGTCCAGGCACAGCACAAACTAATCAAGTAAGTGCTACTAGTGGCTTTAAGGATGGTACAACCATTATTAACACTGCTTTAAACACCCAATGAAAACACTTACTACCATCTGAATGATTAGCTCAATTAAGAGCACTAAAACTTAATCAAGCTAATAATACTACTAACATTAATTATAATGACTTTAGTTCTTTAGCAGGTTTTCTTAATCATGTCTTGTTTGCTTCAACTGCAAAACCGATTTATAATACAACAGTTGATTTATTTAATTTTAGTAACATTATAATTAATGATGCAACAGGGTCAATTACTATTCCTGCAAACACGTTGTTTGTCACCAACTATTTTAATAGTAATGATCGTGCTGAAATTGCTAATGCTAATCAGTGGTTTAGTGATCCAATTACTTTTTTCTTATCAAACTATTTTGATCGGTTTGAACCTAAAGAAAAAAATATTATTCCTTTAGAAGATACAACTGTAATTAATAATAATTTACACAATCAAAATGTCATTAGTATTATTAGTAGTTTTAGAAGCTTATTAAATCAAGCTAAAAAGGTGTATGTGTCAAATGAAATTGAATTAAACAAGTTGAGTCCTGAACAATATCAATCATCTTTAGATGCGATTAATTTGCTAAAATACCAATTAGTGAATGACAAATATTATAACAATAGTATTGCTAATGGCTTGTTCAGCAGTGATCTTGATAGTACTACTCAAAGTCCTAAAACAACTAAAAGTGTGCCTAAAACCCAGTTTGAATCAATTACTTTTGACAACATTGATTTTGTTAATGGTAGTGTTAATATTAAAGTTAAAGTGAAAAATGCAATTCAATCGTTTGATCAAAATAATAAAAACTTTCAGTTTGTCACTGCAACACGAACAGTTAGTATTACTAATGCCTTAAAACTGCAATTAGTGCCTAATTGAACTAATTTTCATCCTCTAACACGACAAGTTGTACTAAATCAAGATGAGCTTAATTCATTAACTTTTAGTGTTTTTGGTGTGGTGCAACTTCAAGGATTAAATACTATTAGTGCTCAAAATTATTTTGAGCAGTTGAGAAATAAAACTAATAATCAAGTGATTGATTTAAGTGATAATCAATTGCCCAATAAGATAAAACTAAGCCAGTGAGGTTTAATTGATAGTTCAGGATTAGTTGTTAGTGATCAAGAATTAGAAAATGGTGAGAAAAGTCAATTAGAACAGGCACGAGAACAATTAGAAATGATGTTAACTTCTTTTGGCATTAAACCAGTAATTAATTTTAATGATGTGTATTATAGTAATACTAGTCAGCAACTAATTTTCAATCAGCCGTATTTAATGGTTAATCAGGGGGTGGAGGTTGAAAAGATTAAAAAAGTCATTTTTGATGTTGAAAACCCTGTGTTATCTAATGGTAAATATTATCATCCTAATTTTGGCTCAGTTGTGCTTGAAGGATTTAAGAAGGAGCAGATTGTGGTGAGAAGGAAGGAAGGAAGTAACAATAAAATTTAATAATAAAAATTTTTTAATAATTTTGAGCAAATGATGTAATTTGATACATTAAATAAATTATTATTACAAGATCTCTGTTTTTATAATAATTTCTTGCTAAAAAATAATAATTATTTAAATTTTTTAAAAATATATTTTGATATTGATTTTTAAAAAATTTCTTAATTCATTAATTGTTTGATTGATCTTCTGACTAATACATTTATAATTAATACTTTGAAATGATTTTAATTTAAAACTTAATTATTTGATAATAATTGAATTAAGTGATATTGATTAAAAAAATTAAGAATTTTTTGATCAAAACATTGTTTTTGATTACTTGAAATTTTAATTAAGTTTAAATTATGAAGATTATTGTCATCATTAAAATCAATTGCTATACTTGTCAAAACAAAAAATAATGTATTTAATAAAATTAATTTTGTCATGTAACAATTATTTAATGATTTTAATGATAATTAAATCTCAACTAACTTTAATAAAAAAATCAAAATACAACTTTAAAACTTAAATAATCTTATTTGAAACTATTTATATTATTTTTAATATAAAATTATTTTATTGTTTTAGGACTCTTTTAAAAATGAAGGAAAAAGAAAATTATGTAAAATTAAATGATTATATAACAATTATTAAAGGGAAACAACTTAACAAAGACAAAATGTTATTAGTTGAAAAATATCCAGTAATTAATGGTGGCACTTCACCTTCGGGATATTTTAATCAATATAATCAAGAAGCAAATACAATTACAATTTCTCAAGGAGGAGCATCATCTGGTTATGTCGATTTTCAAAAAATCAAATTTTGGGCTAGTGCTCATTGTTATGTTATAAAACCAAAAAATCAACAAATACTTTTAAACAAATATTTGTATTATATTCTTAAGAATAATGAAAAAACTCTTAAAGAGCAATCATATGGAGCAGGAATACCTGCATTAGCAAAAGAATCTATTTTAAATTTAAAAATTAATTTACCAAATATTAATGAACAAAAAGAAGTTATTAGAATTCTTGATTCATTTACAGATTATTCACAAGAACTAGAATTTGAATTAGAATCCCGAAAAAAACAATATAACTTCTATAGAAATAAACTTTTAAATTTACATTATTTAACTGATTTTAAAATTTACAAATTAAAAGATATTGTTGATTTTAAAAAAGGTGCTACAAACACTATAGCAAATAAAGTTAGTAAATATCCAATTGTTTCTGGTGGAGTTAAAATCCAAGGATATAGTAATGATTTTAATAGAGACAAAAAATCTATAACTATTTCTTCTTCAGGTTCTGCTGAATTTGTTGCATTTTGAGATACTCCAATTTTTGCACGAGATTGTTTTACTGTCCATGCAAAAGAAGAAATAATTCTTCAAAAATATTTGTTTCATTTTTTAAAAAATAAACAAAATTATATTTATTCACTAAAAACAACTGGGACGATTCCACACGTATATCCTTCTACAATTTCTGATATTCAAATTTTTGTTCCTAATTTAAAAATTCAACAAAAAATTATTGATGTACTAGATAATTTTGAAAAAATTTGTTCAGACTTAAATATTGGTTTACCCACAGAAATTGATCTTAGAAATAAACAATATCAATATTATCGCAATAAATTATTAACATTTACAAGTAGCACTCTAAGAGAGAGAGAGAGAGAGAGTTGAAAAAATGGATTGATTAAGATTATCAATTTCGTACATTCCAACAGTGCAAATTCAAGCAATTTAAATAACAATAATTATGTAAAACTAAAACAATATATCAAAATTACTGTTGGTGACTATATAGGCAAAAAAGATATGTTAGAAAATGGTAAATATCTAGTTATAAGTGGTGGGGTCTCACCTACTGGTTATTATCATAACTATAATCAAGAAAGTAACGTGATTACTATTGCTAATCGTGGCAGTACTGGACATGTAGATTTTCAAAAAGAAAAATTTTGACTTGGAAGTAATTGTTTTGCAATAAAAAGTTTAAATCAAAACATACTTTTAAACAAATATTTATATTACTTTCTTAAAAATAATGAGAATTTTTTAAAAAATCAATCATATGGTTCTGGAATATCTTTATTAGCAAAAGAATCAATTTTAAATATAAAATTATTTCTTCCTAGTCTAAAAATTCAACAATATATTGTTAATATTTTAGATCAATTTGAAACACTAACTAATGATTTATCTAAAGGTTTACCTGCAGAAATAAAACTTAGAAATAAACAATATCAGTATTATCAAAATTTATTATTAACAACAAATTAATATTAAGAAATAATTAGTAAATAATTGACTATAAATTAAATAATGATTAAATTAATAAAAAATGTTCAATCCAATAAAAAACATTGAATTGAACATTTAATAGTATATTAATTTCTTTATTAAAATTAATATTTAATATTTGTAATTAGAAATTTGAACAATGACATTTTTATCATTTAAATATTTTTGATAAATTTTTTTACTTTTAATTGTTCATAAACATAATGGCATTTTAAAACTTAAAATATCATCACTAAATTGATCATATATTGTTGTTCAAGGATGTAAGTATGAGCAAATTGCTTTAATTCTTAAAGGATCAACTGCTTTTAATTGTTTTTTAGTTCAAAACAAAAATCCTAATTTTCATTTAGAATCAAGTTGATGCATTATTTCTAAAGATTGAAAATTAAAAGAAGAAAAAATAATTTTATTTTTTGCTTCAGGATATTGAATTGATAAATCATGAATTGCTTTTTCAATATTAGGATAGTGAATTAAATCCGTTTTAATTTCAACATTAATAATACTTAATTGTTCTAAATGTAAATAACGATCATAAAATTCTTTTAATGTCATAATTTCTTGTTTAGGAACATCAACATTAAAATTAGCAGCAGCATTCATTTTTTTAATTTCAGTTAAAGTTAAATTTTCAATTTTACCTTTTAACAAACAAGTTCGATCAACTGTTTCATCATGAATAATTACTAATTGCTTATCTTTGGTTAAATGAACATCAAGTTCCATACCATCAAAACCATACAAATTAGCAGTATCAAAACTAAGTTGGGTATTTTCAGGTGCAATGCTACTATAACCCCGATGAGCTAATAATAACTGTTTTGCTTTTTTCATTAATTTAATTCCCTTCAACGATAATAACGAATTCCATATGGTCTCATCATTCGATAATTAGAATATCACACTAAAAATCCCATAAATAATCCTAAAAAAGCAACACCAATACCAATTGCAATAATAATTTGATAACCAGTTTGATTAGTAATAATTTTTCCTGATTCAGGTTTTTGATATATTGCTTTATCTTGAATGCTTGATGCTACTTGATAAAATCATGCATCAGAAGAAAAACCAACAAAACTTAAAACTGCAGTTACTGTACCATAAGAATTAGCAGGACGTTTAATTTCACCAATTTGAGCATATCTTAAAGTTACCATAATTCATGACAATACTGATGTCATAAAAAAGATTAAAACCATAAAGACTTGAACAGTAATTTTAACGGGTTCTGAATTAGTATTATAAAGTTCTGGTAGAAAAATAAAAATTACTACTAAAATAAAACCTAAAAATAAAGCGACAATTAAAGCTAATGTTAAAGAACTTAAACGATCTGATATTTTACCAACTCAAGCACTAATAGCAAATCTTAAACCATATAAACGAATTCCACCAATAACAATTAAAGCAATTCCTGGTAATTCAACAACATTAATTAACATTTGATTTAAAAAATAAGCAAATGTTGATTGGAACATGTACATTCCTAACAAAAAGAAAGAAAGCGCTCACACTCTTCAATCTTGCATACATAAAATTAAATCTTTAAATTTAACACCAACTTTTTCAAGTGATTTTTTTTCTTTAACAAAAAAGTATAAACCAAAAGCAGTTAGTAATAAAATTAGTCCAAAAATATAAATATAAACAACAAAAGCAGTGTCATAACGATAATTTGAATTTGTTGAATTTTGTGAAACATAACTTTGAGTTACTAATTGCACAATTAAACCAATTGCAAAGACAAAAACCAAACCAATCACACCATTTAATGATCCTTGAAGACCATAAACTAATCCTTGATTTTCTTTATCTGCTTGTAATGAAACTAGTTTTCATAATGGTGCTCAAAATAATAAAGTAGAACTTACACCCCAAATTGCAAAAATCGCATAATATTGACCTCTTAAAACAGATGTAGATAATTTGCTACTTTCCAAAATTAAACTTCCAAATCAAAAAGTAACAAGCCCTGTTATAATTACTGAAACAATTAAAAGTCACCGCGAACTAAATTTATCAGTTAATCATCCACTAGGAATTTGCATAATTAACGTTACCCATCCAATAATAGCGGTCATTTGACTAACATCACTTTCTTCAACATTAAGATATAAGTGAATGTTAGGAATTAATGATTTTAAATAATAAGGTGCAGCAATTGTAAAAACATCAATCGCTGCTAAAACAGTAATTGCTAAAACTTTTTTTCAACCTAATTGATTAATTTTTTGCTTTAAAGTCATATTTTATTTTACCAATCTTAAATGTTTAGCGTCTCTTGGTTTTAAAATTGCTAAATAAATATCACCAAAATAAAAACCTAAAGCGATTGAAAAGAAAAATAATGAAAATATCACAACAATATCAGGATAAATTAAAAAGAGATTAGTTGCAGCAATCACTCAAATAAAAATTGGACTAATAACACAAATAAAAAAGATTTTAATAACTGCAGAAACATTTTTCTTTAAATAAAAACGATCAACACCAAAAAAACCAAGAAATATTGCTAATAATAAATGAGTTTTATAATTTAAGTTTGATACACCAACAGTTCATTCTTTGCTAAAAAGAGGATAAACATCAATTTTTTTCTCATTAGCTAACTGATTAGCATAAGCAATATCGCTTTTAATTTTTTCTTCTGATAAATAAAATATATTTTTTTTCATAAGTAATAAGAAATTAACACCAAAATTTTTTAATATATTACTTTTGTATATTTATAATTTTAACAAAAATCAATCTAAAAATGATTTATTATTATTTCTAAATCAAACTGAGTTAATAGAAAATCAAATTTTTTCATTTTATAAAAAAATTAACTTAACAAATGATTTTGATAAGATTATTTATTTAATTAAAATTTAAGATTTATTTAATTGCAATCAAATCTTAAAAAATAAAAATTAATTTAAAAATTATTTAAAATTTTAATATTTACAAAAAATAACTTTAATAACAAAAATAATAATTATTGTTATGTTTAATTTATTATCCTTTTTGGTAAAATATCTTACTAAAACAAAAATAAAATTTTAAAAAATTAACATTTAAATTTAATCTTATTTAAATTAATTTAACAATTATTAAATGACAATTAATAATCTTTCTTTTAATAAATAACTGTTGATATTTTGATTATCTTAAAAATAATTGTCATCATTGTTTTCAAATCCATTTTTTAAAATTTAACAAATTAATTAAGATTAAATTTTTGTTACTTTGAAATAGAATTGATAATTTATTAATATAATCATTTTTATTTATTGAATCATTTTTAAAATTTTGGAAGGAAACTAGAAATTTGCTGGTTTTTCTAAAAAATATTTTCAGAAGTATTAGAAATAATTGATTATCAATTTTTTCTTTAGTATTCTTTATTAGTGTTATTAGTACTGTATATTCTGCAGCTACTAATTTAGTTACTAATTTAAGTTCTAATGTCAAAAAAGTTAATCAGGAAAGTGGAGTCCATGATGCTGTCATTAATCCTGATTATGGTTATGGTAATGCTAACTTTGTTGCTTCTGATCAACCTCAATATCGTAAACATTTAGTAACTCAAATTAATTCAACTGCTGCTCAAGTTTATATTAAAAATCAAACAACTCAACAATGAAGTTTGAATGGTCAAGCAGTTCCTCTTCACACTAAAAACGCAATTCCACCTGCGTGTTTTCCTACAGGATCGCCCATTAGTGACAACATTAAAGTTTATAATTTTTTAAATCCTGAAGAATTAGTTTTTAATAATCAAGGTCAATTAATTAGCCAACAAATTAATGTTACAAGTCAATGCGGTGTTGGTGGAATTGTTAGTGAAAGTACTATTTTAGACCCTAATTCACCTAATCCTAATGATGTTCAAGGATATAATTACGTTAAAAATCTTTTTGATGATGCAGGAATAAAGAAATTAAGTGAATCTGAAGATATTTATGAAAATAATGCTAATTCAAGTTATTTAATTGAAGTCAAAGTTAGTGGTGATAAAAAAGATCAATATAATGGACGTGCTGCCATTACTAAAATTCTTGATCAATCAATTAACACTTTAAATCCTAATTATCAGCAATGGACTAAAGGATTTAAAAAGTTTTATGATCTATTTAATAATTCGCCAAAAACAAGTGCAACTAGCACAACTAATAATCAAGTCAATAATCAAACTGCTGATAATAACAATCCAGTAAGTGATGAACCTAATCCATTAGAACAATTTAATATTAGTGATTTTGATAAAAAAATTGCAGAAAATTATTTAAAACCATTTATTAGTAGCACTAACATTGATGATCTGAATAAAAACGATCTAATTAATTTAATTAAAAATAATCTTAGTAGTTATAAACTGACTGATAGTAATGATAAAAAATATGATTTAAATAAAATAGCACAAAACATTTACAAATCGATTTTTTATCAATGAAAAATTGATCATAGTAATGATTTTAGTGCATCAGTTCAAATTTTAAAAGCATCATCATTTGCAAAATTAAAAAGTTATATTGGTCAAGAAAACGAAATTAATCAAAGTAGTAAATATACTGAGTATTCACCTGAAAAAAAATTTATTTTTTCTGCAACTGATCAATCTAGTCAAAAAGGTTTTATTAATTTTATTAACCAACTTAATGATCAAGATAAAAACCAGTTATATGATGTAGCAGTTGATTCAATTAAAAATTCAATTACAACACAAAATAATGCTCATTCTTCTGATCAAATTAGTTTAATTAAAAACTTTATTATTAATCATAAATTATGAACTGTTGATAATGTTTTAAATGATTTTGTTTTCAAAAATCCAATTAACAATAAAAATGAGAAATATAAAATTAATCGTAATGAACTTAAATCAATTATTGTTAATCAAGCCAAAAATGATGCAAATGTATTAGATGCTAATAATGATGATTTAACTAATAACTCTGCTGCAAATCAATCATCAGTTAATAATAATGACTTAATTAATTACAAAGTGATTCAAAGTAATTATCAACCAGATAATAATTATGTTAATCGTTTAATTATTCAAGATGGCAATCCTCTTTTTTATACATCTTCATATAGTAATTATCAAATTTTACAAAATTGATTAAACTTACGTAAAATTAATAAAAATTTAACACCATCTCAAGAAACACCATTTATTAAGATGTTGTTAAGAGCCAAATTTTCTTCACAAAAAATTTATGATGTTTTTAGTAAATATTTAAGATATTTAGAAGTAAATAATGATTCAAGTAACTTAAATACTGATGCCACAAAAGTTTTTTTAAATCCTCAAGAACGCGAGCAAATTCGTGATTATTTAAACCAAATTCAAAATGGTTTTTGAGATTATAATGGTTATCAACTTAATTTCAATTTTACTTCGGTTGATTTCTTTAAAACATTATCAACGATTTCAATTGACTTACAAAAAATTACTCAAGTACCTGCACCAGCATATTTAAATGATACTATTAGTAATTTTGTTATTGTCTCTCCTGAATTAGCACGAAAATTTAATAAAACTCCAATTAGTGATGAAGCATATAATGACTTTAAATTATTAGCTAATTCAGAACAATTAAACCAAAATGATTGAGAATTTCAACTTAATAACTTCATTTTAAATCCAAAAAATGCTCGTCATATTCTTGATGCAGGTGGATTAAAATCAATTATTGTTGGGGTTGGTATTACTGCTGATTTTGTTTTTCCTTCAATTTCATTATTTAGTTTGATTCCTGATCCTAATCATGAAGCATTAATTTATACTAATGCTAATGGCTATAATCGTTTTCTAGCACGTAATCCTGCAGGAACACCTGAAAATTATATTGCCATTTCAGTTCCTGAATCAATTCGTCAAGTTGGTTTAGTAAAACAATTCATTGAACAACTAAAACCAGAAATTAATAACTATGCATCTACTGGAAAGATTTTTTATGATGCTAATGACACTAGTATGACTTTTTCAGCTAGTGCATACAGATTAGTTTTTGTTGATAACATCATTAATGTTTTATATTTAGTTAGTTATCTTTTAATTGCAGTTGTTGTTGTTTTAACTTTATTTGGAGTAATTGTTTTAGTCAAAAGATATTTCAAAAATAATTCTAAAGTTTTTGGTAATCTAGGCGCTAATGGAATTTCAAAACTTAGCATTATTGTTTCATCAATTATTTTTGTCACAATTCCTGCTGTGATTGGACCAATTATTGGTTATTTCATTGGCTTGTTTACTCAAGATAATTTATTTAATATTTTATCTAATTATTGGTTTTTAGATTCAGCACCAGTTAACTTTAATTTTTTAACTTTAGTTTACTATATTTTAATTCCATTAGGTGTTCTAAGTTTAGTGACAATAATTGCTTCAGGACTAACCATTAAAGCATCTTCATTAGTTTTAATGCGTGAGAATCCGATTTTTAAACAAAATAAATTTAGTTTAAAAGTTAATAGTCTTTTCAATACGTTCACTCCTTTATGAAAATTCCGTTTAATTGTTGCAACTAATTCTTTACCACGAATTTTTTTGTTATCAGGAATGAGTTCATTAATGGTCATTATTTTGATTTTTGTTTTTTCTAACATTGGTCAATTCAATAAAATCGCTAATAGTGAAATTACTACTAAAAAATTTGATTATGCTGTTCAATATAATAGTAATACTAATGAATATCTTCAAACACCACTATTGTCTTATAATCAATTAGGACAAACATATTTAAATCCAATTGAACAAAATGTGCCAACAATTTTTAGAAATAGTACTAATTCTAATTTAGAAGTATTCAATTGAAAAATTAATCAAGAAAATCCTTTATTAGTTTCAACTAATATTAATAATTACTTTGAAAATAGTGTTGATAAATTTGGTGCAAAATTTAATAACGAATTAAAAACTGATCCTAATCTAGCTTTTAATAATTTAAATCAAGCATTACATTTTGATCCTGCTAAAACTAATCGTTGAGCTCAAGATAGTATTCTATCTAATTTCTTACTACGTTCTGAATGAGATGCAAATAAAAAACATTTCAAATCAAATAGTTTACCAATTCCTGATGTTAACAATGCAAAACAACATGTTTTTTATGCCTCATCAGAAGCAGCTAATTCAATTCAATCTAAAGCCAATACTGCTAATACTAACATTATTAATTTAGATAAAATTAGAGAACATGAAAACGCTTTTAATCCAAACATTAAAAATCAAAAAGAATTTTATTATGCTGATTATATTCCAGTTAATCAAGAAGATACAAGTCCTAATAAGAACAATGTTGTTCTTGCAGCAGATGGAACACCATTGTTTAAACCTTTAGCAGATTTGTATCAAAATAAAGCACCATTATTAAAAAATAATAATGGCACTAGTGCTGAATATGTTTCTTATACTACTTCTTCAGAAAATGAATATAGTAGTCGTTGAATGACAACTAATCAAGATTTTCACGAATTTAGTTATGATGATCCTAATCCAACTAATAATAATGATCCAATTAGTACTCAACAACCAACTCAGAAAAAAATTAAATTACCACATTTAAGTCGTTTATATCGTGATAATGCTAATTACTGAATTTTCTCAATTGATGATCGTAATGCAATTCAAACTAACTTAAATTTCTTACGTAATCGCGTTATAACTAAATTATTACTAGATAACACAATTAAAGTTAATGAATTTGGTTTGAAATTAAACATTAATATGTGAGATATTATTCGACCAATTCTAAATCAAGCTTCACCAGCTGTTTTAAATCAAATTGAAAAAAATCACATTCAATTAATTCGTCATATTTTATCTAGTCGTTATGGTGCTTTTTTCTTAAATAGGTTTTTTACAATGCACCAATTAAATAATCCAGTTAATCATTTTAATGATGGTGATTTATTTAATGGTCATCCAAGTTATTTAATTAGACCAGAAGACATCACAAAAGTTAATAGTATTAATCATAATCAAGATTCTAGTATTAGTGATCCTAAAAACAATCAACCTGATGAAAGAAAAATTACTCCTGGACTTTATTATTTAGATAGTAGTAAAACAGTTTATTTATACTTAAACCCATTGCAAGATTCTACTAAAAAAGAAAATAAATATTCTGTTTTTGCTTTATTTCGTCCTGATTATTTATATTTAGTATTATCAATTTTAAATGATCCTGAATTTGCTGCTCCAGGAGTTGGTCCTGCAAAAATTAGTTTTGGTGATCAAGTAGTATTAGCTGATTATAATGATCCAAAAAAACAATGAACTACTACAGGTGTTCCTGAAGTTGATGCTCAACAAAATGTTGGCTTAACTGCTTCAACTTTTAGTGATCAAGCAATTGATTATACTAAAACTGTTAATGGTGATCAAACTTTCACTTATTTAAAAGGTCATTTTGATCATCAAGAAAATGAAGATTTAATTACAGGAATTAAACAAGATCTAAGGGGAAGTTACTTACATTTAACTAATGAAAATAATCAAGTAATTAATCATCTCTTATATCAAGAATTAACTTATGATCAAGATAATAATCCAATCTATCCAATCATTGTTAATTTATTTGCTGCTAAAAAACATAATTTAAATTTAAACCAATTAATTCGTTTTATTCCAAACAACACAACTAATCGTTTTATTAATAAGATTAATAAAGTAGTAAACAATAAACCAGTTACTTTTAAAATTGTTGGTTTTAATAATACTTATTATCAAAATGCTTATTTCATTTCTCAAAGAAATGCAAATCTGATTTTAGGTTTGAATCCTGAATATGGTTATAATGGAATTTTTACTAAACATAATCAAAACTATCAACAACCAATTCAGTTTAGTGATGTTGTCTCGATATATTCTCAATCTGGAATTTATGCTCCAGTTTTATTTGATCCAAGTTCAGCTGCAACTAAAGAATTAATTTTACAACCAGAAACTCAAGTAGGATTAATTAATATTCCAAGTAATTTAGAAATATTAAAAGCACAATATAACATTCCAGTTAATTTAACTACAATTGATGATATTATTAATTTCTTTAGAGATATTTATGGTGAATCTGTATTAAATCCAGCTGTGACTAATTTAAATGATTCTAATACAACTAATTTATTGTTTGATAAATTATCAACTACGATTCAATCTTTAATTTCAATTATTTTAATTATTTTTGTTCCATTATTAGTCATTATGGTAATGATGGTTACTTCATTAGTAATTGATGATTTAAAACAATTATCAGTAATTATGATTATGTTAGGATTTAATAATTGAGAAAACGCAATTACAGTTTTAACTTATTTAATTCCTGTGTTATCAATTGCATCAATTGTTGGAATACCATTATCAATTATCTTTTTACAAACATATGTTGGTATTGTTTTAAATGTTATTTCCATTTTCTTACCAATTAAACTAGTTTATTGGTATTTCTTATCTAGTATTGGTATTTTACTAGCAATCTTTACTTTTGCCTTTGCTCAATCTTATCTAAAACTGAAAAAAATCTTTTTACCAATTGCTATGAAATCATTTGGTGATTAGAACGATTTTTAATAATTAAATCTAAAATCATAAAAAATTAATTCAAAAAAGTTCAATTAAAATCTGCTTTTGACTAAAATTGCTTTAATAAATAATATGAATTGAAGTCAAGAAAGGATAAAAATATGATATTAGGTTTAAAACATTTAAATAATGAACAAAAATCGATTATCTATGCAGGTGCAAATGCTCAAACTGTTGTTAGATCAATTGCTAAACTAGCAAAAATGACAAGTTCAACAAAAATTAAACCAATTGTTAAAAAACCTACTATAAAGCTTAAAACTGCTGCTATTAGAACAAGAGGTAGACCAAAGAAAAATGCTAATAATAAAATCGTTGCTAAAACAACTAAAAAAGCAACAAAAATATTAGAAAATATTAATGGTGCTGAAATAACTAATGCATCTCATGAACAATCTTTAGTAGTCAATCAAAGTCAAATTCAAGAGCAATTAAATGAGAAAAATCAAAGTGGTTTTTGAAAACGGACTTTTAATAATGCTAAAGCAAAACTAGTGGAATTTTTAGACAATAAAGACAGTCAAGCAACTAAAACTTTTGGTATTAGTAATAGCCGACTGTATCAATTAGGAATATGACCATTAGCAGTTGTATCTAGTTTTGCTGGATTAACTAGTAATATTCAAACAGCAAATGAAATTTTAAATGAACCACCAACTAAGCGACAAATTTATCAAGATAAAAATGGTATTTATCGTGAATTAAGATCTGATCATTATGATGGTGTTTATTCACAAAGTCAAAGACGTCAAGATCGTTATGCCATTAATGCTAGTCGAATGCAACCATTCATTAGAGTTAATGCTGATCCTAGAAAATCAACAATTACTTTTGGAGCGCCATTCTTTTTTTAATTATGAATCAGTTAAAATTAAAAAAACTTTCTTTAGAAAGTAAAATGAAAGTTGTTGGTGGTGGAGTTACTTTTAGTGTCATTTTAGGAATTGTTGGATTTATTCAAACAATTTCTTTACTAGTTTCTATGATTGTTGATCTTGCTAAACCCCCAGTTAAAACTGAAACAGAAATATTAGAAACACCATATCAAGTTAAACCAAATGTTGTCAATAAACCTAAAGTACAAAAAGATCAGTTACCACGATATCTTCGTTATCAAAATTTAGAAGATCAAAGTCGTAATATTGTACTTTCTTAAATTAATTAATTTGTCCTATTAAAATTTATGTCAGAAATAAAAATAAAACCTCGATTTATTAAAACTCCTATTGATTTTTCTAAGTCAATTATTGCTACACAATATTTACAACAAGCTAAAGTACTACGCAAATGAGAAAATAAATTTGCTGAAGATTGTTTTGAATCATTACCACAACCATCAGTTTTTTTAGAATTAATTCAAGAATTAGAGAAAAAAACTTTTATTTTTAAAACAATTAATTACATTAAAAGTTGTTATCAAATTGATCAGAATGATCATGACAATCAAGTTAAATATACTAATGATGAAATTGAAAATTTTATTATTGAAGAGTTTATTTATGATCATCAAATTAAAGTTGATGATGAAGAAATGAAGTTTTTTCTTAAAATCTTTCCTGAAGCTAATCAAACAAATGTCCATTATTTTCTATCATGTAAAAAACTTTATGATTTTCTTTTAAAAAATTTTAAGTTTGAATTTGATTATGGTGAATTAATTGAATATTTAGAACAAAGAAAAAGTTATCAAAAATCAATTAATGTTAACTTATTACAATGAAAACGTTTAGACAAATGATTGCAAAAATATAACTTAAACTTTTTAAACCAACAATTTAGTCAAAATTTTTTTGATTATTGTTGAAAGAAAAATCAAACAAATTTTTTAACTAATGATTATTTTAAAAAATTTATTGACCAATCTAATTTCACTCAAAAACAACAAGAAGAAATTGAATCAATTGTTCCTAAATGTCTTAATCTTAATGATAAACAGTTTTGATTACCTTATAAAAACCAATTTCAAAAAAATTTAACAATCGCTTTAAAAAACACACCTAATCAACCAATTAGTAAAATTATTATTGATGTGATGCATGAAATTATTGAAAATTATTTAGTACCTAATATTTATGAATCTACTTTTGGTTGAAAATTAAAATCAGATCACTCATTAAATCACAAAAATTATTAATATATTATTAAAAAAATAAAAAAACCTTCTTAATGATTAATTTCATTTTAAGAAGGTTTTTTAATTGATTTTTTTTCAAAAAAAAGTTAAGTTTAAATTACATCAGTAGTAATATGTAAACGACGACGCATTAGTTTACTAATTAAATTATCTACTTGCTCAACTAAATTTTTTTTAAATTGAGATATTGTCGTGTTATTTTCAACAACATACCAATCACTTTTAATTTCAGGTTTTAAATATTTTGCAGCATGAAGAGTAGGATTATCGCAAATTAAATAATCGCGCTTAACATAAATAATGGCATCAGTAACATCATGAAAAAAGTACTGGTGATTTAAATAAATCGCCATTTCTACAAAAATAACTTGGTCTGATTTACGAGCTGCTTCTGCTAGTTTTACTAATTTAGCTTTAATTAAAGGTAACATAACCGAATTTAATTTCATTAAATTTTGGTTTTCATTAGTAACTGAATTATGACCTTGAAAAATTCATTCATTGATTAAATCACGACGTACTTGATTTTTATCAACAAACTCTGCTCCTAATTTATTTTTAATGGCATTATAACCAATTTCACCATAATTATAAATATAATGAATTCAGTCATCAACACAGAAAACTGAATAATTTTGCGCTTTTAAAATTTCCAAACCAACTGATTTGCCTGAACCCTTTAAACCACAAAGAATAACTAACATATTTAATTTATTTCTCAAATAATATTCTTTGTAATTTTATCATAATCTTTATTAATAAATTGCTTTCACTACCTTAAAGTTGTTAGCACTAATTAATTAATTAATTTATGATTCAATTTAAAAATTAAATTTACACAAATTTTGATTTAACTAACTTTTTTCATTAATACTGCTCCTGATAAATTATCTTCACGTAAAATAATTGGTCAAAATTTTTTAATTTGATGATTTTGATCAAATTCTAAAACAACAGCTGATAATTGTTTTAATCCTTTAGCAACATCTAAACGAAATCTGTCTGATTTTTGATAAAACATTGCTAAAATCGAATTTACTTCTGCACCAATAATTCCTTCAAATGGTCCAGTCATTCCAACATCAGTAATATATGCTGTATGATTATAAATTTGAAAATCATTAGTAGGCACATGAGTATGAGTTCCTAAAATTGCACTTAATTTACCATTAAAAGCTCTTAAGATTGCATTTTTTTCACTTGTTGTTTCTGAATGAAAATCTAAAATGTGAATATCATGATCTTGGTTATCAATTAAAAATTTCTCTAAATAAACAAAAGGATTTAAAACACAATTTTGTTTTGTATTAGCATTAATTAATTTAATTGATCCACCTAACATGTTAGTAATGCGAATTCTTGTTTGATTAACAACAACTACTTTTGAACCAACACCAATGTTGTAATGAATAAAATCTTCACTTAAATTAATTGGGCGAATAATATCATCTTGTTGGGCTAAAATTTCTAATCCTTCTGATTTATTTCACGTGTGATTACCCATTGTAAAAAAATCAATTTTGGCTCGTTTTAACTGATGGTAAATTTTTCAAGTAATTCCTTTACCATGTGCAGCATTTTCAGCATTAGCAATGACAAAATCAATTTTATGTTGTTCAATTAAGTGATTTAAATGTTGGTTAACCATTTTTCTTCCTGGTTTACCAAAAATATCACCAATAAATAAAATACGCATAACTAATTTTTCAAAAAACTTATTTTAGGATTATTTGCCACAATATCTTTTTCTTGATGTGAAGAAATAAATTTGATTTTTAAAATTTTAATTGTTGAAATATTAAAAATTTTGACAATTTTACCTGCGCCAAATATTTCATGTCGCACCATAGCGCCAACATAAAAACTTTCTGGATCAATTTTAGAAAGATGGTTTTCTTCACGATCTTCTTTTTGATCATCTTGATCTTTTCAGTCATAATAGTTTTTCGCTGTTTTTCATTTAGAATCTAAAATCGAATCTAATTTTTGACGAATCACATCATTACATTTTTCTGCTTCAAGAAAAAAACGTGATTCATTGAAGTATGAATTAGTAGCAAAATCTAAAACTTTTGAAGAAGAAATAAATAATCTTTTAATTGCTCTTGTAAATGCTACATAAGCTAATCTTCTCTCTTCTTCAATTTGTTCAAAATAGTCAAAATTTCTTTTGGAAGGAAAAATGCTTTCAGTCATATGAATTACAAAAACATAAGGAAATTCTAAACCTTTAGCACCATGAATAGTCATTAAATTAACCCGATCACCTGCACCCTGATCATTTTCTTGATTTAATTCTAAAAATAAAGTAATTTCATCAAGAATATCTTCTAATTTTTTACTTGGATCATTAATTTGGATTTCAGAAAGAGATTTCATAAATGATTCAACGTTTTCAAAACGATGAGCATCAATGTAAGGATCTAATGAATCTTTATAACCACTAACTTCAAAAATTTTTCAAATTAAAACACCAACATCACTACGATCTAATTGACGAATTTTTTCAATAGTTTCACAAAATTTCTTTGCTCCTTTAATTGCATTACTACTTAATCCTTTAATATTTTCTGCTTGCTCAAACGCTTGATACAAATTAATTTTTTGAATTGAAGCAAAAGTATAAATTGTTTCAAATGATTTATCAGCAATTCCTCTTCTTGGAAGATTACATACATTTTCAATTGAAATTGGATCATTTGATAAAACTAAATTTAAATATGAAATTAAAGTTTTAATTTCTTCTCGTTGATAAAATTTAACTCCATTGAAAACAACATAAGGAATTTTGTTATTAATTAAATGTTCTTCAATTTTTTTAGTAATGAAATTATTGCGGTATAAAATGGTAATGTCGTTATATTTAATTTCAGGATCTTCTGCCATTAATTTTTTAATTTGCTGACAAATTCATTTACACTCTTTTTCATTATCATTAGCATAATAAGAAAAAATATTTTCACCACCTAATTTTTTAGTAAATAATCGTTTCTTAATTCGATCACTATTATGATCAATTAATGTGTTAGAAACATTTAAAATTTTTTGGGTTGAACGATAATTTTCTTCTAATAAAATTGTTTTAGCTTCAGGAAAAAGTTTTAAAAAATCTGAAATAATGCTTGGACTAGCACCACGCCAAGCATATATTGACTGATCAGGATCACCAACAACAAAAACATTACGTTTTTTAGCACTAATTAGTTTCACAATTTTAAATTGAATTGGATCAGTATCTTGAAATTCATCAATTAAAATCGCATCAAAAGCATTTTGTCAATATTTTAGCACTTCTGGTATTTTTAATAAACGAACTGCATAAATTAGAATATCATCTAAATCAATTAAATTTTCAGCAACTAAAGTATCACAATACTGACGACAAATTTTAATAAAATCATGATAAATTTCTAAACTACGTTCACTAGTTGGTTCAGTAATATCAATAATTTTATGACGGTGCAGTAATTTTTCAAAAATTCATATTGATTGAACATCTAAACTAATATCATTTCTTTTAAAATATAAAATTCATTCCAAACAAACTTTTGGTTTAATTTTTTTTTCAAAATGAGATTGAAAGTTTAAGTTTTTAATGATCCTACGTACTAATGTAATTTGATCATCATTACCAATAATTTTAAAATTCGGCTTACGATTGAGAAGTTGAATATGTTTTCGTAAAATTCAAATACAAGACTTATGGAAAGTAGCAATGTGTTTGGGTAGAAAACCACATTCGTTTTTCACTCGAGTTTGAATTTCAACACTTGCTTTATTAGTAAATGTCAAACCTCATATTCTTGATGGAAGAATATGATAATGATTAATTAAATATGAAATTCTTTTTGTTAATACAAATGTTTTTCCTGTACCAGCTCCAGATAGTACTAAACAAGGTTTTAATTCAGCACTAATTGCTTCTAATTGACGTTCATTAATTTTGAAATTCATATTCTAATTTTCTTGTTATTATTTTTATATATCATCTTAATTTAATTTTATTGTTCTTGCTTAAAATTAATGACATAAATTGATCCATATGAATCTTGTCATGTTCGTCTTTTTTTAGCTCAATAAGTACTTAGTAAATATAAAAATTGCATAAAAAAAATAATTCAAAAACTAATTGAGAAAAAAATCGACAAAATTTTAATTGTAGTATTAGAGTTATTTAAGTTTTGACGAAATAAAATGTTAATAATTAATATAAAAATATTTTGTTCAATTGGTAAACTAATTAAAACAGTTGTTAATAAAAGCATAAAAGTTGGAAAAACAAATAAAATCACTAATTCTTTACGTAATAATTGTCATAATTTTAATTTAATTGTTTTTAAAGATGTTGTTTCATTAACAATTCTAACTTTAAAAATTCAACCAAATAAAGTTCAACCTTTACTAATTTTAACAAGCAAAACAAAATAACAATAATAGATTAATCAAATATAAATTCATAAAAAAATCACCCTTCAATGATCAATTAGATAATTTAGTGATGAACTATAATTTAATTTTGTTAATTCACTTCCTAAAGAACTATTAGGAGTATAGGCTAAAATCATTAAAATAAAAATTAAATTAATACTATATAAAAATAATAAATCTAAAAACCGAATTAAAATTCTTTTTCAACCGCTTGTGAAAAAAAATTTTACTTCTTCAATTTCTGGTTTATTAAATTTAATTTTTGGTTTTTTATGAATCATTAGTAATTACTTGAACAATCTGCTAATTTTATTCTAATAATTTTATCAATTAGATGATGACAACAATATTTTATATTGTTAATTTGATTATTATTAAATTTAAAAATCCTTCTGATTATTATAAAATCAAAAGGATTTTTAGTGGTTTAAATCTTTAATTGAAAATGGCGGAAGCTGAGGGATTTGAACCCCCGCGCACATTTGGTGCCTATTGGTTTTCGAAACCAACCCCTTCAGCCACTTGGGTAAGCTTCCATTTTTAGTAATATTTAATTTTAATACTAAAAATTAATTAACAAATTAGTTACTAAAAACTAAATAATTCAACTAATTATTAAGTTTGATTATACTAAAAATATTAACTACCTTTTTCATCGTTTAAAACAGTACCTAAAGTTGCCATAGTACCAGCTAAATTTTGTAAATTAGGTGGAATAATAATTTTAGTAGCTTTACCATTAGCAACTTTTTCAATTTGCTCTAATGATTTTCACACTAAAACTTTTTTGTCTAGTTCAGCATTTTTTAGCATTTCAATTGCTTTTTTCTGACCTTCAGCAACTAAAATTTCACTTTCTTTAACTGCTTCAGCTTGTAAAATTTGTGATTGTTTACGTGCCTGAGCAGATAAAATGGTTGCTTCTTTTTCACCTTCAGCTTTTAAAATTGCTGCTGCTTTAAAACCTTCCGCTTCTAAAATATTAGCACGTTTTTCTCTTTCAGCACGCATTTGTTTTTCCATGGCTGATTGAATTTCAAATGGAGGAATAATATTTTTTAATTCAACACGATTCACTTTAATGCCCCAACTATCTGAAGCTTCATCAAGAATAATTGTTAATTTAGAGTTAACAGTTTCACGTGAAGTTAAAGTTTGATCTAATTCTAATTCACCTAATAAGTTTCTTAAAGTTGTAGCAGTTAAATTTTCAACTGCTGCGATTGGATGTTCAACGCCATAAACAAATAATTTAGGATCAGTAATTTGTAAATATACAACTGTATCTACTTTAATAGTGGCATTATCTTTAGTAATAACATCTTGTTTAGAAAAATCAAAAACTTTTTCTTTTAAATTTTCTCTTAAAACAACACGTTCAATTCATGGAATAATAAAATTCAAACCTGTAGTTAAAGTTCTTGAATATTTACCTAAACGTTCAACTACAACAAAATCAGCTTGAGCCACAATCTTAATTGAAAAAACAACTGAAAGAATTAAAAAGAGTAGAAATAAAACTAAAAATGTAATTCCAATAATTAAACCGATCATAAAATGATTTGATGTATTTCTTTGTTTATATTTATTGATTATTTATTATATGTTTTAACAATTAATTTATTACCAATAATTTTATCAATAATAACTAAAGTACTTTCAGGTAAATATTTTTCATTTTCATTAATAGTACGAAAATATTTACCATCAATTTTGACAATCCCATACTGAAAATCAGGATGATCTTTAATATAACTTGGTTTTGTTAAAACTGTTGTTCGACCAACTAATGTGTTTAAAAGTTTACTACTGTAAGAATTAAAAAATTTAATTTTCTTAAATATTTTTCAAAATAAGAAAAATAAAATAAACCAACTAGCTCCAAAAGCTCCCAATTGCACTAAAATCGACCATCACTCTTTATAAAAAAATACTATTACTAATGGCGCAATACAACTTAAAGATGTGATTAAGAAAAGATAAGAAGTTAAAAAAAGTTCAATTATGATTGCAATTAAAATAATACCTGCTCATAAACATAATAAAATAATTTGTCCAACGGTCATTTTATGTTTTTCCTATTTTTTTAGCAATTCATCTATAAATTTTATTAATTCAATAAAAGTAAAAATAAAAATTTAGTTATTAATATCTTGATTGTTGTTTATTAAACTTAATTTAAAAAATTTATTTGAGTTATAAGTTTTAATTTGAAAAATATTGTTGAATTTAATTTTAAATTTAAATTATTTTTAATATTTAAAAATCAATAACTTCATACTAGTTAAATTATACAATATTTAATCTATTAATTTGCTTAAATATAACTAGAGATTAGAATAGATATTCAACAAAAAGAACCAGCATCTTTAACAATGCTGGTTCTTTAATTGATTTTAATATAGAAACGTTTTAGTTTATTAATAACTTAAAAGAATAAAAAAATAAGAAAAACTAAAAAACAATTAAAAATTAAAAAGGTATATTATAACTTATTCCAACTTGTGACATCTGATTCTTAAATATTTAAAAAGTTTTATAGACTAGTTTAAATAGGTAATTAAATGAAAGTAATAAAAATAAAATAGAGATTAATTAAAAGATCGAGGAATTTTATGGATAAAAAAAGGTTTTAGTATTTAAAGAGAGACTTAAATTACAGATCTTTAGAATTAGAAAAATATATTTGATGTAACAAAAAAGTTATTTTTTCGAAAGGACTTTTAAACTGAAAAATTAAAGAGGATAATAAGTTGGTTGTGTATTTTAAAACTTTAAAAAATAATAATTTTAAAAAGAATAAATTAAATTATGAATTAAATAAACAAGGACGCAATCATTAAACAAAAACTATTTTTCTCACAAAAAATGCGAAAAATAGCTAAAAAGGTTAAATGAAATTTCTTAAGAATCAGACTTACTATTAAAAGATAACCAAGACAATGAATAAATTTAGAAATAAAATGTTACTAATAAAGTTTGTTTCTATATATTACTTGTTATCTGAATTTTATTAAAAATGAGTACAACAAAATAATTAGAATGAAAAACTAATTAATTTTGATATTAATAAAGAATCTATCAATAAAATGGTGGCTTCGGGCAGAATCGAACTGCCGACACACGGATCTTCAGTCCGTTGCTCTACCGACTGAGCTACAAAGCCAAAAATGGAACTGTTGAGATTTCAACTTGGTGTTGCTTGTCACAAGATTATATCATAAAAATTATACAATCATACAATTCCAAATAAACTATAGAATCTGGATAGAATCGAACTATCAAAATTTCCACGGTATTTTATACCAAACAAATTACAGATTCATAAAATGGCGGAACTGACGGGATTCAAACCCGCGATCTCCACTGTGACAGAGTGGCGTGTTAGGTCTCTACACTACAATTCCAAAAATGGTTGCGGGAGAAGGATTCGAACCTCCGACCTTCAGATTATGAGCCTGACGAGCTGACCAACTGCTCTATCCCGCGATTAAAAATAGCTTTTTAGATTAATTATTTTAATTAAGGAAAAACTACCAAAACCTATTTAAAATAAAAGAAAGATTATGTAAATTAATACAAAATCTTTCAAATATGCTAAAGTTAGGTTCGTATTTAGCACATTACTATTATATTAAAAGAAATAAAAATTTCACAAAAATTTTTTAAATTCTCTTAAATAATTAAAAAAAGATAAGAATTATCAAAATTTTAACTTCAAACTTTTATCTTTTAATGATATTAAATTTTAAAACAATAAATTAAAACTGGTTGTAGGAAGAAAGATTTGAACCTTTAACTTTCAAAATGTGATTTTAAAAGAAACTATTAATTACTTAACATCCCACAATATAAAAAATAGCTTTTTAGATCAAATAAATCAAACAAAGAAAAACTATTATAACCTTAAAAAAACAGGAGAGTAAAAGATACTACACGGAAAAACAGATTATGTAAATTAATACAAAAATCTTATTAAGGTTGCTAAAGATTAAGGATACTTCCTTTATCTAAACACAGTGTTATTATATTAAATAAATAAAAAATTTAATAAAAATTTTTTAAAAATGATTTTTGATTAAAAAAGTATATTTTCTAAGCCTAACTAAAACTTCTTTATTGAACTCATCACTTCAAATTTTTTTAGATACATACTCTTTAAAACGAAGTTTGATTTTTAATTCAGAACGAATTAATCAATATAAAAAATCATCAACTAATTCATATTGTCAACTGACATAATCATTAGTATTTAATTCTGGTTCTAGATTATTTTTAGGTTTACTTTTATTTATTTTTTTTAATCGATTAAAAATCTTTCGTTTTAATTCAAGATTATTAAAGTATTTATCCCATAAATTTCTCATTAATTGCACTATTTTCAACTTAGTTTGACTATTGAAAATCTGATAATTATTTAAATATCTTTGATTCATGAAATTATTACTTCAAATACTTAATTAATATCTTTTAAATAATGTTTGTTTGATAAAAAAATCAGCACAATTAATGCTGATTTTTTTTAATTACTATTATTAAATATTACTTCTTATCGTTCGTATGAATTGGATTTTTTGGTTTTTTCTGCTTGCTCTTCTTTTCTTCTTTTTTTCATTTCTTCATAAGTATAATACTGAATGTAATTGTTTTCTTCTAAAAAGTTTTCAAACTCGATAATATTTTCGATTGTATATGGTCGATTAGGATCAGAAGCTGATCTACGAACATTAATTTTTTGATCACGTAACTTTTCATAAATTGCATCTAAGGGCTCATGTGATGAAAAAAAGTCATTTCAATAATATTTTACTTCTGTGGAAATACAACAAGCAAAATCTTCACAAAACCGTTTGTTAGTTCATTCAGGTCAAAAAAAGTTAGGAGCGTTTTCATGAACGGTTTTTTTCAAATTTTCAAATTCATTCCTTCACTTCTCCTTGATTTCAGAAGATTCTTCCTCTATTTCTTTTTGTAATAATCTTCATTCATGATTTAATAATTCTTCATGAGCATACTCGGTTTTACTAATAAATTTATTTAAATTTTGATCAAAACTGACTTTCATTATTGAACAAAAGGGCGGTTCTTGATTTAAGTTACGTAATACCTCATAATAAATATCTAATCCTTTAATTGGATCAATTTGGTTAATACCACAAATATCATCTTCTTTTACATATTGATCAAGTTCAGACCTTTTAATGTGATAAATCTTAGTAGGATCAACATAAGAATCCTTTTTTAATATGCCTTTAGCATTAGGATTTGCAGGAAGAAAAACATCATTAAAATTAGGTTCTTTAAATCTTCCATCACGATGTCTAGCACTACGAATTTTTAAATAATAATATTCATCATCACCTTGAGAATAAAAAATAATAATTGGATGAAAACCTAAGTTTTCTCCGAACTCACTAAAAGTAATGTCAGTTTTATTTTTAGTAAAAATTGGCTTCATTTTTTCAATATTCATTTTTATTTACTCCTTTTTAATTAGATTTATTTTATTAAATTTTTATATTGAATAATTTTATTGAATTTTTAATAAAAAAATGAGCACTTAATAAACATAAATATAATTTTTCAATAATTATTTCATGCTCTATTTTGATTTAAATCAACATTTAAAATATTAAAAATTTTATTTTCATATGTTTAAACTTAGTTATTGTTCTTTTAATGATTTTTTAAAATATTCTTTTAAATATTTTTTAACTCTATTTCAACCTAGAATGATTTTATCAAGAAAAATATTGATTCAAAATAAAGATAAAACTCACAAGGAGACATAAATTAAACTTGAAGCAACTGAAATATTGTAATTAAATAAACTAATTGGATTTAAAACTAAATTAGAAGCCTCATTTAAAGTTCCAAGATAAAATGTGTGTCTAGTAACTTGAAGTAAATGGGTTGATGGAATAATAGAACAAAACGATCTTAATCAAGCAGGATAATATGAAAGTGGAAAAAATGAACCGATAAGATATCCGCCAAATAAAAAAACCATAATATTTAAGGCTTGATAAAGAGTAAGAGATTTTAAACGTGATAACAAAATTGGAAAAATTAGTGAACCAAACAATGTTCCAAAAACCATTAATAAAAAGCTTAAAGACACTTTTGATGAATTTAAAATATTAACAATTTGACTATAATCAAAACCTATAACGAAAATAATAAAGATCATAAACACAAATAAAGTAGTGATAAAGTTAATTGCAAAATTAAACAAAAAATAACTATATCTAATTTTTCAATGTTTAATTGGAGTCACTTTAATATCATTAATAGTATTATTAATATTATCTTGAATTTGAACCACAGTTAATGAAAAACTATTAGTAATAGTAGTTAAAAAAATTAATCCTGTTCCGAATTGAAAATTTTCTCTTGCTAATAATGTGGGTTCACGTTCCATTGAAACTAAATTAAAAATTAATAATAAAAATAAAAAAACAAATATTGGAACAAATAAACGAAAGAAAAAACGAAACTTTTGATTTCATAAAGAAACAAATTGTCTTCTAAATAAAATATAAGTACCCATAAACTCTCCTTATTTACTCACTATTGAAATAAATACATCATCCATATCACCTTTAATGATTTCAATATCATTAAAGGTTTGATGATGTTTATAAAGATAATCACTAATTTGTTTGGTATTTTTAAAATTAATAACATAACAATTGTTTTGAAATACAAATTCTTTATTAGTTTTTTGAATGTATTCTTCAAGATTATTATTTTTTTTCGAATAAATTTTTAATCTAGCATAGGTATATTTATTTTTTAAATCATCAACTGTTCCTTGTGCAAGAATTTCTCCTTTATGTAGCACAATAACATGATCGCAATTAGTTGCTTCTTCCATATAATGAGTAGTTAAAATAATTGTTAATAATTTTTGTTTGCGTAAATTATTCAAAATTTTTCAAACTAATTTTCGTGAATTTGGATCAAGTCCAGTTGTTGGTTCATCTAAAAATAAAATATCTGGAGAATGAACAAGCGCTCTGGCTAAATCTACTCTTCTTTTTTGACCACCTGATAAATCTTTGTAAAGTTTCTTTTCAAATTCATTTAACTCAAATAAATTAATTAATTCTTGTACTTTATTTTTAATGACTTCTTTTTTATCTTTTAAATATAAACAAGCTTTTTCATAAAGATTTTCTTTAACAGATAAATAATCATCAAGAATAGAATTTTGAAAAACAATACCAATTTGATTGCGAATATATTCTGGAAAATCATCGACATTTTTGTTATTAATTAATACGTTTCCTGAATCTGCTTTTAAAAAACCTAAAACAATATTTAAAGTGGTTGTTTTTCCAGCGCCATTGACTCCTAAAAAACCAAAAAGTTCTCCTTTTTGAACGCTAAAAGTTAAATTTTTCAAAGCTTGAAATTGACCAAATTTTTTATTTAAATTATCTATTTGTAAGACAATATCTTTTTGTGTTTTGTCCATATAATATTTGTGTTTTGTCCGTATAATATCAACTATTATACTACTTTTAACGTATTAATATTTAATTAAAGTTATAATAACAAATATTGACAAGTTAATAAATGCTTTTGATAAATTATTAATATCTTAATTACATTCAGTTTTTCAAATTTAATTAGTTGTGAATAATTTTGTTTTAAAAAAGTAATTCATAACATTTTTATAAGATATTTTTATTTAATAAAAAATTTAAAACATAAATGAATTATTCAAAGATAAATCATTTTATAGTGATATAAATTTAAAAATCTTAATCGATCATTTTCTAAAAAAATTTAAAATTCTTGATAAAAAAATATCACTTAAGCCACAAAACTTTGTACAAAAGTTATTTTATTTTCCTTAAAACCCTTTATTTATCTAAATTTTTTCACAACACAAAAACTGTCACAAATCTCTTTTTGATTTTTTTATATCTTAATCAGTTAAATACAAACAATTTTTTTAAATTTTTATTAATTAAATTAATAAAATTATCGATTTTAAAAACACGATTTTTAAGTGGATTTTTAATTTTATTAGCAATAAAAGTTTCAATTCAACAACCAATACTTTGAGATAAATGATATAAGTTGTTGATTCCAAATTTATTATTAATAATGAAATTATTTTTTTAAGTTAATGATAATTGGTGAATCAATGCTGATTAAGATATTTTTTAAGTTTTGGGTTGCTAAAAATTGATTAAATTCTTGAATTCACTGCTTAATAAATTGATCACATTCTTTTCTTTTTAGCTTGATTAAATTCATTGATTTAATTAGATCATTAACTTTTTTTGATTTATAAAACTATCTCTTTCTTCAAATTTTTAATTGATATTTTAACTAATAAAGTTTATTTAATGAAAAACCAGCACAATTAATGCTGATTATTTTTAATTACTATTATTAAATATTACTTCTTATCGTTCATATGAATTGGATTTTTTACTTTTTTTTGCTTGCTATTCTTTTCTTCTTTTTTTTATTTCTTGATAAGTATGATATTGAATGTAATTGTTTTCTTCTAAAAAGTTCTCAAACTCGATAATATTTTCAATTGTATATGGTCGATTAGAATCAAGGGCTGATTGACGAACTTTAATTTTTGCTTCTATTAGTTTTTTATGCAAAACTTCTAATCAACTATATTTATAATAATCTCCCAATTCTTCAACAATTACATTAGCAAGATAATCACAAAATTCAAAATTAGTTCGATTAGGTCTAGCAACACTTACATTGTTTTTGTTTGTTTTTAACTGAACTGCTTGATATTTTGCATTTCATTTTTGCTTTATTTGAACAGATTTATCAATTATTTTTGTTTGTAATTTATTTCATTCATCATCCAATAAATCTGGGTGAACATATTCAGTTTTACTAGTAAATTTTTTTAAATTTTGATCATAACTTACTTCCATAATTGAACAGAATGGATCATCTTTTGTTAAATTATATAATAGCTCATCATAAATGCTTAATGCTTTAATTGGATCAATCTGGTTAATACCACAAATATCATCTTCTTTAACATATTGATCCAGTTCAGACTCCTTAATGCGATAAATCTTAGTAGGATCAACATAAGAATCTTTTTTTAATAAACCTTTAGCATTAGGATTTGCTGGAATGAAAACATCATTAAATTTGGGTTCTTTTAAATTCCGATTTTTATCTACAGCGTTACTGATTTTTAAATAATAATATTCTTCATCACCTTCAGAATAAAAAATAATAATTGGATGAAAACCTAAGTTTTCTCCTAACTCACCAAAAGTAATGTCCGTTTTATTTTGAGGTACAATTGGTTTCATTTTTTCAATATTCATTTTTATTTACTCCTTTTTAATTAGATTTATTTTATTAAATTTTTTTGATTTTATTACTATTGAAAATCTATTTTACTGAAAGAACTTTAACTTTTTTAATTTCAGATTGTGATTTTAAAAGAAGCTAATTAATTGCTTTATAACTCTATCAATAAAAATAATCTTTTAGGATTAATCATATTAATTAAAAACGATTAAAACTTTTTATAATAAAAAAAGACTCTGTAAATTAATACAGAGTCTTTAAATCATACTAAAGTTAAATTCGTTCTTAAGACAAAAACATTATATTAAAAAAACAAAAATTATTAAGGATTTAAACCTTAAATTTTTATCTTTCAATGATATTAAACTTTAAAACAATAAATTAAAACTGGTTGTAGGAAGAAGGATTTGAACCTTTAACATTTTAGAATATGAATCTATAAAGAAGCAAACCAATTGCTTAATATCCCACAATAAAAAATAGTTTTTTAGATTAAGTATATAACCAGTATCGTAATCAAGGAAAAACTATTAAAACCTTTTTGGTTAGGATCATAAAAACGCGCAATTTTTTAATAAGAATATAATCCTTAACAATGACATGTTATTTGTTTTTATAAAAATAACTATCATTATAAAAATAGTTTTTTAGATTAAGTATATAACCAGTATCTTAATCAAGGAATGCAACTATTAAAACCGATCTAAAGTAATTATACAATGTTTATCTAAATGTCACATCATACAATTTTATTATGTTTGACAAATAAAATAATTTTTTAGATTAATTATCTATTTAACCAAGGAATAATTATTAAAACCTTTTTAATTTAAGAATTATACAATCAATTTGAATAATCATATAAATCTAAAATAGAATTTAAATTTTATTAGAAAGATAAATTTTAAATTCAAAATAATAATATAAAAGGAGTTATGTCAAAATGACTAATTTAAGAAAGGAGATTAATTATGAATAAAAAAATAAAAACCCCAATAATAACAAAAAAAGAAAGAAAGCAAACAATCTATGAATTTAAAAAAGAGATATCATTAACACAAACAGACTAAACGAAACAAAACTTATCAAACAGAGAATAATATAAGAAGGACGTAAGTAAAATGTAAAAAGAATACAAAATGGTTGACTACGCGATTTTGTAGTTTAAAAATAATTTTTTAGATTAATGATCATAATCAAAGATAATTATTAAAACTTCAATAAAATAAAAGAAAGATTCTGTAAATTAATACAAGAATCTTTCAGTATGCTAAAGTTAGGTTCATCCCTAGCACAATTAATATTGTACTAAAAAAATCAAAATTTTACAAAAATTTTAAACTTTTTTAACAATTCTCAAAAAATGGCGGAAGCTGAGGGATTCGAACCCCCGCGCGCCTTGCGACGCCTTTCGGTTTTCAAGACCGATCCCTTCAACCGCTTGGGTAAGCTTCCAAATCGATACTTTGTTATTATTAATTTTAACAATAAAACAAAGTAAATTAAATTTTGGGTTTAATATGGTGGCTGAGGTGAGACTCGAACTCACGACGTCTCGGGTATGAACCGAGCCCTCTAACCAGCTGAGGTACTCAGCCATAAAATGGTCGGGATAACAGGATTTGAACCTGCGACCTCTTGGTCCCAAACCAAGCGCTCTACCAAGCTAAGCTACATCCCGAAATTAAGATATATTAGAATAATAACTAAATCTAATATATCAAAAATGATAAAATGGCACACCCGATAGGGATCGAACCTACGACCTTCAGTTCCGCAAACTGATGCTCTATCCAACTGAGCTACGGATGTAATAATGGAGGTGTCTGTCAGATTCGAACTGACGTATATGGAGGTTGCAACTCCAGGCCTTACCACTTGGCTAAGACACCGCAAATTGTGATTATTAAACAAAGCAAACAAAAACTAATAAGATTATATCAATTTTTTTATTCTTTTTAAGTTTAAATCACAATTTAAAACTGATTAGACCAACAATTCAAGCAAATCAAAATAAACTAAATTTGCATTGTTATCTCTAAATTAAATTTAATTTAAGAATTTATGTTGGATCTAAAACAAAAAGTATTATTTTAATTTTAGAAGATAATTTGGTTTAAATAATCTTCATTTTTTAGAATTGTTAAGTTTTTTACGATTTTGATGATCACCACTAATAGCAGCTGTTAATATCCCATTAACATTAACTAATGTTCGAAACATATCAATTATTGGATCAATTGCTAATAATGCTCCAAATGTACTACCAAATGGTAAACCAACAACTGAAAAAACGTTTCTAGTTACAATTGAAGCAACACCAGGAACACCTGATAATCCAAATGAACTAAAAAATGTTGCGAAAAATAAAAATACTAAAAAAGTGATTTGTGAAGAAATATCTAAATCACCAAAAGGATTATCAACAAACAACACAAAACCTGCAGCCATAGTTGGATATAGCGCGCCACATGCTACCATTCCCATTGTTGTGCCCAAAGTTGGCATTGTTGATGCTACAGTTTGATCAAGATTAAAATTTTCACGTAATGCTTTTTGACTTAATGGTGTTGTTAAATTTGAAGAAGAAGTTAAAAAAGCACTTAATAATGGTTTTGCCGCCTTTTTTAAGTATGTAATTGGATTAATTCTAGCTTTATATCAAATAAAACTTAATTGCAGCACAAAAATAATAATAATTGCTAATAAGAATACTAATAAAAACCAACTTAAAGAGATAAAAATTTGTGATCCATTTTTAATAATAGCGCTTAAAAATAAACCAAAAACACCAATTGGTAATAGTTCTAAAATAAAATCAGTAATAATTGAAAAAACTTTAAAACCACCAGTTAAAAGATCACTTGTTAATGATAAGTGTTTATCATTTGATCAACGTTTTCTACCAGCATAAACAGCAAATCCAAAAATTAAAGCAAAAATTAATAAACTAATTGTGAAATATTTAAAATTACTAGATGCTAAAACATTAGTTGGTAATCAATCAACAATTGTTACTAAAATACTAGTGTATGCTGGTTTATTAATATTATTTTCTACTAACAATAAATTAATGTTAGGTAATAAACGAAATAGTTGAAATAATAAAATACCTAATAATGTTGCTAAAACTACAGCAATTAACATATATTTAATGGCATGAACTAATGATTTAGAAGGAACATATGTAGCAATTTTACTACTAATGCCAAAAAAGATTAAAGGACCAACAACTAAACTAATTAAACTAAGAAAAACATTTGATAACACATTAGCAATCGAATTAATTTCATAAACTCAATTATACTGATAACTAACAACATCATTGACTCTAGATGTTGATAAACCAGAAAATTGATTAATTCCTGCAAAACCTAATCCTAAAACTAATGCTGAAATAATAGCAGTGTATAAACTATAATTTCAAGCTGAATTAGCTTTTTGTGGTCAAAATCGCTTTGTTAAAATACGTACAGCAATGATCAGAACAACTAATAATGCAAATAAGGCTAAAAAAATATAAGATTCATTAAAAGATACACCAAGAAATGATCTTAAGAAATTATTACTATCAATTTTAGAGGTTTCCATGTAAGATTTTTTGAATTTGATTAATTTTCAGTAATTTCAGTAAAATTCAATAAAAAAAGCAGATACATTACTTTACATAGTATTGTATCTGCTTCATTTTGTTCAAAGTTCTTGACTTCTTAACTATAAAAAATGGTTCTTATCATCATGAAACAAATACAAAAAGTTGTAACAACAACATTTTGTATCTAATGATAATAATTGTTTTTGATAGTTATTAACCATGAAATTTGTTTGAAATATAAATTATGTGATTTATTGGAACAATTCTAATCTATTTTTTAATAAAAAAGATAAAAATTAATAGAAATTAGAGCCGAAGAATAAATTTAGGGGCGGCCAACAACAATCCCAAAAAGTAAGAACAGGTCATTACAGCCTAACGCGAGTATTATAACAAAAAATTAAAAAAAATTAAAAATTTTTAATTATTTATCATAAATCATATTTAATTTCAGTTTATTTTTAATTTTTTTGTTTGATTTTCATCATTTTTTAAACAGGATTTGTTAAAAATCGTTTTTGATCCCCTTTTTATCTTCTTTTTAAATAGCAGAACAAAATCCTAAACCAAAACATAACATAAAATAGCAAAAATTAACGTTTTTTTGTGGTCTAGTTTTTTGAATCGTATAAAAATAGTGTTTAATACACAAAATTTGACACAAAGATTGCTTTATTTTATTGAAAACCCTTTATTTATCTAAGTTTTTGAATAGCTCAAACGTTGGTACAAACCTATTTTTAGTCATTTTTTGTTATATTCAATACTAATATTTTTTAAGTTTATTTTTGACTAACTTTTTTAATCAATTTTTGTTAAAAAACAATTAATTTTTAGTTAATTTGAAACAAAAACTACGAAAATAATCGTTAATTTGGATCAGTTTTTAATCATTTTTATAACTTAATTAATTAAATGCAAACAATTTTTTTAAAGTTTTGATTAACTAAATTAATGAAATTCTCGATTTTAAAAACACGATTTTTAAGCGGATTTTTAATTTTATTAGCAATAAAAGCTTCAATTCGACAACCAATACTTTGGGGTAAATGATATAAATTATTAATTCCAGACTTATTATTAAAAATGAAATTAATTGCTTTTTTTAAGTTAATAATAATTGGTGAATCAATGTCAATCAAGATATTTTTTAAGTTTTGAGTTGCTAAAATTTGATTAAATTCTTCAATTCATTGTTCAATAAATTGATCACATTCTTTTCTTTTTAACTTGATTAGATTCTTTGATTTAATTAAATCATCAAGTTTTTTTCTTAAAAAATATTTAAGTAATTTTCTTTTTATTGGCTCTTGATTCTTTTCAAAATCTTCTAATTGTTCAAATTTTGCTCATGAAATTCTATTAAGAAAAAAATTGTTAATGTTTCTTTGAAGATGAAATTTATCATAAATAATTGTTGCGTTTAATTCTTTAGTTAATTTCTTCATTCATTGTGCTCCATCACAATTAATGATGATTTGACAATTTTCGCGATTAGTATAGTTATCATCTAAAAAATTTTTTAACATCGTTTTTAGATCCATATTATTATCAAAATCATTTTTTTTAATTAATAATAAACTTCGTTCATTTGTAATTTTTTTAGATTTCGAATCATTATTGTTGTATCCTGTATGAAAAACAAACAATCTTAAAAGCGTTTTATTTTTGCTATTTTGATTAGCGAGTTTTAAGAAAGTATCATCAGTTTCAATATAAAGAAAAGGACAATTAGTTAAATCAATTTTGTTTTTGGAACTTAATTGATCATCCTTTTTATGATATCTTTTTTGATAAATATGTTTTAATAAACGAGCAAAACGGGTTTTAGAAATCTGATAAAAATTAGCTAAAAATTCATAAGTTGACTTTAATTTAATGTATTTTTGATAAAATTTTTTCAAGGAACTTTTATTAAAAGAAAGATTTTTTTGAATTTCTAATACTTCATCAAAGGGATAAAAGTCTTCTTCTTTATTAGTTTCTAAATTTAAAAAAGTATATTTTCTACGCCTAACTAAAACTTCTTTATTGAACTCATCACTTCAAATTTTTTTAGATACATACTCTTTAAAACGAAGTTTGATTTTTAATTCAGAACGAATTAATCAATATAAAAAATCATCAACTAATTCATATTGTCAACTGACATAATCATTAGTATTCAATTCTGGTTCTAGATTATTTTTAGGTTTACTTTTATTTATTTTTTTTAATCGACTAAAAATCTTTCGTTTTAATTCAAGATTATTAAAGTATTTATTCCATAAATTTCTCATTAATTGCACTATTTTCAACTTAGTTTCTCTATTAAAAATTAAATTATTAAACATTGTTTTTTTTATCGTTCTTAAAATTTTGAATCTATTTTTTAAATATTTTAAATTAAGTTATTTAATATATTCACATAATATTTTATCTTCTATGAAATATTTTATTCATAAATTTTCATCAATTTTAATTACTTAAAACTTATTAATTTAAGTATTTAAGTAATATTTTATTTATTTTATATAATTTTTTTAATTTTGTTACTATTGAAAATTCGTTTCAATACTTAATAATTCATTAATTCATGAAATTATTTCTTCAAATATTTAAATTGATATCTTTTAATAAAATTTGTTCAATAAAACAATCAGCACAATTAATGCTGATTGTTTTTTTATATTTACTAATTAAATATTGGTTCTATAGTTCTTAAGATTCTGATTTATTTTTTAAATATTCTAAATTAACTTTTTGAATGTATTCATTTATAACCATGTATTGAAAATAATATTTTTCCTTTAAAACATCATTAACATCAATTTTAATTCCTTGATCTTTTAAATATTCCAACAAGATTTCATTTGTTTTTGGATCAACAATTTTATAAACCAAATCAGAATCACAATTATTTTTTAAGGTCACTAATTCTGTTGGAGTTAAAATTAATTTTGTTTGATTCAAATCTTTTAATCATTCAGTTACCAACATTATTTGTCTTTTAATTTCTTTACGTGACCTTGTATTTTTTAATGGAACATATTTGTTTGATAATAAATTTTTCAAATTTTGATCAAATTTTTCTAATCCATCTTTAATATCTTCATTAGATAAATTTTTGTTTTGAAAATAGTTTCAATTATCAATAAATAATTTTTCAATTTCATCGCAAAAATCTGTATTTTTATCAATATGATATCTATATTGACTATAATGATAATGATAATCTTCATCAAAACCATTATTAATACTTTCACAATTTCGTAAAATTTTAAATGTAGCTTTACAGCGGTTTTTAATTAAAAATCGATAAACTTTATCATATTTTGTTTTTTCTTCATCAATTAATTGATCATATTCATAATCAAGCAATTCTCTATGAGCATATTCAGTTCTACTAATAAATTTATTTAAATCTTGATCAAAATTTACTGTAATTAATGAACATAATGGTGGTTTTTGTCGTAAGTTTTTTATTAAAGTACAATAAATTCATGACCCATATACTGGATCAATTTCTTCTATATTATAAATTTCTTTTCAATTCATAAATCGATCAAATTCTTCTTGCTTAATATTAAAAATTTTAGTTGTATCAATATAATAATCTTGGTCCAAAAATTGATCTTCATTAGAATTTTTAGGAACAAAAATTTCTTTATTTTTAATTTTTTTTAAATTTCCATCATTATCTCTAGCACTACGCATTTTTAAATAGCGATAATCATAATTATCATCAGGAAAATAAACAACAAATGGACGATTTTCTAAATTTTTTTCTAATTCACTAAAAGTTACTTCTGCTTTTTTATCAGGAATTATTGTTTTTAACTTTAAATCTAGATTCATAATTACTTATTGTATTACTTTTTATTAAATTTTTTAATTTTGTTACTATTGAAAATTCGTATAAATACCTAAATTTTTTTAATTGATAAAAATATTGCTTTTTATCGTTCATAAGATTTGGATTTATTTTTTAAATATTCTAAATTAACTTTTTGAATGTATTGATTTATAATCATGTATTGAGGATAATATTTTTCTTTTAAATTATCATTAAGATCAACTTCAATTCCTTGATTATTTAAATGTTCAAATAAAATTTTTTTTGTTTTTAGATCAGCAATTTCATAAGCCAATTTAAAATTAGGATTTTTTTTAAAAGTTACTAATTCTTTTGGATTTAAAATTAATTTTGTTTGATCTAAATTTTTTAATCATTGAATTAAAAAAATTAATTCTCTGTTTTGAGTTTCTTCGCGTGATATTGTTTTTTCTAATGGAACATATTTATTTTCTAATAAATATTTCAAATTTCGATCAAATTTTTCTAATGAATCATTGATATCTTCATTAGATAAATTTTTGTTTTGAAAATGATTTCAATTATTCTTAAATAATATTTTAAATTGATTACAAAACTCTGTATTTTTATTAATATGATATCTATTATGATCACGATAATGACTGCGATCATTATACAACCAACTTTCAAGATTTTGACAATTTTCTAAAATTTCCAATGTAGTTTTACAACGATTTTTGATTAAAGATTGATAAACTTCATCATAAATTGGTTTTTCTTCTTTTTTTAATTCATTATATTCAGAATCAACTAAGTCTCTATGAGTATATTCAGTTTTACTAGTAAATTTATCAATATTTTGATTAAAACTTACTGTAATTAATGAACACAATGGTGGTTGTTGTTTTAAGTTTTCTATTAAAGTATCATAAATTAATAACCCATATACTGGATCGATTTTTTCAATATAACAAACTTCTTCTAAATCAACATTCTGATCAAGTTCTTCTTTTTTAATTTTAAAAATTTTAGTTGTATCCACATAAGAATCTTTATACAACAATTGTTTTTCATTAGAATTTTTAGGAACAAAAATTTCTTTATTTTTGATTTTTTTTAAATTTCCAGCATCATCTCTAGCACTACGAATTTTTAAATAGTAGTATTCTTGTTTAACTTCAGAATAATAAATGATAATTGGATGATGGTCTAAACTTTTACCTAATTCATTAAAAGTTATTTCTGCTTTTCTATTAGTAAATATTGTTTTTAACTTTAAACCTAGATTCATAATTATTCCCCTTTTTTTAATTTTTTTTACTACTGAAAATTCGTTTCAATACTTAATAATTCATTAATTCATGAAATTATTTCTTCAAATATTTAAATTAATATCTTTTAATAAGATTTGTTTAATAAAAAAATCAGCACAATTAATACTGATTGTTTTGATATTTACTAATTAATTATTATTTCTTATCGTTCATATGAATTTGATTTTTTACTTTTTTTTGCTTGTTCTTCTTGTTCTTCTCTTATTTTTTCCATTTCTTGATAAGTATGATATTGAATGTAATTGTTTTCTTTTAAAAAGTTTTCAAACTCGATAATATTTTTAATTTTATATGGTCGATTAGGATCAGAAGCTGATCTACGAACATTAATTTTTTGATCAAACAACTTTTCATAAATCGCATATAAGGGTTCATGCAATGAAAAAAAGTCATTTCAATAATATTTTACTTCTGTGGAAATACAACAATAAATATCTTTACAAAGTTGTTTGTTAGTTCATGCAGGTCAAAAAAAGTTAGGAGCGTTTTCATGAACGGTTTTTTTCAAATTTTCAAATTCAATACTTCATTTTTCTTTGATTTCAGAAGATTTATTTTTTAGTTTGTTTTGCAATAATCTTCATTCATGATTTAATAATTCTTCATGAGCATACTCTGTTTTGCTAATAAATTTGTTTAAATTTTGATCAAAACTGACTTTCATTATTGAACAAAAAGGTGGTTCTTGATCTAAGTTATGTAATACTTCATAATAAATATCTAATCCTTTGATTGGATCAATTGAACCAATAGAATGAGAATTATTTGGATCAACATATTCTTCAAGTTCAGATCTTTTAATGTGATAAATTTTAGTAGGATCAACATAAGAATCCTTTTTTAATATACCTTTAGCATTAGGATTTGCAGGAAGAAAAACATCATTAAATTCAGGTTTTTTTAATCTTCCTTGATCATCTCTAGCACTACGAATTTTTAAATAACAATATTCATCTTCACGTTCCAAATAAAGAATAATAATTGGATGATGTTCTAAGTTTTCTCCGAACTCACTAAAAGTAATGTCAGTTTTATTTTTAGTAAAAATTGGCTTCATTTTTTCAATATTCATTTTTATTTACTCCTTTTTAATTAGATTTATTTTATTAAATTTTTTTGATTTTATTACTATTGAAAATTCGTTTTGCTTCTTGATATTCTTGAACTTTTTGCTCTAAATCAAGTTCTGCTTGTTTCTGTTTAGCTAATAAATCCTCATGAACACTTTTTAAATGTTGTAGTTCTTTAAACAATTTATTAACTTTTTTAAACTGTTGATGAAAGAAATCGGTTTCGTTTTCTAGCCATTTTAAATTCTTTTTATGATTAATTTTTTTAATTGGACTTAATTGCTCTTCTTTTTTTATTGTTTGTAATTCAACTGCTGCTTTAGTTATTGAATTTGTTGATTTTTCTTGTTTTTGCTCTAGATTTTGATTGGAATTAATCGGCATTTTAGTTGTACTTTCTTCTTGTTTAGTTGTTGAATGATTGAAATTATTTAAAGATTTAAAATCATTTTCTGCTTTTTTAATACTAGTATTATTGTTTAAATTGTTCAATGTTTTTGTTTCAATTTTATTTTTATTGTTCATAAGATTACCTTTAATTATTTATTTTTTCTTTTTATAAAAAATTTGAAATTACTCTTATTTGCTACTGTACTTTCTTTTGGAATCATTGATTTTGGAATTTTGATTCCTGCTTTATTAAATCTTCTTCATCTTCAAGTTAGACCACCTGCAATTGCTCCTGTTGTTGTTATTGTTGCTAATGGAACAGTTCAATATAAAATTCTTTTTGTTGTTTCACTTTGATTTTTTTCAACAATTTTATTATTAATATCAAATGGATCAACATTATCAAGTCCTGGTAAATTGCTAATTGAACAAACATCATCCACGCAATTTGCTAAATCAATTACAGGATTATTTTTTGGATCAAATTGATTACTATTAATTAAAACCCACTTATTAGAATTAGTTGTTTTTAATGAATCAGTAATTGAATTAATTGCGATTGCTGCTATTTTTTCTGGTTCTTTTTTAGATCAAATTAAGTCACTAATAGTTCAATTATCTTTTTCAACTCCATTAATTCTGATGATTTTTCATTCAAAATCAGTTTTATATTTTAGATCTGGATATAAATCATGTTGTTTAGTTCATCTACGTAAATACTCTGTAATTGCACTAGGAATTAATTTTTTTATATAATTTGGATCAGTAGAATTGATTGTTAAATCAGGAAAATAAATTTTAGATAAATCAACTAATTTATTAACTTCAAGATCTAAACTATTAATTACAATTAGTTTTAATTTTTGATAGGACTCATTTTGTCCAAAGTCAATTAAAATTGTGACTTTGTTTGTTCTTCTTTTTTCACTAAAAGTAGTTAATTCTTTTCAAGTTTGCTCATTTGCTTGAATTTGATAATCATTAATGCCAAAATCATTTAATTTATTAGCAACATAACTAGTTACTTGATTTTCTAACTTAATTGGATCAGGTTGATTAGTTTTAAATGGATCAATTAAATAGTTTTTTGAACTAATTAAGTTATTATCATCACCACTAATTTGTTGATTAGTTAAATTGTTATCATCATCATTAATATTATTAACATTTAACTTAATTATTGATTCATTGTTAATTAAATTAAAAAATAATGATTCATTTCAAGCAGCCATAATTGCTTCATAAGGCAATTCTTTTGCTGCTTTTTCATCAATCTTATAAACCTTTTTTAAGAAGTTTAATAATTTTTTAGCTTGAATTGTTGTTCAAAAATCAACAGCATATTTTTCATTTATGACATTTAAAATATCTTCTGGTTTTTGGTTGTTTGATAAATTTTCTCTACGAATTTGTACAATTTTAGCGCCAAAGGATTTATTGTTTTTGTTGATTGAATATTGATATCAACCAGAAATACTTTGAAAAGTATTATCTGTATCAGGATTAATATCTTTTTCTAAATAATGATTTAGTTTTACTTTATTAAAATCTAAACTACTACCATAATTTTTGATTGCGGTTTCAATTCTTGTTTTAATAGTATTAACTAAATTAGTTTTTGCTTCAGCAACTTGGTCTGCTTTATCCTTATTTTTTGTTTCCACAGGTTTAGCATAACTAATATCTTTAATTGAAAATAAATTGTAGTTATAATCATCAGCAGCAACAAAATTTAAGTTTAATGAACTTAAGTTTTTTTGATTGTCAACTAATTTAATAATTGCTTCTCCAATTGCATTAGCTAAACCGTTTAATCAAATTTCTTTTTCAACTGTAGATTTTTTGATGTAAGCATATAAATTAATTAGATCAATTCTATTTCAAGTAAATAAACTAATTAAATAATCATTTGTTGTTTGATTTTGCTTGCTTAATTTGGCAAACAAACGATTTGGTTTAGTTGGAAAAATCCAACTATTTTGATCAACAATGTTTAATTGATTACCATTAATAATACGATTATTTTTTAGTTCTCCTAAAGAATATTGATCAACTTTTTGCAATTCATCAGTTGAAAACTGTCGATTAATTCCTTTATAAGATATTGATCCTTCAGCAATATAACCAATATTTGCTTCATCACTAATATCAGGATCACTTAAAAAAGGGAAGTTGGCTGGTTTTTTAACTCAAAGAATTCTTTTAATGGTTCCTGTTGTTGGATTTATGTTGGGATTATATTCAGGATTATCAATTTCTTCACCATTTTCATCTTTAATTTTAGGCGTAATTCATAATTTTTGATGCTCATTACCTTCAGCATCTGGATTTCAAGCAAAGTATTTTAAATCTAAATTATTTAAATTTGATTCAACAATAATTTTTAATTGATAAATTGTTTTTAGATCTTTTTGAGCAGCAATTAAATTGTTTTTATCATCTCTTTTAACTTCAATCAAATATTCGTTTTGTTTGTATTCAGTTTTAGTTGTTTGTTGATTATTTTGCTCTTTTGCTTGATTTTTTAATTTATTTTGCTCATCAACAAAATCAAACCGACCATCTCTTAATAATTGGTTTGATAATAAATTTAGAACATCTAAAGCTTTGCCATTAACATAAATAACTTCAGTTTGTTCTTGATTACTTCTAAAATTTAGTTGTACTGGAGCATGATAAACTCTTGTTTCATAACCTTTACTATCAATACTGATTAGTTCATACTGATCTTTGACAAATTGAACTTTCTTTTTTTGATTTAAAACAAATTTTTGACTAACTGGATCAATTTTAGGAACTAAACCTGGAATTAAATTAACCCGATCTTTTACTTGTTTTTTATAATATTCTTCATTTAATGTAATATTTCAAGGAATACTAATAGTTCAATTTAAGTTGCGGTTTTTAGATTTTAAATTTCAACTTAATACTAAATTATTAGTTTCAGGTTCAAAAGTAATATCACTAAATTTACCATCATTAAAAATGTAATATTTTCTATTCTCATCAAGATTAATTGCTGATTTTTCTTTTAAATTTTTAATTCTTTCATTAATAATATTACGAATTTGATTAGCATTATTGATTGTATTTGGTAAATTAGATTCATCTGATTGAATATTGATTGGTTCACCTAAAATAGTTTTAAAATCATCAAAATGATCTTGAAACTGATCAGGAACATAATTTATAGCAAGATTAATTGAATCTAAATTATAACCAACAGCTGATAAAGAAGGATCAGCAACATCATCATATGATTTAGTTCTACCACTTGGAAAACTGATTTTATTATGAAAGTTAGTATTAATTACAAATCATCAAGTAATCTTTCATTTTGCTTTTTTAATGAATAAATTAATGCTAGCATCAGTATAAGAATCGTTGTAATACTTTCTTTGATTGTTTCTACCATTAAATATTACAAACTTTTTTGCTTCATCATCTTTACTTGTTTCAGGAATTTCAGATCATTTGATTTCTTTAGCATTATTACTTAAATTATTTTCTCTAGATTGAGTTAAGTCTTTAATGCCATAACCATTAAAATTAGCTCATTTTTCATCTTCATTATAACGACCTCCAAATGCTTCATTTTTTATATAACGTTCCACAAAATAATTTTTAAATAAGATGCTAGAAGCAAAATTACTAAACTTAAATTGCAATTTGGCATTTCTTAATGGATCGATTTTGGTTAGAATTCAGTTACGATTAAATTGATCTTCTGATAAATCGACACTTTTTTTAGATGATTTAAAATAGGTTTTATTTGGAGTTCGTTCGTAATCTTTTAATGATTGATATAAACTTGTTATTCCACCTAGACCTTTTGATTTAAAATCTTCAAAATGAATTTTAGGTATGCTATAAGTTATTCCTTGATCATGATCAGCTGCATAAATTTTAGTAAAGTTATTATTAACCAGATTATCTTTTTTATTATCTAATACTGCTTGTTTTATAATATTAGTTTTATTTTCTTGATTAAAACTAATTGCTGCTAATGGTAACAAAAAGATTATTCAAATTGATTTTAATCATGTTTTTTTCATTGTTTTCTAATTAGTTTCTTTTAATTCGTTTAATTAAATTTGATAAAATTCTTATTATCTAAATTTCTATAATTTAATTCAATTTCTAAAATTTTAAAAATGCTTCGAATCATAATTTTTCTTGTTGTTTTTTGAGTCATTGGTAATATTATTATTCCCATTTTAAATAGTGAGGAAGTAGAGTTTTTTACACATTGATGACCTCCTTTATTTTGGACTAAAGAATGATGGAATAAAATGATTACTGTCTTTCCAAGTGAAGCAAGTGGATGGATTGGTAATGTATTTGCTTGAATTATTGTTCTTGTTAATTTCATAATTGTTTTATTTCTTTTAATTATTTCGCCTTTTATTATTAAATGAATTTACAAAAAGTATTGGGATATTAGAACTTTTAATTATTTAAAAAGAGTTATGAGAGAAAATATAGATATTGTCAGAAATAGACGAAAAATTTTTAAGGATGATGAAGGTTATACTTATGGAGCTAGAGGTAAACGAAGTGGCACAAGTAAATATGAAAAATGATTTTATGAAACTGTTAAAAAGCATCCTGAATATCATCAATGAAAGGATAAAATTTTTGAATCTAAAGAAGGTGAAAGTAGTCGTTATTCTGATTTCTCTTATAAATATCTATAAATATCTTGCTTAATTATTAAGATATTCTTATTTAGGTTTAGGAACTTCTCTTTTGTTTCGTTTTGAAGTATCATATTTAGCAGCAATTCTTGATGCTTGATGACGATATTTTTGCATTTTAGGTTCGTATTGGATTTCATCAAGTTTATAAGCATTGCCTTTAGCTTTTTTAATTAATTTGGCTTTAAGTTTTTTAGCTTTTAATTCAGTGCTAGTTAAAAAAACTCTTTTATTTTCAACTGAATGAATATTTTTATCATTAATTCCAATTCTTGCTTTTTCTTGAGCGTGCGTTAATGCTTCTTGATACTCACGGTTTAATAAAGCCGTTTTTTTATCAACTTGAATGTCATCACCCATTCTCATAAGTTCGTTTAATTTCTTGTGATAATTTTTATTTATTCCTTTTACGTCTTTAAATTGATTGGTTTCTTCATCTACCCAATCACCTTCTTTTCATTTATTATCTTTTAGTAAATAATCATCTTTTTTAAACCATTCTTGAGCATTCATTTTTCTTCCTGCTTGAATTTCAGCACTGCGTTCAACTTGGTTTTTACCTAATCTTGCTCAGCCCATTTTCATTGATTTTTTAATATGACTTGGTAATTTACGATTAATTCCCTTAGCAGCCATTCAACCGCCTAACCCACCACCATATGCTGCTGCTTGAGCAAATTGTTCTCTTTTAAAACGAAATACTTTAGCATTTAAACCTAACAAACCACCTCTAGTATGCATTCCAAATTTTTCATGATATTCTTGTTTTTGTTTATCAGTTAAATTTCTACCTAAACCATTTTTTATATTTTCAGCCCTAGTTTTTTTCATTCAATCATTGGCTTCTTTAGAACGTTGACCACCAATCAATCTTCTAGCACCTTTAGCTGCTTTACCTACTAAAGCAACACCACCAACAGCCATAGCACCAATCATTTTCATTTGATTACTTGTTTCTGCTGCTTCTTGAATTCCCATTTTTTCACCAATGAACGTGGCAATTAATTGACCAATGTTTTGCAATCCTAAAACTCCAGCAACAATAATAACTAGTTTGGCTACTTGATGAGCTAAAGCATTACCTTCAGGAAATGAACCATCATTTAAAATGCTTGTTGTTATTTTGATATAAATATTAAATAAAGTAAATCCTAATGGTAAAAAGCCAATTCCTAAAATTTTGCCTGAAATACTTTCTAACCATAATTTCATTCTACGTCCATGATCAACAGTTGTGCTCATAACTATAAATGGCGAAATCAGAAATAAGAAAAAGATGTCTCAAGTTTTAGCAGCAACTAAAAAAACAAGCATGCCTAATCCCACAAATACAAATCCTAAACCAAAAATTTGAAGAATATAATTGTATTCTCTTCAATTATCAGGCATACTATAATCACCTTCACGAGCTACTACTTTAGTTTTTGGATTAGCACCTAAGTAATACATTTGATCACTAATTGTTACTCCACCTCCAGCTTGTTTAATAACTGAATGTAAAATGGCATTAATCCCATAAATTGAAAGTCATAATAATAAAGGCAAAATAAAAACACCAAAAACTCCTAAAAGTAAGAATTTTGAACCGTTAATTAAATTTAGTCTTTGTCTATCAACATCGCGAAAAAAACTAACCACTCAATTAGCACATAGTATTAAAACACCTAATACAATCGCTAAACTAAGCATAATTCAAAAAGCGGTTGTTACATTAGCTAATTGAAACCCATTACTTAAATCACCGTTGTAAACTAATTTTTGGATTAAACCTTGAGAAAGTCACGTAAACACTTTTTCAACTCCATCCATGATTTGTAAAATGGGTGTTATAATAAAGTTTCAAAAAAATCAAGCAATAATTTTTTGAAACACTGCTTCAAAAACTGTACCAATCGCTTTTCCAATTACATCAAAAAATCAACCCATTTACAACCCCTTTTTATTAAATTGTTAAAAAATTAAATCTTGGATATTTAAATACAAATTCACTTGTTAAATTGTTTATCAGTAATGAAGTATTACTTTTACTTCCTCCATCAAATCGGCTCATAACTCCATCTAAAACTCCTAAAAGAATAAATATTGCAACAACTGAAATTGAAATATATAAAATACCTTTTTTTAATCTGTTTTGTGCTGCTATTTGCTCATCACCAGTTGCAGCCATTTTTGCTTTAAAAAACAATACTAAACAACTAATAATCGCTAAAGCAATTGTTAAACTTACCCCAATGCCTCAAATAAAAGGTCGGGCTTGACTTCAAAAGGAACTTACTGTACTTTCAATCGTTTTATTAATATCTGGAGCTTCAGCAAAAATATTATTTAAAATGTTTGTCATAATTTAATTTTTTTCTCTTTATTTTTTCTTAATTTGATAATTTTTTAGTTTTTGATATCAACTATTTAAATCATGAATTAAATCTAAAATAACTTGTTGATTAAACTTAACTACTACTTGATTAAATTGATCTTGTGCATCATCAATAAAAAACTCTTTAACTTCATCAATGTAAAAATTAAAATTAATTTTTTCTGATTCAGTTTGAAATCTAAGATCTTTTAAATCAAAGTTTAATTTTTTATTTTGATAAATATTACTAACAATTTTTTTCAACTTGATTAAATGATCTTGTTTTCATTTGCTTCAATCACTTTGATATTTGTTTAAAAAGGCAAATCGACTAAGAATTAAATAAAATATTCTAAAGTTGTTTAAAGAACTTAAGCCAATATCAATCGATTTAACTGAACGAATAAATTCAGGATCTTTTTCATTATTTAAACCATACTTAAGCGCAACTGATTTTCATTGTTCAACTTGTTCTACTGCATAATTGTTTCATTGTTTTAAATGAACGAATTGATTAGTTCAATTAGTTTTAATTGTGTTTTCCGTTCAAGGTTTTTTACTCATTAAATAATTAATGTCATAATAACAATTACCACTTCTGTTATAATCATCAACAGCCATTTTCTCTTGTTCTTCTTTTTTAATAACTGTTGAACAAAACATTATTTTAGATTGATTATTAGGATTGTTTAGATTAGTATTAATTGGATTATTAGAATTATTAGGATTATTAGATTTATTGGAATTAGATGGATTGCTATTATTGTTATTACTAAAAACGCTACAACCACTTACACCTAATCAAGTTCAAGTAATTCCAATAAAAATCATTAATAAATAAAGTCTTTGATTTTGATTTTTTCTCATTTTTATCTTCCTTGATTTTCTGGTTTTTTAGCATGTAATTCAATTAAATTTTTGACTCATGGTTCAGCAGCAACTTTAAGAAAATGTTTTTCTTTTTCTGAAATTCTTAAATAACACCACCCAGTTTCTGCACGAATAATCGAATTAACTTCACTATCATTTAAACTATGATTAAAAATTGTTTCTTGCAATTGCTGGATATTTGAAGTTTCTAAATTGAAAATTGCTAAATATTGCGAATTATTAATTGCTGCTTTAGTTTTCTTTTTAGTTTCTTCATCATCTAAAAAATCTTCTGGATTTTGAGTTGCAATTACAATTGAACCTTTTTTCTTTCTAATTTGTTTATATGTTCTTGCTAAAAAATTTAAGAAAAATGGTTGTTGTTTATCAAGCATTTTATGAGCTTCATCAATAAATACTAAAATTTCGTTATTGGCCATTTTATCGTTTTTTTGAATTTCAGCATTAACATAGTTCAATAACAACATTTGCGTCCCATACCTTCAATTTTTATCAACATCATCGCCCATTTGATAAAAATCAAAAACAGTTAAGTTTGAAATTGTTCTTAAAGTTGTTATTCCATTGAAATATCTGCCAAACTGTCCTTCTTCATTTTGATAATCATTAGTATCTTCATTTCATCTAATCGTTGTTAGTCTTTGTAATAATCTACTAATTTTGGTATATTCCAACATTTTTTGTCTGTTGGATGGTGATAATTCTTTATTAGTTGATAATAAAAGATTTATTTTTTTAATTGCTAGTTTGTACAAATCATTAAAAATTGGAAACTGATCTACTGTTTTAGTACCAACATTAGAATTATTAATTTCAAAATCCAAATATAATTCTCTTAATAAATCTGCTAATAAATCTTCTTCAAAAGAATTAATACTTTCATTAATTTCACCAGTTAAAGTAAAAGAAGAAAAAACGGCTTTAAACCAGTTTTTTAAAAACAAAATATGATTACCAACATAATTAGTTTTTAAATCTTTACCAGTTTCATCAGCATCTTGAATGACAAATATTTGCAATGGATTAATTCTACTATCAACTGATGCAACATCAATAATGTCACCATTAAAACCATTAGCTAACTTTTTGAATGCTTGTTCAAAATCAAAAATAATAATTCTTCTTTGATATAAAGTATTAGTTGCAATAATCATTGATAAAAAATAAGATTTACCTGCACCTGATTTGCCTAATATCACCATATTAGAATTTTTCCGACTTGATGTTCGAGCAAACAAATCAATTGCAATTGTTTCATTATTATTATCAACTCCTCAAAAATCAGGTAAATTAGTATCAACTAATTCCACTGAATTAAAAGGATAAGAACTAGCACATGTTTCAGAAGTTAATGTAAATTCATTTTTGCTTGCTAATTGATCTAAGTTTTTTGGAAGCATAGCTAAAAAACCATCTTCTTGTAAAAAATGTAAATCATTAGTTAGAAATCTTTGGTTTGTTTTAAGTTCATAAATTAAATCTTTTTTTACTCTTTCAACACCAACATTAGTTTGATTTTTTTCTTTAATTGCAAAGCCAACTGGCATTAAATATAAATTACCTTTTTTTAAATTTTCTTGTTTTAGAGCAATTTGCTCTTGTAATTCAGTCAAAATATTTACGATGTTTTGATTACGAATTTGATTAACTTGTTTTTTTCTTGGTGAATAACTTGCCTCCATGTTGACTTTAGCTTTTGTGATCTCATTTTCTTGCTGTTCTTGACTTCATTTTTTTAAATTGAAAACAAAATTAAGATTATTGTTTTGTGCTAAATTTTCTAATCAGAAATCAGGTAGGCTTTGATATGTATCTGATATTGATAAAATACTTGTTTCAATAAAATCATCAATAATGTACTTATTGTGATTTCATACAATATTACTAGGCGCTAATAAAACATTTAAATTATTTTTATTTGCTTCTAATTCATCTTGTTTAATTTCTTCTTTAAAAGGATTTGGATTAATTAATCTTGATAACACATTAACAATTTTTAAAGCAGTACATTTTTTTATTTTATTACCCATGTTTGATAACAAATAAATTGCATTACTTGTTTTTGTATTTAGATTATTTAAGTTAGTATCATAAATAAATAAGTAAAAACCAGCTTTAAAATCTTCTTGATGATCACCATAATTCTTTCAAAAATCAATTTTTGCTTTTCAAAAATCATTTACTTGAGAATTAGTTGGTTTAACCATTTTGTATTTTTTGATTATTGATTCAATTCCTTTTAAAAAGTTTTTTGGTTCAACAATTTTTACTAATGAATAATTACCTTCATTATTAACAAAAAAATTTTTTAAACTTTCTAAAATTAAACTTTGTTTTACTTGATCTTCTAAATTCAAATCCCGTCCGTCAATATTAATTGCTTGGATATAAATTCTTGAACTAATTCTTTCAGTTCCAACTCCAAAACTACTAAAAGTTGCAATCGTATTTTCATCAACTAATTTTTCATAAGGAATGATATATTTGGGATCATTATTGATTTTTGGTGATATTTGAAACCTAATTCAACGAAAAAATATAGTATGTAGTCTAGCGTTATGTTTTTTCAATGGAATAAAAGTAATACCCATCATAGCAATTAAAATAATTGAAATTAACACTTTAATTGCTAAATCCCATTTTTCAGGCGTACCTAACATTCCTGTAATAAAACCAATGCCTAAATAAACTAGAATAATAAAATATTCATATGTTTGAAAGTTGGCATATAATCTTTTATAAACACTTAAATTTTTAATAACTAAATTTCTTCTCATGATTATTTGTTATCATTCATTAATTTTGCTTGATCAAATAATCTTTTTTTAATTTCTAGATTATTTTGGTTATTAGAATTATCTTTTTCAGAAGCAATATTTGATTTAAATTCTTTGCAATTAATTAATTTATTAATACTTAAATTTAAGTTATTAAGAATTTTGCCTTGTCGAATGATTTTTTCATAAATCTTTTCATTGTTTTCTAATAACGGCTCAATAACTTCAGCAATTAAACCGTTTTGATTTTTAGCAAGAAACAAATTTAAACTAAATTCTAAAAGTTGGTTGATATATTCATTCAATGAATAAACACCACCAGCGTTTTTAATAGTCATTAATTCATAACCTTCATAAAATCGATTTAGTAATTGATCATTTTTAAAGCGTAAATTTAATCGGTATGGTCTTTTTAGTTTTTGGTTGTTAATCATTTAAAAATCCTTTAATTCTAATTTATTTAATTCCAAGTTTAATTCTGTTAATAAAGTTAAATCTTTTTCAGTCCAGTCAAGTAATTCACATTGAGTTCAATTATGATAAATTTGATTAATAACTATGTTTTGAATTTTTAAAAACTCAAAAATAGCAATTTTTTCTTCTTGATATTCAAAAGCAAACATTTCAACTTGATTAGAATTATTTTGTGAATTCATTGGCAATATATAAGAATCTAATTTAATGTGTGGGGGCTTAGACAAATTACCTTTATTATTAATTCATGTTTCAAATTTTTCTAAATCTAAATTTACAATGTTGTTTAATGAAAAATCACTAATGGTATCACATCCAATTTGATATATATCTTGATCAAAATTTTCTTTTTGTTTTTTTCAAATTACTTTTAGGGTTAATTGCGATCATTTTGTCAAATCATCTCAAATTAATTTTTTTTGTTGATTAATAATTTCAATTTCCTTCTTAGAAGTAATTGATTGAAAAAATTTGTTAAATTCAATAAATAAATATTTAATTAAATCTAAGCGAATTTTAGCTTCATCATCAAATTCGTTTGGAAAAAAATGATTAATTATTTTAGTTCGCATATTTTTTCATCCATCTTCAATTGCTCCATAATTAAATTTATTACCTGAAAGATAAAATGGGTTTATGTTTTTAATTATTTCGTTTCTAGCAAATACAACTGATTTTTGATAATCAGGTTCATTTTGAAATAATTGATAAGCCATGCCACATTTAATAAAACTAGGTTTATGATTATCTAAAAGCAACAACGCTCCATCAGCTGGCATTCTTGATAAATCTTCATAATTCAGCAATGGTTTTTCTTGAAAACTTTCACTTAAATTTTGTTCAAGACCAGTCGGATTTAAACTTTGATTTGCAATCTCACCTTCTTTTTTATTACCAATTAATTTCAACACTTGTTGTTTAGTTGCATCGCTTTTAGAGTTTAAAAAAATCCACAAACTACATTGGTTAATAATCGTTTCACCAGCTTTATCACCATACAAATTTGTTACTTGTAATATATCTTGAACACAAATTAATCAATGCATACCTCTTGATCTTGATACTGCAATTCATTTATCAAAGTTTTCGATTTTACCAATATTGCCAAATTCTTCTAAAACAAATAAAACTTTACGTTTTAATTTTTGATCAGGCAAGTTTTCTGCTTTATAAACTAAACTTTGATACTGTTGGTTTAAAAAAATTTGAATCAGTTGTGAATAAATCGTATTATCATCAGGAATAATTAAAAATAAGGCTGTTGGTTTTTCATCAAGATCAGCTAAACTAAATGAATTTAATTTAGTAATATGATTTAAATTAACATCGTTTAAAAAAATATTAATCTTACTTTTCAAAGTTGAAAAAATCGAATCTAAAGTTTTATTGTCTTTTGTTTGATCTGCTCAATTGCCCATGGCAATTTTAGCAGGATGATTAATATCTAGTTGGTTGATATAATTTTTAAAATTATCTTCATTATTTAAATTAACTGCTAAATTAAATAAATTAAAATTCTCTAAATTAAAATTTGAATCAACTAACATCGCATAAATACCAGCAGTTAAAATTTTTCTTGCAGAATCATCTCAAAAACGATCAGTTGATTTATCATTTACTGGCACAATATTTTCTGCAACTAATAAAATTTCTTTTTGATATTTTTGTAAATGCAAACTTGTTTTTTGTTGATAAGCATTTATTTTTAAATTGATTGTTTTAATTGTTTCAATTAAATTTTTTAATTTAATTAAACTTTTTGGTTCTAAAAGATAATTTTCATCTTTGATTAATAAATTAAAATCATTAGCTTCTAAAAGATTAGGAACATTAATTTTGCTCGATTTAATTTTGTTGATTTCTAAAAGGTTTTGCGCTTGATCTCATAAAGTATTTTTTTGTTTTTCAAGTAATTTAATATTTTTTTCAGCATTTAAACAAAATTGGTAATTAACTCATATTAAATGTAATGGATTTCATTTCGAAGATTTTTTACCATCACGAAAATTTAAAACTTTAATTTGATAACCTTGATTAAACAAAATTTTTGAAGTTGTATTAAATAATTCACCTTTAGGATCAGTAATAATTAAAGATGCCATTTTATCTTGAGACAAACAACTGTTGCCAATTAAAGTAGGAATAATAATTTTTTGCGTTTTTCCTGAACCGATTGTTCCTAAGATTAATCCTGAAATATTATTAATCATATTAAATTTAATTTGTTTTGGTTTTTTCTTGTTATTTAAACTTGCTCTAACACACCAACCAGGATTTTTTAAATTATTAGCATAAACATCATCAAAAAATACTTGAGATTTATTTTTTTTTAGTGTATTAATGTTTTTATATTCATTAATTAATCATTTATCATCTTCTTTAGTTTCGATTGTATCTTTATCAACTTTTTTGATTTTTTTATAAAGATCTCTAACAACATAAATTAAAACTAATCCAATAATTATTATTTCTATAACAATAAATAACCATAATCATTGACCATTTAAAATATTAATAGTTAAATACTTATAACTTTTTTGAAAAAAATCTAAAAATGAATTTGGAATTTCTTTAGTATTTAAATAATTAATTAAAAAAATAATTGCAAAAAGTAAAAGATGACAAATTGTTTCTGTTAAGATTGCTAAAATGAAAAATTTAAACAAACTTCATTTTATTTTTTTAGAAAAATTAGTATTCTTAATTTTTTGTTTTCATTGGTTCATAGTTGAAAATATTTATTTTTAATGGTATATCTGATGGCGTGAATAAAGAAATTCCAATAATAATTAAAACTAAACCAATAACTAATATACTAATTGATGCGATTTTTCAGTTGTTTTTAGTTTTCAAATCATTAGCATTTAAAGTTTGGAAAGGTAAATTTTTAAATCTTTTTCTTCATTTAAAAAAAGAAACAACTCCAACTATAACTAATATAAAACCAATAAAAAACAACGTTTGTGATGTCGAAGGACTATTACTAGCTGTTTTATTTTCTGAAGCAGCAATTAAAAAATCAATCATTTTTATTAACCTTTTTTTCTCATATTGTATTGATATTGATCAAAAACATATTTTGCTCTAAAATTGGCAAATATAACTTGAAAATATTTATTAATATTAAGTTCTTTTTCTGGCACAAATGTGCCATTGTAGAATAAATTAAAAAAATCACAATCATTTTTGAATCTAAAATAATTATTTTATTTATGGCAATTAATTTTTTTAATTTTTCAAAAGTAAATCATTTATTTTTGTTAATGATTTTCAGATGTCTTTCTAAGCTAATGTTATGAAAGGAAATATAGAAAATGTTATTGTTCATTTTTATTTATTGCTCCTTTCATTAATTAATTTTTATTTTTTTTATTTTTTTTACTAATAGTTCAATAATTTTGATATTAAAAGCATTTCATTCTAATTTTTAATTAACAAAACTTTTTTAAATATTGTAAGATTTGATTTTTTATCATCTTCAAGCAAAACAATTTATTTAACTAATTTTTAGAAAAACCGGTTGTAAAAAAACATTTTTATTTTCATGATGAGAAATAATCTTACCTTGCATAGCAATTGATTGGTTAGTAATTTTTTTCTTAATTTCACTAAATTCTGATGATTTAAGATTACTTTTATAATTTTCATTAACTAAAAATAAAAAGTCTACTTCTTCAATTCAAAAATAAAATGTTTGATTGTTTTTCTGTTGGATTTCAAGAACAAAAAAATTATTTTTTTTAATAACACTAAAAATTTTTCCTGAAATCAAAAACAAGTTTTCTAATTCTGATCGCATTTTAAGTTATTTTTTAATTTCTATTTTTTTCAAGCATTAGCTGGATGATCATTTTCAACTTTTTTTGCCACATCATTATCTAAAAAATTCAATCGAACAAACAAACTTTTAACTAAAAAATGATTTTTTCCATTAATTTCATTCCCCTTGGATTTAGTTATTCAATTACCTTTGATTACAACGAGATTATTTTTTTTAATATTTTCCACATTACAAATATTTTTATCTTTGAAAATAAAGCAGTCAAAAAATTGATTACAATAAATTCTCCCTTCCTTTTCATAAAATGAAATATCATTAATGATTTTTTTTCGATCTTCTTCAGTTCTTTTTTTATAAATCTCAATCAATTTTTTATGATATTGTTCATCTTTTAAATCTAATAAAAAGTTTTTGCGAACATTCATCACAAAAAATTTACCTGATTTTGATTCTCGTTCTTGAATATGATTAACTAATACATAATAAGTTTTTTGTTCGGGGTTATTGCTGAATTGAGCCTTTTCCATTAGTTATAAAAATTAATTCCTTTCTCTTACTTTTAATAAAATCTTTTAATTTGTTTAATAAGGATTTGTTTATATTGCACTCTTTAATCAAAGCAATTAAAACGTTTTGTCTATGTTTATTCAACATCACAAGAACTAGAAAATCTTGTTTTAAATTGATTTTTCATTAATTATTTTGTTTAAAACACAAAAAATTTTAGATATTAACTAAAACAAATTTTGATTAATCAATAATTTTCAAAGTTTATTTTTACAAATTAATGAACCATTTTAGTTCTTTGTTATCAATCAAAATTAGTTGAAAACAACAAAAAACACCCTAATTTGTTGTTAGGGTGTATTGTTTGTTCATAATTTTTTCTAGGATTTTATTGCTTTTTAAGGTGCCCCTAAACATTTGACCCTACTCAAGTTCTCAACTTTATTGCTAATTAAAAATTTATTTTTTTCAATTAATAAATTAGAATCAACAAGATAAAATAGAAGCCAACAGGTTTATTAGTAAAAGTTAGGAGTTTAGATATTAAATGTGACAACAAATTCGTACTAATTGAAAAAATTTAAAAAATAAAGTTATTTTTGTTTTTAATTGAAACCAAATTGATCCCTTAATTAAAGATCAATTTGTTCAATTAGATGCTAAAAAACAAAAACGTTACTGTTTTTTAAATCTTTTTCATTTTATTTTCATGCTATTTACTTGAGGATTCATTTTGTTAAACATCTTACAAGGTATAGTATTTCCAAAAAATGGCTTATTAAACAATTATAGTTATACAATTTGATGAAAAAATTTAGGAACATTTACTGTTCAAAGTAACATCTTTGTAACTTTAGTCATTACTGCTTATTTCATTAAACCTAATAGTAAATTATTTAAAAATTACTTTATTGTTGTCTTAATGTGTGCTTACATTGCCATTACATTTTTAGGTTATAACTTTTTCATTGGCATTAGTATTAAATATGCAACTTGATTAAATCATAATAATGACCAACAACGAATTGATGCTGCTGCATCAATCTGAAATCATGTTTTTGCTCCGATTGGTGCTATTGTTATTGCTTTATTAAGTGCAGAATATTTTAAAAAATTTTATTCTTTTAATTTAAAACAAACTGCATTAGTCAATTTTAAAAAACAAATTAGTATAGGTTTAGTTTATCCTTTAAGTTTTTTAATTTATGCAGCAGTAATTTCTTTAGTTAATGTTTATGTTGTTTATAACGGATTTACTAATTTAAACGCTAATTTAGGCTATTCAACAATTAATGGTGTGGGGAAATTAATTATTAAATCTAACCAACAAATTTACAATGGAGCTAATGATGGATCATTTAGTGCTATTATTGATAATCAGCAAACTGAATTTGTCTATGGTCGTTTGTCTAATTTAGTATTTTATTTTTTATTCATTGGTTTGTTTGCCTTATTTATTTTTTTATTTCAAGCAGGAATTAATCGGTTTTGTTTTCCAATCGAATTTAATAAAATGAAAAAACAAATTCGATACTATCACAATCATAAAAAATAATTTTGCTTAAAAAACTCAGTTTTTTTATGGTTAATGATCTTAATTTTAGAAAAATTAAGCCATTTTAATCAACATTTTTTTAATTTTAGCTTTGAAAATAATTAATTATCAAACTTTATAATAATTTTGATCTTTGATATCATATTATTGAATCATTAAAACAAGAAGAAATTATTACAATTAATTTTTATTATTAATCAGATTGATCAACTAAATTTTCTTTTTTTGATTTTTTTAACTAAAAACTATCAAGTTGATTTTCTGAGAACAAAATTAATTTTATCTTCTTATAAAATCTATTAATTTATTGATACTTAAGCAAATTTTGATTAAGTGCAATAGTTGTCTAATCGTGTAAGAAAGGTGTATTTAGTAAATAATTCATGAAGTTAAAAGGTTTTTTTAAGTTTAATCGCAAATTAAGAATTGGTTTGCTTATATCTTTATTAAGTGGTGTGATTGGCGGTAGTGTTGGAACTGTAATTGGTTTTAGTCCTCAAATATTTAATTACTATTCAGCAATTCAAGCGGGTTATGACCAAAATTTTCAAGTACCTATTTTTGAAAATAAGTATCAAAAATTCAGTACACAACAACAAAATCATTTACAAATAATTCAAACTCCTAATCTTAATGCCAAACAATCTTTGGATTTAGATCAAAATAAATTTACAACTCTAAAAAATCAAAAAGTAGTTGAGTTTAATTTATCTTCAAAAAACAATAATCTTAGTGAACAAACTAAAGAAGTGTTTCATGCTAAATTTAGTAAAGAACAATTTATTGAACAATTTTTAAATCGCTATGATCCTGATTTAGGTTTTTTATTTAACCTTCAATTTGCAACTAATAGTAATGAATCAAAAGAAGATTTAAAATTTGATTATCAAAATTTAATTACTGGTTTTTCACTAAATGATTTAAGTTTAGTTAAATCACGTACTTATAAAATTTTTGATTATGCTTTAAATGATGATTTTATTAACCTAACGGGTAAAATTACTGCTTATCTTAATATCAACATCGATCGTAGGGGTCAATTTGAAACTAAAATTTCTTTAGTTGGCTCAGATTTAAAAAATCATAGTTTAAATGCTAATAATAATGACAAACTAAAACTAAATTTTAGTGCTGAAAATACAGATGCTGCTTTTAAACCAATTGTTTTTTGAAATAATAATCAAACTAATAATTTAAGTGATTGATTTTGACCAATTCCTAAAGGTCCACAACAATCTGAAAAAGTTAAATTACCTAAAAGTGAAAATAGTAGTATTGTTGAAAACAATCAATATACAACAACTTATATAAATAATGGCTTGATTGAAAAACGATATACTGCTGTTAATAATTTGGAAGATAATGATAACATTATTCAAAAATCACAAACCGATAATAATCAATTACCATCTAATCAAAATGCTGATCAAAATACTGGTTTTAAAGTTGATGAAACTCAATTTGGCGAAAAATTAGTTAGTTTAAAATTTACTCATTCACAATGACAAACTAATTTTTTTAATCATTGAAAAGATGCAATTCCAACAAATCCAGGAATTCAAATTAAATTTGACTTGCTATTAAACTTATTAGATGCTGAATATGGTCAAAAACAAGAGTATAAAAATAGTTATTTTGGCTATTTTGACTTTTCTAATTTAAAAGGTATTAGTTATTATCATCAAAACATTATTAGTTATGATTTATCTCAAGGTAGACATAATAATCAAGGCATTTTCAAAGTTAATCTATTTGCTAGAGTTGATTTAAAAGGTGAACTTACTATTGGTTTATATGGCAAAGTTGATCATTTAAATTATTTAAAATCAAACAATTCTAATGATATTAGTGCTGATCAATTTAAACTAAATTCGAAAATTAGTAACATTGAAGTTAATCGTTTCCAAAAAGGGATTGATAATAAATTAGAATTAAAACAAGAAGATATTAGAGCAGTTAATCGTTTTAATCGTGATGTTTCTAGTGGTAAAACTGAAGTTTATACTCAAATTAATAAAGCTCTTAATCGAACAGATCGTGATGGAAGACAAGCAAGAAAATGAGATTGATGATCAATTGATCCTTATTTATTCCATTACAATACAAAATGAAGCAACTGATCAACTGAAAATATAGCAAGTTATGTTGAAAACCAAAAAGAATTTGCTGATCAAGTTAAAATTAAATTTAATTTTACTGGACTTTCTGCAACTAATAATCGTACTAATGTTATTTTAGATAATCCTAGAGGAGTAAAAGGAGTTTTAATTTGAGGTAATAAAGGTGTTAATTTAGGTTCTAATGAAAAAAATTATCAACCTTATAATCCTAATAATGTTAATGATGATTACAATTCATTTGAAATTCCTTTTAACAATTTAATAAAAGGAAAAAATCAGCATTACACATTGAAAAAAATGTATGCTTATCAAAACAATAATGATGGTTGACAAAATTTTGATAGAAATATTTTTAACTTTCAAAATACGGCTAAAAATAAAAACTGATCAGCAATGCGCGTACGTTTTTATCTTCAATTAGAAAGAATTGATGATTTTTCATATAAATATCGTATTGGTATGGATGCAAGTACTTATCAATGAAGAAAAGATAATACTGGCGCATCTAAAGGAAGAGCTGGATTTAAAATTAACAACATTAATTATGTTATTAACAATGAAAGTTTTTTTAATAAATAACAATTCATAAAATAGATCATTAATTAAAAACAACCATTCTAAAATTCAACAATGGTTGTTTTTTATTGTTCTTAAACTAAACAAATTGTTTTAATAATCTAGTTTTTGTATTGTCATTTGATCAAAACTAACAATAACTAAATAAGGAATACAGTTGTGTTTTTTAGCATATTTTAGTAATTTATCAATTTTTAAGTTTTGATATAACTTAGTTACTTGAATCACACAATCCTGATTGTTTTTATTCAAAGCAAATAAGTCAATTTGATGAAACTGATCATTAAAACTACTAGCTTTACTAACTTCTCAGCCAAAACTTTCTAAATACTTTAAAACACGATACTCGGTTTTAAAAGTCATAAAGATTTGATAATAGATTGTTTTTTTAATATTGTCATTTTCATAATCACTAATAAATTTTTTTTGTGAATATAAATAACATCTTCAAATATCTAAAGTTTTTGGTTTTATTGCTCAAACTAGCTTAAAAAGTAATTTTGGTGAATATTTCATTTTAATTCATTTTCTAATCATCATACGATAACGATAACGTTTAACGTATCTATCCATGAAATTGATTTGATCTCTTAATAGTGGCCCTGCAGAATAAGTATCTAATAAAATATGAAAACAATATTGAAATGCCCAAATAATATCTTTAATAAATTTATAAATATAACTATTAGTAAAAAATCTAAATCGTCTTTTTCATAGTTTACGAGTTGAAATTTTCATAATATCTAGTTAAACTTATCATTAATGATTAAAATTTTGTTATTTATATTCAAAAAAGCATTGTTTTAAATTTGATTAATGTTGATATTAAAAAATTTTCTTTTTAATTAGAGATAAAAAATGTTAAAATTACTCGTGCGTACCTAAGAAGATAATTGGTTTTAAACCTTAATGTTGTTAAGACAACGATTATTCAGGAACTTTTATAATTGATTTTGATCATTAGTTGATTTAACTCAAATTGATTTTAGTCTTAGTTTATTTTTGGTACTAACTAAAAATTTAAACTAAGATTTTTTTATGTACGCAATAATGTAGAAAAATCTTAAATAATTATATATACATGTTAAAAAAAAATCATGAACCAAAAGCTTTATTAGTTGATCAACTTAGTCAAAAGTTGCATGATTGCCAATCGTTTCTAATTTATGAATATGCTGGTTTTACTGCTAAAGAAGTAAGTAAATTACGTAATGATTTAGTTAAAGCTAATTGCCAAATGAAAGTTTATAAAAACAATATTTTAAATCGAAGTTTAAAACAAACTAACATTTATGCAACAGCTAATCTTAACGGTCCTAATGCCTTAGTTATTGGTACAGATAATATCGAACCACTAAAAGCAATTGCTAAAATGCAAAAAACTCATTCATTCATTAAATTAAAAGTTGCTTATGTTGATGGTAACTTAATAATTGGTGAACAATTAAAAGAGTTTGCTAACTTGGCAACTAAAAAAGATTTATATGCTATGTTCTGTCAGTGTTTACAATCTCCATTACGAAAATTAATGCATGTAATTAAATCTGTTGGCGAAACTAAAACCGCCTAAAAAAATTATATGAATTAATTATTATCAATTAAATTAATTATTAAAAAAATCAAAAAGGATCTAATGCCAATGGCAAAATTGAGTATTGAACAAATTATTGAAAGTTTAAAAGAATCAACACTAGTTGAACTAAACGATTTAGTTAAAGCAATTGAAGAAACTTTTGGTGTTTCAGCAGCTTTACCAGTTGCGGTTGCTGCTACTGAAACTAAAGCTAATGATGCACCAACAGAAGTTAATGTTGTAATTACTAGTGCTGGTGCAAGTAAAATTAATGTGATTAAAATTGTTCGGGAATTAACTGGATTAGGATTAATGGATGCTAAAAAATTAGTCGATAACACTCCTAGTACTTTAAAAGAAAATGTAGCAATTGCTGAAGCTGAAGAATTAAAGAAAAAACTGACTGATGCTGGTGCAACAGTTGAATTCAAATAGTTAATTTTTTAAAACATCAATATATTAATATCTCTTAACTATAAACACTTATTAAGTATTTTTTTAAATTACTTAATAGGTGTTTTTTTATAAATTTAATCATTTATTAATGAAAAAATGATTAATTTAAAACAAAATAATTATCACTGATTTTATCTTCTAAACCTAAAATCAAAATAATAAAGTTTATAATTCGATTAGATGAGTTATTCAAATCATAAGTTTAATATTTTATTAATTAAAAATTCAAACCGCTTAGATTAAAAATTGGATCTTTGATTCAAGTTTTTAACTTGTTAAATTAAAAAAACAAAAAGTAAAAAATGAAAAAAATTAGTACTAAAAATTTAATTATTGGATCATTAGTAGCCCTAACAACAACTTTAGCATTAACTGCATGTTCATCTAACTTAGGAAATAAAGTTATTTTCTCGATTGCTCAACCTACAAGATTTCCAATAGCTGCTGCATTAACAAAATTAGTTCCTTACTATAATCAAACATTTAGTAAAGAAAAAGATTTTGTTGAAATAGGACTAATAACAACAGAAAATCATTATTTAATGTCTGAAACTAAGTTATTAAATGATACTGTAAGTAAAATAACAGCAAATGATCCACTAACACCATCATTAATTTTAAATACACCTAGTTCAGCTAGTGCAATTCAAAGTCAAGCAAGACTTTTAGATGTTTCTGATTTAATTAAACCAAGTAACTTTACTAAATATATTGCACCAGTTTTTAATAAAATTTCTGGTGCTAAAGATGATGTTAGTCGTTTTTATGCACTACCATTAACTTCATCTAGTTTAGAAACTTTAGCAGTTAATTTAATAGTACTACGTTTTTTAATTGATGTAGCAATTGATCATGGTGCAACAATTAAATTTGAAACTAATAAAAGTGGTATTTTACAAGATACTTTTAAAATCAATCCACAAATCAGTCCACAAAATCTTTTTGATAAAATCAGATCAGAATTACAAACTAGTTCAGAAAATGCTCAAAAACGTTTAGTCGCAGTTAATTCTAATTTTGCTCAACGATATTCTCATCCAAATAATATTTCATATAACATAAATATAGATTCACAAAATTCAAGTATAACTTTATTTAAACCATTAATTCCAACAAAAAATGATCTATTAAAAGATTATACAATTACTAATGATACTTTTAATTACTATCAAAATTTAGTTGAATTTTCTCAAAAAATCACTAGTGTAATTCAAAAAAAACCAGATTATCAAGCACAAGAAACTGATAAAAATGTCAATATCTTATCAGTTGACTATTTTACTGATATTCTTGATCGCTTTATTTGACAAAACAGTGGTGAAAGTCAAGATCGTTTTATTTGAAAATATCAAAAAGATGCTAATGGCAAAAATGAAGTAGTTTATCCTTTTGAAAATCCAAATTCTAATGAAGAAAAAAATTTAATTGAAAGTGTTAAACAATTTGTTGGTAATGATCATCTTTTTAAATATGATCAAACTAAAAAAATTAAAGATGTTTTTTATACGCGAAAAGATTCTTATCTTAGTTTAAGAACTTTCAACACTGCTTTTGCAATTGCCCCATCTGTTGCTTTATTAGAATCAGTTCAATCTGAATCACTAAAGACAAGTACTTTAGGTGATATTCAAGATGCTACTATTAAAAATCAAAAATTTGCTTTATATCCAAAATTAGACACTGAAGTTAAATGATATCATCAAGTGATGGATTTAAAAAAGGCTAATAATCCAGATACTCAAAAATCAACTTATGTTCTTGGTGGTTCATCATTAATTCCTATTAAAACCAATCCAACTAAAGATAAAGGTTTAATCAAATTTTTAGATTGATTGTATAATGGCAAAATTAATGATCAAAAAACAACTGATTTCATTGAAGAGCAATCAATGTATTTTGTTCCAACTGCTAATAATTATGATACGATAGAAAAATCTCAAGTTCACTATCAACAAATTATTAATAAAATTCAAAAATCAAGTGGTGATAAGCAATTACGTTTAAAATCATTAGCACTATCAATTCAAGATTTTATTAGATTCCAAAAAATTGAAGATCAATATTCTCAAAAAAATCAACAAGATCAGCAAAATAGAAGTGCTTTGTTTAATAAAGCAGGTGATATTATTACTGCTAATTATAGTAGTAATATTACTAAATATCTTGGAACTAAAAATGGCAAAAATGAACCAATTACTGGTCAAGGATTAATTGCATATATAACCAAATCTAAATAATTTTAATAAAGTTATTTATTAGTTTAATTTGTTAGTAAAAAAAACAAATTGTTAGAAAAAACTTGAATCATTAGAAGAATTAATAACGATAATTTAAAAATAGTTGTTTTGTTAAAATTTAATAACAAAACAACTATTTTTTTAGATATTTGAAATACTAATCTATTAATTAAAACTTTTTTTCTAAAAATTATTAAAAAATTAAACTAAAAGCATTATTAGTAAAATGAATTAAAAAAACAATTCAATAATTACCTGTGTAATTGTAAGCAAAAGCCATTGTTCAACCAAAAAAAGCATAACCTAAAATGTTAAATAAGCCATCATTTTGAGTATGAATTAAACCAAAAACTAACCCTGAAGCAACAATACTAAATCATTTTTTAGCTCCAAAACTAGAAAAACTTAAACGATAAACTAATTCTTCAACTAAAGGAGCACCAAATAAAATTAATAAGTAAAGTGGTAAAACGACTAATCAGAAATTAGGATTTCTTAATTGAGTATCAATTGATGATTGATTACTATTACTAACTGTTGGAAATAAACGAGTTAATAAAAAAGCAAAATAATTACTAGAAATGCTTAAAAGATAAAAAACTGCAAATGTTCCTAAAAATACTAAAAAAATTTTACTAGAAAAATTTAAACGCAGTTTTTGAGCAACAGGAACAGAAACATTAACAACTCCATCAGAACTACTTACAATTGGATCATATGGTTGTTTACTTTTTTTTAGTTGTCTAATATGATAACGTAAATTAATTGTTTCATATTCAAAAAATAATAAAAAAAATGATCGACGTAAATCTGGAATTAATCATATTGCTAAAATAAAAATCAATAATAAACTAAGCAAATAAATTCATTGACCAAATTGTCCATAATTAAGATTAAAAAAATTTCTTAATAGTCTAGGAAAATTAACTAAAAATTCATAAAAAAATAAAACAAAAGCACCTGATTGTCAAAATATTTTAGCAAAATAAAAAGAATAAAAGATGATAAATAAAAAACTGACAAAAAAAGGAATATAAACTCTAACTAAAGTAAATCAAGTTTTTCATGAAGATAATAATGTTGCATTATTACTAAAATTTGGTGTTAGAGTTAAATATGTAATTCCAATCGCATAAATTAAATATGGACCATAAATTAAAATAATTGGTAAAGCAATATAAATTAAACTAATTCTAAAATCACTAATCGAATAATATTGTTTTCGATAAGCGTTTCAATGGTTATTAAAAATACTGCTTTGATAATTGGAATTAGCATTAGTAAACCAATTGTTTCAAACATTAAAATCAGTTTTTTTGAATTTAAAATTTTTCATATCAAAAACTTTTTAACCTATTGTTAATTAAACATACATTCAATGAAATCATTAATTGAAATTGCTCCTAAATAAGGACTAAGATCAAAATTTTTTAATAAATCTTGAACACTAGTTTTATCATATTTACAACCAACTAATAAATATTCAATGAAACTTAAATCTTTTGTTGCTAAAAAATCACCATAAATTTTTAAATTTTCAATAATGTTTTTATTGGTATTAAAACAAATGGAAAGTGTCCCTTTTTGTAATAAATATTGTTTTTTAATAAATTCAAACTGGCGTGATTCACCATAATTTCACTCTCAAGTGCTATATTTTGATTTTGCTGCTAATGTAGCAAATTCAATTGCATCTTGTGGAATTGGTTTAATTTTAGTAGCAAAACGTTGTTCTAGAAAAGCAAAAAACTCAGTTTGAAATTGTTTAAAAGTATAGTTTGGTAAAACTTCTTTTAAATTTAAAATTCTTTTTCTAACTGAATCAATTCCTTTTGATGATAATTTTTCAATGTTTGGTGTTAAAAGACTTGTCATCATCACTGGATCAACATCAAATAAAATCGTGCCATGACATAAAACATAATCACCATAAATTAATTGTGCTGTTCCTGAAATTTTACGATTATCGACTGTTAAATCATTTCGCCCAACAAATTCAGCAGTAATTCCTAATGTTTTTAAAAATTCTAAAACTGGTGTAGCAAAAAAACGATAATCAACTGATTTTTCTTTCATAATAAAAGTCCAACATTGATTGTACTGATCTTGATAAACAGCACCACCACCAGTTAATCTTCTTGCTACTTTAACATTATATTGTTCAACTAATTTTTGATTGACTTCTAAATGCGTATTTTGGTTGCGTCCAATAATAATTGCATTAAAGTTTTGTCATAAAAAAATAATTGGTCGATCTGATTGATATTTTTTTAAAAACCACTCTTCAAGTGCAATATTAAAATATGGATCAGTCGTTGTTGTTAAAAAAATTTCAGCATTTTTTAAATATTCCATAAAAGCTTATTAATTTCTTTTTTTTAAAAATTGCATTTCTTAAATTAATAAAAAGTTTTTAAAAAACTGACAATTTCACTAATTTTATTGTGATTATTAATTTTTTGAAACCAATTTTGATCAATTTTTAAGTGTTGATTTAATTGATCAATAATAAAATTAATTTGATCTAACTGACTTCAATTTTGTTGATCAAGGTTTTTAAGATAATTGAAATCAAAATCATATTTACCTAAATAATTGTTTAATAAATTTTCTAAATCAATGATTAAATTATTTGATTTTGTCATTAAACTTAAAGTTATTTTATCAATAATCGCTTCAAAATACTGATTGATGTTATTAAAGTATAAAGGAACAATTTCAAATTGTTGTTTACTAATCGAATATGTACTTTTAAAAAATAAATAATCAATATAGGAAATAGCATTTTCACCAATTCCAAGATAGTTGTTAGCTGAATTAATGTTAACTAAATAAGCATTGCAATAATTTTTATGACGAACACTAATTAAATCATTACTAATAATTCAATCATCATGATTTAAAACTCATGTTTGACAATCATCAACAATTTGATCAAAATTAGTTAGTTCTTGATCAGATTGTCAATAAAAATTAATTTCTTGAACAGGATCATATAAAAGTTTTGAATAAATGCTTGCAACATCTTCATTAGGAATGATACTAAAATATAAATCAATAACAACTTCACTAATCTTTTTCTGTTCAACAGCACGCATAATTTGATCAATAATTGCTAAAAACCGATCATTATAGTTATCAATTTTTAAAACTAAACGTTCACATTTAGTGTCATAAATAATATTAACCAATCGTTCAGAATCAACATTTTGATTTAAAACAAGTGATAAAGTTTTATTAAACAAATAATGATTAATAGGATTAATGTATAAAAAATCAGCAATATAAGATCTATATTGTGAAGTTTGATATTCAACATAATAAAATTTAGCATGATTAAGAATGTCTCTAATTTTTGCTAAATTAAACTGATAAGGTAATAAACTTAAATTCAAATAAACAGTTTGAATTGGTTTTAATGATCTAAACTGTTTTGCTATAACTGTTCCCATAATTAATTACTACTCATTAGAATTTTTAAAAGAAGTTCATATTCGATTAATTAGCATGCAATTGTGAGCATCGCGACTAATCTTTTTATTCGTATTAACACGATATACACCAAAATGTTTTGCAATATTTTTTAAAGAAGTTTTTTTCAATCCTAAACGTAATAATGCTAAATCTTCAATATTAATATATTTATTAGTAATACTTAAATTAGTATGTTGGTTTAATTCTTGAGAAAGTCATTCAATATCCTTACGACCACCTTCATGTAAAATAATAATATCATCTTCAAATCAACAATGTAGCATTGCTAAAATTAATACTAAAGGATATGCTTTCTTATTAGCTTTTTGATCGTATTTTTTCTTACTATTTTCAACATATAAATCTAATCACTCTTTAGGTAAATCATTAACAAATCTAACAGCACAAAAATGAATTAATTCATTATCATAATTTTCATTAGCCATAATTCTAGTTAATGATAAAGTAATATAATTATCGATGTTTTTTAAATTAATCATATGAGTATAATTTTAACAAATTAAATTTATAAAATAAAAACCACTCATAGAATATAATGAGTGGCTTGAATTTAATTACTAAAATCTAACAACTAAAATTTTGATTTGATTATCAATTTACTTAATTCATAAAATGCTTAAAGTAAAGATCTTTAGCAATTTCTTGAATTGCTTCAGAAATTGTTGGATGGGGATGAATTGTTTTTGCTAAATCTTCTACTGTTAATTCTGATTCCATTGCTAAAGCAACTTCAGCAATCATATCACTTGCAGTTGCTGAAACAATATGACAACCTAAAATTTCACCATATTTTTTACCAACAAGTAATTTTGCAAAACCAACTGTTGAACCATCAGCTAATGCTTTACCAAATGCTGCCATTGGCATTTTATGTTTGTAATATTCAATTTTATTTGCTTGTAATTGTTCTTCAGTATAACCAACAACACCAACTTCAGGATATGAATAAATACATGAAGGAACTTTAAGATAATCAATTCGATTTGCTTTATTTTTAATTGCATCTAAAACAATTGCGCCATGTTTGTATGCTACATGAGCTAACATTGCTTTACCAACTGCATCACCAATTAAGAAAACATTAGGAACACTAGTGCGTAACTGATCATCAACTTGAACAATACCACGATCATCTTTAGCTAAATTTAGTGCTTCAAGACCTGAATAATTTATTTTTCGACCAACAGATACTAAAACATAATCAGGTGATAGTATTTTAGTTTCATTATTAACAACAAATTTTAACTGATGATTTTCTGCACTTATTACTTGAGCATTAACAATAATTTCCACTCCTCGTTTTTTCAACAAATCAGTAATTGTTGTTGAAACTTCACGATCTAAAACTTCTAAAATTCGATCTAATCCTTGCACAATTGTAACTTTAGCACCTAAATCTGAATACAAAAAGGCAAATTCAATTCCAATCACCCCACCACCAATAATTACTAAATGATTAGGAATTTTTGGTAATGATAATGCTTCAGTTGAAGTAATCACAAATCCTTCAGCATAACTTTTTTCAAATCCAGCTAATGGCAACATTCTTGCAACTGATCCAGTTGCTGCAATAATATACTTAGTTGTATAAGATTGATCATTAACTTTAACTGTATGAGGATCAACAACAGTTGCTAATCCCTTTACACAATCAACTTTATTGCTTTTAAATAAAAAACCAATTCCACTTGTTAACTTATTAACAACACTTGCTTTATGTTTTTGTGCTTTAGACCAATCTAATTTCAAACTATTAGGATCATGAACAAAACCAAAATCAGCAGCATGTTGATAAAAATTGTACATTTTTCCAATTTTTAATAGTGTTTTAGTTGGAATACAACCTGTGTTTAAACAAACACCGCCTAATTGATCTTTTTCAATTGCTAAAACTTTAAAACCCAATTTTGCAGCATCAATTGCTGTTTGATAGCCACCAGGACCTGTACCAATGACGATAATATCGTATTGTTGATTCATTTAAATAACTTTCTAACTTTTTTAATAAACCGATAATAACGACGGATTTTCTAATAATTGACGGATTCTTGTACCAAAATGGCCAATTGTTGCTCCATCAACTCAACGATGGTCTGCAGCAATTGTTAAATACATAATTTTACGATTACCAGAAGATCCACCAACAGCAACGCTTTGTACTTGATCAATAATTGTACCAACACCTAAAATTGCAATTTCAGGATATTTAATTACAGGAACACCAAAAATAGCACCAGCACTACCATAATTAGTAATAGTAAAATGACCATTACTCATATCAGCCCCTTTTAATTGATTGCTACGAGCCTTCTTAGCTAAATCAACAATATCAGTTGCCAAATCAATTACTGATTTAGTTTGAGCATTTTTAATATTAGGCACCATTAAGCCTTTTTCAGTATCAACTGCAATTCCTAAGTTGATTGTATCTGGATAAACTAATTCTTGAGTTTTCTCATCATATTGTGCTAGAAAAATTGGGAAATCAACTAATGCAATTGTTGTTGCTTTAGCAATAAATGGTAAAAAAGTAATTTTTAAACCTGTTGTTTTTAACAAAGGATCTTTAATACTATTACGTAAATTTCACAATTCAGTAACATCTACTTGAATTACTAAATTTGTATAAGCAACTTTTTCTCAAGAATTTTTTAAGTTTTTAGCAATCGCTAAACGTAAACCACTTGCTTTTTCACGTTTAGCAACTAATCCAGTCACATTAGTTTTACTTATAACTGAAGTTGGTGCAACTTGACTAACTGGTGTAGTTTGAACAGTAGGTGTTGGAGTTGAAGTTGGAGTAGTTTTCACTTCACTACTTGTTGATTGTAATTTAAGTGCATCTTCTAAATCTTTTCTAGTTACAATTCCATCAGCACGAGTTGGTTGCACTAAATCTAAATTAATCCCTTTTTCCATTGCAAAACGCATTAGTGGTGGTGAGATTTTTAGTTGCGGTTTTGCTTGTTTTAATGGTTCAGTAGTAGAAGTTGTTTTTTCAATAGAACTTGCTAATTGTAATTTAAATGCGTCTTCTAAATCTTTTCTAGTCACAATTCCATCAGCACGATTTGGCTGCACTAAATCTAAATTAATCCCTTTTTCCATTGCAAAACGCATTAATGGAGGAGAAATTTTTAGTTGGGTTTTTTCTTGTCTTAAATTAATTTTTTCACTAGAACTAGCACTAGATTGAGAATTAGTAGTAGAATTTTTTGAACCAAAACTAAAATCTAAAATTTCATCTGAAACTACTACTTGTCCTACTACTGAAGCACCCTTAGGTGATGCTGATTCAACAACTATTTCAGGAGTTGATTCAACAACTGTTTCAGTTTTGGAAGTTGAATCTTGATTTTGATCATCAATTAAAATAACAACTTCACCAACATGAATAACTTGTTCGGGTTGGATTTTAATTTCAGAAACGATTCCTGTGATAGGACTTGTAATTTCTGAAGTAACTTTATCAGTTTCGACTTCAAAAAGTTTGTCACCATCTTTAATTTTATCGCCAGTTTTTACAAAAATTTGAGTAACTTTACCTTCATGTAAACCTTCGCCAATATCAGCGAATTTAAATTGATACATATATACCTTACATTAATTTTCTAAACTAAATTATTAAAAAGAATTAATAACTCCTAAAGTTCTGCTAGTTCTTTCAAAGCTACTAAAATATCATCTTTAGTTACTGTGTGATATTTTTCGCCCCTAGCATAAGGAACAATCACATCATATCCTGTTAAACGCACTGGAGTAGCTTTTAGATCATAAAAACATTCTTCAACAGCTCTAGTAATAATTTCAGAAGAAACTGAAAATGATTTTACAGCTTCATGAGCTACTATTAATTTACCTGTTTTACGAACTGATGCTAATACTGTTTCTCAATCTAGTGGAGTAATTGTGCGTAAATCAATAATTTCAACATCAATTGCACCATTTAATTCTTTAACAGCTGCAATACCTTCATGTAAAGTAGAACCATAAGAAATAAAAGTAATGTCTTTACCTTCTTTAATCACATTTGCCTTACCAATTTCTACTGTATAATATCCTGCAGGAACTGGGGCTTTAAAAGCACGATAAAGTTTTTTTGGTTCTAAATATAAAACTGGATCTTTAGATTCAGCTGCTGCTAATAATAAACCTTTAGCATCATAAGGGTTTGATGGATAAACAACAGTAATAGCAGGGTGAGCAGCATAAACACCTTCAAGTGCTTCACTGTGGTGTTCTAAAGCTCTAATCCCACCACCCATAGGAATTCTTACAACAACTGACATGGATCAACGAGATCGACTACGATTGCGGTAACGACTGATTTGACAAAAGATTTGTTGAAAAGCAGGATAAGTAAAACCATCAAATTGAATTTCAACAATTGGTCTTTTTCCCGCTATTGCTAATCCACCAGCAATACCAACAATTGCTGCTTCACAAATAGGCGAGTCTAAAACACGTTCTTCACCATATTTTTGTTGTAATGTAGCAGTAGCACGGAACACACCACCTTCATAACCACAGTCTTCACCATAAATAATAATATCTTTGTTGCGTTCCATAGCAACATCTAATGCATCAGTAACTGCACCAATTAAATTAAGTACTTTTGTGTTGTCGTTCATAAATTATTGTTTACCTCCAAATTTTTTTACTGCCATATCTCTTTGACGTTTTAGGTCTGGCGGTAAAATAGCATATGTGTGATCAAAAATTTCAGTAACATCAGGAATTAATTCAGCTTCCATTTGTTGAATTGCTTCATTAATTTTAACTAAAGCTTCATCTTTAGTACGTTGTGTGTCTTCTTTGGTTCAAGCTTTTTGATCGATTAATCATTTTTCAGTTCTAATAAATGGATCAGTTTTTTCACCAGCAACTTTTTCTTCTGGTTTTAAATAAATCGAAGGATCATCAGAAGTAGTGTGTGGACCCTTACGATAAGTAACGAATTCTAAAAGAACAACACCACCACCATCTTCAGAACGAGCGTATTCTAATGCTGCTTTAGAAGCTTCATATGAAGCAAAAATATCATTACCATCAACTCTAATGTAATGTGCTCCTACAGCAATTGCTTTTGATGATAAATCTGAGACATTAGTTTCTAATGAAGTACGAGTTGAAATTGCAAAACCATTATTATTAATTGCAGCAACTCATTTTGATCGACGTAAAGTTGCAAAATTTAGTGATTCATAAAATTCACCTTCAGCAGTTCCGCCATCTCCAATAAATGAAACAACAGCAGCATTTTTTTTGTCCATTCTTAATGCTCAGCCAATACCTGCTGCATGTGACATTTGAGTTCCAATAGTAATATTAACTGGTAAACTATTTCATTCTTTACCAACATAACAACCTTTTTCATTACCATTTCAATATAACATCATATTTTTTAGTTCAAAACCACGTTCTAGCATTAATAAACCAGAACGAAAGGCAGGAACCAATCAATCTTCTTTATTCATTGCTAAAGCCATACCAACTTGTAAACATTCTTCACCTAAGTTTGGTGCAAAAGTTAACATTCGTCCTTGACGTTGCATTTGTAGCATTTTTTCATCAAAAGTTCTTTGAAAAATCATGCGTTCATAAGCATATTTTACTTGTGCAACACTTAAAGGAGGTTTTTTATCGGGATATAATCATCGACCTTCAGCATCTAATAGCTGATAAGGTTTTTGTTCGCTTTTAAAAAATTTAAGCTTTGGATTAATTGACATATTTTATAAGTTTCCAATTTTTTCTATTTTTAAAAATAATATTTCAAAAATGATATATTAAACAACAATTGATCAATTTTAATAACTTAAACCAGAACTAATTTTATGCTGATTAATCAATAAAATAAATTCAACATTAGTAATTTATATATATTTAACATCAACTTAAAATTATTATTCCTATTTAAACTTTATCTATATTGATTTTCTTCTTTGAAATTCCACATTTATTTTTCTAAGAAATAAATTTTAACAATTAAATTTATTTTGTAATAGATTATTTATTAAAAATTAATACAAAGTGGACCCATTAAAATTATAACTAAATTAATATCGCTTTAATACAAAAAACGTTTATTATTAGCGAACTAAATTTGCTTGTATAATAAAAATTAGACAAATTTTAGATTAATATTAGTCAGTTTATCAACCAAATTAAGTTTTATTTGTCTAAAATCAAACGTTTTTAAACTTTTAGTAATAATAATTTAATCAACTAACTATTTTATTGTTGGAATCACACCTTAGAAATTATATAGATAATTAATTAATAAAATGAAATTATTAATAGCAATATGAATGTTCATCAAAATTAAAAAAGAGGATTAGTTATCTCAATTAAATATTTTTTATAAAAAAATTATTAATAAGTATCATCTTTTAAAAAAGACTTATTAGTTAATCGAAGGAATATTAATGAAAGTAGGTTCAATCATTGCTAAACTTATCTTAATTTTATTAGTTAATTAGACTAATAATTATTAACATTTTTTATTTAAAACTAATTAGTATTTGATCTTATTTAATCAATCATTAAACAATAAAAATAAACTAATTATTAATTTATTACATTTTTCCATATCAATAATTTCTTAAAATAGATTAATATTTAATATTAAAAGATAATAAAAATATTATTATTTATACTATTGTTATTTAGTAGTAATAACAATATATTTTAAAAAAGATTAGTTCAAATAATTATGACCAATTTAGAAAAGTTTTGAGATATTCTTCTTGAATTAGAAAAATTAGTTAATAGCAATGCTGAAAAAGGTAGTATTTTTGAAAACTTATGTAAACGCATTTTAGAAATTGCTCCACTTTTTAGAAATGATGTTAAACAAGTTTGAAAATGAAGTCAATTTCCTGGTAATAATAAAAAACATGATCGGGGTATTGATCTTGTAGTTTTAGATCATAATCAGCAATATTGAGCAATTCAATGTAAGTTTTATCAACCTAATAGTGTTGTTGCTAAAAAAGATATTGATAGTTTTATTGCTGCAAGCACAAGTGAATTTAGTATTAATGGAGTTGGTAAAACTTTTGCAAGAAAATATTTATTTACAACAACTGATCATATTAGTTGTAATGCTGAAGATTTACTAGTAACTTTTAATCCTAAAAAAATTGCTAATGATACAGGAATTGAATGAGCACATTTTGATTTATTAGAATTTATTAAAAATCAAAAACTTGAACCTGTTGCTAAAAAAGAATTAAGAGATTATCAAGTTAAAGCAGTTAATAATGTTATTAATGGTTTTAAAAATAATGACCGTGGTAAATTAATTATGGCTTGTGGTTCTGGTAAAACTTTTACTGCACTAAAAATTGTAGAGCAACTTTATCAGCAACATAATCAAAATGATGGATCTTTTAATGTCCTTTATTTAGTGCCATCAATTTCTTTACTATCACAAACAATTGTTGAATGAAAATGTCAAACTGATTTTATCAATGTTAGAACTTTTGGTATTTGTTCAGATGCTACTGCTGCAAACAAAGCAAAACCTAAAAAAGGAGAAGATGAGTTAAAAGACAAATTATTTCTAATGCCAATTCCACCAACTACAGATTTAGAAAAGTTAGTTAGTGAATATCAAAAAAGTGATCAAAAAGTCAACATTTTCTTTTCAACTTATCAATCAATTGATGTTGTTATTGATTTAGCTAAAAAATGTCAGATTCAATTTGCCATTGCTGTTTGTGATGAAGCACATCGAACAATTGGTGGTTATGATGAAAACAACGTTTCTAATTTTGTTAAAATTCATGATTCAAAATTACCAATTGATAAACGACTTTATATGACAGCAACAGAAAAAATTTATAGTGAACGGGCTAAAAACCAAGCGAGAAATCAAGGTTATAATGTTTATTCAATGGATCAAGAAAAAGATTATGGTCCACGATTTCATTGGTTAAGTTTTAATGAAGCAATTGAAAATAAAATTTTATGTGATTATCGGGTGATTGTTTTTGAAATCACAAATATTGCAGTTGCTGAAGATGTTTTAAGCAATAAATTTAATACTGAAATTAATGCCAAAATTATTGCATCATTAAATGCGATCTCAAAAAACTCAAACGGATCTTATGATTTTAGTTATGATCCAGATCCAATGAAACGTGTTATTGCCTTTTGTTCTACAATTAAAATGGCAGATAATGTTGCTACTGTTTTTAATCAATTTACTCAAAGTCAATATTTAAAAACCAATAATTGCATTCGACCTAAAGCAAAATTAATTCAAGGATCTTATAGTGTTGATCAAAGAGAAGAGCGATTAGAATGATTGCGTAATAAAATCGAAGATGATTATTGTCATATTTTAACTAATGCACGATGTCTAACTGAAGGAATTGATCTTCCTTCATTAGATGGTGTTGTTTTTATGAATAATATACAATCTCAAGTTGATATTATTCAAGCAGTTGGTAGAGTGATGCGAACTGATCCTGAAAGAAAAAAACAGTATGGTTATGTCATTATTCCTGTTTTTGTTAATAGTGTTAAATTAACTGATCAACAATTATCACAAAGTGATGATTATAAAACTGTGTGAAGAGTTATTGCTGCACTAAGATCACATGATGAAAAATTAGATAATAAAATTAATAAATCTGGTATTACTGGTAATTTACCTGACAATATTTGCGTTGTTAAATTAAACTATTTTAAAACATCAGATGATTTTCAAGATCAAGCAGCATTAGATACTGATCATCCTTTAGTTGATAACCATCAAAAATATATTGTTCCAAGTGAACATGATCTGAAAAAATTTAATGAAGGTTTTAAAGCAGCATTAGTTAAAAATTGTGGTAATCGACTTTATTGAGAAGACTGATCAGTTGATATTGGTAATGTTACTAATAGCATTGCAATTAGAATTCAACAACAATTAAATAACAATCAAAAATTAAAAAATGCTTTTGATCGGTTTTTAGCAAAAATTCGTTATTTACTAAATCCAACTATTAAAGATCAAGAAGTAATTAATATGTTAGCTGAACATGTTGTGACATTACCAGTACTAAAAATTATTTTCAAAGAAAATAGTATGATCAATGATAATCCAGTAACTAAATTAATGGAATCAATGGTGCAAAAATTTGATGGACTTAATAATGAAATTACTAACTTGGATCAGTTTTATCAATCAGTTGCAGTTAGAGTTGAAGGAATTGATGAATCAAAAGATCGTCAAGAATTAATTCGAACGCTTTTTGAAAAATTCTTTCAACACGCTTTACCTAAAACTGCAGAAAAATTTGGCATTGTTTATACTCCAATTGAAATTGTGGATTTTATTATTAATTCTGTTAGTGAAATTCTAAAAAAAGAATTTAATCAATCAATCGCAAAAGAGAATATTAAAATTCTTGATCCATTTACAGGAACAGGAACTTTTATTGTTAGACTATTAGAAAAGTTTAAAGAATTAGGTGCAGATAATCAAACCTTAAAAAACAAATATTTAAATGATGTTTGATGTAATGAAATTAATTTATTAGCATATTATATTGCCTTAATCAACATTGAAGATACTTATGGCAAATTAACTAATCAATATTTATCTTTTAATCATGCTGTTTTAACTGATACGTTTCAGTTATCTGAAAAACGTTTTAATAAAAATCACAATATTTCTTTATTTGAAAATGATTATCCGTTTCAAGAAGTTTATACTAAAACTAAAGAAGAAGATCAAGCTGATATCAAAATTATTATTGGAAATCCACCATATTATAGAAAACAAAAAAGTTATTCCAATAATAATGCATCAACTGAGTATTCTAATCTTGATCAACGTATAAAAGAAAATTATGTAGATAGTTTTTAAAGTTCAAATGCTCTTTATGATTCGTATATAAGAGCGTTTCGCTGAGCAACTGATCGTTTAGGTAATCAAGGAATCATTGGTTTTGTTACTAATGGTGGTTTTATTGAAAATCTTACTTTTAGAAAATTTCGAGAAGCATTAAAAAAAGAATTTTGTCAAATTTATATTATTAATCTTAGAGGCAATGTTAGAAAAAACGATCCAAAAGAAGGTGGCAATGTTTTTAATTGTAAAATAACTATTAGCATTGTCTTTCTTGTAAAAAATAATGATAAAACTTCTAAACCATATATTAATTATTATCAAATGCCTGATAATTTTAAAACTACAAAAAAACTTAATGAACTTAAAAACAATAACTCTTTATACGATTTGAAATTTGAAAAAATTATTCCTGATAAAAATAATGATTGATTGAATCAAATAAATCCAAAATCTTTTCAAATGATTAAATTAGCATATGAAAAAAATAAAAGTAAAAATGATCAATCAAGTATATTTGATAACAATTATTCTTCTGGAATAAATACAGCAAAAAATAAATGAGTTTATTCTTTTGATAAACAATTATTAATTGAGAGAATGACAAAATATATTGAAGAATTTAATGAATTATCAAATGATTTACAAAAAGATTTAAAATTGAAATCATTAACAAATATCAAAAATCAAAAAAAATATATTATGGAGTATATTCATAAAAATTCTAATTCAAAAATAAAAATTAGTGAATTGCAATCACTTTTAACGTTGAGAAATAAATTAATTGATCATCAAGAAAGCGAAATTCGTGTTTGCTGTTATAAACCATTTGTCAAACGTTATCTTTATTTCAATAAAAATATTTTTCATTCATTGCATCTTTCATTAAACATGTTTCCTAAATTTGATACAAAAAATATTTTAATTTGTACATCAGCATTAAAGGGTGGTTCAGGAAAATTCTTTTATTTTGTAACAAATGAATTAATTGATGCAGCTTTTTATTCTAGTGTGCTCTCACAATGTTATCCATTATATTGATATCAAAAAAATAAAGAACCTAACTTATTTGAAAATGATTCTGATATTAAGAATTATGCAATTAATTCAGAATCAGTTAATTCATTTCAAAAAAAATATAATGATCTAAATATTACTGCTTTCCATATATATATATATATATATGCTTTATTTCATCATTCTACTTACAATGAAAAATATCGCAACAACTTGATGAAAGAACCCCCATGAATTCCATATTTAAAAGATTTTTGAAAGTATGTTGATATTGGTGAAAAATTAATCAATTTACATGTGAATTATGAAAAAGTTCCACCTTATCAAAATGTCAAAATCGAAATAGTCAAAGAAGATTATAAAATCAAGAAAATAAATTTCGAAGATAATAAGCAAACAATTAAATTTAATGAATATATTGCTATTAAAAATATTCCATTAAAAGCATATGAATATAAAGTTGGTGACAGGTCACCCTTAGAATGAGTTAAAAATGAATACCGGTATTCTATTGATTATGAGTCACAAATTATCAACGACCCCAACAAATTCGATGAAATTAAAGGTGGTAAATATGTTTTTGACCTAATTTTATCATTAATTACACTAAGCTTAGAAACACTAGACTTAATTGATCAATTACCTGAATATCAAGAAATTTAATTAGCGCTAAAATAATTAATTTAATTCATTAAAAAAATCTCTTTGTTTTTATCAGAGATCTTTTTTATTAAACAGAAATGATTTTGAACCAATAAACGAATTTGAAGATAATAACAACATATATCCCAAAAAATATGAGAACAAAACATTGCACTATAAGAGAGTGATTGTAACAAAAAATTAAAAAAATTTTCAAAAGTAATTTTTGATTGAGATAAAAATTTCAAATTTTCAAATTTAATTTTCATCATTTTTTAAACAGGGTCTGTCAGGAATTGTTTTTAGTTGATAAAATTTGATTAAATTGTTCAATTCATTGTTCAATAAATTGATCCCATTCTTTTGTTTTTAGTTTGATTAAATTTATTGATTTAATTAAATCGGCAATTAATTCATATTTTCAATCACAAATTTTTAATCGTTAATTGAAATTTTAAACAATTATTTTTAGGTTTTTTTAATACTTAATCTTTAATTGATTAATAAACTTTTTTAATTTAGAATTATTAAAATATTGATTTCATAAATTTTTCAAAAATTGCATTATTTTTAGTTTGATCGCATTATTAAAAATATGATATTAATTTAAAATTCATTAATTCATTAAACTATTGCTTCAAATATTTAAATTGATATCTTTTAATGAGGTATTTTCAATAAAAAATCAGCACAATTAATGCTAATTGTTTTTTTATATTTACTAATTAAATATTGCTTCTATAGTTCTTAAGATTCTGATTTATTTTTTAAATATTTTAAATTAACTTTTTGAATGTATTCATTTATAACCATGTATTGAAAATAATATTTTTCTTTTAAATTATCATTAAGATCAACTTCAATTCCTTGATCTTTTAAATGTTCCAATAAGATTTCATTTGTTTTTGGATCAACAATTTTATAAACCAAATCAGAATCACAATTATTTTTTAAGGTCACTAATTCTGTTGGATTTAAAATTAATTTTGTTTGATCTAAATTTTCTAACCATTCAGTTAGCAACATTATTTGTCTTTTAATTTCTTTACGTGACCTTGTTTTTTTAATGGAACATATTTATTTGCTAATAAATACTTCAAATCTTGATCAAATATTTTTAATGCATCTTTAATATCTTCATTAGATAAATTTTTGTTTTGAAAATAGTTTCAATTATCAATAAATAATTTTTCAATTTGATTCAAAAACTCTTTATTTTTATTAATATGATAACTATATTGATCATGATAATGACGTCGGTCATGATAAAAACCACTATTAATACTTTCACAATTTCGTAAAATTTCAAATGTAGTTTTACAGCGCTTTTTAATTAAAAATTGATAAACTTTATCATATTTTGTTTTTTCTTCATCAATTAATTGATCATATTCATAATCAAGCAATTCTCTATGAGCATATTCAGTTCTACTAATAAATTTATTTAAATCTTGATCAAAATTTACTGTAATTAATGAACACAATGGCGGTTTTTGTTCTAAATTTTCGTCTAAAATATCATAAATTAATAAACCATATACTGGATCAATTTCTTCTATATTATAAATTTCTTTTCAATTCATAAATCGATTAAATTCTTCTTGCTTAATATTAAAAATTTTAGTTGTATAAACATAATAATCTTGGTCCAAAAATTTATTTTCATTAGAATTTTTAGGAACAAAAATTTCTTTATTTTTGATTTTTTTTAAATTTCCAGCATCATCTCTAGCACTACGAATTTTTAAATAGTAGTATTCTTGTTTAACTTCAGAATAATAAATGATAATTGGATGATGTTTTAAATTTTTACCTAATTCATTAAAAGTTATTTCTGCTTTTCTATTAGTGAATATTGTTTTTAAATCTAAATCTAGATTCATAATTATTCCCCTTTTTTTAATTAGATTTGTTTTATTAAATTTTTTAATTTTTTTTACTACTAAAAATTCGTTTCAATACTTAATAATTCATTAATTCATAAAATTATTTCTTCAAATATTTAAATTAATATCTTTTAATAAGATTTGTTTAATAAAAAAATCAGCACAATTAATGCTGATTGTTTTGATATTTACTAATTAATTATTATTTCTTATCGTTCGTATGAATTTGATTTTTTACTTTTTTTTGCTTGTTCTTCTTGTTCTTCTCTTATTTTTTCCATTTCTTGATAAGTATGATATTGAATATAATTGTTTTCTTTTAAAAAGTTTTCAAACTCGATAATATTTTTAATTTTATATGGTCGATTAGGATCAGAAGCCGCTTTAAAAACTTTAATTTTTTGATCACGTAACTTTTCATAAATTGCATCTAAGGGCTCGTGTAATGAAAAAAAGTCATTTCAATAATATTTTACTTCTGTGGAAATACAACAAGAAATGTCTTCGCAAAGTTGTTTGTTAGTTCATGCAGGTCAAAAAAAGTTAGGAGCGTTTTCATGAACGGTTTTTTTCAAATTTTCAAATTCAATGCTTCATTTTGCTTTGATTTCATCAGATTCTTTCTCTATTTTTTTTTTTTTTTTGTAATAATCTTCATTCATGATTTAATAATTCTTCATGAGCATACTCGGTTTTGCTAATAAATTTGTTTAAATTTTGATCATAACTAACTTTCATTATTGAACAAAAGGGTGGTTTTTGATTTAAGTTATGTATTACTTCATAATAAATATCTAATCCTTTGATTGGATCAATTGAACCAATAGAATGAGAATTATTTGGATCAACATATTCTTCAAGTTCAGATCTTTTAATGTGATAAATTTTAGTAGGATCAACATAAGAATCCTTTTTTAATATACCTTTAGCATTAGGATTTGCAGGAAGAAAAACATCATTAAATTCAGGTTTTTTTAATCTTCCTTGATCATCTCTAGCACTACGAATTTTTAAATAACAATATTCATCTTCACGTTCCAAATAAAGAATAATAATTGGATGATGTTCTAAGTTTTCTCCGAACTCACTAAAAGTAATGTCAGTTTTATTTTTAGTAAAAATTGGCTTCATTTTTTCAATATTCATTTTTATTTACTCCTTTTTAATTAAATTTATTTTATTAAATTTTTTTGATTTTACTCATCTTTTAAATCTAAGAAAAAATTTGTCTGATTTTGATTCTCGTTTTTAAATATGATTAACTAGTATGCAGTAAGTTTTTTGTTCAAGATTAGTGCTGAATTTAGTCTTTTTTAAGAACTAATTTCTTTCTTTTACTTTAATAAAATTTTTTACTTCACTAAATAATGATTTGCTCATGTTGTACTCTTCAATTAAATTCATTAAAATCTTTCGTCAAGGCTCATTATCAAAAAAAGAATTTTAACTAAATTTTTTACATATTGATTTTTTAATCCATTTTTAAGAATTATTTATTTGATTTTCTTTTAATTTAATTTTCATTTTCTAAAAAAGTTAACTTAGCATTTAGTTCATAAGTTTCATTTTTTAGTTCAATTAGATTAGTTTTTGCTTCTTTCATATTTTTGTTTAACATTTCTAAAATTTCTAAAACAGTTGCTTGATTTTTGAAATGATTATTTTCCTTTAATTAATTTATAAATTAATATCGATTTTTAAAAAATTTATTGTTTCAATCATTTTTGAATTTGAAATTTTTTAACAATCAAATTTATTAAATTAAATTAATTTTTTAAAAAATATGAACCATTTTAATATTCTTGTTTATGAATGAAAATTACTTTTTAATGAATCAAAATTGATTGAAGATAATAAAAAAACATCCTAATTTGTTGTTAGGGTGTTTTTGTTGATAATTTCTATAATTCCATCAACTTTAAAATAATCTCTAAAACTGCATCTCTACTGATGATTTTTTTATAAAAGAATTGTTAGTAAGTATGATAATCCAGAAACACTAACAATTAAAAGAATTGCTCCAATAGTAATAATCATTGATTTTCTTAATTGATATTTTCTACTATTTAATCTTAAACCACGAACAATCATTCCAATTGAACTAATAACAATTAATGAACTAATACCAGTAAATGCATAAGATAAACTTTTCTGACTTGAATTTAAAGCAAACCTAATTTCTTCAGGACTATATTTTTGTAATAATGTTGTAAATGGTTTGAAAATATTTAAATTATTTTCTGATTTATTAATGAAATCAATTAATTCTAAAAACTCAGGTTTTAAAGTGGCATCAGGATTAGTTAAGGCATCTTGTTCAACTTTATCAATTTCCTCAAATAAACTTTTAGCAAATTTACTTTCTAAATCAATATTAACTTTAATTAATGCGTTTTTTAACCGCGTCCTTAAATCATCATACTGCTTAGCGCTTTTAATATTTTTTGAATCCAAATTATCAAAATTATCAGTTTGATTTTTTAGTAAAGAACGATAATTATTTTTAAATAAATTAAGATCATTATTACTATTTTCTAATGCTTGATTAAATAAAATGTTTAAAGTTTTTTGATTTAAATTTTTATTATATAATGCCCCACCTTCTAGTTTTTCTTCTTGATTAATTTGTTCTGCTGCAATTGCTGCTAACTAAGCAAATTGGTTTAAATTATTTAAAGCATAAAAAGGTACAATTGTTGTATAATCTTTAAATTTATTTGTTGCAAATTGATCTTTTAAAGTTATTCTAGTAACAACTCTTATTTTTCGATTAGTATCATTTTGATTTTCATTATAAATGTGAAACAAAATTGTTCTATAATTGAAAATCGGATTAGAATTATGATAAGAAAATTTTTTAATTTCACCAAGTTGATCAGTGAAACCTCAAGGGAGTTTATTTTCTATATTTTTATTTTCATTATTATCAAAAATTGGTGGTAATAATGGTGCACTCTCTAATAATTGTCGTTCTAAATCAGGATTAATTGTATAAACAAGATTTTTATTTAATACTTGATCAAGTTTATTATAGGATTTAATTGAACCATTTAAATCAAGTTGATATTGATTAATGTTTGTTTTATTAGTAAAATATCTTTCTACATTTTGATTAATTTTTAAATTAATATTTCTTATACTTAAATATTGAACTAGTCTTTGATTAAGAATAAAATCATAACCATTAAAATTTAAGTCAAATTTATTAACTGATTTAGGATTAAATTTAATAAATAAATTTGCTCCTTGTTTTTCAATCGTTTGATAAATTAGATTCAAAATTTGGTGAGCTGAATCATTAATATTTAAATTATATCCAAAGTCTGTCTGTCCTAATACAATTGCATTATTTAATGATAGTTTTCACTCTATTCTTGGTTGATCAACACTACTGAAAGGATTAACAATTTTAAATAACGAACGAACTTGAACACGAATATCATGACCTTCAAAAATTTGTTTGTTTAATTTAATATCATTTCAGTTACTAAAATGTAAATTTCATAATTTAGTAAAATCAAGATCAACTTGAGATAAATCTTGAAAAATTTTAGCTAAATTAATTGGTGCTTGATCAATAAATAATTCGTTTTTATGATTAGTAGTTTTTTCTAATAAAAATTTTTTATCTGCTTCTAATTTAGTTTTTAATTTTTCATCAACTGCATTTTGTTCAGCAATTAAACCACCATGTTGAGTGATGATTTCACTATTTTCACGATTTGTTACAATTGCATCAATAATGTTAAAATAATCTTGTTGATCAAAAGATTGATTGTAATAAATTGTTGGTTTTAAACTATTAGGAATATTAGAATATCAACTAAATCCAAAATTATCATTATTATTTTGATTATTATTTGATTGATCAATTAAATAATTTTTTCAAGTACTTAAAACTTTATCAACTGCTTCTTCAATTTCTTGAAAAGTTAAAGTGTTATAAACATATGGTAAGTTATTACCAATTGAACTATAATTATCTAAATATTTTTTATGAGGTAAATATTGTTCGTTTTTATTTAAATAATGATAAAGTTTTTCATTAATAAAATTATTTAATAAAATTTTTTTCAAATAATCACTAAGACGTTGATATCAAAGGTTATTATTAGTTTTTTCAGTAATTTTTTGAACTAAATAAGTAATTGCTTTATTTTGAGCTTCAGTTTCATTTTTAGGTAAAGAATTAATACTATTATTTAACTTGGTTTTAAAAACTGTTTGAATTGCTGCTAAAGTTGTATCAACTTTATTAGTTAATTTTTGATTAATCAAATTTTTAACTAAGTTTTTAGAAGTTGAATTGGCAATTTGAGCATAATCATTTCCAGTTGCAACAGGTTGATCATGATGAAAATTAGTTTTAATCACATGAGCAGAAGTTGTTTTAGATAAACCTAAATTATGATTGGTTTTATAACTTAATCCTAATCCAACAATCGTAGTTGCAAATAAAATAACTACTAATTTAGTTAAATTTTTCAAATTTCTTTTCATAATAACAACTCCTTATATCTTTATTTTAAATAATTACTTTTTTAAAATAAACAAAAATAAGAAAAAAAGTAGAAGTTAAAAATAATAAAAAAATTAAATTATAAAATTGTTTCTATATTAATAACTAATAAAGTTAATTACTATAATCAAGTTAAACTTAATTAATTTTAAAACTGTTTTTTAAAAATTGATTTCATTTAGTTTTTGATTTTGCTTTTGATTTAGTTTTAACTAAAAGAGATTGATTTTCAGATTCAAGTAATTTCGCTTTTGCTAATTTTTGGGCTGATAACATTTGATCAAGATCATTATAATCAGCAATATATAAAAACTGATAATCTTCTAATTCTAAATAATCGCCATTTAAAATTCGTTTTACTGTTTCAATATTGTTTTTTAGTGGTACAGAAACTCCAGGTTGGTTTCTAAAATGTACTGTTGTGTGCAAATTTTGAGTAAAGTAATTAGTTAGTTGTGTGGCAATTTTCACTTCACGTCTAGATTTTTCATCTAATTCATCAATTCCTAAAATTGCAATAATTTCTTCTAATTCTTTCTGTTTAATTAAAATTGATTTTACTTTTTTAATTAATTGATAATGTGTTTCACCAATAATATTTGGTGTAGCAATTCATGAAATACTTTTTAAAGCATCAACTGCAGGAAATAAACCACTATTAGCAATATCACGCGATAAAACTAATAATGAATCTAAATGATTTAAAATTGCTACTGATGCTGGATCATTTAAATCATCCATTGGTAAGAAAACAGCTTGAAATGAAGTAATTGAACCATTATGATTAGCATTAAGTCGTTCTTGAATATAACTCATTTCACTATTAATCGTTGATTGATAACCTAATTCTGATGGTTTTTTACCTAATGAAGAAGCCAATTCTCTTCCTGCTTGTAAATAACGATAAATATTGTCAATAAAAATTAAAACTTCATTGTGATTATAATCACGAGCATATTCAGCAGCAGTAATTCCTGCTTGCAGAATTTTCATTCTGGTTCCTGATGATTCATTCATTTCAGCAAAGTATAAACTCATTGTTTTTAAAAAATTACTTGCTTTTAATTCATCATATAATTCTTTTGCTTCTCTAGTTCGTTCACCAATGCCAACAAAAATATTGTGCACATTATCATTAATTTGTGAAGAAATATTATTAATTACTTCTTTAATTAAAACTGTTTTGCCAACACCAGCACCACCAAAAATACCAATTTTACCACCACGTAAGATTGGTGTAAAAAAATCAATCGCTTTAATTCCTGATTCAATAATTTCATTTTTAATAAAGAAATTTTGTTGTTTTGGTACAGTTGAATTAATTGCGATTTTTTTAAAACTAGGTTTAATACTATTTAATGGTGTTCCTAAAATGTCAAAAACACCACCTAATGATTCAGAACCTACTGGAACCATTAATGGTTTTTTAGTATCAATTAAATGATCACCAATTCTTAAATTACCATCTAAACCTTTAATTAAAATACAACGAACAACTGTTTCTGATAAAATCGATTCAACTAATAAAACATTTTTTTTATTTTCAGCAACTAAAATATGATTAATTTTTGGTAATTCCTTACTACTAAGAAATTGCACATCATAAACACCTGGTAAAGTAACAATTATTTTACCCATAATAATCCTTTCAAGATTTTCATGGCATTAGGTGATATTTTAAAAACATCAGGATCATTAAAACTGAGTTGATCTTCAGATTTTTTTAAAAGATCAAATTGTTTAAATAAGTTTTTTAAACAACTTTCTAATAAACGATCATCAATGCTACGATGTTTTTCAATTTGTTTAGCAATTGTTTGATCAATGATATTACCAATATAATCATGCTTCATATATTCTTGTAACATATTAATATAATATTGAATATTAGCGTCAGGCTCTAATAAATTATTAGCAATAATTGTTCCTAAAATTAAACAACTAACTTGAGAATAACAACTAAATTCAGCTTGATTTAAAATATTAATCATTAATTTACCTTGATTTAAAATCTTTTTAATGTATGGATTAAAATCAAAGTTAATTTGACTAAATTTTAAATTAGCAAGATATAAACTATAAACACGATTCATTTGACTACTAATTTTTGATAACATTTGTGATTGAACAGCACCACCTAATCGTGAAACTGATAATCTTAAATCAATTGCAGGTAAAATACCTGAATTACGAATTTCTGAATTTAATACAATTTGACCATCAGTAATTGAAATAATGTTTGATGCTAATAAAGAAGTAATATCATTATTAATTGTTTTGACAACAGGAATACAACTAATACTTTTACCATTACTAAATTTACCAGCTCGTTCTAAAAATTGCGCATGAGCATAAAATAAATTCCCTGGAAATGCTTCTTTGCCAACAGGAGTATTAGTTAATAATCCAATTTCACGAATAATGTTACTATGACTTGTTAAATTATCAACTAAAACTAAAACATCAAAACCAGCTGCCATTAAATTTTCAGCATGATTCATTGCAACATAAGGTAATAAATATTGTTGTAAAGCATTATCACTAGCAGCATGTAAAATGATTGTATTATTTAGTGCTTGATGTTCTTGTAGAATGTGATAAATTCGAGCAATATCAAGTCTTTTATTACCAATGGAAACATAAATAATTTTTAAATTGTGATTATTTTTATTATTAATAATCATTTTTAAACATAAACTAGTTTTACCTGTTTGTGCATCACCTAAAATTGCTTGACGTTGACCATAACCAATTGGAAAAAGAACATCAATAGCAAATGTTCCTGTATATAACTGTTGATTTAAATTTTGACGGTAATTTAAATTTAATGCTTCTTTAAAAACTGATGAAGTTGATGGAATGACTTTTTCTTTAATAATTGTTTTGCCAAAAATTTTTTTTCCATAAATATCAATAATCGTACCAAAGAAATTCGTTTTAGTTTCAACAACAAAATTCTTCTCTTCTAACTTCACTAAATCACCTACTGCTAAATCACTTGTAGAACCATCAAATATTAAAAATGCATGATCAGATTTAGCATTAACAACAATTCCAAATTTATCATTTTTAAAACGAAAAATTTGGTTAATGCCATATTTATCATTACCTGAAATTTTAACAATATAATCTTGAACTGATCTAATGTATGAATTCATCTTAAAATTAACTTTCTATTATTAAAAATGTTTTATTCTTCAATTTTCTGATATGGTTCGATATTATAAGTAGTAGTAAACTTTTTTAGTTTTAGTGCTGAATTTAAATGATGCCGTTCTAGAATTTCATTAGGAAATAATCCTAAAATTTCATTTTTACTAATTTTACGCAATTGTTTCTTAATTGTACTAATATCTAATTCGTCTTTAACTAATTTTTTTGGATGATTTTTTTTAGGTTTAATAAATTGTTGGATTTGTGAACAAATTTTAATATGAGCTTGATTATTTTCAAAAATAATTAAAGCATTTTGAAACCAAAATAAATAGTTGTGTTTTTTATTATGCAAAGAAATAAATAAATCTTTTTCAAAAATCAAATCATTATTTTTGGCTAATATTGGTTCAAAATCTTGATGAATTAGTAATTTAATTAAAAACGATTGCGACCAGTCAATTTGCTCCATATTAGCATTTTCTAATAACTTTTTATCTTCTGGTCAAATTATTTGAAAATAATCAATTTGTTGATTAATGATTGATTTGAAAAATTTGCTCAAAATATTAATTAATTTTTTCATAAACTTTTTAAAAATTATTATCATCTTGATGGGTTATGATAATGTCATTATTAATTTCTTCATAACGGTTTTTAACAATTTGATAATTTCACGCAGAAATTTTTTTATCAACTTCATTAATATTATTACGAATTTTTAATAAACGTTTTTTTAATAAATAAAAACTTGCTTCAAAAATCATTCCATAAATGACGCTTTCAACATACATTGCAGCTAAATTGTCTTGAAATTGATTTAAATTAGGATAAATATGATATTTAGTAATATCTACTGTTTCATTTAAATTGTTATTTCAATCATTACGAATCACAAATTTATTAATTGGTAAAATAGTAACATCACCATCAATTAAACGATCACTAACAAAAACAAATTTAACTTCATTAACTTTACCAGTTAAATAATATTCATAAATTAAAGTTTTCAATTCACCTAAAATTTCAATTTGATTTTTAGGAAATGTTAGTAAGGGACTAAGATCATATTTTTCACTAAACTCAATTGCTGCTTGACCAATCACAATTAATTTATCGTTTTTTTGTAATTTTTTTAATAAGTTCAATTCATGTTGTTCAGATGAAACACCTGAAAGTTTTAGTTTTTCAGAAATATAAACATACAAGCAACTAAAATTATTTTTTTCACTATTGCGATTATTGTAATAAAAAAATGATTTTTGATGATATTTATGTTCAATTTCTAAAAAGAAACTTCTAATGTATCACATTTCATTTAATTTATTATTAAATAAACGACTTCTAATTTTTAGTAACGATAAAGTTTCATAAAAATAAACATTTAAATAATTTTTTAGAATATTTAGATTTTTTACTTTTAGTTCAGCTTGTTGATTAATTTTCATTAATGATTAACTCCAAATTTATACAATAAAAAATAACCATTATTTTTTGAATAAGCAATCATAATTGAATCATTTAAAAGTAAATGTAAATTGCTATGTTTTAATTCATGAACAATTAAATGATCTAATGCTTTAAATGTAGTAATCAAATCAGGATTTTTAGAATTTAGTGGATCATAAATTTCAATGTTACTACTTAAATTATTTTTTTTATTACCTAAAATTGGTAGTTTAGAATAACCATCAGTATTAGATCATCAAGTAATAATAAATTCAGAAAAAATAATTTGTTTTTTTAAATTTAAAGCTTGTTGCATCTCTTTAATTAATTGATCAAAAGCAGGATTATCTTGATTAAAAAAATTTTGTAAGTAAATAATGTTTTGATAATTTTCAATTCGATTAACATAACTTGTGGGATTATTAATAATACTATCAAACTGAATAGCAATTTCTTCGCTTAATGAATGTTTAATGTTTTTATGATTAGATTTAAAATCAGTAAAAAACTTATTTAAATTTTTTTGTCAATTTTTCAAATTTGTCTGTTTCATAATTAATGTTGATTATTGTTTAAATGATTGCTGCTGCTTTTTTAGTTAATTTAACTTTATTTGGTTTTTGAATTTTTGAGCGATTAGTTAGATGAGTCCATCAATTGATTTTCTGGTTTTTAGTTTTCATTAAACGTTTTAGTGAACGCATAAACACAATTAATAAAATATTAATGTTCAAGAGTGAAAAGATCGCAATTAAAAAATATAAAATTAAAAATGGATCTGTAGTAGTTAGATTAATTTCAGGTAAATTAAAATTGATTAAATACAAAATAATAAATAATAATCCTGTTAATTGTAATAAAGTATTAAAAATAAAATTAATGTATTTTTTTAATAAATAATTATTAAAAAAGATAGTGATTAAAACAACAATCATAATGATTGCTAACATAATCGAATTAACTTTAGAAAAGAAATTAACTGTATCTCTACTAATGTATAAAATAACTAAAAATCATGACATTAAAAATCAGAAAAAACTAACTAGTAAAAAATAATAAATTGAAGAATTAAAATAAATTCGATTTCAAATTAATAAACCAAAAAAAGCAATAATGGCAATGATTACAAAAATTAAATAAACATAATTAATCGTACCAAAATAAAAAGTACGAATTGATTGAGATTGATTAATAATAAAATATAAAAAATTAGCTAATAAAAAAGAAATAGTTAAACGACTTCTAAACAAACGAGTAATAATTTATGGATTAGCATATTTTTTTAAATTAATGTTTAAACCAAATAAAAATAAGATTGGAATTATAGCAATAAAAATAATGAAAACATTTCTAAGAATATTAGCGACATTAAAATCTTCTAATAAAAAAAAGGGAACTAATTTTTCATTAACAAAAATAATCGTTTGATCTAAATTACCACTAAAAAGAATTAAAAGAATTAAAACATAAATTGAAAAAACAACTAAATTAAAAATTTTAACTTTGTAATTCAAAATCTTTAGTGGTTCAACTTTGGCATTAACTTTTATAAAATAAATCGCATAAATAATTTCTAATAAAACTGCATACAATAAAAAATAAACGACATATCTGAAAAAAATTAAATCAATTCAATCATTCGTTTCAAAAACAATTAATTTTTGAAATTGGAATCATAAACCAAAACTAATAATACCACTAGAATAATAAATCACCATTCAGACTAAATAATATTTAAAACTTTTGTGATTATGATAAAAACGAGCAAAACATAAACTTAAAAAATAAGATGCAAATCCAGTATGAATGATTTGAAAAATAAAATCAGCAACATTTGAAACAATGCTTTTTTTTGAACCAACAATTGAACTTACATTATTTGAAAAAAAATGAATTGTCAAATATGATAAGACAAATAAAGTTGCATAAGTAAGAAAAACACTGAATTGTTGATATTTTTTAATACTGCCATAATTTACTTCTGAAAGATCGTTTTGCTGAATAAAAATTCACTTTTGTTTCATATTAACTTAATTTTCAATTATCAAATTAAAACACCAATAATCAATTCAATCTAATCTATTTTATTTTTAAATGTCTCTCTATTATAACAATGATTAACAATTCTTTTGTGATTAATTATTAATAAATTATAAATTAATAATATTTTGCAATTTGATTAATTAATATTAAATTTTAAAAAATCATCATTAATTTTTTTAAATTTAGATAATATTTTCAAATTAACAACCAAAAAGTTAAATAGTTAATTTGATTAGGATTTAGTCTTATGATCGATTATCATTTTTGAATTTGAAATAATGATAATCAAAAAGGTGCAATATTATTTTGATATCCTTAGTTTAAAAGTATTATAATTAGTAATTATTAAATAAAGAACTGAGATAACATTGTGAATCTACGACCTAAACTTTTGTTTGGCAATTGAAAATGTAATAAAAATTTGCAAGAAGTAAGTGATTATATTAATTTTTTGAATCAACATTGATTAGAAGAAAAATCAAACTGTATTTTAGGTATTGCTCCTACTTTTTTACATTTATTAACAGTAAAAAAAGAATTAAAAAATAATAAAATTGTTATTTTAGCTCAAGATGCTTTTGATCAACCATCAGGAGCTTATACTGGAGCTGTTTCTGCTGATCAATTAGCTGCTGATGGTATTAAATACACACTAATTGGTCATTCAGAACAACGACAATTATTTCATAATGACATTAATGTTGTAACTCAAAAACTTAAAGCAGCAGTAACTGCTAATCTAACTGTTGTTTTCTGTTTTGGTGAAACATTAGAAGATTATGAAAACCATAGAACTGAAGCCGTATTAAAAGATCAATTAGAAACAACATTAAAAGATTTAGACACAAGATATTATAAGCAAGTGATTTTTGCTTATGAACCAATTTGATCAATTGGAACAGGTAAAACAGCTACTTTAGAACAAATTCAAAATATTATTCATTACATTAGATATAAAATTATTGCTAATATGTGAAATTCACAAGTAGCAATTGATAATTTTATTTTATATGGTGGTTCTGTTAATGAAAATAATGTTGCTGAAATTATTAACTTAGCTGATGTTGATGGAGTATTAGTTGGTGGAGCAAGTTTAAGTCCACAAACTTTTATTAATATGGCACATAAAATTATGCAAATTAAATCAATTAAGCAAAACTAGTGTTCTTGCTTAATTTTTTTTTTTTTTTTTTTATATAAAACAAAATTAGTTGTAATTTAATTTTAAAAAGTAAGAAATTTTAGTATGAATCAAATTAAAAAACCAATCGTTTTATGTATCATGGATGGATGAGGTTTAACTAATGCTAATCCAGGTAATGCTGTTGCTTTAGCAAACACTAGTAATTATGATCGATTATGAAATAAGTATCCACATGCAACACTAAAAGCTTCAGGAGCAGCAGTTGGTCTACCAGATAATCAAATGGGTAATAGTGAAGTAGGACATATGAATCTAGGTGCTGGAAGAATTGTTTATACTGGTTTATCACTAATTAATCAAGATATTAGAAATAAAGTTTTTTATCATAAACCTGAATTTTTAAAAATTTTTGAAATTGTTAAAAAACGCCAAGTTAAATTACATGTTATTGGTTTAGTTTCAAATGGTGGTGTCCATTCACACATTGATCATTTAGTTGCTTTTATGGATGCTGCTAAAGAACATGGAATAAATTATATTTTACATGCTTTTAGTGATGGTAGGGATGTATCACCAAATGCCTCGTTATCTGATTTTGTTGTTGTTGATCAAAAATTAAAAGCTACTAATGGTTCATGAGGTTTAGTTTCAGGAAGATATTATGCTATGGATCGAGACCGTAGATGAGAACGCACTGAATTGGTTTATAATGCTTTAAGTCAAAACCAATGTCAAAGACGTTATCATGATGTAATTACTTATTTAAAAAGTGAACATAATAATAATGTTACTGATGAATTTATTCACCCAGCATTGCCAGAAGATTTTGCTAATAAACAAATTAGTGATAATGATGTTGTTTTCTTTTTTAACTTTCGACCTGATCGAGCAAGACAACTAGCACATTTAATCCGTGGTTCAGAAAACTTATATGATTATCAACCATCATTTAAATTAAAAAACATTTATTTAACAACAATGATGGTTTATGAAAAAATCATTATTGATAATGTTATCTATCCACCATTTTCAGTTCCTAATACTTTAGGTGATGTTTTAGCTCAGCACCAACTAAAACAATTACGGATTGCTGAAACAGAAAAATATCCTCATGTCACTTTCTTTTTTGATGGTGGTAAAGAAGTGGTTTTAGCCCAATGTAAACGAATTTTAATTCCTTCACCTAAAGTTGCTACTTATGATCTTAAACCAGAAATGTCTGCACAAGAAATTACTGAAAAACTCTTACCTGAATTAAGTAATTTTGATGTTGTAATTCTCAATTATGCTAATCCTGATATGGTGGGGCATACTGGGGTCATTATGGCAACGATTAAAGCGGTTGAAACAGTTGATCAACAAATTGGCATTATTACTAAAGCAGTTGAATCATTAAATGGGGTTTGCATTATTATTGCTGATCATGGTAATGCTGAAGTTAAATTAGATCAATTTAATCAACCTGCAACTAGTCATACAACTAATCCTGTACCTTTAATTATTACTGATTCTAATCCTAACATTAAACTGCGCACTGATGGCATTTTAGCAGATATTGCACCAACCATTTTAGAATACTTAAATATTAAACAACCTGAATCAATGACAGGAACTAGTTTAATTAAAAAAAATTAAATCAATTATAATTATTGTTAAAAAATGCAGAAAAAAATTCAAGATAATATTATCCACATTATTAAAAATTATAAATTTAAACAAGCAACAACTGGTGGATATAATATGGTGCATGTTGATTCATTTTTAGATGAACTAGAAGATCGAATTAGTATTTTATATCAGCAATTGCAAACTCTAAAACAGACTAACATTGATCTAAAAAGCCAGGTTGATCAAACTAATTCAATCAATAAAAATTTAAATAATGAAATTATTGAACTAAAAAAAGTAATTCATTCTCTAGAAGAAGCAGGATATAATAGTTTTTTAAATACCACTACTAAAAAAATTACTTCTTAAAAATTTTATGATTTAATTGTTATTTAAAAAATCATAATAAAATTATTAATACTAAATAAATTAAAAAAGAAAAAATAAAATATGAAAATTATTGGATTTGGTGTTGATTTAGAACCATTAGCACGTTTTGATCATCGAATTTCAAAAATAAATAAATTTTTGATCAAACGTTTTTTAAGCCCCAAAGAATATCAAACTTTTAAAAAAATTAACAATCATCAAGGTCAAGTGCGGTTTTTAACATCGCATTGATGTGCTAAAGAAGCTGTCTTTAAAGCACTAAAACGAAATGATATTGCTTTAGATAAAATTGAACTAATCCGTTTAGAAAATGGTCATTTATCATTTCGTCCTAATAACTTACCAGTTGAAGGGTTATTAAGTTTAACATATTCAGAAGGCCATTGTGCTGCTGCTTGTGTTTTAATTGAACGGGATTTAACAATTAGACCATTAGATATTGATACTAATGATGAAGCTTTAAGATTGCAAATTAGTAATTGAAATAAAACAACTGATACTTATGGTTTTAAACCAAATCTTGCAACAAAATCATTAGAAAAAACTAATCATGAACTAACTAGTGAAATGGTGCAACAATTATCAGAAAAAACTCAAGCACTAATTAATAATTTTGATCCAAAAGCCAACAATCAAAATTTAATTCATAGTTTAGAAGATATTAAAAAATCATTATCTAAAATGCAAGATCAATTAGAAGATCCTAATAAAAATAATTATAACTTAAATCAAGTTGCTCATTCATTAGGTGAAATTGAAAACAAGTTAACTAATAAAATTGATCAGTTAATTGATCGATTAAACTATGTAATGAAAATTAATTAATTATTATTAAAATTTATGACTCCACATATTAAAGCAAAAAAATCTGATTTCGCTAAAGTTGTACTAATGCCTGGTGATCCATTACGAGCTAAGTGAATTGCTGATAATTTTTTAACTGATGTAGTTCAAATTAATGATGTTCGTGGGATGTTAGGATTTACTGGTAAATATCAAAACAAACGCATTAGTGTTATGGGTCATGGTATGGGTAATCCATCAATGGGAATTTATAGTTATGAACTATTTAATCCAGAAATGTTTGATGTTGATACTATTATTCGCGTTGGTTCATGTGGTAGTTTAGATCTTAATTTCAAACTAAATGATGTTATTATTGCTGATCAAACTTATTCAGAAAGTTCTTATGCCAAAGGAATTGGGATCACAACTGATCATGGTGTATTATTAGCATCTTCATCATTAGTAACATTAGCACAAGCAAAAGCCAAAAATTTAAATATTGCTACTAAAACAGCTCGATCATATGCTTCTGATGTTTTTTATAATGTGGAAAATTATCAGCAAACAGTAACTAGAACTAAAGCTGCAGTAGTAGAAATGGAAGCATTTGCTTTATATGCTAATGCTATTAAGTTTAATAAACAAGCTCTTGTATTACTAACTGTTTCAGATTCTTTGATAACTCATGAATCAATGTCAGCTGATCAAAGACAAACTGGATTTAAAAATATGATACAATTAGGTTTAGATATGGCTGTAGAATTGATTAATCAATAATTGATTAATTTGCTTTTGATCATTAATTTAATTACTAATTTAATTTTAAAAATTGATCATCATCTTTGTTAATAATGATTAAAATAAGTAAATCTAATTGTTTAATGATCTTAATAATTATCTTATAATAAAGTATTTAAGATTGATAAAACTAAAAAAGTAAATATTGTTGATCTTAATGTAAAAAACAATATTACTTTTTTTAATTAATAATAATAAAAAATTCAATTTTAAAGTAATAATCAATGATTTGTTGATCAAGTTACAAGGAGTAGTCAGCATGAAATTTTATAAAAAAATTTTTGGATTCTTTTTTGCTCTAATCCCAATAACTGTTACAAGTTGTGGATTGTTTCCTGATGATTTATTTATCCCTAGAACTAACATTGAAGCATGAACGTTTGCTCAAAACAAAATTGCTCGCTCAACACGAAACTTACAATTTGATATTCCTAAATACAATCAAAATAATTTAGAATTATTTGAATACATTAATTCTCGTGCAATTTCTATTTCAGCAATTCAATATGGTGCTGGATTTGATAGTAGTGCTAAAATTTCTTTTGGGACTGGATGAATTTTAGGTCCATCTAATCAAGCAACAGTTGAGGGGCGAGATTGATCATATTATGTTTTAACTAATGTTCATGTTGCTAATAATTTTTGATACGATCGAAATAGTCAATCGATTAATAATTATGAAAAAATATTTAATAATGGACCAGTTAGTTTATACAATTTTGCTTATAGTCCCTTTTTTAAAAATTATTTAGCAACAAAAAATTTACCTTCTCGTGATGAATTATTAGGATTTAGTAATAGTACTGTTTCAGTTTTTAATAGTTTAAGAAATACTGGTGATTATGTTCCATTTAACTTAGGTAGAAGTGGGTTTCACTGAAATGCTACTAATTTTAAAACTAATAAAACAGTAACCCAATCAAATAATATTTCACCAAAAAAAATTAATTCTTCAAAAAATCAAACTAATTTTGAAGGTTTTAAATTTGCTGCAGATGCTAGTGTCATTGAAGTTAATTTTAGTCTTAGTTATCAGTATGCGCTTGCTAAAAATGATCATTTATTAAAAAGTTATTTAGAGTATATTAGAGAGAATGTTGCTAAAAAACAAAATGATACTAAATTTAGTGACCAAATTGATTCTCATGGTTATTTAGCTGGTTATCCATCAGTTGAACATGACAATACAATTACTAGTGCAACTAGTTTAGTTAACTTTGAAGTCAAAGGCAATAGCATTCCTAAAGATCGGGTTCTTATTAGAAACAACCCATTGTTTGATGATAGTTTTGATAACTTATTAAAAGTTAATACAACTCCTAATACAACAGAAGAATTTTATTCTCCAGTTTCTGAATATTCAATTAATAGTTTAAAAATTGGTGGTGGATCTTCTGGATCAGTTTTACTTAATTATGATCCAAATCAAAATGAAAAAAATAAATTTAAAATTGCAGGAATTTATTGGGGTGGATTTCAAGATGCTGATGATGAAAATTCTTTTCAAGGCAAAATTACTAGATTCATTAATTCCAATACTTATAATTTAATTAAAGCTAATAACCAACAAACTCCAGTAACAGAAAACAATTTGTGTAATGCAATTAGTAGTGTAAAAAAAGACAATCTTTTTCTAAGAAATTTAAGTTATTGTTAATATCTTAATAAAAACAAAAATCCTTCATGAAATTAAAAACACTTTTTTCTTGGAAAAATCTATTCTTTTTTGTTTTAACAAAATCATTATTACTATTATCTGCTTGTAGTTATAAGGGTAATTTTTTAGTTAATAATCCGATTGCTGAAACAAGTAACTTTCCCATTTTAAGTTATTTAAAAAATAGCATTAATCATACTAATAATCCTGAAAATGCTCAAAACAGCACTTATTCAATACCTAAGTATAATCAGTCAAATGCTTATATTTTTCAGTTTTTAAAATCACGTGTGATTAGTTTAACAACAACTTATCAAAATGTTATTAATATTGGTACAGGAACAATTTTAGCAAAAGTTAGTTCTAATCAAAATGATTATCATTTTTATGTTGCTACTAATTTACATTTTGCTAAAAATTTTCTTAATTACAATCAAGTAAATTTTAAGGCTCAATTTCATTACAACCCATATTTGCAATTAGAACAACCAACTGAAGATCAGTTATTAGATCAAGAGCAAATTAGTTTTGATTTAGCAAATAATTATTTAAATTTTAAAAATCATTATGATGCTAATCCTATTGTTTGAACTGCTACTAATCTTGAAATTAATGATTATCAAATTTTAGTGTCAGAAAATAATAACAATAAATGAAAAATAATTAAATCGAATCAGCAACAAAAAAATTCCTTTTTTGATCAAGAAGGAATTGAGCACCGTTTTGCAGCAGATTTGGCAATTTTAAAATTAGATTTTGCTAATTTATTTAGTTTAAAACAACATCAATTAAATAATAATTGATCTTTATATCAAACACTTTTTATTAATAACGTTTTAAATAAAGATGTTAAATTCAATTATCAGTCTAATACTGATGGTTATATTTTAGGTTTTCCTAAAAATATTAATCAAGCTAATAATCCAAAAACTAAAATTGGCATGGTGAACTTAAAATTAAGTCAACAAAATTTAAACTCTAATTTAGAAGATGGTGGCAATTTTTATCCACCATATGTTTTTCAAAATGATCAAAATATTGCAACGATCAATTTTCAAAATCATACTTATTTTACAAGTCTTGTTAGTGATTATGTTATTAACCAACTAAATTTGCAACCAGGAGCATCAGGTTCAATTTTTGTTCATTATGATAATAATCATCAAGAAGTTTATTTAAATGGTATTTATTGAGGTATTACTGCAGAAGTAAATGATGATGATAATTCAAAAAAGCAAAACAAACAACCATTACTAGTTGATTCACACGGATGAATTACTAAATTTACTGATCCAGGGCATTATGATTTAATTGGAAGTTCACAAACTAATTTGTCAAACACACCAGCTAATAATTCTTTTTGCAATTATCTTAGAGATGAAATTAGCAAGCAAAATCAGAATCGATCAGTTTTAGAAAGTTATAGTATTAGTTCAACTTCAGATTATAATAAATCTCAGACTAAGCATTTAGTTTTACCTAGTTTTTGCTAAAATCACCAATAATTAATCAAGAATTATGATTAAAATAGATTTTTTTATTAGGGTTAAAAATCAATTTATAATTTATTCTTAAGATATAAAATAGTTTTTAATTTATTTATGCTAAAAGCTTTCATAATTGAATTTAATGATGTTTTCATCCATTTAGAATATCATAAAACTAAAGCTTGAAAAAAAGTTTTTGCTAAAATCGATCCTGAATTTAAACTCTCAAATGCTTTAATTAAAAAATTAATTACACTTAATACTTCCAATCAAAAACTAATATTCTGACAAGAATTTCAAAACAAGTGTGCTCAACTTTATCCTAAAATTGCTGAGTTACCCAAATTAGTTTTATTAAAATTTTATGACCAATCGCTTCTAGAAGTATTAAATCAGGAAATTAGTGAAGAATTTATTAATCCTCATTTTTTATTAGAGTTGCAACGTTTATACCAAGTTTTTGATATTACAAGTTATCTTTATAATTGTTCTCAACTTACTAACTGAATTTGAGAAAAACTTAATTTAGCTAAAAAATATCCCTTTATTAAATTATGTTTTTCGATCCCAAAAGAGTATCAAACAAAATATTTAGAAGATCATTTTATTCGGTTTGATTCTAGTCAAGATATTTTAGATTGAGCATCACAATATCAATTACGTTATAACCAAATTGTTGTTATTGCTAAAAATTCTCATTTAATTAAAACTGCTTTTGAAGCTAACATTTACACTGTGGCAATTGATAATTTAACATCTAATTGTTATAGTCACATTTCTTTTCAAAACTGAAAAGAAGAGATTGACTTTGATCAAATTTGCTTTGGATTTCATGCTAAAGACTAATTTTTACTAAATAATCAAATAAGTTAATATTATTTTTCTGATAAGTTAAATCAGAAATAATATTAATTTTTTTATGCTCAAAAAAACTTTTATGATTAATTGGAAGACAATTGAAATGTTCAGTATCAACATTATAAATTTTTTGCATCATACTAGCACTTAAAATGATTTTCTGATAACTGTCTTTTTTTAAATCAATCTTAAATTCTAATAACCCAAACTTACATTTCAATAATGAATCATCATCACTTTTAATCATTTGATAACTATAACTAGTTGGTGCGTGTTGGTTAAATTGATTAAAATCCTTAATTAGTTGTGATAAGACAATATTTTCTACAGGAATGTTGATTTGTGAATAGTGACATAAATAAAAATAAATAAAAGTGTGGTTTAAAAGATACATTGATTGTCGTTTTTTACTATGAAAGTCATTAAATAAAATATACTTAATTTCTGTAATTAACTTAATTTCAATTAAAAACTTAATGCCTAACATCACACTTTCATAACGTAAATCATAGTCATCACAAAACTTACCAATTGAAAAAGCACCAAAACTACAACTAGCAATTTGGCGAATAATTTTTCTTAAAGTCCAACTATTAATTTTTTTATTTTCTAGAAAACCTAATTTTTGACTAATCAAATTTTCAATCATAATGTTTCAATTATCATTAGTTTTAACTAAATTATTAGCTTCAGATAGATGAAAGGCATAATGATAAATTAGTTGGTTATAATCATTTCATTTTTGATTTTCTAGTAAATAAGCTAAGTTTAAAACACGTTCACAATAAAATTTAGGAATTAGTTGTAAAAATAAATTACGGTTGTTTCAGTGAATAAAATTAGAACATATACCATAAAAAATAAAGTTATCATTAAAATTAAAATTAAAATTTTTTTTACTAAAGTATTCTAATCCATCCATTAAAAGCATTACTAATTGGTTAGGATTATTTTTTTGTTGCAATAAATTTTGCAAGTTTTCTCAAATTTTCTCTAATTGATAACCGATTTTGACATAATGTTCAGTTGCAAAGTAAATAATTTCAATTTCTGGGTTTTCTTTAGTCACTAAATGAATGATTGTTTCAAAAAAACGTTTGTTATAACGATAATCATCATTAATAATTAAAGCCTTTTTTAAGGAAATAATTTTTTTAAAATTAAGATGAGGAATTTTCATATTTTAGAAATTATAAAAAATAATTAAACTGATTTCAAAAATATTTTACAAAAAAATGTAATTTATATTTTTTAAAATTTAAAATAAATTATTTATAATTACTTTTAGTTTGAAAATTTATTCTGAAAAATTAAGAATGTTTTAGGCTAAATATAAAACCATTTACAAACAAGTTGGTATTGAAATAAAAATGGCAAGAAGAAAAAACAATTCAGAAAAGAAAAAAACTAGTAGTGCTTTAGCTGAAAAAGATAACGCATTAAAAAAACAAAAAACTTTTAGTTCTGATTCGCTAAATAACATTACTGGTATTGAAGATCGATCTGAATTAGCTAAAAAATTAAATATTGATTTAGTTCGACCAAGTCAACAAAATCGAATTTTGGCTTTGAAGCAAATGTATGAACAAAATTTAATTAAATCTAAATTGAGTTCTTTTTTGTATTCTAGTATTATTGAAAATTGCAACAAGTTAATTGAAATTTATAAAAAACAACGTTCTGAAATTCAAAAGTTAGACTTAGTTTCAGAAGATGTTGAATTTATTAAACGACGTTTAGCTTTTGTAATTAATCGTTATCGTTCTCAAATTGATACAGCATATGCTAATATCAATAAAAATAAAATTTTATTAGCAGATTATACAAAACAAAAAAATAATCCTGCTGAGTTAATTCCTGATTCTAAAGAAGAATTAGCCCGATTGCGTAATATTGCTTGATCACATCATTTAAAAACTGTTGAAATCAATCGCGAATATTGCAATAACATTATTGGTTATAAAAACCGTATGTGTCTTTATCAAGTTGGTAATTTATATTTAGATTATCAATTATATGTAAAACAAGAATTAAATAATTATCGTGAACAACTAAAACAATTAAACATTGATAATGAATATCAGTTTAATGAAATTTTACGTCACTTTGATTTGCCACCTACTGAATTAACCAAATTTCAAGATTTTTTAAAAGCAAAATTAGAATCACGTTTAATTAATGCCCAGTCATTAAAAGTGCCTTTTGGTAAGTTTTATGATTTTGATGTGCAACAAATTGATCGTATGGTTCGTGAAATTCGCGAACAACAAGATAAAGATTTTCAACAAATTGTTCAAGTAATTAATCATTACAAACGGATGTTATTAAAAAAACAAACTAAAGCTAATCAATATTTGAACGAATTGATCTCTTATGCTAAAAAACGTTATGATGAAAAAATTAAAGAATTAGAAAAAAATCTGAAATTACAAGAATCAATTTATAGTAATGACAAAGCTTATTTAAGTCAAGATGAAATTGATTTGTTACTAAATTTAAATCGTCAAGAACTAAAAATTCGGATTGAACAACTAAAACATAAATACAGTAATAAAATTAAACCATTAATTGATGATTTTCAAAATATGGAAATGTTAATTGAACGTGATTATGTTTTTGATCGTCGTAAATTACATGAACAATTAAGTCAATTGAAATTTTTAGAAAATGAAAATGTTGGTAAGTTTACTAAAGAATTTGAAGCAAGTAAAGCAAAATTAGTTGAATTATTTGACAATAAATATAATTTTATTAAATCAGATATTGGATACATTCAAACTGATTTTCAAAAAACAATTGAAAAATTACGTTTAGATGTTGAAAATATTACAACTAATATTTTAGATCAACACCAACAATATTGAACTAATGTTAACTTAGAGTTTAATTCTGAAGCTCGTAAGTTTTTAGCAAAATTCCATTATGAAAATGCTCCTTGAACTCATTTGTGAAAAGGAACAAATGACAAACGTGGTTGGATGCATGATTACTTATTAATTAATTTAAGTGCTGAATACTTAAATCATGTTGGTGAATCTTTACGTGGTTTTTCACCAGAATATCAATTGTATATTAACATCGCTAAGGCTTTAGTTCAATACAATGAGAAAACACGACAACTTTATAAGGAACGTGATGAAGCTGAGTTTGAACAACTAATTAATCTAAACACCATTCCTGATGTTGATGTCTCCTCTTTAAAACAAACATTTAATCAATGCTTAGTTAATCTAAAAAATGAAGAATTAAACTATCAAAAAACATTAAAAAACTTTTTAGATAATTTAAATCAATGACAATAAAAGTAATTAATTATGGAAATACTTAAATCAAAAATCAAATCAAAAAAACCAATTCCCTGAGGTCAAGTAATTGTAATTAAAGAATTGAATATTCAACCAGCAATTCTATCACAAATGGAAAAAGGGGTACGTGAGAATAATCCTAATATTTCTCAAGAAGAATTACAACAACAAGTTTATAAAATGGTACTACGTGATAATTATTTTAATCATGTTATGGACTTAATTTCAAGATCATATGAAGTAGAACTTGATGCTAATGAATTAAAACAACGCGAATTAGAATTTAAACAACACCGTAATGATTTAAAAGATGATTTAATTAAAGAAATCGTACGCTTAAATATCATTCGAGAATTAATTTTTGCTGATATGGCCCGACAATTTAGTATTGTTGTTACTGATGAGCAAACTAAAGAAAGTTTAGATCGTTTTTATCAACAAACTGGTCAATCGATTCGTGAGTTTTTAGCTAACCGTAAAAAATTTGAAGAAATTAAAAAAACTATTTTTGATCAAATTATTTCAGAACGTTTAATGAATGCTTTTAAACCTGATTTTCAGTTAGATGAATTCAATAAGAGAATGGAAGCAGAACATCAAAAACGATTACAAGAACAACAGAAAAATGAAAATAGTTCTGAAGCCAAAAAGGCTAGTTAACTAATAAATAATTTAAAAAAATAAATAATTGAAAAATTAAAATCTCAACCTGTATTAAAAATGACAATTAAAATTAAAAATATTTTTGCATATGAAGTTTTAGATTCTAGAGGTTATCCTACTGTTGCTGTTTTAGCAAAAGTAACCGCTAGTGAAATGTTATCTAAAACTAAAGAAGCAATTGCTAAGGCAATGGTTCCTTCTGGTGCTTCAACTGGTCAAAAAGAAGCTTTAGAATTACGTGATAATGATAAAACCCGTTATAACGGTAAAGGTGTTAAACAAGCTGTTAATTACATAAATACTGTATTAGGTCCTCAATTAATTAAAAATGATATTGATGCTGCTAATCAAGAAGAAGTTGATCAAAATTTAATTGCGATTGATGGTACTGAAAACAAATCTCGTTATGGTGCTAATGCTATTTTAGCAATTTCATTAGCTGTTGCTAAAGCAGTTGCTAATGTTAGAGGAATTCCTTTTTATCGCTATGTTAATGATTTATTAGGCTCAAAAGTTACTGCTGGTAGTAGCAGTATTAAATTAGCAATGCCTGTACCATTAGTTAATGTTATTAATGGTGGTGAACATGCTGATAATAGTATTGATTTTCAAGAATTTATGTTCGTGCCAATTGGTGCTAAATCAATGCATGAAGCAGTAAGAATTGCTAGTGAATGTTTTCATGCCTTGCAAACTATTTTAGATGAAAAAGGTTATAACATTAACAAAGGTGATGAAGGTGGTTTTGCTCCAAATTTAAAAAGTAGTGAAGAAGCTTTATCATTAATGACTCAAGCAATAATTAAAGCCAATTATCATCCTGGTATTAATGATGGTGATGTTGCTTTTGCTCTAGATTGTGCTGCTTCAGAATTATATGATAAGAAAGAAAGAGTTTATACTTTCAAAAAAGCTTTAAAATGAGGTTTAATGGATCATAAATCTGCTATTAAAACTTCAGAGCAAATGATTGCCTACTTAGTTGATTTAGTTAATCGCTATCCAATTATTTCAATTGAAGATCCATTAGATGAAACTGATTGGACTGGTTTTCAAGCTTTAATGGTGCAATTAGGTGATAAAGTACAAATTGTTGGTGATGATCTATTTTGTACTAATCCAAAAATTACAACTGTTGGTGTTGAAGAAAAATTAGCTAATTCTGTTTTAGTTAAATTAAATCAAATTGGTACTTTAACTGAAACTTTACAAACTATTAAAATTGCGCGCGATGCTGGTTGAACTTATATTATTTCCCATCGTTCTGGTGAAACTGAAGATACAACTATTGCTGATTTAGCAGTTGGAACTAATGCTGGACAAATTAAAACTGGTTCAATGTCACGTTCTGAACGGATTGCTAAATACAACCGATTATTAGAAATTGAAATGGAATTAGGTCGTAGTTCATCTTACTATTCAGGAATTGGTGTTTTCACTAATTTAGATCATAGTTTATTACGTAGTCGTGAATTTAACAATCAACTAAACTTAGAATATAAATTTGAATCAAAATTAGCTTTAGTAAAAAAATCTGATAAAACTCATAAAGTTGCTACTAAAAAGAAAAAAATTTCTAGCAAACAAAAAATGGTTTTAGAACCAGTTCAAGAAGTTGTTGAAGAAGTTTTAGAAATTGATACAGTTGATCAATTACCAATTGAACCTAAAAAGAAATCGGTTCGTAAAAGTAGTTTAGCAACTAAAAAAACTCAAACACACAAAAAAACTAAAAACAAACGCGGCCGACCACGTAAGAATAAATAATGATTCTTAAATTATAAAAACTAAAAAAATTAGATTAATTCAACTAATCATTTTTATAAATAGAATTAATGTTGTGTTATAATCAACAAATGTTAAAAAATTTTATAAATTTTAAATATTTTTGTTAAAAGTATTATAATCTTTCAAAGTTGATAAACTTTTTTGATCAAACTATTTATAACTACTTGTTGGGAACAAAATTTTGATTCGAACTAAAAGTTAATCGTTTAATGAAAACAACAAAATATGAAATTAATGACAGTTTCATGTTTTGTTGTTTTTGCATGATTATTTTAGATTTTTAGTTGTTATTGCTCAATAAATAAAATAATAGGTTAATTTAATAAATTTATGAACCAAATGGCTCAATACAAAATTGCCGTTTTAACTTCTGGTGGTGATGCTCCTGGAATGAATGCAGCAATTTATGGCTTAACTGCTCAAGCAATTAGTGCTAATTGTCAAGTTTATATTGTTAAAAATGGTTATGAAGGTTTAATTGATAACTTAATTGAACCAATTAATTATCATCAAGTAAAACAACATGTGCACACTTCGGGTAGTTTTATTGGCAGTTCAAGATCATCACGATTTCAAAATGATCAACAACTTCGACAACAAGCAGTTAATAATTTAAAACAACATGGAATTGAAGCACTAGTAGTAATTGGTGGTAATGGCTCATATCAAGGAGCAGAAACAATTGCTAATTTAGGTTTTCCTGTAATTACAATTCCTGGTACTGTTGATAATGATGTTAACTCTTCATTAGTAACAATTGGTTTTGATTCATCAGCTCAAGAAATTTTAAATTGTTTAAAAAACTTAAGGCAAACAGGTGAATCACACCAAGCAATTTTTTTAATAGAAGCCATGGGGCGTGATTGTGTTGATTTATCAGTTTTTGCTGGTATTACTGGATTAGTAGATGCTATTGTTACTAATGAAAACATTTTTAGTTTAGATGATTTTTTAGCAGTAATTAATCAAACGCAATTAAATCAGCAACGTAGTGTTTTATTTTTAATTACTGAAAAAATTTATGGGCCTAAATTTAAATTACAATTAGATGATTTATCAACTTTAGCTCAAAAAATTGAAGCACAAACTAATCGCACTACTCGTGTTATGGTTCTAGGTCATTTACAACGTGGTGCTGTTCCAACTTTTAATGAAATTAAATTAGCGATTGGTTTTGGTAGAAAAGCAGTTGATTTAATTGTAAATAACCAATTCAATTTAGCAATTGGTTCTAATGGTTGAGAATACTACACTACTGAACTAAAAACTGCTAATCAAATGACAACTGTTAAACGGCATGAATTAATTGCTTGAAATAATTCATTAACAACAATTAAAAATGATTGCTGTCATTGTCATTTTTCAAATCAAAAAAAATAAATAAAAACAGTAAGGAATTGAATTTCAATCTTATGATTAGTCATTTAAGAAGAACTAAAATAATTGCTACTTTAGGTCCTGCAATTACCCAAAAATTAACCACTTTTGCAAGTCTTGAAAATCCTGATAATCAAGCAATCGTGCAAAAAGCATATACTACTACTAAAGCAGCATTACTTGCAGGAATTAATGTTGCCCGGTTGAATTTTTCTCATGGTAGTCATGAAGAACAATTAGTTCGGGCTAAAATTGTGCGTGATGTTGCTAGAGAATTAAAACGACCTGTTTCACTAATGCTTGATACTAAAGGTCCAGAAATTCGTGTCTTTCAAATGGAGCAAGATAGTGGTGTTTTATTTACTGCTGGATCAATTATTATGATTCATACAACTGAAAAAATTATTGGTAGTTCAACTAGTTTTTCTGTAATTGATTCTACTGGAACATATAACATGGCTAAAGATGTTAATGTTAATGACAAAATTTTAGTTGATGATGGTAAATTAAGTTTAGAAGTAGCAAAAGTTGATGTTGATCAAGGTTTAATTGAAGCCATTGTTTTAAATGATCATTTACTAAAAACTAATAAAAGAATTAACTTACCCAGTTCTAAATACACAATTCCTTTTTTAAGTGATAAAGATCGTAATGATATTTTATTAGCCATTGAACACCAATTCAATTACATTGCAGTAAGTTTTGTCAACACTAAAGAAAACTTATTAGATATTAAAGCGATTTTAGATGCTAATCATGGTTCACACATTAAATTAATTGCTAAAATCGAAACTCGACAAGGAATTGATAACATTGATGAAATTATTAGTGTTGCTGATGGAGTAATGATTGCTAGGGGTGATTTAGGTTTAGAAGTGCCTTATTATGAAGTTCCTTATTGGGGTAAATATATTATTAAAAAATGTCGTTATGCTAATATTCCTGTCATTATGGCAACACAAATGTTAGATAGTTTAGAAAAAAATATTATTCCAACACGTGCTGAATCTTCTGATGTTTTCTGAGCAGTTGAATTAGGCGTTGATGCTACAATGCTATCTGGTGAATCAGCTCAAGGATTATATCCAGTTAATGCAATTAATGTGATGTCACGTTTAGATCGACAATCAGAAATTTTCTTTGACTATAAACGTAGTTTGGAAACTTATTTCATTCATTCACCCAAATTTAATACTCCTTTATACCAATTTGCTAAAAAAATTGCTGAAACTGTTATTCCTAAACGAGAAATTATGAATAGTGGTTTTACTTATCAAGGAATTGCTATTTTTGGTCCTAGTGAACAATTAATTCAAGCAATTTCTGCTGCTAGACCTGCAACAAGAGTTTTAGTTTTTACTAATGATCCTAATGTTTATTATGGTTCAGGAGTTTTATATGGTATTTTACCAATTTTAGTTGAAGATGTCAGTCATGCTCAAATGTATGCAGCTGATTATTTAAAAGCTTATTATGATAATCAAGTGCAAACACGTAGAGATAGTAAATTAACTAGACGAACTTTAGTTGTTTGTGGTACTGATCTTTATGAAATTGATAACAATACTGCTATAACTGGTGTTGAAGTTAAAATTTTGCACTAATTTTTTTTGCTTTTTTTATAACATCATTTGAAAAAAATAGTAATCCAATAATTCTAAAAATTAATTGTCCTAATCATTTACTAATGAAATGATTAGTCATTTTTAATCTAGAAAATTATTAAAAAAAATTAATCTTCCTTACTTTAGAAGAAAAAGAAATTATTTTATGAATCCTAATTTAAAACAATCATTTTACATTGACAAAATTAGCAATCTTGTTAGTCGTCGTAATTATTCAAAAATTCCTAACAGCCAAAGACCACTTAGTCTAATTGGCGCACAAACACAATCTTATAAAAATTTTATTGAACATGATTTAGAAAAATTAATTCAAAGTAATTTCCCCATTATTTCATATTCTGAAAATTTAGAATTACACTTTAATAAAATTGTTTTAAAAAAATCAGACATTAATGAATATGATGCTTGAGAGCAATCAAAAACTTATCAAGCTTCTTTATATGTTCAATTAACTTTAATTAATAAGGAAACTGGTGAAGTTAAAGTATTAGGTAGTAAAAGAAATAAGGGACATGAAAACTTAATTTTTTTTGGTGATATTCCTTTAATGACTGAAAAAGGCACCTTTATTGTTAATGGGATTGAAAAATTTGTTATTTCACAAATTATTCGTGCTCCTGGTGCTTATATGTTAAATAAGTCACAATTAAAATTATCAAACTTTCGTAAAAAAATTCAAGAAGGAACAATTTGTGAATTATTACCACTAAAAGGAGCATTATTACTATTTTATATTCCTGATGGACACAAACAAATTCGTACTCTTGCTAGAAGTAATAGTGGTGAAAATGCTGTTCAGTTTTCTTCAACTACTTTACTTAAAGGATTAGGTTTAACTGAACAGCAATTTCTAGGAGTTTTTGAACATAATCCTTATGCTCATGAAACTTTAAGTGGTGAATCATTTAACATTCGTGAAATTTTAAATGATCCTGATATTCAAGAAATTTTAGTAGAAATTAGTCAAACAAAAGATCCTACTGAACTCTTAAAAGATCATGAGAACCGTTTAGACTTACGTTTATATGAACTATTAGTCAAATATTTTAGTAAGTTTGGTGATGTTTATCAAACACTAAAACATGATTTGAGTCAAACTAATCCTGAAAATCAAAATTATCATTTAATTCTTAATGAATTTGATAAGTTTTTTGAAGTGGCTGAACCACTATTAGAACAAATTTGTATTGAACGGGCTGCTAAGCACATTATTAATCAAATTAATATTTCTTATAAAATTGCTAAAGCACCAATTGTTTCATATCAAGCATTATTATGAAATTACTTCTTTGAAAAAAGAATGTATGATATGGGCAAAGTTGGTCGTTATAAACTAAATCGGAAATTACGAATTTCTGAACGATTGTACCATCAAACTTTAGCTCAAGATATTAAAGATAATCAAGGTAATATCATCTTTAAAAAAGGCACATTAATGTTAAAAGATGAGATTCAAAAATTCAAAAAATTATCTTATGAACATAATTTAAATATTATGGAATCTTTTAAGTTAAATCATATTCCTAAAAAATTCCGTAATAAAGATTTTTATAAAGAAGTTGTTTTTGAAAAAGTTAAAATTTTTGCTAATCAAGAAAAAGACAGTCCAATTCTAACTTTAATTGGGGTGCCTGATTATACATCAATTGATACAATTTTCTTTACTGATATTCTCTCGATTTTTTCTTATTTATCACATATGGAAAATGATATTGGTACTTTTGATGATATTGATCATTTAGGTAATAAACGAATGCGTCTAATTTCAGAATTATTATGTAATCGGATTCAAATTGCCTTATTAAGAATTGAAAAATTCATTCATGAAAAAATGGCTGCTTCAGAAGTAAAAATGAAGCATATTTCTTTAAAAAACGAAATTGGTCAAGAAAAAATTACTGTTAAATCTTTAATTAATACTAAACCATTTCAAATTATTATTAAAGAGTTTTTCAATTCACACCAATTAACCCAATTTATTGACCAGCAAAATCCCTTATCAGAATTAACTAATAAACGAAGAATTTCAGCAATGGGACCTGGTGGGATTAATCGCGATGATCCTAATTTAGACATTCGTGATGTTCACTATTCTAACTATGGTCGAATTTGTCCAATTGAAACACCAGAAGGAATGAACATTGGATTAATTATGTCATTAGCAACTTATTCACGAATTGATGAATTAGGTTTTATTACTTCACCATACTACAAAGTGAAAAATGGTCAAATTACTGATGAAATTACTTGATTAACTGCATTAAGAGAAGATGAGTATGTCATTACTGAAGCGATTAGTGCTCGTAATGAAAAAAACGAACTATTATCACCAGTTAATGCCCGATATCGTTCTTTTATTGAATCATTTGACGCTAAAGATGTTGATTATATTGATGTTAATCCATCTCAAGTTGTTTCAATTTCTACTGCATCAATTCCTTTTTTAGAAAATGATGATGCTAATAGGGCATTAATGGGTGCTAACATGCAACGTCAAGCCACACCATTACTAAAACCATATGCACCAACTGTTGGTACAGGATTAGAATATGCAATTGCTCGTGATTCAGGAATGGCATTAGTTGCTAAAGCAGATGGTACTGTTGTTGCTGTTGATGGTGATAGTCTTTCGATTCGTTATGATCATGCTGGAGTTAATAAACGATATCATTTAACTAAATTTAAACGATCTAATCAAGATACTTCTAATTCACAAACACCAATTGTAAGAGTTGGTGAAAAAGTTTTTAAAGACCAAATTTTAGTTGATGGTCCAGCAATGCAAAATGGTGAATTAGCTTTAGGACAAAATGTTTTAATTGCTTTTACTACTTGAAGTGGTTATAACTATGAAGATGCTATTGTTTTATCTTCACGTTTAGTTGAAGATGATATTTTCACTTCAATTCACATTGATGAACACACCATTGAATGTTTAAGAACTAAAAATGGTGATGAAGAAATTACCCGTCAAATTCCTAATGTTTCAGATGATGCTAAACGTTATTTAGATGAAGATGGGATTATTATGGTTGGTGCTGAAGTTTATGAAGGTGATATTTTAGTTGGTAAAACTTCACCAAAAGCTCAAGTTGAACAAACTTCAGAAGAAAAATTATTACAAGCCATTTTTGCTGAAAAAGTACGTCAAGTTAAAGATTCATCTCTAAAAGTGCCACATGGTGGTGAAGGGGTTGTTGCTGCTGTAAAACGATTTTCAGTTCAATCTGGTAATGATTTAAATGATGATGTAATTGAAATCATTAAAATTTTTATTGCTCAAAAACGTAAAATTCAAATGGGTGATAAAATGGCTGGAAGACATGGAAATAAAGGGATTGTTTCACGCATTGTGCCAATTGAAGATATGCCTCATTTAGAAGATGGAACACCAATTGATATTTTATTAAACCCATTAGGTGTACCATCAAGAATGAACATTGGTCAAGTTTTAGAAATGCACTTAGGTCTTGCAGCACGCAAACTAGTTTTAAAAGAATTAATTAAAGCTCATTTTACTAATTTAGATCATAGTGTTATTAGTCAAATGTTTGGTGTACGTGAATCTAGCATTAAACTATTAATGAAAAATTTTAAAGAACATTTAGCAACTTTAAAAATTGATACTCAAGAGAAAGCTAATAAAAAACTAAACAATTTAAACTTAGTAATTATTTTACAAAAATCAGGATTAACAATTGAAGATCTTAACTATAAAATTTGTACTCCTGTATTTTCTGGAGTAAATCAAAAAGATTTAGTTGAAATTATGCAAGAAGCTGGAATTGATCCAATAAAAACTAAAGGTAAGTTTGATCTATATGATGGTCGTACTGGTGAAAAATTTGAACATCCAATTGCTGTTGGAATTAGTTACATGTTGAAATTAGATCATATGGTTGATGATAAAATTCATGCTCGATCTGTTGGTCCTTATTCTAAAATCACCCAACAACCATTAGGTGGTAAATCACAAAATGGTGGACAAAAATTTGGTGAAATGGAAGTCTGAGCTTTAGAAGCTTATGGTGCTGCTTATAATTTACGTGAATTATTAACTGTTAAATCTGATGATGTTCAAGCCCGTAATGCTGTCTATTCAGCAATCATTAAAGGTAAAAAACTACCTCAACCATTAATTCCTGAATCATTTAAACTACTAATTAAAAAACTAGAAGGGTTGTGTTTTAGAATTAATTTGAAATATGGTAGTGATCAACCTTTAGTTAATTCTTATGATTTCTTAAACATTAAAAACGAAGAAAATGAAATTAATCAAATTAGTAAAGAATCAAATAAGATTGAAGGAATTGATGAAGTAAATCAGTTTACTGAAAATGAAATTTATAAAGAAGAAAATGAAATCGACTTACAACCAGAAACTAATTTAGAACTAGATGATCTAATGGATGATGTCATGCTTGAAGATGATGAAAATGATGATGATGATCTTAAAAGTTCACATGACATTATGCATGATGAATTTGATAGTTCTGATGAAAATTTTTAAATTGAACAATAAAGAAAAAAGATTAAATATTTACTTATGGCATTAAATAAAGAAGAAATTCAAGCACGAATTGAAAAGTTAAAACAAGAAGAAACAGCATTAGAACAACAAAATGATTTAAGAATTCATGCGATCCAAATTGGTTTGGCTTCTGCTGAAATGATTCGTTCATGATCACGGGGTGAAATTACTAAACCTGAAACAATTAATTACAAATCATTAAAACCAGAACGCGGTGGTTTATTTGATGAAGTTATTTTTGGACCAATTAAAGATTATGAATGTACTTGTGGCAAATATAAAAAAGTTCGTTATCGTGGTAAACGATGTGAACGTTGTGGTGTAGAAATTACTGAATCAATTGTTCGTCGTGAACGAGTTGGTCATATTGATTTAGCATGTCCAGTAACTCATACTTGAATGATTAAGGAATTACCTTTACCTTCTAAAATTTCATTAGTTCTAGGAATGACTTATAAACAAATTGAAGAAGTTGTTTATTTTCAAAATTACATCGTTCTTGATCCTGGTTTTCTTCGTTTTGAGAATGAACGATCTAATTTTAGTATCAATGAGATTTTAAATTTAGCTGATTTTAAACAATCAATTGCTACACGAACAAAATTAAGAAGACTAATTAAACTAGTTTGTGATCGAATTTTAGCTACTAAAAATAATGATGCTGATGACATTGAATATTTACAAGGAATGTCATATTATAAAAATTTACAACAATCCAACTTACCTTTTAGTGTTGAACAAATGTTTAAATTTTTAGAAAAATATTCTGGTTTACGCGTTGGTATTGGTGCTGAAGCAATTGAAGAATTGTTACAAAATATTGAACTTGAAAAAGTCGAAAAGGAATTAGAAGAACAATTACTAAAAGACGATCACATTAATTACACTAATACTAAAACTAAACGCATTTTACGAAGACTATCAGTCATTCGCTGATTAATTAATTCTGGTAATCGACCTGAATGAATGGTATTGCGTGCTATTCCTGTGATTCCACCTGATTTAAGACCAATTATTCAATTAGAAGGTGGTAGATTTACTACTAGTGATATTAACACTTTCTATCGTCGTATTATTATTCGAAACCAACGTTTAAAACGAGTTTTAGATCTAAATGCTGCTTCAATTATTATTAATAATGAAAAACGGATGTTACAAGAAGCAGTTGATTCATTAATTGATAATAATGCTCGAAAAAAACCTTTAGTTACTAAAGATAAACACCCTTTAAAATCATTAACTGAACACTTAAAAGGTAAACAAGGTTTGTTTCGTCAAAATTTATTAGGTAAACGGGTTGATTATTCAGCTCGTAGTGTTATTGTTGTTGGTCCTGAATTAAAAATGTATGAAGTTGGTTTACCAATTTTAATGGTTTTAAAATTATTTAAACCATTTATTATTCGTGAACTAATTCGTAATACTGATAAATATGGTAATGATGTTAAACCAATTGTTAATTCCATTCGTGCAGCAGAAAAAATGATTTTACGTCAAGATCCTGAAATTTGACCAATTGTTCATCAAGTAATTAAAGAACGACCTGTGCTTTTAAACCGAGCACCAACTTTACACCGTTTAGGAATTCAAGCTTTTGAACCACGAATTATTGAAGGTAAAGCAATTCAATTACACCCATTAGTTACTCCAGCATTTAATGCTGACTTTGATGGTGATCAAATGGCTGTTCACATGCCAATTTCTGAAGAAGCAATTGCTGAAGCACGTAGTATTTTATTAGCACCATGACATATTTTAGGACCTAAAGATGGTAAACCAGTAATTACTCCAACTCAAGATATGATTCTAGGGATTTATTATTTAACTAATGAATCAAATGAAAAATATGGTACTGGTTCATTTTTTTCTACCATTGATGAAGCAGTCATTGCTTATGAATTGAAAAAAATTCATTTACACGCTATTATTGCCATTCCAACTAAAGAAATGCCTCATAAAAAATTTCCTAAACAAGGGATTTTAATTACGACTGTTGGCAAACTAATTCTAAATCGGATTTTGCCTAAAGATTTTATTTACTTAAATCAAACTTTACCTGAAGCAATGGATCCGAATGAAATTTTAAGTCCACAAGATAATGTTGCTAAAGCAATTGCTAATAAAAAAATTCGTCCTGCATTTAATAAAAATGCTTTATCAAAATTGATTTTAGCAATTTATAACAATTATTCACCTCAAGAAATTCCAATTATTCTTGATCATATTAAACATCTAGGTTTTGAGTATTCTACTAAATCTTCAACTACTGTTTCTGCTTTTGATGTACCACATTATCAAGAAAAATATGAGTTGTTTGAAAAAGCTGATGCTGAAGTAGCAAAACAAAAAAGTTATTATGCTAAAGGGTTATTAACTAATGATGAACGATATCGAGCAACGATTAAAATTTGAAACGATGTTAAAGATCAAGTTTCTAAAGGGATTAAATCGATTATGAGTTCTAAAAAAGAAAAAGATAATCCCATTATGATCATGGCAGAATCTGGTGCTAGGGGTAATGTTTCTAACTTTACTCAGTTATCAGGAATGAGAGGGTTAATGAGTAAATCATATAACTATAACCAAAAACATAAATCAACAGTAGTTCATGACATTATTGAAATGCCAATTAAACACTCATTCATTGAAGGTTTAACTGTTTTAGAATACTTTAATTCTTCATATGGTGCACGTAAGGGAATGACTGATACTGCCATGAAAACAGCTGAAACAGGTTATATGACTCGTAAACTAGTTGATGCTAATCAAGAAGTAATTGTTCGTGAACATGATTGTGGTACTCGTAAGGGTTTAATTCTTGAAGATATTGTTGATACAAGATTATCAAGTCCAATTGAATTATTAGAAGAGCGCATGTTACACAGAATGTCCAATGAAAACATTTATCATCCTAAAACTAAAGAATTGATTGTGGGACGAAACCAAATTATTGATGAAACTGTTGCTGCAAAAATTATTGCTAGTGGGATTAAAAAAGTTGAAGTTCGCTCAATTTTAGCATGTCAACTAAAACAAGGCATTTGTCAAATGTGTTTTGGTAATGATCTAACAACAAGAGAGTTAATTGCAATTGGAACTGCCATTGGTGTTATTGCTGCTCAATCAATTGGTGAACCTGGTACACAGTTGACAATGAGAACGTTCCACTCAGGTGGGGTTGCTGGTGAATCGAATTTAGTTGAAGGTTTTGAACGCTTAAAACAATTATTTAATATGATTACTCCTAAGGAATGAGAAACTGCTGTTATTTCTGAATTAAATGGAGTGGTTGAATCAATTGAAACTAAAACATTAGCTGGTGCTAAAGTAGCACAAATTCATATTAAAATCCGTAATGAGATTGATTATCGTGTTTATATTGTTAACATTAATTCTTCACTACGAGTTGCTGTTGGTGATAAAGTTAGTGTTGGTGATAAAATTACTGAAGGTTCAATTGACATTCGTGAGTTACTAAAAATTGCTGGTATTAATGCTGTAAGAAATTATATGATTAAAGAAGTGCAAAAAGTTTATCGTTTACAAGGAATTGAAATTGCTGATAAATATGTTGAAGTTATTATTCGACAATTAACATCAAAAGTGCAAATTCAATCACCAAATGACTCATCATGATTTATTCATGAAATTGTTGATGTTAATCTGTTTCGTGAAGAATCAACTCGATTATTATTAAATGGTAAAAACCCACCAACAATTGTTAATATTGTTCTAGGTTTAGAACAAGCACCAGCTAATACTAATTCTTTCTTATCAGCCGCTTCATTCCAAGATACTAAAAAAATTCTTACTGATGCTGCTGTTAAAGGACAAATTGATAACTTATATTCATTAAAAGAAAATGTGATTATGGGTAACTTAATTCCAGCAGGTACTGGATTAAAAACTGCTCAAGAAGTAATTGATGAAGCTAATAAATTAGGTCGATTTAATTATTAGCATTTAACTTTTTCTAAAATAGATAAATAAAAAGACACCGATAATTTATAGAGTGTCTTTTTTTTATTGCTACAAACACTAGTTTATTTATTTAAAAAACTTAAATCTAATTCGTTTTCATGATCATAATTACGTCAAGTTTGATAGGCTAGTTTTGCTGATTGATCTTTAATGAAATTAAAAATATTTTCATCAGTAAATAATTTATTAAAAGTATTTTTATTGCTTTGATAAATTTGATCTAAACGTTTGGAAAATTCTTGATGGTATAAATCTTTAAAAGTATCAAAATCATATTTATTAGCTAAAATTATTTGTTTGTTATTAGGATTTTTTGTCACATGTTTTAAAATCGTATTAACAATTATTTTGTCATCTTCACTAAAAGCATAAGAAAATTTAGCATTAAATTCTTCTATAATTTCAGTCAATAAACTGCGTTCATCAACTGGTGGTGCTATTAAACTAACATCATTAATTTGTTTAAGTTCAACTGTCTCATTTTTAGCAAGCATAATTGAAACTTCTTCTGATTTAACTAATTTATAATATTCCATCTTAATTTTGTCGTGCAAATTAATTTGATCATCATGATCTTTTGATAAAAAAGTAAAGCTAATTAAATAACGCACAAAAATTGATTCTTCTAATAGGCTTTTATCAAAAATGCGAACTAATTGCGTGATATAACTATGTTGGTTATAAAATTTTTTTAATAAATCACGAAATTGGTATTTAGTGTCATTATCTAATAAATCATAACGTTTGATTATAGTATTAAAAAGACTAGTTAGTTTACCAAGTAATTTTTCATCTTGATAACTAATTTGTGATTGAGAATATAAATCAATAATTTTTTTAATATCTTGATCATTGTAAATATTGTAATTACGAATTTTTGCTTTCAGTTCATAAAGGATGTTTGGATTAATTTCTTGGTCTAATATTGAAACTTCATAAAAAGGTTGAAACGCTTTTTGAATCTCACTTGCAGTATTTTTAAAATCTAAAATAAAAGTTTCTTCTTTACCGATCATTGTGCGATTCAGACGCGATAATGTTTGTACAGCATTAACACCTTCTAATTTTTTATCAACAAACATGATTTGCAATTGTGGTTCATCAAAACCAGTTTGATATTTATCAGCAACAATTAAAACATTAAATTCATTTTAAGCAAATTTATCACGTAATTGGTTTTCACTAAAACCATTCATATTTGCTTCAGTATGTTCTTCTTGATCAACAGATATTGATCCTGAAAATGCTATTAAAACATTAATCTGATGATAATTTTTTGCTTTAATATAAGCGCGAAATTCTTTAGTATATCTAACTGCAGCCATTCTAGAACTAGTGACAACCATTGCTTTCATTTTACTATTAATTTTTGAAAATATTTTTTCACGAAAAATTTCAATCATAATTTGAGTTTTTTGTGACAAATTATAAGGATGTAAATCAGCAAAACGAGAAATTAATTTTTTTGCTTTTGATTTTGGTAATTCAGGATCATCTGGAATATTTTTGACAATGTTATATGCTGTAGTATAAGTCATATAATTTTTTAAGACATCTAAAATAAAGCCTTCTTCAATTGCTTGTCGCATTGAATAAATATGAAATGGCACATATTTTCCTTCAGGTGTTTTTGATCCAAACATTTGTAATGTATTAGGTTTAGGTGTGGCTGTAAAAGCAAAAAAAGATATATTTTGATGACGACCGTGACTGAGTAAAATCGCATTTAATTCATCACTAAAATCACTTAGTTTAACTGCTTCATCAGCATCAATTGCTTCATATTCTTCTAATGCTGCTGTTTTATCAGCAAACATACTTTTTAGTTTTTCAGCAGAAATACCTGTTTGTGAAGAATGAGCTTCATCAACAATAATTGCAAAACGTTTTCCTTGAGAATCATAATTTTTAATCATTTCACTATCATAAATAACAGGAAATTTTTGTAATGTTGTCACAATAATTTGTTTATTGTCAATAATGGCATTTAATAAATCTTTAGAAGTTTTACTATGATCAATTAGTTCTACAAGACCAATGTGTGAATTAAAAGAATTAATTGTTTTTTGTAATTGTCGATCAAGCACTTTACGATCAGTTATAACAATAATTGAATTAAAGATTGGTTGGTTATTTTGATCATGAATTTTTTGTAAATGATAAGCAAGTCATGCGATCGAATTTGATTTGCCTGATCCTGCTGAATGCTGAATTAAATAATGTTGACCTGAGCCATTTTTAATCGTATCAGCCACTAATTTTTTCACAACATCATATTGGTGAAAACGAGGAAAAATTAATTTTTGTTTAATAATTTTTTTACCATGATCATTTTTTTCAACTTTTTCTTCTAAATTAATAAAATTATCTAAAATATCTAAAAAAGCATCTTTTTGTAAAATTTTTTCTCATAAATAAGCTGTTTGATAACCATTGGGATTATTAGGGTTGCCTTTACCGCCAACTTTACCTGCGCCTTGTGAACCTTGATTAAATGGTAAAAAAACTGTTTTAGATTTATTTAGATGTGTTGTCATATAAACTTCATATAAATCAACAGCAAAATAAACTAAAATCCTATGATTAAATTTAAAAATTAATTCATCAGGATCACGATCAAACATAAATTGATTTTTAGCATTTTCAACTGATTGGTTTTTTATTTGATTTTTTAATTCAATTGCAACTAATGGAATGCCATTAATTAATAAAACCATATCAATTGACTTATTATTTATAGCACTATAAAAAACTGGCGAGTTACTGTAGTAATATTTTCATTATATGCTTGATTTGTTTCTTGATTTAAATTTGATGCTGGTTTAAATTGAATTACTTTAAATTTATAACCATAATCATCAATTCCATTTCGCAAAACATAAAGCATGCCATATTTTGATACAGTTTCTTCAAAACGATTATAAAAACGTTTTATTGGATCATTACCAATAACTTTTTGGTATGCCTTTCATTTTTTTAGTTGTGTTTTTTCAATATAACTAATTAAAGTTTTTAAATCTAAAGCTTTGATTTTATCAAATTCATTATTTTGAAATAATTGTTTAGATCAACCACCTTGTTTGGAAATTAATCATGTTTCAATATCTTGTTCAAATCGTTTTTCATTATCTTTGATCATTATCTTAACTACTCTCCTTATTTATTTTGCTCAATTTAATCTTTAAATTATTAATAAAATTGATTCCTTTTGTCACAATTTTGAAAATTAAGGATTTTTTGTATTGCTCTAATTGATCAATTAAATTGAGATTATTTTTTATTAATTGATCAATGTAATTTAATTTTTGGTCAAGATAATTGACAATATTTTTCTGTTCATCTAATGAAGGAATTAGAATAGGAAAATTTTTTAAAACAATGGGACGTAAGTGAACAAATGATACTCTAATTTCAATAATTGGTTGTTTATTAAATGTTCCTTTTAAGTAATAAAATAAGAATTTAGAAAAAATTTGATTATTTTTAAATTTGTCAATTACAAACACATCAGTATGAACTGAAAATTTACCATTCACATAATGTCAAACATTACCAACATCTCCTCCTCCAGGAGTTAGAATATCTAATGTATCATGAGTTCAATCATTAATTTTTAAAATATTATTTGAATTAACATAAAGAGGATAAATACCATTTGGATCATTATCTTGTCTAAATTTATTACCATTGCTAATATCACAAAGATATTTAAGTTTTTTACATTTTCAACCAGATGGAATTTGATCTAGTCAGACAATGCCATTATGCGAACCGGCTCTCTCTCTCTCTCTCTCTCTCTCTCTCTCTCTTAGAGTGTCATTATTGATGTTCATAAGTTTATGAATTTTATTTTTAATTATTATCATTATTAAAATCTAACAGTGTTGTAATGCTTTTTTGAAGTTGATCTTGGACATCAAGAATTCGTTTAAAAATAACTGAAGGTTCTTCTAATTCTTGATATTTATAAAATAAACGAAGAAAGGGGATTTTATAACCAATTTTTGTTTTTTTATGATCAACTCATGCTTCTGAATTAAACGGAATTACATTATTTTTAATTCAAGAATTAACATAATTAATATATGGAAATTCTTCTTCATTATTAGAAGGTAAAGAAAATTCTTCATAATCACGTAATTTAGCATCTGATTGTGGACTTTTATTATCTTTTTTAAAAATTATTTTTCCATTTTCATCTTTTAATGGGTTTTCAACTGTTACTTTTAGATAACCAAAATCTTCATTATTAAAAATTTTTGATTCAACAATTATCTGATTTTGATGATAAATTTTTTCAGTAAAATCACCATAAACTTGAACAATTAATTCACGATGAATTTTTTCAATATCAACTCGTTTCGTACCAATATTTTTTTTACGATTACTAAAAGCAAGGCTGGCATCAATTAATTGAACTTTACCTTTACGTTTTTCTAATTTATTTTTAGTTAAGATTCAAATATATGTAGGAATACTAGTATTAAAAAATAAATTTTCTGGCAATTGAATAATTGTTTCTAATCAATCATTTTCAATAACATATTTTCTAATGTTAGATTCTCCACTATCTGCATCACCTGAAAAAAGAGCTGAAGCATTATGGATGATAGCCATTCGACCATTATCATTTAATTTTTTAATACCATTTAATAAAAATAATAATTGACTATCTGATATTTTAGGTAATCCAGGTGCAAAACGACCATTTTCGCCACTATCATGTTCATTTTTGATTTCTGTTTTTTCACTTTCTCAACTAATCCCAAAAGGGGGATTAGAAATAACATAATCAAAAGTACGATTTTTAAAAGCGTCATTAGATAATGTTGAACCTAATCGCATAAAATCAGGATTGCCACCACGAATCATTGTATCTGCTTTGGCAATAGCATAAGTCTCACCATTAATTTCTTGACCAAAAGTTTCAACAGAAATATTAGCATCAAGTAGTTTAATTCGTTCAGCCATGGCAGATAACATTTGTGATGTCCCCATTGTTTGATCATAAACAGTTTTAATCAAAGAATTTGTTTCATCTTTTTGATTAACTAATAATAAATCAGTCATTAAATAAACAATATCACGACTAGTAAAATGTGATCCGGCTTGTTCATTATGGCTTTCTGAAAATTTTCGGATTAATTCTTCAAAAACATAACCCATATCAGAACTTGTGATTTCATCAGCGCCTAAATAATATTCTTTTCGATTAAATTCATTAATAATTGAAAAAAGTTTATTATTGTTAGTTAATTTTTCAATTTGCTGACGAAATTCAAATTTATCTAAGATTTCTTGCACATTGTCTGAGAAACCATTTAAATAAGAACGAAAATTGTCTTCAATATTTTTTGGATCTTTTAATAAAGTGTCAAATGTATAAGAACTTTTATTATAAAATCGATAACCTGATATTTTTTCTAATTGACTATTCTTAAATTCAGAAACCAAATTTTCAGGTAGTTCTTTTAATTCTTTTAATATTTGATTGTGATTTGGTAAAAGAGTGTCATGCAATCTTTTAATAACAGTCATAGGTAAAATAACTTTACCATATTCATGCGGTTTATACAATCCATGAAGAATATTAGCAATTTTTCAAATTAATGCAGCTAATTCATCATAGCGATTGCTTGTTTGTTCATTAAGAACATGTTCTAATTTAATTTCTGACATTTGATAATCTGATCATTCTTCATAATGATTAATTCTTTTCAATTAAAAATATTAATTTAAAAGATTTTTAATTTTGCTTTAAATAAATTCGTTTTAATAATAATTTTAATAAATAAATTAATTTGATCATTACTAAATCATCATTAATTTGTAATTTTCAAGTTTAAAAAATTATTATTTTAAACAAAAAAAGAAGCATCAAAATATATCAATCTATATTTCAATGCTTCATAATAATTTAATTAAGATGATAATAAAACAATTAATTAAAATTTGGTTGAATTTTAATGTTGGAATTGAAAGATTCAGTGTTAGTTGCGTTTTTAGTTAATAGATAAATAGGTTAATAGATAAATATAAGGGAAAAAGAATAAATATGCTTTGAATCATTTTGATTGTTTTTCAACATTTTTATTAAAAGTTGTTGAAAAAGCAACATAAGCAATGAAAATGGTCATTGGAATTACAAGAAAAGGAGCCATTATCATAAAACTCATTGCTGTATAAGCTTTTAAAATACCTTGAGCGCTTTCTGTTGTTTTAACTTGACTATTAATTACACTTGAAAGACCAGAAAGAAAAATTGGAGATGAAACAACTTCAGTAATAAAAATTGCTAATACTAATGGATAAATTATAAAAGAGGTATAACCCTTAACTTTATTTTCAATTTCAAAAGAAACATTAGTTAATTTTTTATTAAAGATCATTGTTCATGGCAATAATCTATAGAAAAAATTAGCTTTAGAAACAAAATTGATTTTTTTGATTCTAACAAAACTAACTCATGAATTAACTACTAATAAGAAAAAAGCAAAAAGAATAATGAAAATATAATAAGGATTAAATGTTAAAACAAAATCTTTCCAATAATTACCAGATGATATAAAAACAACCAATAAGACAATAATTGAATATACAATTATTGAATTTCAAATATTAAAACGCATAAAAAATCTTTCTTGTTTGTTTTACTCTAAAGCAATAAACAATGATCGTCGTGAATCGATTATACTTTTTTTTAAAAAAAGATTAGAAACTTTATTAATTCTATTATTAATAAAAATTAAAATAAAAATATCATTTATTAAGTGATTATTTGAATAAAAATAAACTACTCTAAAAGTTTTAAAGCAGTTTAAATTTTATTGTTAATTGTCAAATAATGATTGAATTTTATTGATTGATCTTATTAGGATCATTTTCACTTTTGTTATAAACTTTTTTTAGTTTTAGTAATTTAAAAAAAATCACAATATCAATAATAAAAGTAATTAATCCCAATCCGATTCAATTTAAAATAATCGACGCTAATGCTGTTTTAGCTAATTTTTTATTGTCTAATTCTTTAATTATTAAAGAGGCAACAGTTAATTTAGCATAACCAAATACTGAAATAGCATTTGATACAATTGCAATAATACCAACAAAAATAACGATTAAACCAGCAAAAAATAATAAATAAGGTTGGTTTGGCTTACTAACAATGCCATTAATTTTACTACCAATATCTCTAGAAATTAAGTTTGCAAAAAAACCAGCAATTAAATTTAATTTATTAACATTTTGATTAGGAAAAGCGATTAGTACATATATTACAGTAGTAATAATCGATAATAAAATAATAACAGCATAAAGAATAAACTTTAATTTATAAATTTTAAAAATGCTTGTTATATAAGTAGGTGGGTTTAAATTTTGAAGTTGGTTCATATATTAATAAAGATATTACACGTTATATTAATTTGATTAATAATTAAATAAAGCGTTTGATTTTAAATTTTAATTGTTAAGAATTACAGTTATTCAACAAACATTTTCAAATAATCTGAGCAGTTTCATTATAAATTGTTTTAATTAAAAATCTTGTTATTATTTTTATAGAATAATAATAAAAAAACATGATCAAACTATTGATTTTTATTAGATTAAGAAGATAAATCTCATCATTAGTTTAAGTTATTTTAGTATTAACTTAAAATACTTTATATAATATATAGTTAAATTGTTGAGATCATTTGTTATCTAACTTAGTAATAAAATAGGAAAAATAATGTTTTTAAAACGATTTGAATCACGAGGATTTAAGTCTTTTGCAGATCTTACCATTATTGATTTTACTAACAATATGACAGGAATTGTTGGTCCTAATGGTTCTGGAAAATCTAATATTGTTGATGGTTTAAAATGAGTATTAGGTGAACAATCATTAAAACAACTACGAGGAAAACATAATATTGATTTTATTTTTAGTGGTTCAGATGCTCGTGAACCAGCTAATTTTGCTGAAGTTTCACTAACATTTGATAACTCTAATCATGTATTAAAAAGTGATTTAAAAGAAATTATTATTACTAGAAGACTAACTCGTGGTACTAATAAAAATGAATATTTCATTAATCATGAACCAGTTTTACTAAATCAAATTCGTGATATTTTTTTAGATTCAGGATTAACTAAACATTCCTTAGGAATTATCTCTCAAGGGACTGTTTCATGGTTTACTGAAGCTAAACCAATTGAACGACGTAAAATTTTTGAAAATGCTGCTGAAATTGGTAAATACACCCAACTTAAAAAATCAATTATTAACCAATTAAACCAAACTAAAATTGAATTATCAAAAGCTGAAATTTCTTTAAAAGAAGTTAATAAACAAGTTGAAAAATTAAGTCAACAAGCAGAAAAAGCAAAAATTTATTTAGATAAAAAAGAACAGTTAAAAAGAATTGAAGTGACAATTTTAGCTCAAGATATTCTTGAGTATCGCAATTCTTTAAAAGCAATTGAAAAAGATTTAAATACGAAATTAGCAACTTATAGTCATGAAGATCAAGAAATTCAAACAATTAAACAAAAATTAATATTAGTTAAACAAAGATTTAATGAAATTGATTCAGAGTTATATCAAGATAATCAGTTAATGTTGCAGTTATCTAATCAATGTAACCAACTTGAAAACCAAAAAAATAATTATGAAAATGAATTACAACAACAATTATCTTCTGATAATGTTGAAAACAAAATCATTGCTCTAAAACAATTTATTACTAATCTGAATTTAGAAATTAAAGAATTAAATTTTGCAAAAGATAAAATTGAAACTGAATTAAGCACTTTTGAAACAATCGATCAACAACTAAATCATAGTCATGAAAAAATTTTACGTGATCTAAATACAATTAATAACCAGTTTCAGCAAAAACAACAAGAAAAATATCACTTACAAGATCAATTAACTAATAAGTTTCGCAACGAATATGGCATTAAAGCAATATTATCTGCTAAAAATACATTAACTGGAATCTATGATGTTTTAGGTAATTTAATTAATGTTGAACCACAACATGAAAATGCTATTAGTTTAGCTTTAGCAAAAGCAGTAAAAAATATTGTAGTTGATTGTGATGATGATGCTAAAAAAGCAATTGCTTTTCTAAAAGCTAATAAAGCAGGTACAGCTACTTTTTTACCAATTAATAATTTAAGAATTCGTACAATGCCTGAACATCATTATGAAATTTTAAACCAACTAGATAATTTTGTTGGGTTAGCAAGTGAACTAGTTAGTTGTCAAGAAAAATTTTTACCAGTCATTAATGCTTTATTAGGAAGAATTATTATTGCTACAGATTTAGAAGCAGCATTAGTTCATAAACGTTATACTGATTCAGCATACAGAATTATTACTTTAGATGGTGATCAAATTTCTGCTGGTGGTTCAATTAGTGGTGGTTATAATAAAACTCGAATTCGACCTGATTTTAATATTGAAGCCAAAATTCAAGAAATTGATATGCAATTATTAGCATTACAAGATCATAGTCAGCAATTAAATGATCAAGCAGCTAAAAACAAATTAGTTTATGATGAAAATCATGCCAAAATTAGTAATTGTAAAAACCAATTAATTTTAATCAAATCACAAATTGAACAGAACACTAATAAGTTAAATAATTATCAGTGAGAATATGAAAAATACCAACAACAAATTAATGATCCTGAAAATGTAGATCAAAAGCAGAAAATTGAAAGTTTATTAACTGAATTAATTGAAAAAAAACAACGTTTAGAACAACAAAGACTAATTATTGATTCTAATATTAAAATTAAAAATAATTTATCATTAGATATTCAAAATTATGAATTTCAATTAGAAAACTTAAATGATGCTGCTAAAAAAAATAATGAAGCAATTAATGATTTACAATTAAGACAAACAAGAATTAATAGTGTTTTAGAATCAAATACTAATCGTTTAATGGAAGCGTATCAATATACTGTTGAATATGCAATTGAACATTTTAGTCAACCTTTAGAAATTAATGCTGAAGCAGCTAGATTATTAATTCGCAAATTAAGTACTGAAATTAAAAATATTGGTAACATTAATTTTAAAGCAGCTGAAGAACTAGCTAATTTAGAAAAAGACTTTAAATACAAACAAGAACAATTTAATATTATTAAACAAGCAGTTAGTGATTTAGAAAATAGTTTAGAACAACTAAACCAAAAAGCAAAAGCCGATTTTGATCATATTATTAAATCAACTAATCAAAAATTACCTGAAATTTTTCATTATTTATTTGGTGGTGGATCTTGTGAAGTTGTTTATGATGATCCTAATAATATTCTTGAATGTGGCATTGAAATTCATGCTCATTTACCAGGAAAAACAATTACTAATTTAATGTTATTTTCTGGAGGAGAGAAAACATTAGTTGCTCTTGCAGTTTTATTTTCAGTTTTGCAAGTGTCTGCTTTTCCTTTAGTGATTTTAGATGAAGCAGAATCAGCATTAGATCCAGCTAATGTTGAACGGTTTGGACAAATTATTCAAACTAATTGTGATAAAACCCAATTTATTATTATTACTCATCGAAATGGTACAATGGAAAGTTGTGAATCATTATTTGGTGTCACAATGATGATTAAAGGAATTTCTAAAATCATTCCTGTAGAATTAAAAAAAGCAATTGAATATGCTGAAAGTGAAACAAATAATTAAGATATGGCCAATTTTTTTAAACGCTTAATTGATAAAATGAAAAAAAAACCTGATTTAGAAAAACAGTTAATTAAGCAAAATGAAGCTAAAGCACAAAAAATTTTAGTTAATGTCGCTTCTCAAAAAAAATTTAATGAAAGTTTGAAAAAATCAGCAACTAGTTTTTCCAACTTAATTAATGATATTACTAAAGAATTTAAAACCGTTGATCAAAATTTCATTCAAAACTTAGAAGATACTTTAATTAGTTTTGATATTGGTCCAATTACTGCAACTAAAATTACTGAAGCCATTGTTGATGAAATTAAATATCATAATGTTAAAGATCTTGAATTAATTAAAGAAATTATTGTTGATAAAATTTTTGTTTCTTATATTCAAGATAATATTTTAGATACTGGTTTAGACATTCAACCTGACCGTTTAAATGTAATTTTAGTTATGGGTGCTAATGGTGTTGGTAAAACAACAACAATTGCTAAATTAGCATATATGCTAATTAAACAAAATAAAAAAGTTTTATTAGCTGCTGGTGATACGTTTCGTGCTGGGGCAATTGAGCAATTAATGATTTGAGCAAAACGTTTAAAAATTAATATTGTTACACCTAAAAAATATGGACAAGATCCTAGTTCAATCATTTATCAAGGCTTAGTTAAAGGTCAAGAAGAAAAATATGATGTTTTAATTTGTGATACTTCTGGACGATTACAAAACAAACAAAACTTAATGAACGAATTAGCTAAATTACATAAAGTAATTCAAAAATTTGATCTTAGTGCACCCCATGAATCTTTATTAGTTTTAGATGCTTTAGTTGGTCAATCAGGATTATATCAAGCAGAAGCATTTAATAAGGCTGCTAAAATTACTGGCATTATTTTAACTAAAATGGATAGTACTGCTAAAGGTGGCATTATTTTTGCAATTAAAGAAGCACTTAATATCCCTGTCAAATATATTGGTTTAGGTGAAAAAATTAATGATCTTTCTTCATTTGATTTAGAACGGGTTGTTAATTCAATTACTGATACGCTAAATCTTTAAATTAATTAATAGTGATTATAAAAATCAATTATTTTTTCATTGAAAAATAATCATTTATTTTAATTTCTAATGCAAAATTACTATCTTTACTTCTTTATAATAATAACATTAGATATTTTTAATAATCGTTTCTTGCTTGAATTAAAAATTATTAATAATTTTCACAACGGTACTTATTTTTATGATTAAATCAAAATGATTGATTAAAACAATAATTGTTTTTACTAGTTTTAGTTTTGGTTTAGTTGCATGTGCTAAATTTAATACTCCAACAAAAATCCCTAATCAAATTAATGATCATTCAAAACCAAATGATCAGCAAAATCCCATTAATCAAGATGATTTAAATGATCAAAAAAATCCTAATTATCTAGAAAAACCAAGTGATCAACATAATCCTATTGATCAAGAAAAACCAAATGATCAAAAAGATTTAAAATCACCTTCAGATAATGCAATTGTTCCTATAAAAATACCCCCTAAAGAAAATCAAACTGGTCGCATTTTAAAACGTTCAAATCCTAAAGGTTCAGATTGATATAGTGAAAATTCTGATCAATTTCAAATTAGTTATGCTACAGATTTAGCACCTGATAAAAGACCTTTATTGCATTATCCTAAAGATTATCCTAGTAATTTGCAAAGAAATTTTAATGATTTATTTGAACGTAAAATTGTTAATAATAATTATCAAATTGCTAACATGCAAATCCCACAAGATACTAAACGGGTTCAATATAATGTCAAAAATTTAAATTTTTCAACTGATAAGTCTGGTGTTAGTTTTAATACTTGAGATCTTGCAGCTAATAATCCAGATGCATATGATACACAAATTGCTAAAAACTCTAATAACACCGTACCTAATGATACTTATCGTAAGATTTTAAAATATTCAGCTAGTTTATATTTTGATAATGAAGTTGTTGATCTTAGTAAGGATTATACAAGTTTCACTGATGATACAGGTGATTTAAGACCGATTTATAATACACCTTCAGGAACAGGTTGAATTTTAGATTATCAAATTCCTGAAAATAATCAATATCCTACAAAATGATTTTATGCTACTAATTTACATGTGATTAGGGCATTGAGTTCAAAAGATTCATATGGTCAATATAAATACGATCCTAAAACAAATGTCATTACTAAAAATGTTAGATTACGTTATTATCCAGTTGGAAGTGATCAATATGATAATGCTTTAGGTAAATCTGGTAGTACATTAGCTAATGTTGATGCTGGGCAAATGGTAGTTTTAAAATCTGCTAAACTACTTTATACTGGAATGGATTTTCTTAAAACTAAACCAGCTGATTTTTTTCCTAACTATTTTGAAAAAGATTTAGAAGAATACATTGATTTTGCTGTTTTTGAAGCTGAATTTGCTGATCAAGAAGATGCTAAAAACGCTACTCAAAACTATTATTATGAAAAAGAAAAATTCGCTTTTAGGAAATCTTCTTATTTAACTGAACCATTAAAAAAATGAAAAGATCCGATTTTTTATTCAGCGGGATATCCTGCATCTAATAATAGTTGACCATTGATTGCTACTAATAAAAATCCTTATGAAAATGGTTGAAATTATCCAAATTTAGATAATGCAATTAAAAATCAAGGATCTGTTTTTGCTAATACCCGACAATTTTCTTCATTTAGTAATTATGAAGGCATTATTGATAGTTTTCTAAATTTAAGTGAACCAACTTTAAAATTTTGAGGTCGTTTATTAGTGCAAAGTGGTTTAGCATATGCTACAAGACATGAAGCAATGGCTGGTGGTTCATCTGGTAGTTTAGTTTTAAACAACAAGAATGAAATTATTAGTTTACATTTTGCTGACTGATTAAATTCTGATGTTGGAATTTCAGCAGCATTAAAATCAGAACGATTTTTATATAGTAATATTCCTAATTATTATTTACCAGAATATGATCTAATTTATGGTAATGGGCTTGATCAGAAAACATCATATCGTCAAGCTTTACATGATGCTTTTGCTAATCAAGGTGGGATTAAAACTTACTTGTTTGATCAAGGTGCTTAAATTTTTATTGTTAATTTCAAAATTAAGCATTATTTTTCTAAATCGATTTCTGTTAAATGATCAATAATTTCAGCATTAGAAAAATTAGATTGATTTTTTTCAATTGTTTCTAATTGCATAATTTTTTGATTGTTTTTTTCAATAATATTAGATAAAGCTAATAATGTTTTAATTCCAGTAATAAAAGTAATCAAAATATTAATAATCCCAATCGTTAAAAAAACCCACTTTAATGGATTGCTAGGATCACTATTAGTTTGAATTGCTCGAATGTTTAAAATTGCAAAAATCACATTCATAGCAATAATGCTAATATTAGTTGTTCAATAAATAGTTTTTGATGCTAAAAATTTTTTATGTAAAAAATTGTACTGGTTATTAATTTTATTTTTTAAACTATTTTTCATTGGTTCAAATCTTTCCTGATTGGTTTAATGAAATTACACTCATGCCTAATTTTTTAAATAAACGTTGAATAAATAACAAATGATGGTTATCACAATTTTGATAAATACCAATTTTGTTATTAAAAATAATTCTTTCTAATTTAATAAATTCCATTAAAGCAGCATTTTTTAAATAACGTTTTTGCATCACAAAAAAACTTAAAAAAGATGATAAAAACGAACTAATGGCACTAACAATTAAAACAATTAAAGCAAAATCGTTTGATTGTTTTAAAATTTGAGCAGAAATTAATGATGTAATTAAAGTTATAATTAAAGTTGTCACTAATGTTGCAATACTAGCAAATCAATATAAAAAACGATAAATTTTTGCTTTTAATTTAAATTTCAAATAATATTTTTCTACAAAAGATTCAAAATCTTCTTCAACAGATTTAATAATTAAATTATTTAGCACCTCGATCACCTTTTAAAGTATTTTTTAATAATGTTAGTCATGGCACTTTAACTGCTGCTAAATACTGATCAATAATTTTTTGATAATCATTGTTTCAATCATCTTCACTATATTGTGGATTATTTTTATTAGCAATGATTAAATATTCAATTTCATTCATCATATAACGATATTGTTGTCATCTCATGCTCATTTTATAACCAGCAATAAATAAGGATAATAAAAATAGTAAAAGCATAAAAACAGCAACGACAATTGTGTAAATAAACCCTGTTTCATCAAATTTAACATTTTTTAAAAAAGGTAAACTAGCACTATTGTGACGAATTTCAGTTGCTCATCAAATTGTAATAATTGCTAATAATAAAATAATAAAATTTAAAATTACTTGAATTCAATTAATGATTTTATCAGTTAGGGTTGCTAAAAAAATTTGTCTTTTCAAAAAACGTTTTTTCTGTTGGATGTAATTAGAAAAAAACGAATCAATTGTTTTAGGATCGTTTTGGATCATTAATAATAATTAATTACTTTCTTAACATTAATTTATCAATTTAAATCTTATTTTAATTTATTGTTTTAGTTTTCATCATTAAAAACTTGTAATTTGATAAACTAAACTAAAAAAATGCCAATTGAAAAATCAATTAGCATTTAATATAAAAATTTTTAATTTAATCTTTAATATCAATCAAAATATTATTAATTTGATAACCAGCTACACCTTTAGAAGCTAGTGATGATCTTGAATTTCATTGATAAGCAGCACTGTCAATACCAACTGCATAACTAAAACTAAACTGATCAACTTTTGCTAAACGCAACCAATAACGAACCCGCATTGCTGAAAAATTTTTATTATCATTTGCTCTTCAATGTCAAGTTTCAATAGGAATGTTAGTGTTAAAAATCGAATTTTCAATTTCATGAATTTTATATGTACGATCTGAGAAAGCATAAACTTTTTTTCACATAAAATTATAACCTTGATCAATTTTACTAAAGGGAATTTGAAAACTATCATAACCATCATTAGTCGTTTTTGCTGATGTAATTTTTTCTTTAGATGCTAATTTTTTTTGATTTAAATCAAAACCAGGTTCTGTATAAGAAATTAAATAAGGTCTATTAGGTGTATTTAATAAAATATTGGTTCGATTATTAGTTTTAGGTACACCACTAAAATTAAATGTTAAAAAAACTTTATTTAAAAAATCAGCATTGTTTTCAACATAATCAGATAAATTTAAAATTCCTTTTTTACTTCAAATTGGATTGTATTGATACAAATAAGGATGGTGGGGAACTGTGCGTCGTTGTCAACCAGTACTATCACTTCATGAAGTTGCTTTATTAACTTCTTGAACAATGCTATAACCACCATTAGATAAATCTTGAGCAAAATGATCTCTAGGTTTAATTTGATTAGCATTAACAGTTATTTGATCATTGACACCATAATAATATCTTGATATTGCAATATCACTAATTTTTGCACTTGATTGATACTCTTGTGAATTAGTAGTAACATTTTCAACTTGATCAAGTACATAAGTAAAATTATTAGCTTCAGAACTAATTTGAATTTCAATTTCTTTAGAAATATTAACTCTGTAATTAACGAATAGTTTAAATTTTCCTGCATTTTGTAAACGACCATTAGATAAATCATAATCAACAATTTCTTGCTTGACTTTGTTACCATTAACTAAACTACTTAAATCAATGAAACTAAAAACATTTGTTTGGTATTTTTGAACTTGATGATATTGAACGTCAATTACACTAAAACTTAAATTAAATTGTAATTTTAAACCTGGATTAGTAGGAATTGGTTGATCCTTTCAACCATTAAAAAATTCTTTTTGTCAAACTTGGCTCTTAATTTTAATAGTAGCCATATTATCAAATTTAGTAATTGGAACAGAATTTGATGAATCATCTAATTGATTAACTTTGTGATAAGGATAAACAAATGATTGAGAAGCAAATTTAGTCGTATAAGAATTTTCATTAATTAATGTTTGATGATCTTTATGAGGAACTTTAACACTACTTAATTGCTTTGGGCCTTTAGGAATTGGTCAAAATCATTGTTCTAAATCATTAAACTTATTAATGTCTCAAAAAATAATTGGTAAGATTTGTGGTTGATTATTTTGATTAATAACAACTTGAAATTGATTTTGAGCACTAACATTAGATAATTTTCTTGTGCTTAAACGATTAGTTTCTAATTCTAATGAAATTATTAAATCACCCTGACGATTTAGTTCAGTAATTAAATAACCACTAATTGATCCTAAAGTGTTAATAAAATCATTATTAACACTATAATCAAACACTTTATGACTAAATGATTTAGATAAAACTAGTTCTGTTAAATTAAAACCAACTAAATTGTTTTTATATTCAAAAGATAAATTTTTGTTTTGAATCTGATCATAAGCACTAAATTTTAAATCAAACAAAAATGCTAACTGTGGTTCAAAGCGATGTTTAAATGCTTGAATGATTTGCTCTTTTGTCATATTCATTTGATAAAACTTGAAGCGTTGATGAGGGTTATTAGTTGTACTACTAACTTGATTAATTTGAAATTGATGCTCAGGCTGACTTAAAGTAGTTTGATATTCATTATTATTTAATTCCACTGATTGAGCAGCTTTTAAATTAGCAGGATGTAAAATAGCTATTTTATTTGATTCTTGAAGATAATCATGGTATTTGTTATGAAAAATGGGAATTTTAAAATTTTGATCATAACCTACTTCTAATGCTGAAGCATAATTATTAGATGTTTGTGCTCCTAAATTATTTGATAAAAAATAATATAAGCCATATGAAGAACCAGTTATAACTAAAGAAATTAAAACAAGCCCAATCAATTTGGGTGATTTTTTTAAACGCATAATAATCAAAAACTCAACTTTTGAAAACCAAAAATAATTAATTTAATTATTAAAAATCTTCTTTTTAACAAATTAATTATTATGATTATCATTTTTCAATAAAATTTAATAATCTTAAATAAACGATAAAAAATTTAATTAAGAATTAAAAAATGTTAATTTAATAAATTATTTAGTTAAATATTTATTAAACCTAACCATTTGCATTTTAGTCAAAATAAACTAATTTCAATCAATAATTTTTAATTAACTGTTAAATAAATTTGAAGAAAACTAAGAACAAAACAAATTAAATAATTTTAAAATAATCATATATACTAGTTTCTGTTTTTAATCCTTTTATAATCAAATTAATTTTTAATTTATCCTAATTAATTAATTGTTAAAATTATAAATTGTTGTTAATCACTTTAATTTATAAGATTAATAACAAATATTTTATATTATTTAAAAAAACAATAATATTTCTATATAAGATGTTTTTTTAAATTGATTATAATCAATTGAAGTGAAAAATTAATTAGTTGTTAATTTCAAACTTAATAAATACTTAATATATAAAAGAGAATTTTATGACATTTGATACTTTTTTAACTGAAAAAATTCAGCAATTATTAGAACCAAGAAAAATTATTTTAATTGATGGTAATGATCCAAGAACTCAAGAAGCAGCAGCTTTATTAGTGAAAACTAAAAAAATTATTCCTGTGCTGTTATTTGAAAATGATGATTTTCCTAAAGATCTAGTTGGTGTTGAATGTGTTAATGTTTTTGCTGATGAAAAATTAGTGCAAGAATATGTAACACAATATCACACATTACGTAAGGGTAAAGAAACTATTGAACAAGCAGAAAAAATGATGCAATCACGTGTTAACATCGCCATGATGATGTTAAAAAACCAAGTAGTTGATGGTGTTGTTGGTGGTTTATTATATCCTACTTCTGATATTTTACGTGGTAGTTTTAAAATTTTTGGACCAGTTGCTAATAAAAAAACGATTTCTTCAGTGATGTTAATGCATAAAGATCAAGCAAAAGCAATTTTTACTGACATTTCAGTTAACCCTCATCCTAATCAAGAACAATTAGTAGAAATTGCTCAAAATGCAATTGAATTTAATGAAAAAATTGGTTTTGCTACTCCATCAAAAGTTGCGATGTTAAGTTATTCAACAAAAGGTAGTGCAAAAACAGAAAGTAGTCAATTAGTTGCTAATGCTACTGCTAGTTTACAATCCACTTATGCTAATACAGCAATTAAAGTGGTTGGTGAAATTCAGTTTGATGCTGCTGTTAATCAAGAAGTTCGCACAATGAAATTTAAAGAACCAGTTTTTGAAAATAGTGCTAATATTTTTGTCTTTCCTGATTTAAATGCTGGAAATATTGGTTATAAAATTGCACAACGTTATGGTGATTGAGGTGCTGTTGGACCAATTCTTGTTGGAATTAATGGTGCAGTTAATGATCTTTCACGTGGTGCAACTGTTGAAGATGTTTATTATACTGTTTTAGTAACTGCACTATTGAAAAACTAATCATCTTGATAAAAACTAAATGTTATATGATTTTTATTAGTTAATTCAATATTAATCATATAATATTTTTTTGTTTGAATTTTGAATTTATTGATTTTAAAATGGAAGGTCAAATTTATCTAATTAATTAATAAAAATCTTTTTTAATTAATAGCAAGCAACTCTTATGATCCAACTTAATTTTAAAAAATTTCAAACGATGTTAGTTCAAGCAATTAAAAATATTGTTGATCAAGTAGAATATATTAATAATTTAAATGTTTTTCCTGTACCTGATGGTGATACTGGACTAAATTTAAAACAAACTTTATCAAAAGCACTAATTGAAGTACAAAAAAAAGACTATAAACAAATTAATGATTTTGCTCAAATGTTTGCTAGAGAAACTTTAATGAATGCTAGGGGCAATTCTGGAATCATTATTAGTCGAATCATTAAAGGTTTAACTAATCCTTTAAAAAATTGTGTTGATCATATTTCAATTGATCATTTAATTAATGCCTTTAAAGATTCATATCAATTTTGTTATACTGCTGTACAAAATCCTACTGAAGGCACGATGTTAACAGTAACTCGTTTTATTCACGAAGCATTAACAGATAAATATCAAACAATTGAAACAATTGAACAATTATTATTAATTGTTTATGATGCTGCAGCTAATGCAGTAATTCAATCGCCTAATTTATTGCCAGTTTTAAAAGAAAACAATGCGATTGATTCAGGAGCATTTGCTGTTTTACAATTTTATAAAGGATTTTTAGAAGCTAATGAAATTAATATTCCTGAATATAATTTATTTCAAGAACTAAATTTAACATCAAAAAAAGCACAACAGAAAGTGATGTTAAAACAAAAATTTATTAATTTTGAAGAAAAATCTGATTTTGGCTATTGTTGTGAATTTATTGTTAGTCTTGGTGCTAAAATTGCTCCTAACCAAAAATCTAAATTAAATTATAATTATCAAAAAATTGTAGCTGATCTTGATAAATTCAATGCTCAATCAGTTGTTATTGTTCAAGAAGATCAAATTTTAAAAATTCATGCTCATCTCATTAATCCTGATGTTTTATTAAAAATTGGACAAAAATATGGCGAGTTTATTAGTGTTAAAATTGAAAACATGAACTTACAATTTCAAGATCATGCTAATGAAAATATTAAAAAATTTGAATCAAGTGATTTTGTTACTGATAAAAAAAATGCTCTTTATGCAATTTTACCAACAACTAAATTAAAGTTGTTTGCTAAAGAACGTTTTGGTTTAAATTATTTTTGAGATTTAGAAGCACAAGGTAAGCCAAATAATAAAAATTTAGTTGAAGAAATTTATGAAACTAAAGCACAAAAAGTTTATGTTTTAACAAGCAACTTACAAGAACGTAAAAAATTTCAAGTAATTGAAAAATTAATTAATCCTAAACAAGAATTAAGTATTGTTAAAACTACAGCTTTAATTCATGTTTTATCACTACTAAGTTTTTATGAAAAAAGAAAAGCTAATTGATGGAATCAAAAATTTTTCCATCATTATCTTAAAAATTTTTCTCATATTTTTGTGACAATTAAACAATATGATCAAAATGAAACAACAATGGTATTACATAATGGTCGAAAAATTGTTTTAGAAAGTGATAATTTAAAAATAATTGCTAATAAAATGATTGAGCAATTTTTTTCAATTCGAACTTGATTAACTAAGTTTAATTTAATTATTATTTATAACAATAATCAAGTTGCTGATATTATTAAACATGTCAAACAAATTGTAGAAAAAGAAACTAAAATTAATGATGTTTATGGTTTTTGTGTCAAATCAGAAAAAAATTTAATTACGATTGGAATAATTAAATGCAATTAAAAAAAATTAATTTAGCAGTTGATTTAATGGGTTCAGAAACTAATCCAATTAATGCTATTAATGCTTGTGAACAATTTTTAAAAAATCATTCTGATCTTGATTTAACAGTAATTGGTACTAAAGATGTTTTAGCACAAATTAATAATCCTAAAATCATTAAAATTCAAGCAGCAGTAGAAATATTACAAACTGATTCAGTTTTTCAAGCTCGTAAGAAACAAAATTCATCAGTTCATCTTGGATTGTCTGCTTTAGCTAATAAAACAGTTGATGGTTTAGTATCTGCAAGTAATACTAATGTTTTTGTTAGTTTATCATATGCTATTTTAGGTTTAAAAAAAGATATTAATAAATTAGCATTCATGCCTTTTATTCCTACTAATCAAAAAAATCAAACATTTAATTTAATTGATGTTGGTGCTAACTTAACAGTTAGTGCTGCAGACTTAGTGCAATTTGCTGAAATGGCCACTGAATTTAATCAAAAAGTTTTAAATAAACCAAATCCTAAAGTGGCTATTTTAAATATTGGTACTGAAACACATAAAGGTTTTAGTTATCAACAAGAAGCTGATCAATTATTAAAAAATCATCCTAAAATTAATTATCTTGGTTTTATTGAACCAAAAAATTTATTAAATTATGTTTGTGATATTGTTGTTTGTAATGGTTATGATGGTAATTTAGTTTTAAAAACAATGGAAGGTACAGCAACTGTATTAGCAACTGTAGTAAAAAATTATTTTAAAAAATCATGACTAACTAAAATCTCAGCATTTTTTGTTTATAAATTATTAAAAACTATGAAAGAAACTTTTAATTATAAAAAACATGCAGGAGCAATTATTTTAGGTTTGAATGGATTAGTTGTAAAAACACATGGTTCTGCTGGTCAGTTAGAATATTATAGTTCATTAGAACTACTATATAAAATGGCTAAAAATAATTAATAAATTATTAGTTTGAAAAAAAGATTCAAATAATTTTGAAAAATTAACAAAGATATTTTAGAAAATTATCATCAAAGTTTTAACAATCTAAAATAAATATTTATATCCAATGAACATATTTTTTTACTATGGTTAAAGCAATTATTTTTATTAAAAATTTAAAAATAACCAAAATTACAATGATATTATTAAATACGACTTGTATGCTTAGTTGTATCAGTAAGTTTTTAAAGAGTGCTGCTTAATTTAGTGTGCTTTTACTTTATTAATTGCAGTATATGAAACAGTAACTAGTGCTTTAGGCATAGCAATTATAAATATTGACAAACAAGTTAATTAATAATTAAAAGTTAAAACTGGATTTTTAAGTGTAAATATTGGTTCAAAAATTATTAATTAAAATAGTTTAAACATTTTATCAAGTCTTAGTGCAACCTCTCTAACTAAAAGTTGATAGAAAATTCATCTTTCAAGTAGTAATAAATATCTATTATTAATGCAGTGAAGGCACTAATATCTTATTTAAATAAAATAAATAAAAATTTTATTTTAAAATAATAAAAATAAAGAAGTTTTATAGTTATGGAATTTTTTTTAATATCTTATTTATTTTTGTATATAGGCATTTCAGGACCGATTGGATATTGTTGAGGAATGAAATTATATGAAAAATTAACCCTTGTTGATATGAGTACAACATTTAATTTAGATTATCTAAATAAAATGTTTCCTAGACGCAAATATAATAAAAACTGATCAAAATTTTTTATTTTCTTATGTGTTTTAGGAGTGGTTTTTGCAATTTCAATTTTTTTAATTTTTACAATATTATTTGGAAATTCTTTATTTGAATATTATACTGGATTTACATTTCAACAATATTTACAAATCTCACAAAATTTAGGAACATTTATTGGATTTATTATTTTATATTTGCTAACATGATCTCTTCAAATTTATTACTTTGTTCGTGTAATTTTAAAAGAGAAAAAATTAGAAATTAAAGGAGTTGATTTATCAATTTTAAAATATCATTTTGGCAATGAATTTTATGATTTTAATAAATTAAAAATGACTGCAAATACTGAAACTCTTCAAATAAAATTAATTAATAAAAACATCAAACGTTTGTACAACCTTAAATCTAAAAAATACAAAAAACAATTTAATACACAATATAATCAATTTGATTATTTTATAACTCTTTTGGTTCAATTTTCCAAACTTTATAAATTTTCTCAAAGATTTCAAATGTGTTTAGCTTATGATAATCGCAAATTATCTCAAGATGAACTACCAAAAATCTTATATCGATGTGCTTATCATCATGCTTTTGATAATGAAAAATAACTCATTCAAAAATTAAATATTAATTTTAAAAAAATAATAAAAATCACTCTAATTTGCTTGTTAGGGTGTTTTTTTATTGATCTAAATAATTATTTTATTTACAACATATTTTAAAATTAAAAAATTAAAATTAATATATTACAAGAAAAAAACTATATGAATGTAACACAAAAACTAAGAAATTTTTTAAATAATTTAGGATTACATCATCCTAATAATTTGAATTATTATTTACAAGCAATAACACACTCTTCTTATACTAATGAAATTAATTCTAATTATCCTTCTTATGATAGATTAGAATTTTTAGGCGATGATTTAGTTAAAAAAATTATTTCTGAACATTTATTTAGATTACCAAATAATTTAAGTGAAGGTGATATGTCAGAAAATATGAATAAATTAATTCAAGAAAGTTTAATCGCAAAATTTGCTAGAGAAATTAAATTAGATCAACAAATTCTTGTAGGCAAAAGTATACAAAGTTTGTCTTACAAAACTTTATCTCATTGTTTTAAAGCACTTATTGCTGCAATATATTTAGATCAAAAAGGTGAAGATTTTGTTAGAGAATTAATTAATAAAACTTTATTAACTCGTATTTAAATTAGATCAAAATAAAAATTTACTTAAATTATGTTTGGATTGTTTTTGTTAATTTCAATCAAAAGAAATGCAAAATATCCATACATATAATTAACATATATCTTAATTAATTAAAATTAATTAAAAAAGGAATTTTATGAATTCGAAAAATTTAAAAAATTATTTAAATCGTTTAGGATTGCACCCTAATCGTATGACTTATTATTTGCACGCAATAACACACCCTTCTTATACTGAAATCAATTCTAAATTTATTTCTTATGAAAGATTAGAATTTTTAGGAAATTATTTAACTAATAAAATTATTTCTGAATATTTATACAATTCATCTGATAATTTAAATGATATTATAAATATTTATAATAATTCAATCAAAGAAGGCACACTGGCTCAAGCTGCTAAAAAAATTGAATTAGGTCAACTTATTGTAAGTAATAATGTCAAAATATCTAATAGAATTTTATGTGATTGTTTTGAAGCGCTTGTTGCTGCAATCTATTTAGATCAGAATAATGAAAATTTTATTAGAAAATTAATTGTTGAAAATTTATTTAATTAATTATAGTTATAATATTGTTATCAACAATTATTATGATTGATAATTTAATCATTAAAAAATCCAAAAATACTATGCTAGTAAATTTAGTATAGTATTTTTTTAGTTATTAAAAAAACATCACTAGTTAAAATATTAGTTTTTTTGTTTATAATTTATTTACAAACTGTCAAACAAACCTTTAATTTATAAAAATATGGAAAAAACAATTATTTTAGGTTTGAATTAATTAGTTGTTAAAAAAACATTTTTTGCTAATTGATTAAAATATTGTCGTTCCTTATAAGAACTAGTATATAAAATGATAAAAATTAATCAATAAATTATGAGTTTATTAAAAGAACATCCTAATAATATTGCAAAATTAAAAGCATATTTAAAAAATTTAGGTATCAAACCTAATAATATAGAATATTATTTACATGCAATGACGCATCGTTCTTATAGTAATGAAATTAATCAAGATTTTTGTTATGAAAGATTAGAGTATTTAGGTGATGCGATCATTGATAAAATTGTTTGTGAAAATTTATATAATTTGCCTGAAAAATTAACTGAAGGTAATATGTCAACAATTCAGCGTAAATTAGTGCAACAAAAAACAATTGCTAGAGCTGCTAAAAAAATTAAATTAGATCAACAAATTCTTGTAGGTAAAGGTGTTGACAAATTATCTAAAAAAATTTTATGTGATTGCTTTGAAGCATTTGTTGCTGCAGTCTATTTAGATCAAAAAAATGAAGATTTTATTAAAAAATTAATTAATCAAACTTTATTTACATATTATCTTAATGATGATTTAGATGAATCAACTGATTATAAGTCAATGTTACAAGAATTATTACAATCAAACGGTCATAATAAAATTCAATATAAGTCAATTAAAGATTTAGAAAAAAATCAATATACTGTAACAATTATTGTTAATAAAGTTATTTATGGTCAAGGTGTTGGTAGTTCAATTCGTGATGCAGAAAGAGTCGCTGCTAAAAACGCATTAGAAAAATGTTGTAAAAAATAATTTTTATCATCTTATATTTAAAATAAAAATATATCCTATTCATAAATTCAATAAAAAAATTTATATTTTCTTCTGAAATATTGTTTTTATGAAAAATAGGAGTATTAGTTTTTTTATTAATTTTTTAACTCTAACTTTTCATATTATTGTAATTCAATAGTGTCTAATTATTATCAATTAAAATTAAATATATTACTAAACAATTGATCGATCAAAATCTTAAAATTTTTTCTAAAGCCTTTATATTAGATTAAATTAAAAAAATCATTTTCATAATCAAACATAATCAAATTAGTTATTTTTTAAATTTCATTAATTTATTTTTTTAATATGTGTAATTTAATCAATAATTATCAAATTTTTAATTTAGAAAACAATTAAAAAAAATTTAATTTATTTTATAATCTAACTTTGCTAATCAATAATTAGGAGAAGTTATGAAAATTGCATTTTTTGATGCTAAAGATTATGATCGAGAATATTTTGATAAATTTAATAATGATAGACACCAAATCACATATTTTAAAGAAAACCTTACTTTAGATACAATTAATAAAGTTCAAGGCTTTGATGCTGTATGTGTGTTTGTTAACACATATGGTAATCAAGAAATTTTAGAAACATTACATAAAATGGGAATAAAATTCTGACTTCAAAGATCAATGGGATATAACAAAGTTGATCTTGCTAAAGCTAATGAATTGGGAATTGAAGTGTTTAGAATTTTTAATTATTCTGCTGAAAGTGTTGCAGAAATGGCTGTTTTAATGCTTATGACTTTAAATCGAAATTTGCTTCAAGCACAAAAAAGAATTTCAAATTATAACTTTTCTATTAATGGACTTCAAGGACTTTGTGTTAATAGTTCAACAGTAGGTGTTATTGGAGGGGGGAAAATAGGACAAGCATTTATTAGAATTATCAGAGGAATGGGCGCAAAAATACTTGTGTATGATCCATATGCACAAGAACATTTTCCTGACTTAGCACAAAAAATGGGATTTGAATTTGTGTCTTTAAATCAATTATTTAAAGATAGTGATTTTATTTCTTTGCATGCTCCTTTGCTTGCTTCAACTAGACATATAATTAATAAAGAAGCAATTGAAATGATGAAAGAATCAGTAATTATCGTTAATACAGCTAGAGGGGAATTAATTGACACTACTGCAATTTTAGAAGGACTTAAAACTAAAAAAATTCGTGGATTAGCTACAGACGTTTTAGAACGTGAAGAAGGTAGATTTTATGAAGATTGTTCAAGTATTAAAGAACAAATTCAACAAAAAGATCCACAATGAAAAGAACTAATTGAAATGGACAATGTTTTAATTACATCACACCAAGCATATTTAACTGATTTAGCACTTAGTCAAATTGCAAAAATTACTTTAGATAATGCTGATGCAGCTCAAAGAGGCGATTTTACTAATTCATTAAAATTAATGAAAGATGGTACAGTTAAAAACGGTTAATATTTAAAAGTTTTCTTTTAAAAAATTAATATTTATACACGTGAATAATTCACGTAATTAGTTAATTTGTGAAATCTTTTTTATAAAACTAGAAAAAACTTAAACTTTATTTTTTTATGATCACACAATTAAAAACTGATCATTATTTTCTAATAAATTAATTAACTTTTTTCTCAAATTAATTATTATAAGTCTTTTTTATATTATTTTTGAAATTGTAATTTACTTCAATTATCAAAAATTGCTAGAATATTAGAATATCTTAAAAAACTAGATCATTAGTTAAGATACTTCTTATAATATTTTTAAAAAAATCTAAATTTGAACCAGAAAAATTAGTAAGCATTTTTGAAGAAAAAAAATACTAAGTTAGAGTAGTTTTATTAAAAAAATAAATATTCTCAAATTGATTTAAAAGAACAAGATAAATATTAATCAGACTTAGAATCTAATTTTAAAATTGCTAATAAAAGTCATCTTGTAAAAACTTTATTTAAAAATAATAATATAAAGTTTAGTGATCTTAAAAAGAAATTAAAAACATATAAAATTTTTCAAAATATAATATAAATTAATGAATATTGCAATTGGTGTTGTTTTTGAACTGCTGCTTGATTTAGTTTTAATACTACAACTCTTTTTGTTGTTGTCGCTGCTGGAATAAGTATAGCTTTTAGTGCGCTATCTTTTATTTTAAATTTCATAAAAATAAAAAGCTATTAATAAATTAGACTAATTATTTTCTATTATCAATTTAATTAATAATTATCAAGTTTTTAATAATTAAGACATAATTGTTTTAATTTGGTTAATTAACATTAAATCTTGATTGATTGAAAAATTATAAAGCGAGTTTTGATATTTATGGATGTAGATTTTTTTTTAAGATTTTATATATTTTTACTTTTAGGTATTAGTACTTCTATTGGAGTTTGTTGAGCAATGAAATTTTATGAAAAATTAATGCTTATTGATATGACAAGAAGATATAATTTGGATTATCTAAAGAAAATATATCCTAGACGGAAATATAATAAAAATTGATCGAAATTTTTTGTTTTCTTATGTATTTTTAGCATAGTTTATGCAATATTATTTTTTTTGATTCCTACAATATTACTTGGAAAATTAATCTTTAATGAATATTTTGAATTAACATTTTAACAATATTTAAAAATCCAACGAAATTTACGTATATTTATTGGATTTGTCATTTTATATTTTCTAACATGATGTTTTCAAATTAGTTATTTTGTTTATCTAATTTTAAAAGAGAAAAAACTAAAAATTAATGAAGTAGATTTTTCAATTTTAAAAAACCATTTTAACAATCAATTTTATGATTTTGCTAAATTAAAAATTAATTCAGATATTAAAACTTTTCGAACAAAAATTCTAAATAATCGTATAAAAAATTTATATAACATTAAATTTAAAAAATAGAAAAAGCAGTTTAACACACAATATAATCAACTTGATTATTTTGTAACTCTTTTAGTTTAATTTTCAACATTTTATAAATTACCCCCAAAATTTCAAGTTTATTTGTCTTATGATAATCATCAAATATCTCAAGAAGAACTACCAAAAGTTCTATATTTATGTGCCTATTATCATGCTTTTAGTCATTAAAATAGTTTGTTTAAAACATTAAATATAATTTATTACAATAGATGTATTAATATTCTTAAAACCATTTTTTATAACAAAAATTTAAAACACTCTAATAATAAAATTAGGGTGTTTTTTAATTGATTCAAATAATTATTTTAATTACAAAATTTCTTATAATAAAAATTTATTTTTTTAAAAATTGAATTTTAAAACAATTTTAAAGATTTTAAAATTTCACTAATACTTGGAAACACTAATTTAGTGAAATCAATAATTGGTGCAATAAAATCAATAGTAGTATTTTTAATATCACCAAGATCATCACTAAAATTATTAATAGTTTTTTTAGAAATAACATCAGGGGTTAGTGGATAGACTGTAGAAACAAGATAAGGATCTAATTCGACAACGGTATTAATAAAATTTTTTAAAATATTTTTTATTAAATCATTTTTAGCTAAAAAATGATTTAGAGCAAAATCTTCACTAAAAATTTTACTTAAAGCACTAAATAAAGGAATTTTAATAATTGCTACTTTTGGAGTAGCATTAGCTAAATTATTTTGAAAATTATTAGTTGCAACTGTTTCAAATTGATTAATTAATTGACTTTGATAATCATTATTATTAACAACTTGACTATTTGATTTTAATGTTTTAATGATGTTTTGGTATGCTTCATGAGTTTTAAATGTCTCAATTACTGATGTATCTTTTGATAACAATTTAAGATAATTATCAGCAGTTATTTGATCTTGGTTTGATTTTCAAATTAAGCGATAATTATTAACTTGCTTAAAATTTTGATCTAAATTATTAGCACTAATTGCTTCAAGAACATTACTTAATAAAAATTTCAAATCTAAATTAGGATTAGTTTGATAAATTGTATGATGTGGTTTTTTTCAATCAGTTGTTTTTAAATATAATGCTTGATCATTAATTTTTTCTGGAAAATAATAAAAGGCATTAGAGGTTCATGCTGTTATTTGATCATTAATAAAAACAATTGGATCAGCTAATAAATATTTTAATAATTTTTCAATTGGAGTTAGAAAATTAGGATCATTAGATTGATAATAAGGAAGATAAAAATAATTTAATATTTTTAATAAAGTATCTAAAATTGATACTGATTGCTTTTTAGGTTTTTTTGTGGGTTTTTGACTTGTTTGGCTTTGATCACTATTATCTTTTTTATTAAGATTTTGAAATTTTTTAAATAAATTGAAAGCTTGAATAGCGCCAAAAAGATCAGTGTTATTAATTTTAGAATCAGCAAAATTTAACTCACTAAGAGTTGGTAAAATAATTTGATATAAACTAGAATAATCAGTTGAAGATTTAACACCATTAACTTGTCAGCCATAAGTGTAATTTTTAGCTACTTGGCGATCAAATGTTTTGGGCATATAAAAATCTAAATAATTATTTTTAGCTTGATAAGTAGTTACAATTTTCGTATTAGCAGGAATAGTAACTTTACTTAAATTAATTTTGCTTGATAATTCATTAAAGATCATGCCAAATAAATTTGCTGAATTCTCAAAACCTAAATTTAAACTTGATAAAAGTGTTCCCAAATTAAAAAATTTTGTTGCATCATATGTTTCGGTTTTATTATTAATTTCTACTGTTCCTTTTAAAGGAATAATAATTTCTTTTTTTAAAGTAATTGTTTTATGATATTTAAAAGAAACAGTTGGTTTTCTTAAATTAGTTTTATTAATAACTGGATCTTCAATTCATTCAATTTGAATATCAAAATCTTGATAAAGATAATCAACTAAATTTAACTTAATTAAAGCAGTAAAAAATCTAATAATATCATCAACTCCATAACTATTCTCATTTGTAACACCATTTGTTGTTGAAGGTGGAGTTACTAATTTCACTAAAAAATCTTTTAATATTTCTGGAACATCAAAATTATCTAAAAATGCTCTTTTAGCTGCAATTGAAGGCTCATTATAAAGTAGTTTAATTAATGATGTTTTCTCACCATTAATTTGTAAAATATTATTACTAATACAATATTCTAAAACATTGTAAATATCTTTAATTAAGTTCACATAATAAATACGAGTTAAATTAATTTCAGTATTATTTAGATCAGCTTTTAATTGCTCACTAGTTAAATTAGCAATTTTAGTAATTGCTTGATTATGAATCGTTTTATAACTAATAGAATGATCAACATTACTAAAATAAGTATTAATTGCAAAACTATGCGCATTTAAAAGGTGAATTTCACTAACCTTTTTACTACTAAATAAATTTTTCTTACTATTAACTAAAGCTGAATCTATAACAATCGTTTCAATAATCCCTGGTTGATCACCAACAATTTTTCAAGCAACAAAATATTGATCAACTTGACCAGAAGAATCATTATCTTTTGTTAAATAAAGCTTGATTAAACCACTATTTAATTTGATCTTAACATTTGCTCTTGATTTAGCGGGAATAATTACTGCATTATTAAATAAACTAAAATTATTATTATGGTTATTAGCAATATTTAATTGCATTGAAAAGTTTTTTATTGTAATTTTAGTTTCACTAGATGGATTAGTTAAATTTAAATTATTAGTTACTAAATCAAAATTAATTAATAACTGATTAAAATCAATTGCCAAATTTTCATCAGTTAGATCTAAAAATTTTAAATTGTCAAGAATATCATTAACAATTTTTGTTTTATTATTTAATCCAACAATTAAATTTTTAAATGTTGCTAATTCACTAATTTTACTAGGGGCAAAAACACCTTCATAATCTTGATAAATTTGATCAACTAAAGATAAATTAATTAATTTACTTACACGATAAAAAGAAGGTGAAAATTTAAAATCTTTAGCACTTTTTTTAAAATCGATTGATTTTGCTAATGAATTATTATTATCATTATTATTAGTTGGATTAAGTGATTGACTAAATGATGGATCATCTAATCTAGGAGCACAAGCAATTAATGTACTACTTCCCACAATAACTGAACACAAAACTAATAATGATTGTAACAATTTCTTCTTATTATTTTTCTTGATCATAAAAAACCTTCCTTATAAAAAAGTAATATTTTGTTTTTTTAAAATATCTTTGGTTTATCTATCTTATATTAAATATTAACAATCCAAAGTAAATTAATAATTATTTCAAGTGGATAAGATTAATTACAAAATAAAAAATTATTAAAAAAGATTAATAATCTTAAAAAATATTCTCATAAAAATGGCTTTATAATATTTAATAATGATTAAATCAATAATAAATTTAAGAAATTGGAATAAAAAGAATGAGTTTAAAAATTAAAACCGATTATTTAGTTGATACTAATAAAACAAAATTAGAAGAATTATATAGTAATAAGATCAGAGATATTTTTAATAATTGAGACAATAAAAGTGCCATTGGTGCTAAAAAATGATCAGGTTGAGTTACATGAGTTGATCAAGATCATGAAACTGAAATTCAAAAAATGGAAGCCATTCGTGATCAGTGAATCAAAAAAAATGTTGAATATGTCATTTGTTTAGGAATTGGCGGATCATACATTGGCACTAGAGCTGGGATTGAATGATCTAAAGGATTTTTTAATTCAACTGGTCTAAAAATTATTTTTGTTGCTACTTTTTCTGCTAATTATCTTGCTGCATTACAAAAAAAATTAGAAGGCAAAAAATTTGCAATTGTTGTTATTTCCAAATCAGGTACTACTTTAGAAGTTGCATTAGGATTTAGATTATTCCGCAATCAACTTTATAAAAATTTCCCTGATCAAGCACAAGAATTAATTGTTGCTATTACTGATCAAAGCAAGGGTGTTTTAAGAAAACTAGTTGATCAAAATCATTATCAAAATTTTGTTTTAGAAGATGATATTGGTGGTAGATTTTCAACATTAACTGCAGTTGGTTTACTACCAAGTGTACTAGCAGGAATTGATGTGCGAAAATATTTAAAAGGAGCGCAATTAGCTAAAAAAGAATGTTATCATAGTGATTTTAACAATAATCCTGCAGCATTGTATGCTTCAATTAGACATTTTATGTACTTTCATCAAAAATTAAAAACAGAATGTTTAGCAACATATGATTTAGATGCTATTTTTTTATTAGAAAAAGCTAAACAACTTTTTGGTGAATCTGAAGGAAAAAACAATCAAGCATTAATGCCAATAATTTTAAATTTCACAACTGATTTACATTCTGTTGGACAATTAATTCAAGATGGTGATAAATCATTTTTTGAAACTATTTTACTAATTAAAAAAGCAAAACAAAATTTAGTTGTTCCACCTTCATTATTCAATGATGATGATCAATTAGATTGATTAGTTAATAAAGATTTTCATTTTATTAACCAACAAGCAGCATTAGGAACATTACAAGCTCATAGTGAGTTAGGTAAAGTTAATAATCTTGTTTTAGAATTAAACGATTGATCAATTGAAAATTTTGGTTATTTCTACTTTTTTTTATGTGTTACTGCTGTGTTTTCAGCATACTTATTAAATGTTAATCCATTTGATCAACCAGGAGTAGAAGCATATAAATCTAGAATGTTTGCTTTATTAAAAAAATAAATTTAATTTCTTATAGCAATTAGAGCCATAATTAACATTTAAATTTGTTATGTTATAATTTGTTTTAATTAAATCAAAAAAGGAATTTTATTCAAATTATATGGCTAAAAACAAAAAAAATGACTCAGTAAAAAAAATTACTTTAGTTGCTCAAACAGCAACAACTAAAGATCAAGATGAACAACAACATTTACAACTAAAAGATTTAGATGAAAATACTAAAGTATTATATTTAGATGCTAATCAAGTGACTCCTGTTGATCTTTATCATTGCTTATTAAAATTTTTATTAAAAACTAAAAAAACAATTGAAATTGATCTTGCAACATTTGCATTAATTCTAGAACAAAAACTAAGTTCAACTGAACTAACAACAGCAATCTGTGCAGCAATTGCTTATGCTAATAATAAAATTCCTTACTCACTAAAAACTAAAAAAACAGAACAATTAGTTCATGTGATTAAAAACGGTAGTAAACTAAAAAAAGAAATTGCTGAAGCTGAAGTGTTAGCATCAGCACAAACATTAGCGCGAACTTGACAAGATATGCCTAATAATGTTTTATATCCATCAACTTTTGTTGAAGAAATTAAAAAAAGTTGTCAAGATTTACCAATTAAAGTTAATGTACTAACTCATAAACAATTATTAGAGAAAAAAATGGGTTTAATTACTGCTGTTGGACAAGGTAGTGAAGATGGTGCTAGAATTGTTACTTTAGAATATCAAACAGATTCTCAAGCACCATTATTAGCATTAGTTGGTAAAGGAGTTTGTTTTGATACTGGTGGTTATAGTTTAAAAACTGGTGGGCATTTAAGAGGAATGAAATTTGATATGTCAGGTGCTGCTGCAGTTGTTGCTGCTATTATTGCTTTAGCAAAAAATAAAGTTAATACTAATGTGATTGGAGTTGTTGGTCTTGTTGAAAATTTAATTAGTGCAAAAGCTTATCGAGTTGATGATGTGCTAACATCATATCAAGGCACTACTGTTGAAATTGATAATACTGATGCTGAAGGTCGATTAGTTTTAGCAGATTGTTTAACATATGCTTATCAAGATTTAAAGGCAGATCAATTATTATCAATTGCAACATTAACTGGTGCAGTTATTTATGCTTTAGGTAGTACTTATGCAGGTGCATGAACTAAATCTGATCAAGATTGAGAAATATTAAACCATGCTGCTTATGCTGCTGGTGAATCTGTATGACGTTTACCATTTCATAATGACTATTTATCATTATTAAAAACTAGTCATATTGCTGATATCAAAAACTCAACCAATTCACCAAAAGCAGGATCTTCTCGTGCAGCATGTTTTTTAAAAGAATTTAGTAGTGATAAGCCATATTTTCATTTAGATATTGCTGGTATGGATTCAACTACTGAAGGTAGTGGTTCTGGGCCTTTAGTTCGTACTTTATATAAATTAGCAGCTAATTTAAAAAACAAATAATGATGATCCAAAATAAATTAGTTTTGCATCATAACAATTGAGAAAAATAAAGTTTAGAACAAAAATGACAGTTAAAAAGTGTGATGTCTTAATTATTGGTGGTGGTATTATTGGAGCAAGTATTTTTTATGAATTATCAAAATACAACTGTTCAGTAGTTTTATTAGAAAAAAATCCAGTGTTTGCAGATGAAACTACTAAAGGTAATTCAGGTGTGATTCATGGTGGATTTGATGCAGAATCACAAAAAGTAGAAGCGCATTTAAATGTTTTAGGTAATAGTTTATGACAAAAAAGAATTTTTCCTAAATTTAAATTCCCTCGTGCTAAAGTTGATTCTTTAGTTTTAGCATTTAATGATGAAGAAATGAATCATGCTAAAAAATTATTAGAACGTGGGCTTACTAATCAAGTTAATCCAAATCATTTAAAAATTTTAAATCGTGCACAAGTTTTAGCACACGAACCTAATGTTAATCCTAGTGTGTTAGGAGCATTACTTTGTACTAACTCTTTTATTATTGATCCAGTTGCTGCAACATTAGAACTAATTGAGCAAGCGAAAAATAAGAATAAAAAGTTTTTTGCTCATACTAATACTGAAGTAACTAAAATTAGTTTTAATCCAAAAATAAAAAATGGTTTTAGTGTTGAGTTTAACCACTCAACAACAATTCAAGTAAAACGAATTATTAATGCTGCAGGTCATTATGCTGATGTGATTGCTGCAATGGCTCATTGTCCTGATTTTCGCCAAACAACTAGACGCGGTGAATATCGTGTGCTTGATCGTAGTCAAAAAGATATTGTTAAAAATATTTGTTTTCTAATGCCAACAATTCATGGTAAAGGCATTATTGTTGCACCAATGTTAACTGGTCATATTTTAGTTGGTCCAACTGCAGAAGATAATGTGCCTAAAGATCAAACTAGAATTACAACTTTAGCTAAATATAATGAAATTAGTAAAATTGCGCACAAAATTATTCCTAAAATTGATATGGAACAAACCATTATGACTTATGCTGGTTCAAGACCAATTGACATTGCCACTAACGATTTTGTTATTGGTCCATCCCGTTTTAATCCATATTTTATTAATGCTGCAGGAATGCAATCACCAGGTATTTCTTCAGCCCCAGCAATTGCACTTGAAATTATTAAACACTTACGTAAATCAAAATTAGATTTAGTGCGTAAATAATTTAGTTCGTAAATAATAAGCAAATCAATCAAAAAATAAAAAAGTTGATTTAAAATAATAATTTAGATTAAAAACAATTTTATTAAATCGCAAAATTACATTAAAAAACTAATTAATCTTAGAATTATTTTATTTCTAAGACTAATTTGTTTCTGATATTAAAAAAATTAATTTATTATTGTAATCAATAAAAAATTTATCAATTGAAAGCAAACAATTAAATTAATTCGTATGGAAATAAAAAAGATTGTTGTTGATCAACGCAAGTTTTGAAATGCTAAACATAATTTAAATTTGCAAAACGATCAATACCGACCAATTTCACTAATTAGTCCTAAATTAGGACGAATTTTTAAACCTGCAGGAATATTTTTTAAATCAAATAAGTGTTTTATTGCATTTGAACATAATCCTTTAGATTTAACCAAAAAATGACGATTTTTGTCAATGGTAGAAACTTTAGATTTTTTTCATTACACTTATCATTGATTATTCAATGCTCCTGATTCTGATTATGATCATCAAGGATGTTATGCTGGATCATTTTTTTATCAAAATCAGCAATTACAACTATTTTATGTTGGTACTATTAATTTAGTTAAAGCCAATTCCCAACAAAAAATTCATACTTTAATTAAAGGTGAAGTTATTAGTAGACCTAAACGTGATGTTGTTGGTGATCGTTTTCAAATTAAAAATAAAAAATTATTATTGACAACACTTAATTATGCTAAAGAAATTGATTGTAATTTTTTTGATCCATTTATTTTTGTATACCAAAAACAAAATTATTTTTTAATTGGAGTTGGTACTAATAATAAAAAAGCACAAATTTGATTATTTACTTACAATGTTACTAAAACTCAAATTCAACTATTAAAAAAATTTGAAATTACTGATACTAATTGAATTCGTGCTGAAGCAATTAACATTATTTTTGATCAAGATCAAGTCGTTTTAATTTTTAGTTTAGTTCCTAATCAAAATAATTCTAATTCTGCAAAAATAAGTCAATCATTTTATTGTATTTTAGATCAAAAGACTTTTTTTGATTTTGAAATTGCCATTCAACCACTTGATAAAATTCGTTTAATTGATTATGGTTTTGAGTTTTATGCGCCATACTTTCATAGGTATCATGACAATAAATATTTAATGATTGCTTGAGCTGGTTATCCTGAACAAAATCAAGCAAAAGAAATTAAAGAACGTTGATGTCACTGTTTCACACCAATCAAAGTTGTTAGTATTCAAGAGCGCAGATTAGTGATTAACTGATTGCCCCAATATTTAGAAAAAATTAAAATCCATCAAAACGAAAAGTTGTTTCACAAAGTAATTGAAATTGTTAAAAATAAAAGTTTTTGTGTTAATGTTTATGATGGGTTTGCACTAGTAATGACTATTATTTATGATGCTAAAAGTCAATTATTAGAAATTGAACGTTTGCATCATTTAAGTAATAAATATAATGGCATTAATCAGCGCAAAATTGTTTTATCACGTCCTTTAGTTAAATTTGAATTTTTATTTGATACTAGTTATTTTGAAATCAATTTAAATTCAGGTCAATATTTATTTACTGGACGAATTTATCCTAAAGAAAATTTAAACTTAATTTATTTGAATTCAATCGATCGCATTGAATCAATTACTACTAAAATTTTAGTGAATGAATAAATCAAATATTATGAATCACCAAAAAATTCTTGTTTCAGGAATTCAACCTTCCAACCAATTAACTCTAGGTAATTATCTAGGAGCAATCAAAAATTTTGTTAAATTACAAGATCAATACCAAAGTTTTTTCTTTGTTGCAGATTATCATATGCTAACTGTTAGTTTTGATCCAAAAGAGCTAACTAATAATAGTTTAGAAGTAATTAAAAGTTATTTAGCATGTGGTCTTGATCCTAATAAATGTATCTTTTTTTATCAATCAGCCATTCCTGAACATCTTGAATTATGTTACTTACTTTTAGTTCACACTTCGATTGGTGAATTAAGTCGAATGACCCAATTTAAAGATAAGTCTCAACAAATAACTCTAAAAAATAAAACTAATACTGTTCCTACAGGATTATTAATTTATCCAATTTTAATGGCAGCTGATATTTTAATTTATGATGCTAATCTTGTTCCTGTTGGTCAAGATCAAAAACAACATTTAGAATTAACCCGAAATATTGCAATTCGGATTAATAATAAATATCAAGAAAAGATTTTTGCTGTTCCTGAAGAGTATATTTTTAAAGTTGGTTCACGAATTATGGATTTGCAAGATCCAACAATGAAAATGTCAAAATCATCCATTAATCCTAAAGGAACAATTTTTTTAAATGATCCAATTGAAGTCGCTCATAAAAAAATTTTACAAGCAAAAACTGATTCACTAAATCACATTAAATATGATGTTATTAACCAACCTGGAGTATCTAATTTAATTGAAATTTATTGTAGTTTAACTGATACTGAAATTGATCAATTTGTAGCAAGCATGGCCAATCAAACTTATCATGATCTAAAACAAAAAGTGGCTGAAACAGTGTGTGCTTTTCTAACAAAAATTCAAAATTCATACCAGCAAATAAATGATCAATATTTATTAGCAATTTTAAGTAAACACCATGATCAGTGCAGAAAAATTGCTACTGCTAAAGTTAAAAAATTACAAAAAATATATGGTTTATATCCAATTTAGTTTTGATTGAATAAGGAGGGAGTTTTGAAAAAACAATTACAAGAAAATCTCATAATTAAAAATTCTCATTTTGAACAATATTCTGAAAAAGAAAAATTAGAAAAATTAGCTTTTTTTAAATGTGCTTTGGACCATATTTATGAGAAATATTTAATTGTTTCTGATTTAGATGGTACATTATTGAACAACCAAGCACAAATTACTAATTTTACTAAAGAAATTATTCAGTTATTAAACCAATACGATCATAAATTCTGTCTAGCAACAGGAAGGCCATGAAGATCATCACATGTTTTTTATGAACAATTAAAATTAGATACTTTAATTGCTAATTTAAATGGTGCAATTATGTTCCAACCATATGATTTACATATGACACCAATTAAATTTGTTTTTTCTTCGCACATTTTAAAAAAATTATGTGATCAAGAAGAAATTGTTAGTGCAATTGAAAATATTATTGTAGAAGATGGACAAAACTTAAGAACCTATCGTCCATTAAATGAAGAAAATATTGCTGCTTTATCACAATGGTTTCATATGGATTTAAAAAAAGATAAACCTTTATTAGGGTTTGATCAGTTGTTTGAACAAAAACGCAATATTCCTTCGATTTTAATTCAATTATCAGTTAATGTTGATATTGATTATGTCATTACTTTAATTAAAAGTAAAATTAAAACTCTGACTTGTCAAATGTGATCTTTAAATGATCGTTCTCACATTTTAGAAGTTAATACTACTTTTGCTAACAAAGGTAATAGTTTAAATTTTTTCTCATCTTATTATGGTATTCCTTGAGATCAAACAATTGCTTTTGGAGATGGTTATAATGATGTTTCATTATTATCAAGTGCTCATTATGGTTATGCAATGAAAAATAGTAAAACAACAACTAAATTTGTTGCTAAAGGTGTTACTAAATTTGATAATGACAATAATGGCGTTGCTTGAAAAATTATTGATTTTTTCACTAACATTCTTAAAGAAAAACATCCTAATCATTATGAACGAATTAAAAAAGCATGTGCGTCTAATTCATTAAAATAATTTTTAATTATTGTTCAATTCAATTACTATAAACATCTTGGATGTCATCATCTTGATCTAATTGTTCAAAAAAACGAGTTAGTTTTTGTGCTAATTCTTTTGAAACATTAATTAGATCATCAGCAACCCATCTTTTTTCAGCTGCTAAAATTTGATAATCATTTTTTTCTAATTGCGTTTTAACTAAATAAAATTGATCAGCAATCGTTTCAATTTCAATATTATCATGATCAAAAATCACATTTTCAATTGGATAATCAATTAAATCATTAATTAAATCATTTTCAGTAATTATTTGATTATTTTTAGTGTTTGCAATACAAATAATCCCTAAATTTTTAAAATAAATTTTCACAGCATTTTGTTTAGTTATTTGACCATTAATTTTTGTTAAATAACTATTAAGATTAGCAATTGTCCGATTAGCATTATCAGTTAGTGCACTAATAATTATTTTTAGTTTTTCAGGAGCAAAAACTTCATATTCATAATGAACTAAAAAGGCTTCATTTTTTTGATTACCATAAATGTTTTTATTAATTGATTCTTGTGATAAATTATTTTTTAATGCTTTTTCAATTGCTAATTTTAAACGTGGATTAATATTAGGATTAGTTCCTTCTTTAGCAGCGGCCTTAATTTCTTTAGATAATTTTTGTAATAATTTAGCTCTATTTTGTTGTTTAGAATTAATTTGAGCAGCAATTAAATGTTTTCGTGGCATTGTAAATTAATTTTTTCTTTTAGTAGAAAAAACCCCAACTTTTGGCAGTTGAGGTTTTTTTATTAATTTTTTGATGAAAAATTATGATTTGATGAGAACAAACTATAATTCTTTTTTTTGTTTTTCATGATTAGCACGATATTCATAAATTTCACGAATGGCATCACTAGTGCCTACTTTTAATAAAACAACATATAAATCTTCAAGACTAGTTGCAGCATGTTTTAAATCATTAATAATAATATTTTTAGCAGCACATTCTTTTTGGAATAACAATAAATTTAATTGACCATCAAATTTAACTAAAATTGTTTTAGAAACTTCATTGTAACGATACTTACAATTAATTTTTTTCAATAAGGAAAGTGCTAATTGGTTATCAGTAGTTTGTACTAAAAATTTGTATTGATTTTGTAATTGTAAACTTTTTACTAAACCAGAGAAGAAAACACGACCTTTAGATAAAATGGTCATTAAATTAGCAAAGCCACTAAATTCATCAATGCAATGACTTAAAACTAAAACTCCACGTGATTCAGCTTGTAATTTTGCTAAAGAAACAAGCAATTCTACTTGTTCAAATTTTTGCAATCCCATTAAAGGTTCATCTAAAATTACTAAGTATGGATTATTAATTAAGGCAATTGATAATGCTAATTTTCGTTTATCTAATAAACTCAATTCAACCATACGACGAGTTCTTAAGTGCCATAAATTTAATTCTTCTAAAGAACTTCTAGCATATGATAATGCTTCTAATTGTGATTTACCAGCTTCAGTTGCTTTATTAACAAGTAAGTCATGTAAAACTGTATCTGGTGCTCATTCAAACTGAGCAGGAACAACACCAATTTTTGGCAGTCATTCATCTGCTTCAACATTATTAGTTATTTTATTATCAACTAAAATTTCACCTTCATAATTTGCATCTTTTCTTAAAATACAATTTAATAAAGTTGTTTTTCCAGAACCACTAGCACCAACTAAAGCGTGGAAATCTCCTGGATAAACTTTAAAACTAGCATTAACAACAGCTGGGCGACGAGAATTATCATAGTATTTTGTTAAATGACGCACTTCTAGTAAAGGAATAGTGCGATCAAGGCTTAATAATCCACGATCTAACTCATCAACAATTCTTAAAGCATTATCTTGTACTTTAAAAATGTCTTCTAATCCTTCTCGTGCTTCAACAAAATTGAAAATATTAGAATGTAAGTAATTTTCTAATTCTTTTTCTTCTTTACTCACCTCTGCTAATTGTTGATTAACATCTTTCATTTCTGTTAATAACGTGCTAGGTACTGTATCTAAGGCAGTTTCTAATTCTTTTTCCTTTTTCATTTCGATAACCTAAAATATCTATCTAATATTAAATGTGTTGTTTTTAATTTATTTTTTGTTGTTAAATTAGTTTAATTGCGATTAATGCAAAAAAATCACATTCAAAATTCATTGTTAATTATATTCTAAAAAAATTTTTTAATTCAAAAAATAAAATCGAAAACACAATTAAATCGAATAAAAAATGCTAAAAATTATTATTTTAGAAATTAAACTTTTAAAGTTTTATTTTGGAAATCGTCTAAATTTTTTTGACTAACAAAACTATAACCATTATAACCACCTAATGGACCATATGGATCTTTGTTTGCTTTTGCTAAATTAATAAATGCTTGACTAATAATTTGTTGTACTGGTTTTGCAATTGATTTATTAAAAATACCAAGATCATAACCCATTGGATTAGTTACCATGAAAACTTCAGCTTTAGTATTAGCAACTTGTGGAGTGTAAAAATGTTGATCATTAGTAGTATTATTTTGAGTTCACGCATAAGATGATTCATCATCAAAAAAGATGTGATAATCTTTTAAATTAGTTCAACCAATATTACTACCACTTTGACCAGTTAGTAGTTTAAAGTTTTTATCTTTTAATTTTTCTTCTTCTAAAGTAGTAAAGGCATTATTAAAGTGTTTTTTTAATAATAATTCTTGTAAAACAAATTTTCCTGCAGAAGAAGTTTTACCACCAGCAATACCAAATTTTTTAAAAGCGTTTCAATCTTTTTTATTTCAAGCATCTTTAATTTGTTTAAGTTGTTCATCTGTGCCATAAATCATAATCATGCCACGATAAAAAGGAACTAATTTTCTTGGATTAGCATAAATGTCATTATAACGAATTCCATTTCAGTTTTTGGTATTAGTTCCTTCAACTTTTTGATCTTTTTCTTTAACTTCTATTTCTTTTTTTTGAGAATTTTTACCAAATCATGTCTTATATGCAGGATTAGAAAAATTATCATTTAATGCTTGAGCAACTTTTTCTAATGGATTATTTGTTGGTGAATAGTATGATAATGTTTCATCACCCTTAAAAGCATCAGTTTCTGTTTGTAATACAATATCAAAATCTTTAACACCAGATTTAAATACTTGATATGTTGGCACAAAAGCAAATTGCACTTTATTAGCATTAATTTCTTGTAATTTAGTACTAGAATCTTCAATTTTTCGCACATTAATTTGTTCAAGTAAAACATTACTATATTTACTATCTGTTGTTTTAATTTTTTTAATTTCAGTTAGTAATTCTTTTTGTAAACTCTTAGTTGCACTAAGTCCAAAATAATTTTCTGATAAAGCAAATGTAATTACTTTAGGATTAGTTGATGCACATGCACTTAATATAGGAATTGTAAAAATTAAACTACTTAAAGCAACAATAATTTTGGATTTATATTTCATATTTTATTAATATTTATTTTTCAAATCAATAATTAATAAAACAAAACCCCTTTGTATTAAATCAATAACACAAAGGGGTTAAACTAATTGAAATGTTGTTTCAAATAACTTTATTACTTTTTTAATAACATACTTTATTAGAAATGCCCTAAAAAAAGACAAAGTTAATTATTTTAAACAAAACTCACTACGCTAGTATTATCTAGATCAGTTTCAAAGGATCTATCTCAATCTTAACTTATAAGAACTTAAATGTCCCTTATAAATTAAAATACCCCTGTTTGTTTTATACACCAATATTATACTATTTAAATAATAAGATTATTGTTTTTATTGTTTTATACATAATAAAAAATTAAATAGAAATTAAATAATTTAATTAAAGTTGTTGATTAAATTCAAACTTATAAACTATTAAATATTTTCAAATAAAAGACAATTAAAATCTTGTAATTTAAGTAAGATTGGTGTTAAAATTAGAATGTTTATATTAAATTAACATTACTTTTTGGATATCTAGTTTCTGAAATTAAAATTAATATCGAATTTTTGTTAATATCATTTTCAATCAGTTTAGCAATGATGTTTTTGAGTGAAAAGTTAGGAATGATTACTCTTTTGAAGTTATTAGTTGTAATTTAATAATTAACTATCGGTTCTTTCTTTATTTTGATAAAGGAAAATTGATGTGTGTTTTTTAAATTAAGACTAGAATTTTAAGAAGTTGATCTTTTTTAACTTGGCTACAAGAGAGCAAAATTTTTAGATTAGGCGAAATTAATAATAATATGAAATATCTTTTATTAATATCTAATGATTAAATTAATGTTACAAAAAAATGTTTTTTAATATGATAGATATTATTATTAATCTTATAGTTTAAATCCAAGGTCTTCACCCTTGGATTTTTTTATTAACCTATTATTTAGATATAATAATTAGATAATATTTATTTTGAATTAATAATATAGACTAATCTTTTTTATGATGATTAAATCAATTAAACAATTAATTATTTTGTTACGCTCAACAACAATTATTGCTGCTATTACTAATTTGATTTGTTGTCTTGCTTTTTGAATGTTAATTGCTAATATTTTCATTTCTTTTTCTAATTTATCACTAAACCCCCAACAAAGCAATAACATTAAGAGCATTTTTAACATTTATCATCTAGTTATTGTTTTAGCTGTTTTTTTTAGCATTAATGCTATTGTCATTGTTTTATTTTGATACTATTCCTATCATATGGAAAAATGAAAAATCAAAAAATGAATTTTATACAACATTTTCTTTCTTTTTCCATGAGGATTATTAGGATGTTATTATGGATTGATTAATAACTATTGAAAAGTAGAAAATGGTGCAGTTGATTTTGTTTTAAATGAACCTAGAAAAATTGCACCAACTAATCAAGTATCAGAAATTGATAATCAAGTTAATCATCATTATTATTATGATCGTGATAAACTAATTCAAAAAGTGCAAAATAGCATTAAAACTTTAGCTAAAATCAATCTCAATCAAGAAATTAGTTATTTATCTAAAAACATTTTTAATCATAATAATTGAGAAAAAATTGATTTTAAGCAAGTTAGTAACACTCAAATCTTCACTTGATTAGCAGTTTTAAATCGTGTACCTCATAAAGATTTAAAAGATGTTGTTTTTAATGTGACAATGAATGAACAATTATTTCATTTTGCTGTACCTAATAAATATTTAAAAAATGTTAAATATAAATACATTCAAGCTTTCATTATTGTTGATCGTGAATTAGTTAGTAGTGAAGCATTAATTAAAAAGGCTTATGATTTAAAAGCTAATAAAATGGCATTTGATTCTGTTTTTGTTGGTATTTTTACTAACCGAGCTTATCGCATATATTTAAATCGTTTAAAAAAATAGTTTAAGAATGATTAAAATTTGCTAGTTTTTAAATTATTTATTTAAAATGAAGCAAATAACATTATTCTTAAATATCAACAAAAATTTTTATGCACAAAATTTTAGATCATCCCTTAATTAAAGATAAATTAACCCGCATGCGCGATCAGAATGCTACTTCGATTATTTTTCGTAATAATTTATATGAAATCACTCAATTAATTGCATATGAAGCAACCAAAAACTTTGTGCTCAGTTCTAAAGAGATTACTACTCCAATGCAGAAAATGACTGGTTATAGTTTAACTAATCAAGTTGTAATTATTCCCATTTTACGAGCAGGATTGACAATGTCAGATGCGTTATTAGATTTGATGCCAAATTCATGTATTGGTCATATTGGTTTATACCGTGATGAATCAACATTACAACCAATTAAATATTATGAAAAAATGCCATGTAACATGGAACATAGTGATGTTATTATTTGTGATCCAATGATTGCAACTGCTAATTCAATTGATGCAGCAATTAATCTTGTGAAAAAATATCAACCTCTATCAATTAGTGTTATTGGTTTAGTTGCAGCTCCTGAAGGGATGGCTAAATTAGCAGCAAATCATCCTGAAGTTAATGTTTATTGTGCTAGTTTAGATCAAGGATTAAACGATCATGGTTATATCGTTCCTGGATTAGGTGATGCTGGTGATCGGTTATTTAAAACTAAATAATTTAATTCATATTAAAATTATTGTTTTCTTAGTTTAGCAATTTCTTGACGCAAAACTAGTTCTGTTTTATAGTCAAAAATTCCTTGTAGTTTTTGATCAAATAATTTTTGTTCAATTTGTTGATGACCAATTAAAAATTCATTATCATCAATATGATCTGGATCAATTAAAAACTCAGAATAAACTTGAGCATAATATTGATCAATTAACATTGTTCCTGGACCTAGTAAATATTCCTTAGTTGTTCCATTTAAAAACCGTATGGTCATTAAACCAATTTGCACAATTTGAATTGTTGGTAATTGGTTACGATTAATTCCCATATAACCATCATGCATTTTAATTTGAGCACTTTGAATTAATTCATTAAAAGCAATCCCATTAGGAGTTGCTATATGCAAACGCAATTCAAAATCTTGATTCATGATTAGTTGTCCGTTGTTGAATTATTTTTTATTTTCAGCCTGAATTTTAGCAGCTTTTTCATAAACTTCTTGAATTCCACCAACATATAAAAATGCTTGTTCAGGTAAATGATCAACTTTACCATCAATAATTTCTTTAAAACTAGCTACAGTTTCTTTAACTGAAATGTATTTGCCTTGTTGACCAGTAAATTTTTCAGCGACAAAAAATGGTTGAGAGAAAAAGTTTCGAATTTTACGAGCGCGATAGAAGACTAATTTATCTTCTTCACTTAATTCATCAACTCCTAAAATCGAAATAATATCTTGTAATTCTTGATATTTTTGTAAAATTTGTTGCACTTTACGCGCTACTGTGTAATGTTCAATCCCAACAACTTCAGGTTTTAGTAATTGTGAATTAGACTCTAGTGGTGAAATTGCAGGATAAATTCCTAATGCAGCAATTTTCCGATCTAAAACTGTTTTAGCATCTAAGTGTGAAAAAGTAGTTGCTGGAGCAGGATCAGTTAAATCATCAGCAGGAACATATACTGCTTGCACTGAAGTAATTGAACCTTTTTTAGTTGAAGTAATTCGCTCTTGTAATAACCCCATTTCAAAAGCTAATGTTGGTTGATAACCAACAGCAGAAGGCATACGACCTAATAATGCTGATACTTCTGAACCTGCTTGAGTAAAACGAAAAATATTGTCAATAAATAATAAAACATCTTGACCCCGATCATCACGAAAGTATTCAGCCATAGTTAATCCTGTTAAAGCAACCCGCATTCTTGCTCCAGGTGGTTCATTCATTTGTCCAAAAACAAGAGCAGTTTTATCTAAAACACCACTTTCTTGCATTTCATAATAAAAATCATTACCTTCACGAGTTCTTTCACCAACACCAGCAAAGACTGATAAACCACCATGATTAATGGCGATATTATGAATTAATTCTTGAACAATAACTGTTTTACCAACTCCTGCACCTCCAAATAAACCAATTTTTCCCCCTTTAGCATAAGGTGTTAGTAGATCAATAATTTTAATTCCTGTTTCAAAAATAACTAATTCTGAAGCTTGATCTTCTAAACTAGGAGGAGATGAATGAATCGAACGAAATTCAATATTAGTTGGCATTGGTTTTTCATCAATCGGTTTACCTGTAACATTAAAAATCCGACCTAAAACACCATTACCAACTGGTGCTTGAATTGGTTTATAAGTTCTTTCAACATTCAAGCCACGATATAATCCATCAGTTGGCCCCATAGCAATACATCTAACAATATCATCACCAATAATTTGGGCAACTTCTAAAATAATTTCTAAATTTGAAGTTGGATGATTAATTTTTAAAGCTTCATTAATTGTTGGATTATCTTGAGGACTAAATTTAACATCAACAACAGGACCAGTTAATTGGTAAATAACACCATTTTTTTTAATCAATGGTTCAGTTTGATAGTTCATAAAAGCATCAATCTTTCTTATTTTTTATGATTTTTAGTTGCACCACTAATAATTTCAATAATTTCTTGAGTAATTAAGGCTTGGCGGGTGCGATTATACTCAAGTTTATATTCATCTAATAACGCTTTAGCATTATCAGTTGCTGCAGTCATAGCATTATAACGTGAAGATGCTTCAGAAATTTTAGACTCAATTAACACCGCATAAAATAAGTGGGTAAATAATTGGGGAATTAAGGCTAAAACAACTGATTCAGGTTTAAAACCTAATTCATAATTACCTAAATTATCTTCTGATAAATAGGCGCCAAAAAGATCTTTACGGTTATAAACTTCTAAAGTTAGGGGCAAAATTTGTAATGACTGAATTGTTAGTTTTAAAGAATTAATAAATTGGGTGTAAACAAAATGAATTTTTTGATAATTGTTTTTAATGAAATAATCAAAAACTTCAAAAGCACGAATAAAAATTAATTCATGATTCATTAACTCTTTATCAATGTGATGAATAATTTTAATAATTTTTCAATCAGGTTGTTGTGAACTAATTAATCGAGCAATTCTCGTTCCAAAAATTAAAAATTCAGCATTAGTTGCATCATTAATTGTGTTTTTTAAATTTTTAAATAAATCAGAATTATAATGACCACACATTCCTAAATCTGAACCAAAAATAACATAAAGAATTTTAGTTGAATTTTCCAAATTAATTTTATTATAACGATAAAACAACCTATTGACCATATTCAAATCAACATCAACATTATTAATCGTGGCACGAAAAACATTAAGTAAACCAGCAAAATAATTTTGATAAATTTGATACTTTTTTTGATACTTTTGTAATTTAACAGTCGTAACCATTTTCATTGCAAAAGTAATTTTAGAAGTAACTTCAATTGATTGAATCCGTTTTTTAATGATTTCTAAATTAGCCATAAAGACTTTCTTATATCTTAAATAGTGATCAAATTATTTGATATTAGAACTAAAATCTTTTAAGTGTTCTCCATAAGATCTAATTGTTTGTTGGCAAAACTGATTTAATTCACTTAATTTAAAATCATCTAACTTAGAATCATGAATTAAAATTTGACGAATTTTTGTATTAGCAAATTGTTTAACAGCATACTGGGTAAAATTAATAATTTCTTCTTTAGGAATTGATTTAATAAATTGTTGATCAATAATATAAAGTAATAAAATTTCATCAACTTGCTGATAAGGATGGTTATTAACTTGACGTAACATTAATGTTGTTTTTTCACCATGAGCTAGAACAATTTTGGTATTATCATCCAAATCAGAACCAAATTGAGCAAAAATGTTTAACTCATTATATTGGGCTAAACTTAATTTTAATGAACCACTTAATTTTTTAATGCCTGGAATTTGAGCAGCAGATCCCACCCGACTAACTGATAAACCTGTATCAATTGCAGGTCGTTGACCTGAATTAAATAAATTAGTTTTAGTAAATAATTGACCATCAGTAATCGAAATAACATTAGTTGGAATATATGCTGAAATGTCATTTGCTTGAGTTTCAATAATTGGTAGAGCAGTAATTGATCCACCACCATTTTCAGCATTTAGTCTTCCTGCTCGTTCTAATAAACGTGAATGTAAGTAAAAAACATCACCAGGATATGCCTCACGACCAGGAGGTAGTTTTAATAGTAAACACAAAGTACGATAAGCAACTGCTTGTTTTGATAAATCATCATAAACAATTAAAACGTCTTTACCTTGTTTCATTCAATATTCAGCAATTGTCACACCAGAAAATGGGGCAATATATTTTAATGCTGGTAAATCAGAAGCAGATGCAACAACAACAGTGGTGTATGATAAAGCATGATTATCTTGTAAAGTGTTAATTACTTGAGCAATTGTTGAATTTTTCTGACCAATTGCAACATAAACACAATAACAATTTTGGTTTTTTTGGTTAATAATAACATCAAGAGCAATTGAAGTTTTACCAGTTTGACGATCACCAATAATTAATTCCCGCTGACCTCGACCAATCGGAAACATCGCATCAATACTTAAGATCCCTGTTGCTAATGGTTGATCAACTGATTTTCGTTCCATAACCCCTGGAGCAATTTGTTCAATTGGACGATATAAATCAGTTTTAATTATTCCTTTATTATCTAAAGGACGACCTAAAGCATCAACAATTCGACCTAATAAAGCATCACCAACTGGAACATTAACAACTTTTTTGGTGCGTTTAACTTTACTACCTTCAACAATGTTCAAATAATCACTTAACATAATAACCCCAACAACATCAGCTAAAAGTGAAAAGGCAATTCCTAAGCGCCCATCTTCAAATTCTAATAATTCGTTTAACAAACACTCTTTTAGTCCACCAACAGTAACAATACCATCACCATTACTAATCACAATTCCAGTTTCATCAACAATTTTTTCTTTATGATATTCTTGAATTAACTTGCGAATTACAGCACTATATTGGTCTAATTTTAAATTGGCATCAGACATAAAAAATCCTTCTAATTAACAATTTTCTTAATTTTGTTTTGTAAATTTTTTAATTGTGATTGTAATGAATATTCTTCAACATAATCATCAACTCGAATATTAATTCCCAACACCATTTCAGGAACAACTTGATAATTAAAAACTAATCTTTCTTGATATTTTTTGCTTCAACCAGCTTCTAATTTACTTTTTTGTTGATCAGTTAAAGGATATGCTGATTCAACTTGGACTAATTTCATGTTTAATTTATTTAACACTTGAGCATCAATTGTTTCAATTAAATCTAAAAAGAAATAGCCATGACCATGATCAAGAAATAACTTTAATCCATTAACATAATATTGATCATATGGTTCAACTGCTAATATTGCTTCTAAATAAGTTATTTTTTTTGAAGCAATAATTGAAAAATCAGTAAAAATATTAACAATTTCAGGATTATTTTGTAATAAAGATAAAAGTCGATGATTTTGTTCATTGACTTTTTCTAAACTAGCTTGGTCATTAAAAAAACTTAAAATTGCTTGAGCAAATTGTTGGTATAAAAAAATATATTTTCTCATCACAATATTAGTTTAATGAATTTAAATATTCATCAATAAAACGTTGGTTAATTTCATTATTGACTTTTTCATTAATAATTTTTTCAGCAATTTCGACTGCTAAATCTGAAACACTAGCATTAATTTTAGCTTGAGCATTTTTTTTCAGTGTTTCAACTTCTAAAGCTGCTTTTTCTTGAATCCGTTGGGCTTTTTCAAGCGCACTATTAACTGCTTGATTAGTAATTTTTTCAGCATCTTTTTGTGATTGAAACATTAGTTCACTAATTGTTTTTTGTACTTCTAACTTTTGTTGTTTAATTTCAGCTAAATCACGACTCGCTTCAGCACGATGATCTTCAGTTGCTTTTAAATTTTGATTAAACAACTTACGACGTTTTTGCATGTAAATTCTTGTTGGGTGTCATATTAAAAAAAGAATAATTGCTACTACTGAAATCGCACTTAAAACATGAGCTGCTAAAATCCAACCATTAGGAATAATTTTTTCAAAAAAATTATCAGATCCTAAAACTGATTCATCAGCTTGTTGGAATAAATTTGCGGTTGCATTATTAAAAAATGTTAAAGAATGAGAAATTAATGATTCCATGTAATAAATTGACCTATCTTTTTTTGATCATTAAAATCCTGGTATTAGCCCAAAAAGATTAATAATAAAGCAATAATTAAACTATATACTGCTGTTGATTCAGCAACAGCAACACCAATAATAAACTGACGAAAAACTTTTGATTGCAATTCAGGATTACGAGCAATTGCTTCAATCGCTTTACCACCAATATATCCTTGACCAAGACCTGAGCCTAACCCAGCAATCATAGCAATTCCTGCACCAATGAAACCACCTAGTTTATTACTAACATTAACTTCAGTGACATCTAAAATTGGATGAGTTTGATTAACTTGTTGAATTTGGTGTAATCAACTAACTAAAATATTAAATTTATCTGACATATAATTTTTCTTTCACAAAATTAAAATAAATTACAAAATTAAATTTGACTTAATAAATCAAATTGCTAATTCTAAAAACTTATAAATATTCTGGTAATACTAATGAAAAAGAAGTGAAATATTTTTTATGAGCCATTTTTTCAGGCAGATATTTAACATCAGCTTCGCTCAAATTAGCCTCACTACTTCAATATGATAAAGTTAGTAACATGAATATTAATGGTTGAATTAATCCTGGTAATATATCAAAGTACATCCTTAATGGTGCAGAAACAAATCCTGTTAGTACTACTCCTAGATAACCTAAATTAGCATTTAACAAGTTATTAACAATTAACTCATAAAGCGCACCAATAATTAATGAACCAGCAAACATGTTACCCCAATATCGAAATATTAAAGAAAAAATTCGACTTAATTTACCGATTCATTTAAAAGGATCAGGAAAATAAATTTTAAATTTATTATTAAAATTCAACCGACTAATATATTCTTGATAATAACTTAGTTTTTGGTGTTTAATTCCAAAATAAAAAGTAAATAAGAAAGTAATAATTCCTAAAGATAAAGGAACAGTAAATGAAGAACCTAAAGTTTCAATTCCAGCAATCGAAATTAGATTAGAAGTTCATAACAAAGTGAAAAGATAAATAAAATATCATGAATATGATTCATAACGTTTACCTAATGTTTCTCTTGTTGTTTCACGAATCCAGTCAACATAAAGCATTACTAAAAAAGCTAATCCTTTTGGTAGTTCTGACCCATTAAGTTTTTTTAAACTAAAATAATAGTAAATTCCTACTCCTAAAATCAAAAGAGTAACTGCTAAAAAACTTCAAATTTGATCAGTTGGTTGACTAACATACGAAATAAATCTAGGATTATTATCGCCCATAGATCAGATCCTTTACAAATTTCAATATCATCAAAGAAAATTCTCAAGTTTTTGAATAAACTAAATTTTATACCTTTTTTTATAATTTATATTTAATAATAAATTTTTTAGCAAATACAAAAATTAAACTAATAATTTGTCCTAATTGTCCAGGAACGATTCCTAATAAAACAAAATAGATATCAAAAATAGTTTGCTTTATTAATTGATTAACTACTAAAGCAACTAATAAACCAAATGAAGTGCAAATCACAATTAAGCAATAAGTTAAAATTAAATAAAACTTAATTAGTGATTTTTCTAATGTACTAACTGTTTGGTTAACTAAACTTGAACTAAACTTAAAAAAAATTTTTTGATGGATTAATTGGTTCAAAAAAGTTGCTAATACACTAAAAACAGTGGCTAATAAAAAAGAATAAGTAAAATTTTTAAATTGACTAATTGTTGTTAGATCTAAAATAATAGCAATCATTAAAGCAATTAAATAAATATTGCAAAACAAAAAACGATTTAAATATTGGTATGAATATCAAGATTTCATTAATGATCGTTGATTTGCTTATTTTTTTTAATTATTGACTCTTGTTTTCATTTATTAATTAACTTTTGTTTTACTTGAGCTTCAATTTGTTGTCGCTTTACTTTATTTTTAGCAGCCTTAATTTTATTCTTTAATTTCTTTTTATAATTTGGTTTAACTCGTTTATCTGCTTGAGCAATAATTTGTTTAATTTGTTGTGATAATTGTGGATTAAGTGATTTTTTTTGATAAGATCGATCTTTAAATACAAGATTATTAGCTAAAATTTTTACTTCAAAAAATTTTAAACTTTTTTTAGTTAACTGGTTAATTTTGATAAATTCTTGATCAGTAATTAAATTAATAATTTTTCCTGGTTGCTGATATCTTCCAGTCCGACCTGAACGGTGTAAATATCAAATTTGATCTTTTGGTAAACTATAATTAATTACTGTTTGCACATGTTTAATTGAAATTCCTCGTGCTAAAAGATCAGTAGCAAAAATGATTACTAAATCACGTTGATGAATTAAATTCATTGCTTTAGTACGTTCGCGATGACTCATTTTGCCATATAAAACAATTGGTCTAATCTCTGAATTAGTAATTAAATATTGATAAGTAGATACTAATTCTTCTTGATTATTAAAAAAAACAATTGTTCCAGTTAAATTTTTAGCATAATTTAATACTGTAAGAAAATCTTGATTTTTCTTTTCTTTGCGTGTAATTAAATAATAATGCTGGCTATTAGTAATTTTTTTACTATTAAAAATTAAGGAATGATACGTTTTGAATCAAATTTTTAACTGTTGCATTAAACCTTTACGAATTGTTGCTGAAGCAGCAATTTTTTTAATAATAAGACTTTTATTAATTTGCATAAAAGTTTGAATGTCATTTAAAAAACCTGCTTCAATTAAAGTATCAACTTCATCAAGCACTAAAATCATTTTAGATTTTGTTGGCTCTTTTTGCATCATTAATCCAAAATCTTGTAATTGTTTTGGAGTTGTTAAAATTAATTGCTTATTTAATAAATTATTAATTTTAATTTTATGATTTAATTGACTAATTTCAATTAGTTGATTAAATGATAACTGTTTGCAAATTCTGAAAACTTGTTGAATTAATTCTTTAGTAGGAAAAACAAAAAAGGCTTGTAAATTAGGGTGAGATAATAAAAAATCAACTAAATAAATTGTTAAACCTAATGTTTTACCCATACCAGTAGGAGCAACTAAAATATGATTGCCTTTCTGTGATAAATTAAGCAACATTGCTTCTTGTAAAGAATTAGGAGCCAAATATTTTTGTGCTAATAATTGATCAATAATAATTTGATGATGCAATTTTCATTGTTTTTGATCATTCATAAATAATTTTAGATATCTCTAAACAATAAAATATCTTATGGAATATTAAAGATAAAACCATAAGATATTTTATTGATTTTTTTAATTTAATCAATTACTATTTTTTCTCATCAAGAAACTTTTTAGTTTCAAATAATGTAGATTTGCCATTATTATAGTGTAAACTTTTGACATAGTTAGGTAAGGTCCACTCATAATCTTTACTAGGCAAATTGATTTTTCTAGTTTTAAATGGAAGTTGGGTTAGTTTTAAAAACAATTGTTTGTCAATGAAAATTTGACCATGATTACCATAGATTAGATCTTGATCTTTTAAGCCACGATTTCTTAATGAAGCTAAATCAGCACCACTAGTTTGATAATTATCATAATCACGAATTTCACAATTAAATCCTAGAAGATTTTGGTTTAATTGTGATAATTGATCAAATTCTTTATAAACTGAATCTAATTGATAAATATAACGTAAATCTAGTTTATCTGGTAACTGATGATTATTGAATGAAGATTGATAATTAAATTTCAGATCATTAATTCGTTGTTTAATCACAGTTCTATAAGCATTAGCTTTAATACTATTAATTAAATTTTGGTTCATTGATCTACCAATAACTAAATTATGATCTAATTTCATCTTAGAAATTTTTTGCATTAAAGATCTAGTATGGTTGCTATATCTTGGTTTAGTATAAATTTTACGACCTAAATAACGATCAAAACGATCATATAAATAAGTATTGGCTAAAATTTTCTTTTTTAATTCTGCTTTAGTTAATTCAACTGGATCAATAGCAGTTTCTGTCTGATATCTTTGTAAAACAAATGGAATGTTAATTTTAGTTTTTTTCATAATAGTTAATTAAATTCGTTTTTGAGCTTCATCACGAACTTTTTGAATTTGTTTTCTTCTAGCATTAAAAATAACATTAGCTTTATTTTTAAAACGTAAATAAAATCAATAGCCTAAAAAAATAAAAATCGCAGCAGCAATTGTAATATAAAACAAAATAAAACCTGTTACTTTGATCGAATAAAAATTTTCAGACTCTTCACTAAAAGCATTAACAGAATTAGTTGTATTAGCAAAAGCAATTCCAAAACCATTAAAAGTTCCAATTAAAATCATTAACAACCAAGCTAGTAAAAAATAAATTAACACAGTTACAATTGTGCTAATAATTAAACTTTTTTTAACGATCTGATTATTATTAGGATCTTGATTTTTCACTAACTTACGAACTCAGAAAATTGAAATCAAATAAGATAGTAAAAAAGTAATTAATCCTAAACCCGAATAAAAAGCAAGATTAACATAAGTTGATGTATTATATAAAATTGCAAAAGTGAAAAATAAAATAAAAGCCCCTAGAAAACAGCCGATAAAAATTTTATAGACAATATCTCTAATGACAATAAAAAAGAGTTTTTCTTTGATTTTTTCGTTTTTGAACTCTTTGTTATTAGAACTTAAATTTTGATTTTTTTTTGAGAATAATTTAGCCATATAATTTTCAACTGATTAAATAAACAAATCGTTTTATCCTTAAAATACTTCTTGACTTTACTTTTAATATTATATTATAAAAAGAAGATAGATTTTGATTTTATAATGTTTGAAAATTGCAACATTATCAAAATTAATGATCAATTTTGGAAAATAATTTTTTATTTTTAAAAAATGATCTAGTTAGTTCAGGTTCATAAGAGTTTTGAATTTTATTATTAAGTCGTTTAAAAATTGGACTTAATGTCAAAATTAAAGAACTTAAAACAACAATTTTAACTGGTGTAAAAACCGATTCACGCAAAATTCTAGGAATTAAATAAAAAATTAAGCCATATTTTCTTAAATTACTTGGTGAATTACCATTGTGAACAAAAGCATAATACATAATAAAAATTTTTGGTCCCAACAAAAAAGATCAAAGCACAATCATACTAATGACTAAAATCGATGCGTATAACAAAATTACTGTTTTTTCTCATTTATAAAAAATAGCAAAAAAGACTAAAAATTGATTGACTAAATAATAAATTGCTAAAAATGTCAAAATGATAATGTATGAACTTAAGCTAAATCACTTTTTGATCTCAGCAACATTATTGTGATTATTAAACCAATCAATCACATAATAATAAGTAACTGCTAAAAATCCTGCTAAAAAAATTTGTTGCACTAACAGATGGATTCAAATTTTTTTATAGTTGCGACAAATTCGTTCAATTCCACCAATCAAGCCAGCAAAAAGCGCGATAATTGGTTCTTGAATTGCATATCAAATATATCAAGTCGCTCCTCCACTTAATAAAAATCCTAAACTATCACTAATTCAGCCAATAAAAAAACCATAAATTGGTCCAAAAAATCAACCAATTAGAAAAACTGGAGTTCAAGCAAATGACAAACGAGTCATAAAAACTGGAATTGGAATTGAAAGTTTGCCAATAATCAAACGTAAAGCAACAAATACAGCTAAAAACACGATGTAATTAGCAGAAGCAAAAGGACTAACTGGATAGGTTGGAAACAAAAAAATCATTAATTGTTTCCAAGATTTTTTTAACTTATTTTGATTTTGAGCAAATGTTTTAACTTGATTAAGTTGTTTTTTGGCAATTTGATTTTTAGAATAAAAATTATTTGTAGCAAATAACCTCAATTTAATTAATAAATGAAATTTTAACGACTTAATTCTAAATTAATTTCATTAATTCTTTGATCGATTTTTTGACGATCGAATTTAGGATTAAAGAAAAAAGCAGCAACAAGTAATAAAATGCAAATTAAAGAAAAAATAATGATTAACATGAAAGAATAGTAAATTGTACTATATAAAGCAACATTAGCAGAATTAGGTTCAGTATTACTAAAATAATTAATGGCATTATTAGCAAAGCGAAAAATGGAATTAATAAAAACACCAGTTCGATCTAAAACTAAACTAATAATAATTAAAAAAATAATTAAAACTAAAATTTTTGTTGACAAAAAGTATTTAGTGTTGTCATTATCATTATTTCACAATTCACGATAAATTCGAATTTGCATATAAACAGAAAAAATTAAAAATAAAAGCGTTACACTAATTGTGTTAATTGGAAATAATGGGATATCAGTTTGGTTTCTAGTTCTCAAACTATCAACAATGTTTTTATCAAGAATGTTTTCAAGTTGTTGAATGCTAAGAAGCGTTTTTGTATTCAGAAAAATTGCAATTGAAAAAATAATACACAAAATAGTTACAAAACTAAAAAACACTAATAATAAATATTTTAGAAAAATAATTTCACGTGGTTTAGTTTTATAAATATATAAACTACCATTACTAATTTCTTTTTGAATTTGTTGTTGCAAAAATAATGATTTGCTTGTTTCATCAAAAACTTGACGTAAGTTTTTATTAGTTCCAAAACCAAAACCATTAAAAGCACTATATGATTCTTGAATTTGTTCAGATTTAGTTTTATTATTAATATTGTTCTGATCAAATTGATTTGATTTTACAAAAGAATTATTGTCAAGTGAATTAGCATCAAGATCTTTATTAGGCTCGATTTTTTTTAAAGAAGTAATTTCTTCACCATAAACATTTTTAATGAAAACATTCAAATAGTTAACATCATCAATTAACTGATAGTCTTCTTGATAACTAATGTTTTTTGATAAAACAAATTTCTCTTCTGAAAAACTATTGTACTGCTCAATAATTTTTCTTGCTTCACTTAAACGACCAATTTTTTCTGACAAATAATAAAAAATATTTAAAGCTTTTAACAAGGTTTGTTTTAATTCTGAATTTTTCAAATCATTAACAATCAACTGTGAAGTTAAAAGAATTTCTAAATATTTTTTTAATTTTACCTGCTCAGAATTGAGTGTTGCATCATTAATCATTTGTGATTCTCCAAACTGAGTTTCTTATTTCTATTTTAAAATGATAATAAAGTTTTTTTAAGTCCTAGAACGCTAATTGATTCTTCTGTTCTTGTTAAAACATTATACTTATATAAGTCTACAATAATTTTGTTTAATTTACTTTTTAATTTATTGCCAAGTTTACTATAAATATTGTTATAAACAAAGAGGCTAAAAGGTGGTTTTTTCATTGCTTTAGCAATTTGATTAAGATCTAAACGCTGTTCTTTATAATAAACAAAATAAAATAATTCTTCAATTTTATAATTCAAAATGTTTAATAATTTAACAGCATCTTCAACACTATTACACTTATTATGAAAAATTGTTAGCCACGAATGATCTGCTAATAATAAACGATCAAATAAAATATAAAAATCTTGTTGTTGAAAATTACCAACTAATTGCTGCATTTGATCATAAGTAATTTTTTTATAATTTAATAAACTTATTTTATAAAAAACTTCATCAATGAATTTAGCATCTTTAGGAAAAAAATCATACAAATAATCTTTCACTTTATAATCAAATTTAATTTTGCTTTTTTCAACCCATTGATCAATATATTTCTGTTTTGTTAAAACATTTAAACTAGCTTTTTTATGATCTTTATTATCAACTAAATTTAATAATTTATTAATACTTGAATTTTTTAATAAATGATTACAATTTACTAAAATTAAAACATTAATTTGATTTTTTTTCAAGTTAGATATAATATCAACAAATTGATCGATCATTTGATTATTAATTTTGCTATCACTATTTTTAATGCCATCATGTGATTCATTAGTTAAGAAAAAGACATCATTTAAAACAAAAGCTTTAGGGCTAAAAAACAAACTATTTTGTTCTAAAGATTCAAAAAGTGATTGATAATCTTTAACTGTAATTGATTGAGATTCAGGATTATTTGCAATAAATTTTCTTTTAATTTCTGCTAAGATCCCAAGATCAGTAGCATAATATAAATTAATCATAATTTTTTTAAGTGTTAATTAATTTTTTTGATCCTAAATATATTGAATAAATCATTATTAAAAATCATAACATTGTTATTTGCGAAAAACTACTATTTCAAAATTCAAGATAATACCAAGATTTATTAATTGTTAGAAAATCAATAATTTTAATCAACCAACCAATTAAGTGTTCTATTATAACAACAAAATAGATTATAAATCATCCAAAAAATAAAACTAAATAAAAAGTTAAAATTATTGCTGAAAAAATGAAATTGTTTAAAATTGCAAAATAATAAATTTTTTTAGTAAATGGTAAGAAAATAATTAATGAATAAATTCAAATTAAAAAATTAATAATTAGTCAAACTAAAATTTTAGAACTAATTTTGCAACTACTAATAAAACGAATAATTAAAATAATGCCCATGCTTAATAAAAAACTATAATTCAAAAAAATTTTTAAATTAAAAAGCATTGAGATTACTGCTGTTTTTGATCATCCACCATAAAAATATTTATGATTTTTCTTTTGGTGCAAATAATCAATTAAAACACGAAAGATTGGATATTTAAAATCAATTAAAACAAAATAAAATATTAAAACTAAATTAGCAATTAATTGACCTAGTTTGGGACTAAAAAAGAAAATTTTTTTAATTATTCTTGATAATAAATAAAAATGAATTCCACTAGCTACAACTAAATGTAAAATGCTTAAATTTTTAAAATCAAAATAAAGATTATGATCAAAATTATTAACATTTAAAATTAGCATTTTAATTAGTATTGCCCCATTAGATTTGCCATAATTATGATCAATTAATTCAATTGCTTGCTGATGCAAATAATTATTAGGTCATAATAAATTAAAAATTGATTTTTGAACATTAAGTTGAATTCAAGAAGTGAGTCAAGCAATAATAATTGCTAAACAAATAGTAATTACTTTTTGAGTTCAAGATAATTTGAAATAATAGGCAAAATAAAAAAATAAAGGTAAAAATAGTAATTGCACTCAATTGAAACGATTAAAAATTCAATTAAATAAAATTAGAGAGACAACAAGAATAAAAAATAAGTTTTCTCAAGATGTTGATTGTAAAATTGATTTTCATTGTCAAAATTTAAATTTCAAAAATTTTTTATTAATTTGCATAAATTAATGATCAAATATTTTTTCTTATATTAATCATTATTTATTATGCAAAAAAACTAAAAAAGCAGAATTGTTAGTTTTTTGAATTAATTATATAAAAATAAATTAATCTTAAAAACTATGAAAAATCAAATAAAAAACAAGCAATATTGTATAATTCTTAATAAAGATTCAAAATAAATAAAAAATATTAAAAACAATATGAATATGCAACAAGATACTAATTTGACTATTAATCAAGAATTTAACAATTCTGTTGTCAATTCTTCTAATTTAGTAAATTTGGACACTTACTTTCATGGTCAAAAAGCTTATGACATGAAAAATTTCTTTGAAATTAGAGGTCAAATTTTATTTTTACCAGACTTAATTTCTAATTATGTTGTTCATGAAAAATTTGCTAAAAAAATTACTTACTATGAATATCGTGCCATTAACTATCCAGGTCATGGTAATAGTTTAGTTCAACCTAATTTACAATTTGAAGGAATTGTAAATTTAGTTTGTGAATATATTAAAGAAAACAATTTAGATGAATTAACAATTATTGGTCATGGTTTTGGTGCACTTGTAGCTGCTGCTGTAGCTGCTCAAATGAAGGGCAATATTAATAAATTAATTTTTGTATCTCCATTAACTTTAGCAAGTTTTCGTAGTGTTAATGATTATAAAAGATTAGTTTTACCATTAGACTTGCAAAGTTTATGTTTATCACAAAGTTATAAGTTTGCTAATTATCAAGAATTAGTTCAATATAATGATTATCAAAAAGATTTAGTTTCTGAATTAAATTATTTAATTCGCAATAAAGCAAATTTTGAAAACTTATATGAAGAAGTTTATAACATTGGCTTTTTACACCAAGTAGAAGAAAAATATTATCAAGCGATTGGTGACATTCCTTTATTACTAATTTTAGGAGCTAATAGTAAATTCACTGCTGTTAATGAAGATGTGGAATTTTTTGATAACAATTTTCTTAAAGTCAAATCATTAATTATGAAAAATGCTGGTTATTTACCATTTTTAGAACAACCAGGACGTTATTATTTAAACGTTGTTAATTTTCTTAATGATGATCAATACACTTATCCTAAACCAGAAAAAAATCGAACCTTTACTGATGATCAACTTCTTAATGAAGCTAATTTATTAGAAAGTGATTTAGATCATAATCAAAAAAAACAATTAGGTTTTTGAAGAAGATTGTTGCAAAAAATTTTTAAATTAAAATAAAGTTATTATTATTTAAATAATTTAATTAAAAGTTTCAAATTAAAAATAAAAACCCCTTGGATTTAATTTATAAAAATTCAAGGGGTTTACTATTTGTTGTTATTTTAAAAAATATGTAAAAAATTTTAATATTAGCAATTAATTTAAAAAAACTTTGCTTGAAAAAAACAATCTTTAATGCTTTGATAAATTCAGTTTTTTTCTTAATTATTTATTTTTTATAAAGAACAGTTTCATAAGAAGATTCAGATGGTTCTAACATTGATAAAATAATTTGATTAATTTTTGCTAAATTTAAAGATCCCAATAAAGAATCTGCATATTTTACATAAATAATTTTATTATTTTCATCAACAATATAAACAGAAGGATAGCACAAAAAATTTGCTCCAGGAATATAAATTCCTAATGTTTTAGCAAATTCAATTCCTGCTATTTCTTTATCTGCTAATGAATAATTAATTGATCTAATATGTTTAAATTTTTCAATATTTTCAATATTTTTATTTAGCATTGGATCATCACTAATAGTTAATAAAACAATATTAGATTCAATATCCTCATATGTTTCTTGTAATCTTTCTAAAGAATTTAAAAAATTTCTTAATTCTGGAGCAAAAAAATAATCTGTGATGGTAGGTAAAGTTATAATAATTTTTATTTTTTGGGGTAATGAAGATAAACTAAAATTTCCTAAATCAGTCAGATAAAATTCAAAATCAGGAAATTGATCATTAACTTCTAATTTTTGACCAGGAATTTCTGCTAATAAATAATTTTTAAGTGCCATTTAATATCTTCTTTTCTTTTCAAAAATTTATGATTAAAATTTTAATTTAAAAATCAGTTTAATTAAATTAATTTATTAACAACAAAACCTCTTGAATTCATTTAATCAAATAATCCAAGGATGAGTTTATTTTTTTATTTAAACAATTTTATTGATTGTATGTAATATATCATTTAATAAAATCATTAACTTTTCTTAATTTTAAGGGATTTACTAAAGAGTCAGCATATTCTACACAAAGAATTTTGTTATTAGCATCAATCACAAAAATTGAAGGATAGCATAAAAATTCTGCTCCGGGAATATAAATTCCTAATGTTTTAAGAAATTCAATTCCTGTATCATCAGTTGGTAATAAAAATTCAGTATCAGAAAGAGAAAATGGTGAATCATAACTACTTTTATTTTTTGTGGTAATGATGATAAGTTAATTTTTTCAACACTATTGTATGCATAAAAGTTAAATTCAGAAAACTAATCATCAACTTATAATTTTTTAGTTAGGAAGTTTTTTTAAAATAGAATTTTCTTTAGATGACTTTTAATAATGCTCTTTTCTTTTAAAAATCATAAATTACTTCTTTAAATATTTTAACTAACTTAACTAAATATTTCAACTAATTTAATAAAATTAAAATAGTTAAAAATCTTATGATTAAATTAAAAACGTATCAAAACTTTTTTAACAACAATATTTTTAAAATAGATTAATTCACTTATTCTATTGTTAGAAAAAAACAAACTTTTAGTAATCAATAATCAATATTAAATTTAGTTTATGAAAAAAATAAATTAAAATAGTGATTAAAAATAAAAATTAAGTTTTTTAAAAAAAATTATTGCAAAAAATTTTTAAACTAAATTAAAATTATAGTTACCTAAAAAAGATTTGCGCTCGTAGCTCAATTGGACAGAGTATCTGACTTCGGATCAGAAGGTTGGGGGTTCGAGACCCTCCGAGCGTGCCATATTTATTAAATAAAAACCCTTGAATTCTTTTCTTAGAAGAAATCCAAGGGTTTTTTTATTTATGTAGTTTTGTTTGTTACTTATTTCATTAACTGAATAAATATTTATCGAATAATATCAAAACACTTATGTAACAATTAGCGTCTGTATGAAACAAGGGCATTTGTCGTACTATGAGGAGGTGCATACTCCCATAAAAGCCTATTATAAATTATTGCTAAATTTAAAGATCCCAATAAGGAATCTGAATACTTTACATAAGTAATTTTATTATTTTCATCAACAATATAAACAGAAGGATAACACAAAAAATTTGCTTCAGGAAAATAAATTCCTAATTTTTGAGCAAACTCAATTCCCGCTATTCCTTTATCTGCTAATAAATAATTAATCGATCTGATATTTTGAAATTCTCTAATAGTTTTAATTGGTATTGATGCATCATCACTAATAGTTAGCAAAAAAACATTAGAACTTAGAACATCAGACGGTAATTTTTCTAAAGATTTTATAAAATTTCTTAATTCAGGAGCAAAAAAAGAATCTGTAATAGTAGGTAAAGTTACAATAATTTTTATTTTTTGGGGTAATGAAGATAAACTAAAATTTCCTAAATCATTCAGATAAAATTCAAAATCAGGAAATTGATCATTGACTTCTAATTTTTGACCAGGAATTTCTGTTAATAAATAATTTTTAAGTGTTATTTAATATCTTTTTTATATATAAAAATTTATGATTAAATTTTAATTTAATAACTAGTTCATTTTATATACATACAAAGCAACTTTTAATAAAGTTTCATATTATAGTAAATAGTTTAACTACATTAATTTCTCAATAATAAAAACAACTAATTTTTTTATCTAAATTTAAAATGATATTTTTTTAAAAAAAAATCGTGTTTTAATATTTTATATTAAATAAAAAACCCTCTTGAATTCGTTTCACCAAAGAATCCAAGAAACTTTATTATTTCCTAATTAAAAATTTTATTGATGAGTTTTAAGATGTGAGTCAATAAATTGATTAACTGCTTCTAAGTTTAAACCTGTTTTTAATTTAGGAGCATATTCAACATAAAGAATTTTATTATTAGCATCAATTACAAAAATGGAACGATAGCACAAAAACTCTGCTTCAGGCACATAAATACCTAATGTTTTAAGAAACTCAGTTCCTGCTGCACCACTACCTGCTAATGAAAAATTAATGGCATTATGACATTTATTTTCAGCACTAAATTGAGCAGTATAGATTGGTGAATCATAACTAATGGTCAATAAAACATTATGAGAAGCTTCTAATTGTTCTGATAATTTTTTTAATTGTAAACTACATACACTGCCTGAAATTGAAGCTAAAGTCATAATTACTTTGATTTTTTGTGGTAATGAAGATAAACTAACTTTTTCAAAATTATGAGTATAAAAACTAAAATCAGGAAACTGATCATTAACTTCTAATTTTTTTCCAGGAACTTCTGCTAAAGTATAATCTTTAAGTGACATTTGATATGCTCTTTTCTTAGTGAAAAAATTATCAATATCAATAATGATAAATTATTAAAACGATAATTTCTTTTTTAAAATATATTATTAAAATTAATATAGGTGTTTAATAAGGTAATTTTTTTAGATTACAACATACTTAAATACTAATCATTATCAACTTTAATAATGTTTTATATTATAATTTAAAAACCGGTTTAATCAAATCGAAATAATTAAAAATATTATGATTAGACAAAAAGGTACGAAAGATTTTTTTGATGATAAATAAATATATTGACCATACTAATTTAAAAGTGTCTGCAAGTGAAGAGGATATTAAGGCATTGTGCACAGAGGCATTAGAATATAAATTTCGTGCTGTTTGTGTCCCTGGTTGTTATGTTAAATTTGCTGCTGATTTATTAGCGGGTTCAGATGTGCGGGTTTGTAGTGTAGTTGGTTTTCCTTTAGGATATTCTGATACTAAAACAAAAATTTTTGAAGCATCTTCACTAGCAATTAATGGTGCTGTTGAAGTTGATGTTGTAATTAATATTAATAAACTAAAAGAAGGCGATAAGGACTATTTAATTGAAGAATTATTAAAAATTAAAAGTGCTATTAAAGGTCGTATTCTAAAAGTTATTGTTGAAACTGGTTTATTAACTGAAGAAGAAAAACATTTAGTTTGTGAAGTATTAAACGTTGTATCACCTCATTATGTAAAAACTTCTACTGGTTTTGCTGGTGAAAACAAAGGTGCAACTGTTGAAGATATAATTTTATTAAAATCATTATTAGATAAAAACATTCGTATTAAAGCTTCAGGTGGAATTAGAAATTATCATCAAGCTAAAGCATTAATTAAAGCTGGAGCACAACGTATTGGTACTTCTAATGGTGTATCAATTTATGAAGAATATATGATTAGTGATGTTACTGATGGTGAACATAATCATTCAAGCAAATTAGATGATACAGATTTAGTTCATGATCAATCAATTGATCAAGAAAATAATGATCAAATGACAAGTGAACACACAGTAGATGATATTAATCAAAATCAAATAACAGAAACTACTGATCAAACAGAATTAGAATTTAGTAGTGATGCTGCTTCTGATTCATATCAATTTTCTCAACCAGATTATATTGATGAAAGTGGTGAATATTATACTAATTATGATGATAATAGTATGATTAGTCACACTGAAGATCATAAAATCGATCATAGTGAAATTGAAATGATTGATCATGGTGATGAAATTATGAACTATAGTGAAGATAACATAATTGATGATGCAAAAAATGATATGATGTCTCACGCTGAAGACAACATAATGAATCAAACCGATCAAGACATCAGTCAAGATATGAGTCATGATGATAATATTATCAACTATAGTGAAGATAGTGTGATTAATCAAACTGAAAATGAAACTATGATCGATCATCAAGATAGTATGATTAATCATAATCAAGATAACATGCACCAAGATCAAAATGATCAAGATTTAGGTGACACTAATCAATTAAATGATAATATCTTTACTCATTTAGATGATATGCAAACAAAAAGTGATGATTTGAGTGATGATCATGATCAATCCCATCAAAATGATAAAGAAAATAATCATTAATTAAAAGTAATATTTTACATGAATCATAATAATTCAATAAACGATTTTGATATTATTGCTTTTATTCAAAAGAAAAAAAATTGTCAAGTTTTATCAGAAGTTGAAATTGATCAATTTATTAATCGTATTTGTGCTAAAAAGATTCCTGATTATCAAATCACAGCTTGATTAATGGCTGTAGCAATTAATGGTATGAATGAAGATGAGACATACTATTTAACAAAAGCAATTTTAAATTCTGGTCATATTTATCAATTACCAGTTAGTGATAAAATTGTTGTTGATAAACATTCTACAGGAGGGATTGGTGATAAAGTATCACTAATTCTATTGCCAATTCTAGTTGCTTGTGGTTTAAATGTTGCTAAATTATCTGGTAGAGGTTTAGGTTATACAGGTGGAACCATTGATAAATTAAATTCTTTAGGCGTTCAAACTAATCTTAATATCACAACTGCGTTTGAAAAACTTAAAGAAACTGGTATTTTTATTATTGAACAAACTAAAGAAATTGCTCCAGCTGATAAAATTCTTTATAGTTTGCGTGATGTTACAGCAACTGTTGATTGTATTCCTTTAATTGTTGCTAGTATTATGGCAAAAAAACTAGCATTAAAAACTGATTATTTATTTCTTGATGTTAAATATGGTTCAGGATCATTTTGTCTAACTAAACAAAGTGCTGAAATATTAGCAGCAGAATTAAATAAAGTTGCCAAACGGTTTCAAGTTGACTTAGTTTTACACATTAGTAGCATGCAACAGCCATTAGGTCATACTGTTGGTAATTTAATTGAGTTAACTGAAGCATATCATTTTTTAAAAAATCAACCTGTGGCTAATGATTTAGCAACATTAATTGAAACTTTAGCAATTAATATTTTACTAAAAACACAATTGTTTGATAATGAAGCAGTTGCAAAACAAAAATATCAGCAAGTTTTAAGTGATCAAACTGCTTTTAATGTTGCTTGCAATTGGTTTGAAAAATTTAATGGTGATCTTAATTTGTGAAAAAACAACCAATTTTTTCAACCAAAATATCATGTAGAAATTAGAGCAAATACTAGTGGTTATTTTGATCTGCTTGATAATCAAAAAATTGGTTATATCATTAATCATATTGGTGCAGGTAGACAAACAAAAGATGATCAAATTGATTATCATGCTGGTTTATATTTTCATAAAAAAATTAATGATCCAATTAAAGCAAATGATTGTTTAATTACTATTTACTCATCTAATCCAATCGATCAAAATTGAATCAAAAAATTAAATGAACAAATTGTAATTAGAAATCAACCAATCATTCTGGCTCCACTATTAGAATTATGAACGAAGTAAATCAAATATTTGAAAAAAAAGTTATTTTTCAACAATTAAAAGAACTTTTACCAAAAGCCATTTGTCCTTATTCTAAGTTTCATGTTGCTTGTATTTTAGTGACTGATACTGGTAATTTTTTTGGTTTTAACATTGAAAATTCAGCCTATCCAAATTCAATGTGTGCTGAACGAGTTGCTTTATTTCATGCTTTAGTTAATAATGCTAATCGGATTAATGAAGTTCATTTATTAACTGATGATGTAACTGGTAAAGCTAATATGTGTGGTTCGTGTCGACAAACCTTATCTGATCATATTGCTTATAATGCTACTGTTTTTGTTTATGATCATCAAGGTAATTATCACAAATTTTATTTTTATGAATTATTACCTGAAGCTTTTAATAAAGATTTTTTATAAATTAGTAATAGTAAAAATAATTTTCTTGTGCAATTAAATAAGAATAAGTCAACAATAAAAAAACCACATTACATAATAATGTGCTTAATGCTGCTCTATTTCTAGCCTGACATGGTTCGCAATTATTATTAATGTGGCAATATATATTTTAAATCAATTTTAAGATTTTAGTGAAATTAATCGCTTTTTTATCGTTATTTTATTTTTTAATTTTATTGTCAAACTAAGAAGTTGAAAATTTTCCTTATGATCAATACTTTAAAAATTAAGTTACTATCAATCGATCTTGATGGAACTTTATTGTCTAAAAAAAGTAATAATTTTTTGCTTGGAATTCATGAGAAAAAAATTAGTGCTGAAAATTTTACTACTTTAGACTCATATTTAAAAACTAGTGGTCAATTTATTTTTGCTACTGGTAGAAACTTTAGTAAAACAATTCAATTTCTTGAAGCAGTTAAAACTAATTTAAACTATCACATGCCCTATTTAATTTGTTTGAATGGAGCATTAGTTTTTGATAATTTAAATCAAGAAATTTTATTTCAATCAAGTTTTGACTTTGATCAATTAAGTGATTTAATTAAATATTTAAATCAAAAAAAGGTGATTTTTTATTTACAAAATTTTAAATATCAAAACAAACAATTTTATGATACTGTTTATTTAAAAAAATCAGTTTTAGCAGCAAAAATGATTCAATTAAATTTTAAAGAAAGTGTTGTTGTTAGTTTTCAACAACAATTACCTTATGAGCAATATCATAAAATTTCAGTTATTTTATTACGACCAAAAGCAGTTGCTTTTAAAGAAACTTTAGAAAATTTATTTGGTGATAAGTTTAATTTTTATTTAAGTAGTAAGTATAGTATTGAAATTGGACCAAAAAACACTAATAAGTATTTTGGTTTAAAACTAATTAGTCAAAAAATGAACTTAAAAATTGCTGAAACTGCAGTTATGGGCGATCAGGAAAATGATTATCTTGCTCTAAAACATTGTGGTTTTGCCATTGGAGTTGATTTAAATAAAAAAAAATATTTAAGTCACATTCAAGCCGAAGTTGATTTTATGCCATCAAATGATCATGCTAATGCTGTAGCATTAGGAATTTATGAAATGAGAAAAAGAAATTTAATTTAAGATTAAAAATAATTTTTTACAATCATATAATTAATAAGTATTCTGAAATTAAAGCAAGTCAATATCTTATAAATTGACTGATTAAAAATTATTTTACTTTTTTTTCATTAAAATTTATTATTATTGTATATTTATTATTTAATTAAAAAAATAATTAAAAAGGGATAAATTTATTATAAAATATGAATAACACTTTAGTAATTGCCGCAGTTAATACACACCAATCAATTAATCTAGATTTAGCTAAAAAAATTTGTTATGCAGGTTCTTATGATCTATTAGATTTAAATGATTATCGTGATAATTGCCCAATCTTATCTACTAAATATTTAGTTAACAAACAATTTCCAACTGCAGTTAAGGAAATTTTATTAAAGTTAACTAATTATCAAAATATTATTATTGTCACACCTGAACATAATGGTTACTATTCTGCTTTTTTTAAAAATATTTTAGATTGATTAAGTCGTTTGGATAACCAGTTTTTCTTTGAAAAAAATATTGTTCTAGTTGTTGCATCACCAGGTGCACAAGGTGGGGCTAGTTTACGCCAGTTTGCTAAAATCACTTTAAGTTATACTGGAGCAAAAACAATTCAAGATTTTGGTTTTGGCGCTTATGATCCTGATCATAACGTTGATGCTGAAATTAAAAAAATTATTGATTATATTGATAATTTAAACCCATAACTTTTTAAATATAGTTTTTTGAATTTTTATCTCAAAAAAAGAAAGCCTTAAATAATGAGTGTTAAATCTCAAGTAAAAAATGATCTTGGAACCAAATTTTATCATGTAACATTCAACACAGTTAATCATCAAATTAATTATCAAAAAGTCATTAGATATTTTATCTATCTAGTGACTTTTTTGTTGTTTATTGTTATTGTTGCTACATTAGCAGCAATTAATATTCGTTATGCTAATAATGGTAAATACAATTTTCATGATTTGTTTTTAATTTTTAGTACTAATAATATTTTTAGTAATAATACTGATCAAATTAATAATTTAACTAATTCCACAGGATCAACTTTTGGTTCATTAAACTTTATTGATCTTGTTCCAATTAAAAAAGCAACATGAATTTCAATTGCAACTGTAATTGCAGGAATTGGTTTAGCAGTTACTGGAGCAGTTATTCAAGGAATTACTAAAAATCCTCTGTCTGATCCTACTACTTTAGGAACAACTGAAGCTGTTATTTTTGGAGCAATTTTAATGAATGTATTAGTTGGTAGTTTTGTTAGTGCTGACATTTTTCAGTATGTTTATTTAGCTTTTGGTTTTTTAGGTGGATTATTAGCAGTTGGTTTTATTTTAATTATTATTAGACAAAAATCAAATTTAGATTATTTAAAAATTACTTTATCAGGATTAGCAATTAGTATCTTTTTTAAAACAGTTAGTTTTATTTTAAGAAGTAGTTCAAAAAATGCCCTAAAAACTTCTTTTGCTATTAGTATTGGTGGAGCAGAAAATGTTTATGGGTTATACCCATCACAAGAAACAATTTTATATTTAGCAATTTTATTAATTGCAATTGGCACAATCGTTTCGATTTTTATTGCTAAAAATTTAAGCATTTTAGAATTAGGTGATAATAAAGCAGCAAGTTTAGGTGTCAATACAAAATTAGTGAAAATCATTAGTTTGATTATTGTTTTAATTTTGGTACCAACTGCTATTACGCTTGTAGGTAATGTCGCTTTTGTTGGACTATTTGTTCCTCATATTATTCGCATTATTTTTAAAACACGTAATTATCTGATTATTATTCCACTAGGAGCATTATTAGGTGGATTAGTAATGAATTTAGGTTTAACTTTTAATACTTTTTTTGCTTCAATCCCTTCATCAATTTATATGGTGTTTATTGGTGCGCCAATGTTAATTTATTTAGGTTGAAAACAAAAAGGATAATTTTATGACACCAACAGTTAGATCAAAACTAAAAATTAGTCATAATATTATTCATGACAAAACTTTTGTAATTGAAGCTGTGAAACAAAAACAGTTAACTACTAAAAAAAGAAACTGAATTAATTTAATTGCACTTCATTTAATTTTTGCTGTTTTATTATTTTTAGGATTGACATTATTATCTAATGGTTTTTATTTCACATTAGAAACTTTTAGCATTCGTATTTGACAATATTTATTAGCAATTATGGGCGGAGGTGCACTTGGTGTTGCTGGTTTATTATTACAAAAAACTACTAAAAATAATTTAGCTGATGTTTCAATATTAGGAATTGGTTCACTTAATATTATTTTTATTACCCTTTATATTTTTTCATTTGGGACTAATGTTATTAGCAATCAAGCAAGCATTAGACAATTATTACCATTAATTACGATTGCTGCATCAATTTTAGGGACTTCAATTATTTATACATTAACTAAATTTGGTAATAATAATGTTGATAAATTTATTATTGTTGGAATTGCTTTACAATTTTTATTTGAAGCAGTTTCAATTGCAATTTTAAATCCTTCAGTTTCAACAGCTCCTGGAAGTGCAATTCAATTTACGATTAATCAAATTACTAATTTTAGTTTAGGTAAATTACCTGATATTAATTATTTAGCACAAACAGCAACTTGAAGAATTATGATTATTATTTGTTCAATTTGTATTGTTGTTATTTTATTAATTATTTGAACTTTACGAAAAAAAATTGATTTAATTGAAACTAGTGAAAAACTAGCGCTTTCATATGGAATTCGAGTTGAATCACTCAAACTATTTTTATATTTATTAATTGCACTTCTAGCGGGAATTGAAGCAGCAATTTTAGGTAATTTTCCTTTATTAGGAATTTTAGCACCTAATATTGCTAAACCAATTTTTGGTAGTCAAACTAAAACTAATTTATGAACTAGTTTTTTAATTGGTGCGATTATGGTTATGATTGCTACATTTGTTTCAGTTAATTTAAATACTGATATTCCAATTGGTTTTTTATCAACAGCAATAATTACTCCATATTTTATTTTTATTATTTTAAAAAGAAACAAAAGATAATGCAACAAATTTTTAATTTTAAAAAATTTTGAAATAATAAAAAAAACTTTAATTTGAAATATTTTTGAGAGCATAATCACAAATTAATTTATTTCACGCTTTTTGTTTTTCTTGGACTAATTTTTGGATTAATTAATATTTGATTGAAAAACTTAGTTTATCAAAATTGAACAACAACCAAAAACTTAGCAACTAATGAACTAAATTTTGTCATTGCTAATCAGTGAAAATATGATTTAAATTATTTATTTAATAAAAGTGGTCAGTTTTTAAGTGATCAGTTTTTATTACAAAGAAATCGTTTTAGTACTAATGATGCAGATATTATTAAAACAATTTTACATACCTTAGATGGAACAATTTCCACTAGTTCTAATAGTGCATTTAATCAAATTAATTTGGATCGTGCAACTAATTTTGTCACTAGTTTTCAAAAACTAAGTACAGTTATTCAACTATTTGCTTTTTTTAGTTGATTAGCAATAATTGTTTTAATTTTTAATACGATTTTTTATTGCTGAAATTTGGCAATTGCTTTTTCTAAAAAAAATCCATATTTAATTTATAGTTATAGCTTAATTTATTTTTTTAATTTTATTAGTTGAATCATCGTTTTAATTTTATGAAAATTATATAAACAAAAACACCGCTGAATCCAATTTGAAACCATTAGTAAACTTAATCAATATTGACCATTTTTATGAATTAAAAGAATTAATGATTTCTTTTTAAAATTTAATGACCAAACTAATGATCCAAGTTGTTATATTGAAGTGAAAAATTTAAGTTTTACTTATCATCATGGTCATAAGTGAACTAAACATTTATTAGATACATTTAAATTATCAGTGCATGAAAAAGAGTATAGTGAAGAAACTCATATTTTTATTAGAAAAAAATTAATTAAATTTATTAATAAAATGATGCCTTTTGTAGCACCAAAACCAAAAAATATTTTAACTAATCTTAATTTTAAAATTGCTAAAGGTTCTTTTACAACAATTATTGGTCCTAATGGTTCAGGGAAATCAACTTTAATTAAAACATTATTAGGAATTGAACGTCATTATTTTGGTACGATTAATTGAAATCAAAAAAACTTACACCGAATTCAACGACGTTCTTTTGCTCAAAACGTAGCATACTTTCCCCAAATTCTTGATATTCCTGAAGGAATTAATGTTTATGATTTTGTTGCTTTTGGTGTCATCCCCCACCAAGATTTAAGTGGTGAAATCACTCAAGCACAACAGAAAAATATTTATGATGCTTTATTAATAACTAACACGTTAAAATTTGCTGATAAAAAAATGAATCAGTTATCTGGGGGACAAAGACAAAGTGTTATTTTAGCAACAATTTTAGCGCAGCAAACTGATACTATTATTCTTGATGAACCAACTACTTATTTAGATTTAAACAACCAAAATTTATTATTAACCTTACTAAAAAAATTACAAAAAAATGGTAAGACAATTATTATGATTTTGCATGATTTAAATCAAGCAATTAATTATTCAGATAATTTAATTATTTTAAAGGATGGCACTATTTACAATCAAGGTAGTCCCAAAACAATCATTAATCAAAAATTATTACAAGAAGTTTTTCAGGTCAAGGCGAAAATTGAATTAATTAATAATATTCCCCATCTTTATGATTTTGATGTTAACTACTAATTAAAAAAGAAAGATTGAATCATTAATGCCAACCTTTTTAATTGATTTTTATCATTGGTTAATTTTTTTTATTAAAAAAATTTTTGGTTATTATAATTTTGATTGAAAATTAAATATCAAACATAATTTTAATAAAGTAATTATTGCTTGAATTTTACTAATCATTTTCTTAATCATTTTTTTTATTAACCAAAATCATTTAATTCAATTTGATCAAGAATTACAAAATCTGAATCAATCTAATTTAACACAGCAGTATTATTTTGATCAAAGTAGTAATTATCATCAAGGAATATGACAATTATCACAATTGTTTGCTTATCTTAATAATCAAAATAATTTTCTTACAACACTAAATCAAACTCAAGTTAATAACCTTGATGCTTTAGCTGAAAAATATTTATTAATTCAAACTGAAATTAAATTAATGATTGCAACAATCATTATTAATTTAATTGTTATTTTATGATTTACCGTGAAAAATTTTGGTCTTTTCTGATCGAAAATTACAGTCTCAAAATTAATAAAAACTTGTTTAATTACTGAAATTTTTTTAGGTATTTTTGGACCGGTTTTTAGTAATTATTATTTACAAAAAAATCAAGTTCAATACACGATTATTAAAGTTGATCAACAACTTTTTAGTTTTTGACAACACCAATTAACACGTCTTAAAATTGGTTTTTTAAAATTATTAAAAAAAGTTTTAAGACAAAAAACTAATTTAATTGATTTTGTCTTCCCACAAGATAATTATGATCCTAAAAAATTTTTAGTAACTCAAAACTTATCTTATAGTTATGATTCATTAGTTAATTGAAAGTTTTGAAAAAAGGATCAAAAAAATCTAGAAAACTTAACATTAAAAAAGATTAATTGTCAATTAGCTAAAAATAAATTTATTGTGATTTTAGGTTCTAATGGTTCAGGTAAATCAACTTTTCTAAAATCAGTTATTAAACAAAATAAACATTATTTAGGTAACATTTTTTGAGCAAATAAAAATTTAAAAGAAATTCATAAAAAACAATTTGCTCAAAATGTTTCTCATGTCTCTCAATCACACCAAATTATTAGTGGAATTAAAGTTTATGATTTAGTTGCTTATGGTCGAACTCCATATTTAAATTTAATGGCGTCATTACAAGAATCAGACCATCAAATGATTCAACAGGCTCTAAAACAAACTAATATTCTTGATTTAAAAGATAGTTTTACTACTAATTTATCAGGTGGACAACAACAGAAAGTTTTAATTGCTATGGCTTTGGCTCAAGATGCTGATACGATTGTTTTAGATGAACCAACAACTTATTTAGATATTAAAAATCAAATTGAATTATTAGAATTATTAAAAAAAATTCAAAAAGAAAATAAAACAATTATTGCTATTTTACATGATTTAAATCAAGCGATTCAATATGCTGATGAAATTATTTTAATTAATGATGGACAAATTTATGATCAAGGTCCTGCTACTGAAGTTATTAGTCAAAAAGCGTTATTAGACGTTTTTAATATTAATGCTGATTTAGTCATTAAAAACAATCAAATATATTTAAGCAACATTAAATCAGCATTATTTTAGTTGATTTTTTGAAACATTAATTTAATATCAATTTATAATTTTCAAAATGTTTAATTAATTTTTATTGATTTACTAAGAAAAGAATGGAATCAATTGTTTTCTTGAAACTAAAAAAATTTATTAACTTTACTGTTTTTTCAATAATTTTTAATTTTAGTGTTAGTGGTTGTTTTAGTAGTCAAAAACCTAATTTGGCTAATAATCATAATTTAAAAATTGGATTATGAAATATTGCTAATTATCAAGAAAACGATCATGATCCTTATTCTAGTGAAAGAGCTAAAGTTTTATCTGATATTTTGTTTCACACAAATCTTGATTTATTAGTTGTTGTTGAACCAACATATCATAATGTTAATGGTTTTAATTTATTAATAAAACATTTAAACAAAAATGTTGGTTATCATAAATATCAAGCAATTATTTCCTTACCAAGTGTTTCTAAAAAGCCAAAATTAAAAAGAGTATCTTTAGCTGAAAGATATGGTTTTATTTATAATAAAAATAAACTAAAACTTAATCTTTCACCTTATCAGCAAACTCCTGCTGATTTTAGTCAGTTTGAAAATTCTAATAGTCCTTTTGATCAAAATGGCAGTCAATTACTTAATGACACAGGTAATCGCAACGTTTTATTTTTTCAAGAAGATGATCAGCAAACTTATTATTACACAAGAGCACCTGGTGCAGTACAATGAACTGATTTAGTTAATAATAAAACTTTTGTTACAATTGCTGCTCATTTTTCTTCTCCTGGTGCTAAAGTTAGTCAAGATGAAAAACCGTTTGATCCTAAAACAGTTGATTCAAGCAAAATTAAATGATTTAATTGATTACATAAAACATCAAGTCAATTAGGTAGTAATGAAGCTTATGATGCACTTAAAATTCCTCAAGTTGTTAGTTATTTTAGTCAAGTTTTTAGTGAACAAAATCTTTTTTTCATGGCTGATACTAATATCAAATATCGTGATAATTTTTTATTTCAACCAGCAATAGCATCTGGATTAAAAAATTTATATCCACTAAAAACTAATGAGTTAGAATTAAAAACATCTTATGATCAAGAACGTGGTCCTAATCAGTTTCGTACCACATTAAGTAGTGCTGATCGGATTAATCAATATGCTAATCAATATGATAAGATTTGATATCAAACTAATCAGTATCAAATTAATCATTGAAAACGCTTTAATCTTTGATCATTATATTATGATCTAACAAATGATTTTATGAAAAAAGAAGATAAAGAAAAAATAGCTGCTTTAAGTTATCCTGAATTTGATTATTATACTAAAGTTGTATTAGATCAAATTTATACTAAAAAAATTGATCGAAAATTAAATCTTGAAAACAAACAAAAATTATTGAATACTTCATTAAAAGAAATTGTGTCTGATCATACAATGATATATTTTGAAATGCAATTAAAATAATTAATTATTTTTCTAGAATAATAAAAAAGCAATTGATCTTTTACATATCAGTTGCTTTTTTATTAATAGATAAATGATTAGATTAGTTTCTAGTCTTTTAAATTAAGAATTTTTATAACTAAATTTAAAATGTGAAGTGTAAAAATGATAAACATCATGATTAATGTCTAAATTAGCAATATTTTTTTGGGTGAATGATAATTTAGAAACATCACGAATTTTTAAACGTTGATAAATTTTATCCCAACGTTCACCAGAAATAATAATTGTTGATAATTTGACATTAAATAGTCGTTCATTTAAAAAACTATAAATGTGATTAGCATGATCTTTCATTTCAACAATCGCATTATCAAAATCAAAAATAATTAAAGTTGGCGCTTTTAAACAAGTTTGATAAATTACTTCAGTATCTTTTTGATTTGATAAATTATTAAATTTATGATTTTTAATTAAATCATTCAAGCCAGAAATTGTTGTTAGAAAAATTTTTGTACCATAATTACGAATTAAAAAGAAAATAATAAAACTAAGAAAAACTTCTGAAGATTTAATTAGTTTAGGAAGAATTGTACAAAAATAATTTTTACCAAGATCATTAAAATTTTGTTGCACATATTGTTGAGTAAACCAATTACATTCATTAATTAATTTAGTAATTGTTTTTTTTGATGATTGATTATTTGTTTCTAAGTTTTTACGATAACGATTTAAGAAATTTTCTACTTTAATCATTAATTTAATGGAAGGAGCATTAATGTTATAAGTTTTAATAATTTTGTTATAAAACTTTTCTTGATCTTCTTGACTTAATTGGTTTCAATCTTTTCTTTTATGACAAACAAAAGTTTCATAAGTTAATGGTTTATTAACATGATTTTCAATCCGATAAAAACGATAATGGGTGTGAATGTTAGCACATTTATCTAACCCATCATGACACAAATCAGCACGTTGTAAAAATTTATGTAAAAGATGGCGGTTAGCAATAATTTCTTCATCAGTTAAATTTAAATGAGATAGTTGATGATGTTTTTTAATACTATCAAAACTTCGTTTAAATAAAATCGACTCTAACTCATTTTTTTGATTAATTTTGCTTTTTTTGTCAATCATATTTAATCTAAATTATTTAAAAAATTAATTTTGTTCAAAAATTTCATCTCAAACACTAGGATCATTTTCATTATTTGATTGATTAGAATCGTCATGATTAAAGTTAGTATTATCTTTGTCTAATGATTGATTATTATCTAATTCATGATCAGTCTTAATAATATTTAATTTGTTATTGCCATTATGATAATCAGAAACAATCACATTTTTACAATGAAGTAAAACTTCTTTAAAAGAAATTTTCTCGTTTAAAGTTAAGGTTTCTTCAACTTTTTTTAAGTAACTTAAATTAATGTTATTAATTCATGTTTTAACAAAACTGAATAAAACATTAATTGAACCAATCGTTCAATTATTAGCTTGAGTTGTTTTAATTCAACCTTTAATTCCTTTTGTTGGAACTTTTTTATTAATAATTTGATAAAACTTTTCTGGAACAAAATTAATAAAAATTTTTTTAGCTGCTTTAATAAATTCTTGATCAGATAAATTAACACTAGAAATTCAAAATTTTTTCAAAGATTTTTGATCAATTTTAATCTCATGATCATCATCAACTTTCAATTCATCTAAAATTAAAAGTTGAAATTGTTCATAAACAATCCTAATTTGATCTTTTTTTTGTACTAAAGAACGATAAGCCATTAGCGCTAATTCATCAATTGTGAAAATTTTCTGTTCAACACCATATAGATAAACTAAACTTCAAATTTTCTCTTCAACAATAAATGGTTTTTTAATTGTTAGAAAAATTTCAGAATAAAACTGGTTTTTAATTTCATCACTAATTAAAGAACTGATTGGTAATTGTTCTAAAGCAGGATCAACTAGTTGATTTTCTTGATTGTCATTAATTTTGGCATTATTTTGTCTTAAAGTTTTAATAATTTCATCATCACTATCATTAGAAATGTTAAAAACTTGATCAACATGTTGTAATGAAATATCATTTTTAGCAGAAGAAATTAAAGTTTTAGCATTCAAAAAAACTAATTCAGCTCTTGAACCTAAATGCTGTTTCAAAATTAAAATTAATTTTTGGTTTTGAAAAATCGTATGTAAATCTAAAGGTTTAATAATTTCAAAACAATAAAGTTGGTTATTGTTTTTTTCTTTACCATAGGTCGTTTTTAATAAATTAAAAATTTCTAACTTTGATCTTAATAAATTAAATTGTTCAAAATCAACGTCTAAAAAAGTTAGTAATTCATCAATTTTACTATAAGTGTTAGTTCGTAAAATGTTATTACGATGATAAAACTCATATAAAAGATTGTATAAAGCAGCAGCCTCAGCACCTAATGCTGGAACATACATTAGATTAAAACTTAAAGTGTTAATTTGTGACAAATCTGTTTGCACTAAAAAAAAGGCGCGACTGCTTGATGAGTTAAGTTCCATTAGAAAAAACCTTATGATAATAAATTGAGAAAAATAATATAAGCAACAAAGCAATTTATTGTTAAAAAAATGATTTTAAAACAACTAACAAGACTAAAAATACTATATTAAGAAGAAACTAACTGCAAAAAAAATTTTTATAATGATGTCTTGTTTTTTAAGTTAAACTGATTAAAAATAATTAATAGTATCAAATATTAAAGTATGCTAAATTTAAACATATAAAAATTTAAATCAGCAAATTTTTTTTCAACATTGATTAGTTTTGGGATTAAACTAAGAAAATCATGCTTAAAAAGTTGAATTTTAACTAAATTGTGCTTAAAAAAATAAAAATTCTGTGGAAAACTTCTATTTTTCCCCAATGATCATGGGGATAACTAATAATAAAATGATTGCTTTTGTTCAATTTATTATGATTCAAATTAGATTTAAGTAAATAATTTTAAATCTTAAAACAAAATTTATCATTAAGAATCAAGAACATAATTAAAATTACTAATTGATCATTAATTGAAAATGAAATAAACTTAAATTCAATCTGATAAATATTTTTGAAGATAAATTGTTAAGTCAAATAAGGTTGAATCGACTATATTTAAGTTTATTTTATATTATAATAACCCCATTTAATAGAACAGTGATCAAAATTTTGATCTTTGATATCATTACTAGTTAAATTAAGATTAATGTTTAGATTAATCTTCTTATAACTTGTTTAAGGGCAACTTAAACTTAAAATTATTAAAAAAATCAGATTATTCAAAAATTAAAAATAAAAATATATTAAATATCTATGTTTAAATTAGCAAATTGGTTTGGGGTGATTGAAAGCAACAAAACCAATCAACATAAAACTATCTGAGAAAAAATTAAATCTTTTTTTGGATATAAAAAAGCCGATCAAAAAGTCAATATCTCTGCTAAACCTGATAATGTGAAGCCACCATTTCGCTGAAAAAGATTAATGGCGGTTTTAATTATTGGTTCGATCATTGGTCTTTTAATTTATTTTATTGGGTTTTATGGCCGGGCTTTAGTAGTTAACCCAACCTCTTTTAGTGTTGCTAATAACTCATTAACACTTACTGATAATAATCAAACAAGTTATAATGTTCAACTTGACAGAGAACGTGGACCACAAGCTGAATTAACTGAACCAACACTAAGAAAAATTACAATTACCACTCCAAGTAATCGTGGTAATATTGCTTTTAGTGTTTTTTATGGTTCTGATGCTAAAAATATTTGGTATGACATTGGTAATTATCGTCTGTTATATGATATTGAAACTCAAAAAATTACCCAGTCATTTCCAACATTAGTAGCAACAACACCAGCACCAAATGTTCCAGCTGATCCAAATGTTGGTACAACTCCTAATGCTTTAGTTGATAATACTGCTGCATTAAGGCCATTATACCAATATTTAAATTTAGCTAAAAATACTGCTGCTGTTCCTCAACCAAATATCTTTCTAACCATTTTCTTACAATTTTTACCTTTTGTTATCTATATTGTTATTTTCCTTTTATTTATGCGTTATTTAGCCAAAGCCCAAGGTGGTGTTGGTGGACAAGATTCAATTTTTGGTGTTGGTAAATCTAGTGCTAAAAATGTTAAAACTAATATTACTTTCAAAGATGTTGCAGGAATTAAAGAAGAAAAAGAAGAATTAATGGAAATTGTTGATTATTTAAAACATCCTTCTAAATATTCTGCAATGGGTGCAAGAGCACCACGTGGTGTTGTTTTATATGGTCCTCCTGGAACTGGTAAAACTTTATTAGCCAAAGCCGTATCAGGTGAAGCACATGTGCCATTTTTTGAAGTTTCAGGTGCATCATTTGATGATATGTTTGTTGGTGTTGGTGCAAAACGGGTTCGTGATTTATTTACTAGAGCTAAAAAAGCTGCACCATGTATTGTTTTCATTGATGAAATTGATGCTGTGGCTTCAAAACGGGGTAATCGAGTTGTTAATGGTGGTAATAGTGGCATTGCTGATCAAACTATTAACCAGTTATTGAGTGAGTTAGATGGATTTAATACAGCATCAGGAATTGTTGTCATGGCTGCAACTAACCGTTTAGATACTCTTGATGATGCCATTTTACGTCCTGGAAGGTTTGATCGACACATTCAAGTTAATTTACCTGATATTAAAGAACGTAAGGAAATTTTATTAATTCATTCAAATAACAAAAACTTATCTTCTAAAGTTAATCTTGAAGACATTGCTCGTAGAACTCCAGGATTTTCAGGTGCACAATTAGAAAATGTTTTAAATGAAGCAACCCTTTTAGCAGTAAGACACAAACGTAATACAATTACTACTGAAGATATTGATGAAGCAATTGATCGTGTGATTGCTGGACCTGCTAAAAAATCACGAATTATTACAATGAGTGAACGTAGAAAAGTTGCTTATCATGAAGCTGGTCATGCTGTTGCTGGTTTACATGTTCAAAAAGGTGAAGTTGTTGAAAAAATCACAATTATTCCTCGTGGTCAAGCAGGTGGTTATACTTTATCTGCTCCAGTTGAACAAGAAGTGATGTTAAAGTCAAAAGAAGATTTATTAGCAATTATTACAACAGCATTAGCAGGTAGAGCAGCTGAAGAAGTAATATTTGGACCATCAGAAATTACTTCAGGAGCATCTAATGATTTATATAAAGTAAGTAATATTGCAAGAGCGATGGTAACCCAATTGGGAATGTCTAAACTTGGTCTAACCCAATTTATTCCTTCTGAAGGTGAGCAGAACCCATATGTAAAACAATATTCAGATATTACTGCAAAAGCAATTGATGAAGAAATTGATACCATCATTAACCAACAGTATGAATTAGCTAAAAAAATTATTAGAGAAAACGATCAAGAATTACAATTAATTGTTGAATGTTTATTATTAATGGAAACTATTGTGCGTGAACAAATTAATTACATTCACAAGCACAAAAAATTACCTGAAGAAGCAGTAAAAATTAAATTGCAATTAGAAAAAGAAAAAGTTAGTAAAAAGTTAAATTAGTAGATTTTTTAATCTTAGTAAGTTTTAATATAAAAAAACAAATAAAATTTGTTGTTACTAAAACACTTACTTAGTCTTAGCATGCTTTGCTTTGAATTATTATTAATATATAAAATGCTTCATAAAATTTTCAATCAAGGATTGGACCTAATAATTAATGATTGATTTACGTTTACTAAAAAAAGATTTTGAATATGTTAAAACAAAATTGTTAGACAAACAAGTTGATCCTAATTTAATTAAAAATTTTAAAGATAATTATGATTTATTATCTTTACTAAAATTAGAAAAAGAAAAACTGAATAACCAAAGAACTTTACTTTCTAAAAAAATTGGTATTGCTTATAATCAAAACAAGCAAAAAGAAGCAACTGAATTACAAAAAGAAATGCAAAAAATTAGGGGTGATTTGAATCATTTAGATCAACGTCTTAATTTAGTTGCAACTGAATTTGATCAAATTTATCACCAAATTCCTAATTTAGCTGATGATAGTACACCAATTGGAGTTAATGAAACTGAAAACCAAGTTTTATACCAGTGAGGTAATTTACCAAAATTTGATTTTGAAGTTCAACCACACTGAAAATTAGCAAGTGATTTAGGTTTAATTGATTTTGAATTGGGTGCTAAAATTTCAGGAACAAGATTTGTTGCTTATACAGGAGTTGGTGCACAACTTTATTATGCACTCAGTCAGTTAACAAGAAAAATTCAAATTGAAAATAATAATTATTTTCCTTATGAATTACCTGTTATTGTTAGTGATAAATCTTTATTTAATTCAGGTCAACTACCAAAATTTGCTAATGATTTATTTAGTTTAGAAAACAATAAATACTTATCACCAACTGCTGAAGTACAATTAGTTAATGTTTATGGCAATAGTATTATTGATTCAAAATTATTGCCAATTAAAATGACAGCAACAACAGCTTGTTTTCGTAAAGAAGCAGGAGCAGCTGGTAAAGATACTCGTGGAGTAATTCGGTTACACCAGTTTAATAAAACTGAATTAGTTATTATTTGTGAACAAACTGATGCTTTAAAACAATTAGAAATTATTGCTGAAGATGCCCAATCAGTTTTAAAAGCATTAAAATTACCATACCAAGTTTTAAGTTTGTGTACTGGTGATTTAGGTTTTGCAAGTACTAAAACATATGATTTAGAAGTTTGATTGCCAGCAGAAAATAAGTATCGTGAAATTTCTTCTTGTTCAAATACAGGCGATTTTCAAGCGCGCAGATCATTAATTCGCCATCGTAAAAATAGTACTGATAAAACCAAATATGTTGCTATTTTAAATGGTTCTGGTGTTGCTATTGATCGTTTGTTTGCTGCTGTTTTAGAAAACTATCAACAAGCAGATGGTTCAATTATCATTCCTGAAGTACTACAACCATTAATGAACAATTTGACAAAAATTACTCCTAAAAATAATAAAAAATAAATCATTGTTTTTTAATATCTTTTCAATAATAAATTATCCCTAAAAAATAATTGGGATCATTTTAGAATTGTTTTTAAAAAATGATTATCATATTTAGCATCATGAATAAATTCAAAAAATTTTGATTATCTCTATTTTCTTTATTCCCTACAACATTTTTACTAACTGCTTGTTTTAGTAGTCAAGTTGTTAATGTTAGTGGTTTTGAAGAAGGTCTAAAAGATATTGATGTTAATATTCCAGGTAATAGTCGTAATATTTCAGTACCAATTACTGAAAAAAATCATTCTGGTGCTGAATATTTACGAACCCATAATATTAGTTTATATTTACAAGATAATAAAAATCCTGACAACAAAATTAATAGTAGTGGTTTTATCATTAATACTTTTAGTGATCAAAATGATTCAAGTTCAACTAACAACCAAAAAATTAATTTATTAGTTGGTACTAATTTACATGTTGTTAAACAATTATTTCCTAGTGTTGATTTAAGCAAAATTAATCAGCAAGAAAATGTTAAATTATCAGATTTAGCAAGTAATAATAACAAAGATTTTTATCTTAGTTTTTTTGATTATGATACTTCTGATGCTAAAAACGTTGGACCACTAAAAGCTGATTTTAATCTTTATCAAGAAAATAATAACAACAATGCTAATGATGCTGAAAAACGGAATGTTTATCAAAAAATTAAAAATAGTAATGTTGAATTAGTTTATACTGCAACTAATTTAGCAATTAATAAAAAGTTATTTAAATTTGATCAAAACATTAATTTATTAAATCAGTTTCGTGATCAAATTGCTGCACAAAAACAAGAAGAAATTGAATGAATTGATTCATATAATCCAACTTTAGTTGATCCATTTACTAAAAGTACTAATTTTATTCAGAAAAGAACTGAATTTAATTTTGCAGTTGATTTTGCTGTTTTAAAACTAACTTTTGATCCTAGTGAACAACCTGAATGATTAAAAAAATTTAACCAAAAAATGCAAACTAATGATGTTAATTATTCAGCAATTCCAACTAATCGTAGTTTTATTTTAAATAGTAATTTATCAACTCCATCATACTTAATTGGAGGATTTTCAGCTTTAAACCAAAATGCAATTATTAATGAAATTGTTAATAATGCTGATCCTTATTTTGCTCTTAAAATTAATCAAAATATTACTGAAAAATTCGCTAATGAAATTAGTGCAGAAAATTTTAATGATTATTTTGAAATTAAAAACTTAAATCAAAAATATTTAACAATTAGTAAAATTAATTTGACTCATAATGTTAATAATGGTTTATTAATTGTTGATGCAACAATTCAAAATAAAGCAGCAGGAAATAATAATTATTATAAAAGCAAAACTTTTACTCAAGTGATTAGTGGTTTTAAAAGTTTAATTAGTGCTCCAGTTAATATTCAACCAAATAAAAAACCATTTAAAGATGGTCTACCAGTTGTTAAATGGGTTGAAGCTGAAGTTAATAGTGGTACTTTTTCTGATGAAAGTATTTTTAGAATTGCTAATAATTTATGAAATGACAAAGTTTATAGTCGTTTATCATACTTTGATAATCAAGCACAAATTAATCAAGCCAAATTAAATAATAATCCTAATGTTCTCAATTATGGTGATCAAAATTTTTTAGCAATTAATAGTAATATTAAAACACCAAGTTTAGATCTAAAGCCAGGATCATCAGGCTCATTAGCCATTAGTGATAAATGAATTAAATCAAATGCTCCTGGAACTGGTTATAACTTAATTGGAATTTATTCAGGTGCTGATCAATATCATAATCCATTATCATCAACAATTAGAAAAACAGGAAGAATTGTTCTATTTTCTTCAGCATTTCGCTATGAATTATTTCAAGCCAAAAACAATTTATCAAAACCATCATTATGTGATGTTTTAAATAACAAAAAAATTACTGAAAAATTGGCTAATAGTTTAACAACATGTCCTGTTTCTAATGATGAAACAAACTAATTATTAAATTATTGGTTGTTTTGAAAAATACTAGTAATTTCAGTTACATTATCAGCATTACTAATAACAAAAACAATATCTCCTCGATTAATAACATCAGTTCCTCTAATTGGCATTCTAATTTCCCCTTTAGAATTTTTAATGGCAATAATCGTATAACTATAATTATTTTTTTGTTGAGTAATTTCAGCAACCGTTTTTTTTCATAAATTAGAAGCAAAAACTGGAATTTCAATAATAAAAGATTTTTTACTATTTGTTTTATCAAATTGAAACAAATCAAAGTTCATACCATAAATTGTTTGATATGCTACTTTAGAAGCGATTTCAATATCAGGAACAATCGTTCGTGATACTCCCATTGATTTTAAAATCCGTTGGTGAATTAAGTTAGTAGCTTTAGCAATAATATTTTTAATTCCTAATTCACGTAAGTTAGAACAAATAATAATTGATTTTTCAAAATCAGATACAGCAACAACAATAATGTCATAATCTTTAATGCCAATATCTGTTAAATTGTGAATGTTAGTAGCATCAACAACTTGCACATCACTAAAATCTTCACCTTTTTGTTCTACAACTTCTTCATCACAATCAAGAATTGTTAAATTTTGTCGTTCTTTTTGTAAAATTCGAGCAATTTCAGTTCCAAAACGACCAAGACCAATAATACAATAGTCTTTAACTGATTTATTCGTTTTACTTTTAAATAATTGAATACTCATAAAAATTTCTGATCTTTAATAATTTTTGTTGTTTTAAAATTAAACAATTAATCATTTTCTTGTAATTATTAGTTAAAACAATTACAAGAAAAATGATAATAATCTTATTTTGGCTCTATAATCTTATTTAATAAAAATTATAGAGATAAAAAGATAATTTTTTGGTTAAATCCATCAATCTATGAGACGAATATTTCAAATCAAGCCAAAAAAGAAAAAAAAGATGAAATTTATTTTTCGTGATTGGCTAAATCATTATATTATTGGTGATACGATTCACAAAAAGTTTTTTCGCCTTTATTTTTTAACAATTTTTCTTGGTGCTTGTTTATTATATTTACCTTTTTCACTAAATCCAGGGTGAACTTATGAAAACAACCGTTATGTTTGATATCAAGATGGATTGATTTTTCAAGAATACTCTTTTCTTGATGCGATCTTTTTTGCTTCATCAGCATTTAGTGATACAGGATTAGTTACTAAAGTTACTGCATATATTTTCAGTATTCCTGGACAATTTATTATTAGTATTTTAATTCAATTAGGAGGATTAGGATTAGTAACAATTTTAGTTTTTGTCTGAAGGTTTATTACTAATCAAAATAATTTTACAATTGAGCAACGTTCTTTATTGCATAATGAACGTGGTAATAATAAAACTGGACAAAGTTATAAAATTATTGGCTTTGCCTTTGTTGTCATTTTTATTGTCAAAATTATTTTATGAATTTTTTTAGTTTTCATTTTTTATTATGTTGAACCAAAAAAACCAATTAACTTAATTAATCATAATTTAATTTTGCCTAAATTTGATTATATTGATGCAACTAAAATTCATGGTAATCTTGGTTTGTCAATTTGATCAGGATATTTTCATTCTGTTTCAGCAATTAATAATGCTGGAATTGATATTTTAGGACCAAATTCACTTGAAGCATATCAAGAAGGGGTTGGTAATTTATTATCTTTTGTAATGTTAATTGGTTTAATTATTGGTGGGATTGGTTATCCAATTTTTTATGATTTATATTGTTGGTTTAAAGATCATAAAGTAGCTAGAAAACATAAATTTACTTTGTTTACTAAAGTTACTTTAACTGCATATTTAGCAGTAGCGATTTTTGGAATTGTGGCAATTTTAATTTTTGAATTAACTGATCATAAAGAAAATCAATTATTTTTTAATCACCAAATTGCTAATCTTAATGTTCCAACTAAAACACCAATTTATGATTTTAGTACAATTAGTAATTTTGATAAAATTTGAAATTTTATTTTTATTAGTTTTTCAAGTCGTTCAGCAGGATTTGCTGGATTGCAAATTAATCAACTAACAATTGAAAGTCGTTGATTACTTATTGCTTTAATGTTTATTGGTGCTTCACCTGCTTCAACAGGTGGAGGGATTAGAACAATTGCCTTATTTGTTATTGTCTTTTATTTATATAGTAAAGCTATGGGGCGAAAATTTGTTTCAGTCTTTAAAAGAACAATTCATCGTAATTTAGTTAGTGAAGCATTAATTGTTTTTGTATTAGCAATTATTATGATTGTGACATCAATCATTCTCACTTCTGCAACACAAGATAAAGCAGTTAATGTTGATAGTATTAATATTTTATTTGAAATTGTTTCAGCATTTGGAACAACGGGATTAACTACTGGAATTATTCCAAACTTTAGTGGTTTTGCTAAAATCATTATTATTTTATTAATGTTTGTTGGTCAATTAGGTATTGCTAATACGATTTTAGCTTGAACTAAGAAAAAACCAACTTATCAGTTATTACGTTATCAATATGAAGATTTAAGAATTAGTTAACCTACTAAGTCTAAAAATGTTAGATATTAATTTAAAATGTATGTAACTAATGTTAAAAAATTAGTATTTTTTTCACTGTTTTTTAATATTAATAAGAAAGCATTTCAACATCATAAATTAAACTAATTGCTAAAAAAATTAGTCTTTTTTTAATGTTTGAAAATAAAAATTAGTAATGACCAATTTAGAAAAGTTTTGAGATCTTCTTTTTGAGTTAGAAAAATTAGTTAATAGCAATGCTGAAAAAGGTAGTATTTTTGAAAACTTATGTAAACGCATTTTAGAAATTGCTCCACTTTTTAGAAATGATGTTAAACAAGTTTGAAAATGAAGTCAATTTCCTGGTAATAATAAAAAACATGATCGGGGCATTGATCTTGTAGTTTTAGATCATAATCAGCAATATTGAGCAATTCAATGTAAGTTTTATCAACCTAATAGTGTTGTTGCTAAAAAAGATATTGATAGTTTTATTGCTGCAAGCACAAGTGAATTTAGTATTAATGGAGTTGGTAAAACTTTTGCAAGAAAATATTTATTTACAACAACTGATCATATTAGTTGTAATGCTGAAGATTTACTAGCAACTTTTAATCCTAAAAAAATTGCTAATGATACAGGAATTGAATGAGCACATTTTGATTTATTAGAATTTATTAAAAATCAAAAACTTGAACCTGTTGCTAAAAAAGAATTAAGAGATTATCAAGTTAAAGCAGTTAATAATGTTATTAATGGTTTTAAAAATAATGACCGTGGTAAATTAATTATGGCTTGTGGTTCTGGTAAAACTTTTACTGCACTAAAAATTGTAGAGCAACTTTATCAGCAACATAATCAAAATGATGGTCCTTTTAATGTCCTTTATTTAGTGCCATCAATTTCTTTACTATCACAAACAATTGTTGAATGAAAATGTCAAACTGATTTTATCAATGTTAGAACTTTTGGGATTTGTTCAGATGCTACTGCTGCAAACAAAGCAAAACCTAAAAAAGGAGAAGATGAGTTAAAAGACAAATTATTTCTAATGCCAATTCCACCAACTACAGATTTAGAGAAGCTAGTTAGTGAATATCAAAAAAGTGATCAAAAAGTCAACATTTTCTTTTCAACTTATCAATCAATTGATGTTGTGATTGATTTAGCTAAAAAATGTCAGATTCAATTTGCCATTGCTGTTTGTGATGAAGCACATCGAACAATTGGTGGTTATGATGAAAACAACGTTTCTAATTTTGTTAAAATTCATGATTCAAAATTACCAATTAAAAAACGCTTGTATATGACAGCAACAGAAAAAATTTATAGTGAACGTGCTAAAAACCAAGCGAGAAATCAAGGTTATAATGTTTATTCAATGGATCAAGAAAAAGATTATGGTCCACGATTTCATTGGTTAAGTTTTAATGAAGCAATTGAAAATAAAATTTTATGTGATTATCGGGTGATTGTTTTTGAAATCACAAATATTGCAGTTGCTGAAGATCTTTTAAGCAATAAATTTAATACTGAAATTAATGCCAAAATTATTGCATCATTAAATGCGATCTCAAAAAACTCAAACGGATCTTATGATTTTAGTTATGATCCAGATCCAATGAAACGTGTTATTGCCTTTTGTTCTACAATTAAAATGGCAGATAATGTTGCTACTGTTTTTAATCAATTTACTCAAAGTCAATATTTAAAAACCAATAATTGCATTCGACCTAAAGCAAAATTAATTCAAGGATCTTATAGTGTTGATCAAAGAGAACAACGATTAGAATGATTGCGTAATAAAATCGAAGATGATTATTGTCATATTTTAACTAATGCACGATGTCTAACTGAAGGAATTGATCTTCCTTCATTAGATGGTGTTGTTTTTATGAATAATAAACAATCTCAAGTTGATATTATTCAAGCAGTTGGTAGAGTGATGCGAACTGATCCTGAAAGAAAAAAACAGTATGGTTATGTCATTATTCCTGTTTTTGTTAATAGTGTTAAATTAACTGATCAACAATTATCACAAAGTGATGATTATAAAACTGTGTGAAGAGTTATTGCTGCACTAAGATCACATGATGAAAAATTAGATAATAAAATTAATAAATCTGGTATTACTGGTAATTTACCTGACAATATTTGTGTTGTTAAATTAAACTATTTTAAAACATCAGATGATTTTCAAGATCAAGCAGCATTAGATAGTGATCATCCTTTAGTTGATAACCATCAAAAATATATTGTTCCAAGTGAACATGATCTGAAAAAATTTAATGAAGGTTTTAAAGCAGCATTAGTTAAAAATTGTGGTAATCGACTTTATTGAGAAGACTGATCAGTTGATATTGGTAATGTTACTAATAGCATTGCAATTAGAATTCAACAACAATTAAATAACAATCAAAAATTAAAAAATGCTTTTGATCGGTTTTTAGCAAAAATTCGTTATTTACTAAATCCAACTATTAAAGATCAAGAAGTAATTAATATGTTAGCTGAACATGTTGTGACATTACCAGTACTAAAAATTATTTTCAAAGAAAATAGTATGATCAATGATAATCCAGTAACTAAATTAATGGAATCAATGGTGCAAAAATTTGATGGACTTAATAATGAAATTACTAACTTGGATCAGTTTTATCAATCAGTTGCAGTTAGAGTTGAAGGAATTGATGAATCAAAAGATCGTCAAGAATTAATTCGAACGCTTTTTGAAAAATTCTTTCAACACGCTTTACCTAAAACTGCAGAAAAATTTGGCATTGTTTATACTCCAATTGAAATTGTGGATTTTATTATTAATTCTGTTAGTGAAATTCTAAAAAAAGAATTTAATCAATCAATCGCAAAAGAGAATATTAAAATTCTTGATCCATTTACAGGAACAGGAACTTTTATTGTTAGACTATTAGAAAAGTTTAAAGAATTAGGTGCAGATAATCAAACCTTAAAAAACAAATATTTAAATGATGTTTGATGTAATGAAATTAATTTATTAGCATATTATATTGCCTTAATCAACATTGAAGACACTTATGGCAAATTAACTAATCAATATTTATCTTTTAATCATGCTGTTTTAACTGATACGTTTCAGTTATCTGAAAAACGTTTTAATAAAAATCAAAATTTTTCTTTATTTGAAAATGATTATCCGTTTCAAGAAGTTCATAATAAGGCTAAAGAACAAGATCAAGCTGATATCAAAATTATTATTGGAAATCCACCATATTCTGCAAAGCAAAAAAATGCTGCTGATAATAATAAACGAACTAGTTATTTCAATTTAGATCAACGTATTAAAGAAAAATATGTAGGTAATGTTCGCAATTCTAATTCAATTTATGACTCATATGTAAGAGCATTTAGATGAGCTACTGATCGTTTGGGCGATCAAGGAATTATTGGTTTTGTTACTAATGGTGGTTTTATTGATAGTGTTGCTTTTAGAAAATTTCGAGAAGCACTAAAAAAGGAATTTTATAAAATTTTTGTTATTAATTTAAGAGGTGATTTTAGAAAATATGACTCAAAAGAAGGTCAAAATATTTTTGGCAATAAATGCGGCACAACTGTAAGCATTATTTTTCTTGTAAAAAATAATAATAAAACTTCTAAATCATTTATTAATTATTATCAAATTGCTGATAATTTAAAAACTCAAGAAAAACTAAAATTAATTAAAGATAGTAAATCGATTTATAATTTAGAATTTGAAAAAATTGTTCCTGATAAAAATAATGATTGATTAAACAAAACAAATGATGAATTTTCTAATTTTATTACTCTTGGTAATAAAAAAAATAATGAAATGTCCATATTTAATGAACATTATTCTTTAGGAATTAAAACAAATAAAAACGAATGATTATATTCATTTGATAAAAAATCCCTAAATGAAAAAATGGATGGATATATTAAAGAATTTAATAGATTGGTAGATGATTTACATAATGATACTAAATTTCAATTAATAAATAATTCTCATGACAAAGAAAAGTATGCCATGAAATATATTCATAATAATTCCAATCAAAAAATAAAAATCAGTTATTATCAATTTTTATTAATTCGTAATAAAGAATTTATAGATGATAAAAAAACCGAAATAAAAATTTGTTATTATAGACCTTTTAGTAAACGTTATCTTTATTTCAATAAACAAATTATTGAAAGAAAATATCGTTGATTAAACATATTTCCTAAATTTGATACAAAAAATATTTTAATTTGTACATCAGGATTAAAGGGTGGTTCAGGAAAATTTTTTTATTTTATAACGAATAAATTAATTGATCATGGTTTTTTTGGAACTACTCAATGTTATCCATTTTATTGATATAAAACAAATGAGAAACCTAACTTATTTGAAAATAACTTGAATAATACAAATCATGCAATTAATTCAGAATCAGTTAATTCATTTAGGAAAAAGTATAATGATTCAAATATTACTGCTCGCGATATATATATATATATATATATATATTGTACTTTATATAAGTACTTTTATGAACGATTTACATAAAAGCAATATTGCCAAAAACTTTAAAGTTTGTGATTTTATTCTAACAAAAAAAATAACACTTTTTAGGTGTTATTTTCATAAAATATGAGAAAATAGAGAAAATTTTTAACTTTTTTAATTTAAAGTTTAAGTTTTTTCAGTCTAATTTGATTATCACTAACAATCGCTAAATAAGGGATACAATTGTGTTTTTTAGCATATTTTAGCATTTTATCCACTTTTAAATCCTGATATAACTTAGTTTTCACTTGAATTACACAATCCTGATTGTTTTTATTCAAGGCAAATAAGTCGATTTGGTGAAACTGGTCATAAAAACTTCTAGCTTTACTAACTTCTCAACCAAAACTTTCTAAATACTTTAAAACACGATACTCGGTTTTAAAAGTCATAAAAACTTGATAATAGATCGTTTTTTTAATATTATCGTCCTCATAATCGTTAATAAACTGTTCTGAAGAATACAAATAACGTCTTCAAATATCTAAAGTTTTTGGTTTTATTGCTCAAACTAGCTTAAAAAGTAATTTTGGTGAATATTTCATTTTAATTCATTTTCTAATTATCATACGATAACGATAACGTTTAACGTATCTGTTAGGTCAGTCGATCTCTTTATCAGTTACTGGATAATTAATCGCATTTGTATCAAGTAAAAAATGAAAAACAAAATTAAAATGTTCAACATAATCTTTAATTATCTTATAAATATAAGTATTAGTAATAAACCTAAATCGTCTTTTTCATAGTTTACGAGTTGAAATTTTCATAATTTTCTAGTTAAACTTATCATTAATTGTTAAAATTTTACTAACAACTATCTCATAATCATATTTTACATTTTTATCACAAATGTAATTATTTGACTTTAAAGAACCAATAATTTCAACTATTGAGCCCTTTTTAATCTCAAAATCATTAATTTTCTCAATTATCTTTGGATTTCACGAAATACAACTAATACTTAAGTTCTGTGGTGCCTTCTGCTTTAATCTAAAGGTACAAAAACTATTATTTGAAGTTGTTGTTACTTTTGAAGTTATAACTCCTGAAACAACAATATAATTTTTCATGATTAATTATTTTTTTCTTGGTTAATTTGATTAATGTAGTTTTTTTGCAATTCCACCATTTTCCGTAATTTACTAATTTCTTGGTCTTTTTCAAAGTCATTCATTAAGTGCATTGGATCTTGATTAGCACGGAAAATCAAAGTTTTGTTAATTGCTTTACCTTTGATATAAGTTCCTTGGAAGGTATGAAAGTTTTTAGCACCATACATCACAGAAATCTCAGTTGAAGTCATGCCATTTAAATAAGCATATGTTGCTCTATGAACCCTTGGACAATGGCTAGAAATTGGTTTATATCAGTCTTTATAATTGGTTTTAATGATTTTTTGCAAACGTGAAAACCAGTTTTTAACACTTTGATATTTGACTTTAAGCTTAACTTGTTCATTCTCAATAATGGGAATTAAGTGTTTGGGCACGTCAATTGTACGACTATTACCATTTTTTAAAGCCATAATCACTGAACTATAGTTGGTTTTTTTAATTTCATCCCAATCAATTTTGAATAATTCACCAAGTCTGCACCCATTTCATAGCAACATTTCAAAATAAACATAAAATGCTTGATTTTCCATCACATTTAGGATTGTATCTCTAATAATTTCTAATTCTGAAGCACTAAATTCTTCTTTTTTAGAAGGAACTGCTTGATATCTCAGCAATTTTTTTGTATCAATATAATCTTTTTTAAAACTTGATAATCATTTTAAAAAGGTAGCAATGTGAGCTAGTTTGGTTCTTTTAGTGTTATCGTTTCATTTATCACTGTTATAAAAGTAATTATTGATTGTTTCAATATCTAAAGTGTTTAATTCGATTAAATGAACTAATGAACTTTTACAATTTAACTTAGAAAGTGGCTTTTTATAACGATAATTTACTTCTAAAAACAACTCAATTAGTTCGTTTAAGTCTGTGATTTGATAATTCATTTTGATTTTTCTTTCTTTATCAAAAGATTAAAACCAAATTGATAGCCAAAAAATTATGATATAATTACCTTGCTATCAAAAGCCGTAATCTTTTGATAGTTTTTTTTATCAAATCAATTAAATTTTTATAAAAAAAAGTCTAAATGCAGGTTTCAACTGACACTTAGACTTAAATTTAAACAATATGATTTAAATCAAAAGCCGTAATCAATTGATTTGATATAATAATTATACTATATTTTTATATACGCCCTATTCCATCACTCAGTTTATAAACAAAAATATAATAATAATTTAAAAAAAGAATTACCACGAATTCCTTATTTAAATGATTTTTGAAAATATGTTGAAATAGGACAAAAATTAATAGATCTACATGTGAATTATGAAGAAATTTCACCTTATCAAAATGTTGAAATTGATATCAAAAAACATGACTATACAATTAAAAAATTAAAATTTTCTAATGATCGAACTGAAATTAAATTTAATGAATATATTACTATTAAAAATATTCCTGCTCGTGCTAATCAATATAAAGTAGGTGGCAAATCACCACTAGAATGAGTTGTTAGTCAATATAAATTTGAAATATTTGAAGAATCAGGAATTATCAACGATCCAAACAAATTTGACGAAGTTAAAGGTGGAAAATACGTTTTTGATTTAATTTTGTCACTAATTACATTAAGTTTAGAAACACTTGATCTCATTGATCAATTACCAGAGTATCAAGAAATTTAATTGATTAAAAAACCAATTAATTACAAATTTGATAACCTTTTTCTTGAGGTGAAATAATCCGAATTAAATCTGGTTTGTGCCAAAATTTAGTTGCAAAATAATTAATTGTTGGAACAAAAATTGGAACCACAATTAACACTAAATATAATAATAATTTAACAACAAAATCAGCAACTGATGCTTGATTAAATCCAGTAACATTAACAATAATATTAATGATACTAAAAACAAAACCACTAAAAATAATTACTGATCCAATAATCGCAAAAAAACTAAATCCTTTAATGACACTAGGTAATTTTTGCTTAATTTTTTGTTTCAAATATCCTAAAGTAGCAACAGCAATAATTACAAAGAAAATGATTGAACTATAAGTTGTTAGAAAGTCAACAAGACCATAAATCCTAGCAGAATAAATTCCAAATTGTTTAGCTAAATTTGAACTATCTTGATAAACAAACGCACCAATTGGGCCAAAAATAATATAAAAAAAACTAGAAATTATAAAATAAGAACATCAAGCACTAAATAATATTTGTTTGGGGCAAACATGATCATATGATTTTCTGAAAACAAAAATTTGAAATCATAAAACTTCATTAGCTTGATTGTTTTTTGCTAAAGCAACAATTTGTCTAGGAACACTCATAGCAAAGCCATTAATCACACCTAAAATACCAATGCCAATAATAAAATTACTAACTTTTAAAATCGTATTTCAGTCATTAAAAAATTGTACTTTAGTTCCATTAATTGCCCCTAAATTAGTATGAGTAACATTAAAACTAATGGCAATAAATAAGTAAGTTGCAACAACAACTAGTAGTGCTAAAATTAAAACTTTACTTTCTTTTTGATTAGATAATTCAAAATTATTAATTGTTGATGCATTATAAAAACCATTAAAAGCAAAACTAATTGCAGGAATGCCAGCAATTAATACTAAGTAAGGACTAAGAGCAATTAATCCTTTGTTTGGTTCAATATCATAAAAAGTGCTATTACCAGAAACATTAAATTCATTGACTAAAGTTAAAATTGGTATCACAATAACGCCAATTAATTTAATTGCACCAATAATTTTTTGAACTTGAATTGCAGCATAATATCCTACTAAACTTAAAAAATTAAAAATGAAAAAGATAAAAAAAGCAACAAAAACTACACCCCAACCACTTGGTAGAGTTCATCCTGATAATTGAAAAACTTTTACTGCATAAATTGATAAAGCAAATGAATTAATTGGGTTATATAAAAACTTAATGTAATTAACTGCACTTTGATGAAACCATTTATTACTAAAACTTTTAGTTCATTCTAAAATTCCACTTTTTCCTTTTTTAGTAATGATTAAATCTAAAGTAGCAATTACTAAACAAGTTAGTCCAAAAATTCCAACAATTCAAGTAATAATTGATAATAATAAAACTTGAGATGACAATTGATAAATTTCATAGTTTTTCAAAAAAATGCCACTACTAATTGTTGAAGCAGTAATAAATAAAATGAAACCAAGATAATTAATTTGTTTAATTCATTTTTTATTTTTAAATTTTAGTTTTAGCTCCATAATATCCTAAATCAAGATCACTAAAATTCCACATTGAAGCAGGATTATTAACTTGATATCTCATTGTTGCTAGTTGCTCTTTAGTTAAAGGAACAAAGCCTAGTTTGGTAATTATATCATTTTTTGCAGGATTTAAAATTGACTCAATAAAACGTTTACTTGCTTCACTTAGATCATTTAGTGAAGCAATTGTGTTTAATGGTCTAAATCATTGATAAGTTTTAGTAATTTCGTTTTGGAAATTATCAGGTGTAAGATTAACTATTGTGCCATTAAAACCTTGATATCCTGCTAATTTAAAACCACGATCATGAATTGCTTGTCAATTATTTAAAATAAAGCCCATTGACAAATAAATCATTGATCCATCAAGATTATCTTTTTCAATTGTTGATCAAGCTGCAGAATTAGCTTCAGCAGTTTCAACTGTTTTAATATCTTGACCATAATCACCATTAAGTAAGGCTTGAGCTTGAAGATGATATTTTTGTTCAAACTGATCAAAGTTAAAAATTTGATTAGCGTGTAAAAACGCTTCAGCCGTTCCTGAACGTTTAGATCCTCCTGCACGAGAATAAGTTGATAATTTTACATTACAACTAGCATCATTAGCATTAACTAAATCAGCATAAGTATAATTAAAATTAGTATCAGCTAATTTATGACCTGAAAAAGCAGCATATAATAAATTAACATTATTTTGACTAATGACTAAATCGCGATTACAATTAGTTGGTTGTTTATAAACTAAACCAATCCCATCTCATGCTAAAGTAATTGTTTTTAAACGTTCATTTAAGCATGCTGATTGATTTTTAGTGGCAACTTGATCAACAAAATAAGAGTAATTTCCAAAATTAGTATGATGATTAATTACTCTTAATAACCCAGCACCACTACCACCAGCTTGCACAGCAATATCAACATTAGAATTATTAGCCAAATAAGGTGTAGCAAAAGCATCAATTAATGGTTTAACAGTCGAACTGCCTTCAAAATTAATAATATCAATTTTGCGATAAGCAAAACTACCAATTAAAACTATAAGCCCTGAAAGGGTTAATGTCGAGAATACAATCGTGCGATATTTATTTCATTTTAAATTAATTTTGCGATATTTAGTTGGCCGTTTCATAAACTAACCTGCGCCTTTACTAACATAATTTAAAGTTCGATGATCTTTAGGATTAGTAAATAATTGTCTTGTGACATTACTTTCAATAATTTCACCATTTTCCATATAAACAGTAAAATCACTAATACGTTTAACTTGACTCATGGAATGAGAAACAATAATGATGGTATAAATTTGACCTAATTCCACAATTAATTCTTCAACCCTAGCAACTGAAATTGGATCTAGGGCTGAAGTTGGTTCATCCATTAATAAAATTTCAGGTTCAGAAGCAATCGCTCTAGCAATACACAACCGTTGTTGTTGTCCACCTGATAAAGTTGTTGCTAGTTTAGTTAAATTATCTTTCACTTCATCATATAGTCCAACATTTTTTAATGATTTTTCAACAATTAAATTTAGTTGATAAGGATTGTGTAAACCATGTGCTTTAAGTGCATAAGTAATATTATCAGTAATTGAAAAATGAAACGGGTTTGGTTTTTGAAAAACCATTCCAACTTGAGTTCTTAATAATTCAACATCATAATTAGGATGATAAATATTATTTTGATTGAAATAAACTTCACCTTCAATCACAATGTTTTCAATAAAATCATTCATTCGGTTTAAACATCTTAATATAATGTTGATTTACCACAGCCACTAGGACCAATTAATGCTGTAATTTTGTTTTTAGGAATTTTTAAATTAATTGCTTTTAACATTTGTCTAGTTTTATTGTCATATCATAAATTTAAATTATGAATTTCAAAACAATTTTTAGAATCAAAATTACTACTTTTTGCTTGAATGTTTTTAGCATTAAACTTATTATTTAATTTATAAGATCAGAATTTCATTGCAATTTACTTTGATAACTCCAAATATAATTGGGTTTGCTGATTTTGATATTTAGTAATTTTATAATTAATTAATGCTAATTTTTCAGGTCGATTAATTAATTGCGCAGATAATTTTCAATAATTTAAAATTGATTTAGTTTTAATTAGTTGCATTTTCTGTCATTTTGATCAAACAAAATATTGTCATGTATACTTAGTATTTTGCATAATTCAAGGTAAGAAAATATTAACAAATAAAATAATTAAATCAATAATAATGATTGAAAGTAAGGCGTTTTCAAACATAATTTGGTTCGCTTCAACTAAATTATTATTATAAATTTGAGCATAAATTCTTGTTGTAATTGTTTGCCCTGGTTGGTTTAGAGCAAACAATCTTCCTGATGATAATCCTGCAGTTAAATATAATGGTGCAGTCTCACCCATAATTCGTCCAATAATACTAATAACTGATTCAACAATTCCTGAAAAGGCTTTTGGTAAAACAATTTTAATAATTGTTGTTGCTTTATTCACTCCTAGTGCATAAGAATTATCACGCAAAGCTTGTGGAACTAATTCTAATTGAAACTTAATTAATAAAATTAAATGGGGCAAAATAACAATTGCAATTGTTAATGATCCTGCTAAAATCGATCGTCCTTGCACGCCTGAAGCAGTTAAACCTAAATTTAAAATAAAAAAAGATAAACCAAATAAAGCAAACAAAATTGAAGGGGTTGATTGTAAAACTTGTAAAACAAAATAGGTTGTTTTTTTAATTAATCTTTTTTTACAATATTCATTTAAATAAATAGCAATTAATAAACTAAGTGGTAAAGCAATAATGATGGCAACTGCAATAACTAAAATAGTTGTTAGAAAGGCATAAAGTGTACTATTTTTTGCTGCAGTAAATAAACTATTTTGATTAGAAAACCAAACAGCAAAACCATTAGTTAAAATTACAATTAAAATTCAGAAAATAAAACTTAAAACAACTAATCCAGCAAGAATTTCACTAACAAATTTTCACGCATTTGTAATTGAACGAAAATCATTTCTTGATTTACGTGCAGCAATATATTGACTTAAAACTAAGTTTTTTTCTGAAGCAATTTTTTTTGCTGGAGAATATGTTAATAATTCTCACTTTCAAAATAATTGACTTAGTAAGTTTTTACTAACTAACTTAACTCGTTTTTGATAATTTAGTCAACCTGGTCATTTTTTAAACCAACGATTATTTTGATTATTATTTTCTTTAACTAAAACAGTAATGATCCCATTTAATAAAACCACAATAATTAATAAAGCAATCCCAAAACCAAATAAGACACTACGAGCTTCAGGTCCTGAACCATCTGAAAACATATTAGTAGAAATTACTGCACCAATTGGTGTTAGTGAACTAGTAAGAAAACTATAAAAACCAGAATCGATTGTTAAATCATAAGCTTCAGATTGTAAGATCATCGAAACTGCCATTGTTTCACCAATCGCTCTACCTGCAGCAATAAATAAAGCGACAACAATTAAAGGACGAATTTTTTTTAAAACAACTTGATAAATTCCTTTAGTTTTACTTACTCCTAATGAAATTGAATTTAATAATAAATCAAGATCAACTGATGCTAGTGCTTCAATTGTTAGAAAAATAATTGTTGGCAGAATCATAAAAGCCAACATGAAACTACCAGTAATTAAGTTAAATGATGTTGGTAAATTAAATACAGTTTGTAAAAACCCACCTAAATAATTACGAGCAAACAATCCAAATACAACTGAAGGAATTCCAGCTAAAATGGCAATAAATAATCTTAAGTATTTTTTTAACTTTAAATTTTTAATGCGAAACTGAATTAAAATTGCTGTTTTAATTCCAATTGGAGTTGAAATCAATAATGCTAATAAAGTAATTAATAACGTAACAGATAATGGTAATCAAAATGAGACACCAGAATTAGCGTTTTGAAAATTAAAATCACTTGATAAAAAAATGCGTTTTAAGCCATATGTTTGAAATCCTAAAACACTTTCTTTAATTAAAAAAACAAAAAGAAAAACAAAGATTAGGATAAAAAATGCTGTTGACAAATAACTAAATGTTTTCAGTCATCTGCTTGAAATATTTCTTCAAATTTTTTTCAAATGAAAATTGGTTTTGTTAATCATTAAACTTTTAATAAATTACAAATTAAAAAAGATGCATTTATTTTTAACTGTTTATAAAATTCGGTCGATAATAAAATATCCCATAATAAAAACGGTGAATACTAAAAAAATAATGCCAATAATTAAATAAACTAGTAATTGTTCAAATGATAAATAATGTAAACTAAAGAAAAGAACAGTAAAGAAAATGCCTAAAAAAACTGCAAGTACTTTAAAACGATCATAAATAGAAAATTTTTGTAAGAAAAGTAATCTTTTCACTTTTGGTGATGCTGTTTTAATAAATGAATCAGTTGGTTTGTCTTTATGATAATAACTAAAGGGGGTATTTAACTTTTCTTGTGAAACTGTTTCGCCAATTGGAATGAAATGTTTTTTTTGATTAACTAATTTCTGATTTAATTGTTCAGTCTCTACTGCAGTTAATTTTTGTTCAGTGGCAACTAAATTTGGATCAAATACTAAATAATCAGAAGCTTTGCAACGACGGTTTAGTTCAATTCTACCTTCTTGATTAACAAAAGGTTTTTTTAAATCTTCAGCAGCTCAATTGTTCTGATTTTTTAGTGAATGAGCTAAACGTTGTTCATTAGTAGTAATTAATGAACCACTAATAAATTGATCTTGATCACTAACACTAAGTGTTTCACGATCACTTGGAGCTTGGTCTAAATATTTTTTTAATTGATTTTCTGTTTCAATACTACCATTAGGTTTTCAACTAGTTAGTTTTGCAACATTAGCATCTGCACCAATTGAATAGTGAATTTGATCATCTAATGACTGAGATTTAGTTTTAGGTTTAACTTGTTGATTAGTTTTTTGTTTATGAGTTCGATATTCATTATTAAAATCAATTAATGAACCGCTAATAAACTGATCTTGGTCACTAACACTAAGTGTTTCACGATCACTTGGAGCTTGATCTAAATAATTTCTTAACTGTTTAACTTGATTTTGCTTTGATTTTAAATTACTTAATTGATCAGCACTAAAATCATTACCAATCAAATAATTAATTTTTTTAACTGGAAGATCAGTTGCAACTTCAGTTTTGCCAACTAATTTTTTAGCAATTTCTTTTTGTAAGGCACTAACTGAAATTAGTTTTTTTTCAGTATCATTACTTGTTTCATTAGTTGTTGGATTAGTGGTTAATACTTCTTTTTTGTTTTTTTTAAAAGAAAAAAATTTAGTTTTCTTAGGTACATCAACAACTTTAGTTTCATTTGAACTTTCAACTGTATCTAATTCTTGTTCTAATTTTGCTTTAAACTGAGATTCACCAGATAAGAGATGGTCTAATTTATTTTCACTTCCAACATAATGAGTAATTTTAGTGTCGTTGTTGTTAGTGTTTTCTAAATCAAATGATTTTTGTTGCGCTTGATTGTCTAATTGAGTAGCTTTTTTTTGATTAATTGGTTGGTTAGTTTTAAAATCAAGTCGGCCTTGATCATCATAAAACGTTTTACTAATACGCAAACGTTTATCTAAATCTTCTTTGCTTGGCTGTTGATCTTTAGGGTCGATATTTTTCATATTAACTTATACTCTATTACTAAAAAGGATTAACAAATTAGTATTAATTATTTTCTTAATTTTAATTTAGTCATCAATCAATAACTAATAAGAAAAATCAAACAAAAAATAATTTGCTTAATTATATCATATTTAAAAAATATGATAATTGAATCACTATTTTTTTTCTAAAGTATTGTGAATAATTAAATCAATATCAGTATTCAAACTTTTTTTGTTTAATAATAAATCATAAATTTGATTGGCCAATTTTTGATTGTTTTTAGATAATGCTGTTAGTTCACCCTTTCTAGCACAAGAGATATTACCACTAGTTTCAGAAACTACAAACGCTAAAGCATCAGTTACTTCACTAATTCCTAATGCTGCTCGATGGCGTGCACCAAAGACTGAACCTAAATGTTGTTTAGTAACTGGAAAATATGAAGCAACCGAAATAATTTCATTTTTTCGTACAATCATCCCCCCATCATGCAATGGTGAAGACTTATTATAGAAAATGTTAGTTGTGAATTCAGAAGAAAATTTTGCTTGAACTGAATAACCTAATTTAACATAATCAGATAAGTCGTTTTTTTGTTCAATGACAATCAAACCACCAACAACATCATATGATAAACGATTAAGCACTCCTGCTAGTTGTTGAGCAAAATTCCGATATTCTAAATGATCAATTCTAGTTTTCGCAAAACAATTTTTTCAAATTTGTTTAAAAAAACTTTTAACATTTTTATTAGTAAATAAAAAATAGCAAGCAATAATTAAAAATAGAAGATTAATGGCAACAATAATAAATAATAAAATTCGTTCTAGCATTATTTAGTTTTCCTTAATCATATTTTAAGATTATTTTTTCTAAATCATTGATAAATTTCAGTTTGATCAGTTTGAGCAATTTTTTCATGACCATAAAAACTAAAAATTAAATTACTTTTCTTAATTTTTGAAGCAGTAATTTTTGTCAATAGTTTTTGAAACTGTTTTTGATTATTAACTAAATATTTAATTGGAAAATTTATTACTAATGGATGAAGTGGATTAATTAAATTAGCATAATTTTTTAAAAAGTGAAAATTGGCAACTCGTAAAAAAATTGGTTTTAAGTGTTCAGGAATTGTTTGAATAAAAAAATCATCTAAATCTAAAATAATGTTTTTTAAATCAATAATTTGACCAAAATAAAATAATTGTTGATTCAAGCCGTGTTTTAATACTAAAATATAACTAATTTTATACTGTTGCAAAAACGTACTTAAAGCTTTTTTTTCATGAGCAATTGCTAAATTATTAATAAATTCATTAGGATCAAATTGTTTTAAAAAAAGATGATCACTATAATCAGAATTATAAATTCCTAATTCACCAACTTTAATTAATTGATAATAATCAAAAAAATCTTGACCAAAAATTGTTTGATAAGAACGTAACTGATAATTACTTTTACTTGTAATTAAAAAATGATTAATGTATTCAATCATTCATTTAATTTTCTGTTCTGTTTTTAATAAAACTGTTTGATAATGATCATTACTAAAATCTAAATGAATGAAAACAGCATAAACAAATTTGTTAGTTAAAAAAAATAATTTTTTTTCTTTTTGTAAAATTGTATTAATTAAAATGGCAATATATCGTTCATAAAAAGTTGATTGTTTTTTTAAGTTTAAACAATAAAAATCTAATGTTAATAAAATTCCTTTTTCAGTTTGATTTTTTAGTAAAAAATGACAAAACTGTTGTTCACCATACACTGGTGAGACAAAAATTTTATTTTGATAAAAAAAGTTATTTTTCAATTTTTAATCTCATTTGTTTCTGTTGTTGATAAAAAAGCCAACAATAGTCAATTAAAGCAAGATATGACAATAATAAAGCAATTAGACTAAAACCATTTTGAACTAAATAATAAAACCAATATTGCTCAGTTGTATAACTTGTGATTGATTGATTAAAAACTAAACTTAAAATCACAATTGCTACCATTTGCATTACTGTTTTTCATTTACCAAAATTTCTTGCAGCAACTAAAATTTGATAGTGTAAGCAATACATGCGAATACTATCAACAATAATATCACGCACTACAAATAAAATTACAATTCAACTAGGAATAATGCCATAACTTGCTAAAGCAATAAAAACGCCATTGACTAAAATTTTATCAGCAATTGGATCTAAGATCTTACCATAATTAGAAACCACATTTCATTTTCGTGCTAAATAACCATCAACTCAATCACTAATTGCTCCAATAATAAAAACAATTGCTGCTACTAAAAACAATGCTGATATTCTAAAAGTGACAACAATTGAAATAAATGAATAAGTATAAACTGAACTCTTATCTAAAAAAGCTAGAAGATAAAATAGAATGCTTAAAAACCCTAAACCAATTCTAATTGTTGTAATAAGATTAGGAATTTGTTTTTTAGACAATTTGATCGAACTAAATTTCATAATGTTAAAACTATTTTATTAAAAATTTTGTTAAATTCATTAAAACAACTACATGTTTTTTTATCATTTAATAACATGTAGTTGTTTTTTAAAAATAAATTATCAAAATTAATATATAAAACTATAAACTAATTTTTTTTCTTAACTAATGGCTTTTTCTCTTCATCAGAATTTTGTTTATTTTTAGAAGTGTTTTTATCAAAAATGGACTGAATAAATTCTTCAAAATTAAATCCTTTTTCCTTCCATTGATTTAATACTTCTTCCATGTTTTTGCTCATCTGTTCATTAATGGGACCAAAAATTTCATCAACATTAGCAAACTGGGTAATATAAATTGCAACTAATTCTTCAATCGTATTAGCTTTAGCAAAATAAGCAAAATTATTTGGGTCAGCTTTAATTTTAGTTAATTGTTCTTTTAATTTCTGATAATCTTTTTCACTAATTTCAATTGTTAAAGTAACTTTTTTATTCATTATGGATTAAATTCTATTTATAAGATAATAATTTAAAAATAAATTTTAATTGTAATCAATTATTAATTGGCAATTAAAATTTGCTAAGTAAACAAAATTAATTAATTTATTGGACAAAGTTCAAATAATAACTTTAATTATACCATTTCATTTTTATAATAATACTAAACTGCACATGCTAAGCATTCATCAACTTCTAAGTTTTTGGTTCGTGTATAATAGAGTGATTTTAAACCTTTTTTTCAAGCATAAATGTATAATCGGGCTAATTCTCTTGTTGATGTTTGATTAGTTACATATAAAACTGTTGAAATTCCTTGATCAACATGTTTTTGAATTGCTGCAACTAGATCAATCATTTTATATTGATTAATATGATAAGCTGATTTGTAATATAAAACATTTTCTTGATTTAAAAATGGCATTGGATAATAAGTTAGTGAATCACCATACATTCGTGTTTCAATTGTATCAATAATTGGTTGGATTGAAGCGGTTGATGATTGAATGTAACTAATTGATTGGGTTGGTGCAATTGCTAAACGATAAGCATTATATAACCCATGTTCTTGCACTAGTTTTTTTAATTGAACTCAATCTGCAATTGTTGGTAGTTTAATTCCTTCAAACATTTCAATAATTCTTAAACTTTTAGGTAAATAATTTGTTCTTAAATAATCATCAAAATAAGAGCCATCAGCATAATCTGATTTTTCAAAACCAACAAATTTCACCTTTTTTTCTTGAGCAATTTGACAACTAGTTTTAATTGAATAATAATTAATTGCAGCAAATAAAACTGAAGCAAATTCAATTGCTAATGGATCATCATAACCAATTTTGTTTTTGGCTAATCATCCTGCTAAATTCATTGCTCCCAATCCAACTGCATGTAATTCTTGATTAGCTTTTCTAACACCTGGAGCATTAGTAATATTAGATAAATCAGAAACTTGAGTTAATGCTCTAATAGCAACATCAACTGAATTTTCAATATCTTTTTTTTCCATTAAATTATTAATGTTAAGTGAACCTAAATTACAACAAACATCATAACCAATCTGATCTTCTAATCCATAATCATTAATTTTTGATGTTGTTTGAATTTGAAAAATTTCTGTACACAAATTACTCATTTTAATTTGTCCTAAACCTTTTAGAGGATTAGACTTATTAGCATTGTCACGATAAATAATATAAGGATAACCTGATTCAAATTGTGTTTTAGAAATTTGTGTTAAAATACTGCGGGGATTTTCTTTGCGTTTAATCACATCAGGATCATTAATTAAACGATCATACCATCGATCCATATCTAAATCATCTAAGTGTTTGTGATATTTTTTATAAATCGTATATGGTTCAAAAATATAAAATGGTTGGTTTGCTGCTGCTAATTCAAAAAACTTATTAGGAATAATTAAACCAATTGATAAAGTTTGAATCCGTGATTTTTCATCAGCATTAATTTTTTTACAATCTAAAAATTCTTTTAAATCATAATGAAAAATGTTTAGATAAGCCGCTCCTGCTCCTGGTCTTTGACCTAGTTGATTGGCATAAGAAAAGACGTTTTCTAAAATTTTTAAAACTGGCATCACTCCTGAGGCTGAATTTTTAATTTTTAAAATTTCTGCACCACGAGCACGCAGTTTTGATAAGTTAATAGCAACACCACCACCAATTTTAGACAATTGCATTGCATTAGAAATAATGAAGTTAATTGAATTTAGTGAATCATCAACTTCAAGTAGAAAACAAGAAACTAAACCCCCTTTACGTTTTTTACCAGCATTTAAAAAAGTTGGGGTTGCTGGTTGATAACGTTGTTCGATCATAGCAATCGCAAGTTTTTCAGCAAATTGAAAATCACCATTAGCTAAATCTAAAGCAACAGCTAAAATACGATTTTCATAGTTTTCTAAAAAATTTTTTCGATCATTAGTTTTTAATGCATAACTTTCATAAAACTTACTAATGGCCATATAAGAAGTAAATGAAAAACGATATGATTTAAGTTTTTCAGCTAAATGAATCACATCTTGATGGTTATATTTAGCTAAAAAATCAGAATAATAATTATTTTCAATTAGTCATTGGATGTTTTCAATGGTATCACCATGAATAATTGTTAAATCTTCAATTGATCTTTGATATTCCTTAATGGCTAATTGATCTTTTTCTAAATCAAAAAAACCATCTTTTTTTCTTTGATTTAATAAGTTGTTATATTCAATGTATTTTGGGGCTTGTTTAATATTCATTTTGCTTAATCTAACTAATCAATAATCTTTTTAAAATTTAATTTTTAATAATAATTAGGAATGAAATAAAAATTCAATTGATCGCATTTTTTGATTTGTTGCTTGCTTAATTTTACTTACTTGATTGCTTAAGGATTTAAAAAGAGTTTCAAATTTTTCAACATCTGCTTCAGTTCCAGAAAGTTCAAACTTCATTAATAGGGGCACTTGATATTTTTGAGCAATTAAATCACCTGATCGAGCAAAAAAATTGCCAAAATTACGGTTTCCACTTGATACTACTGCTTTAAGTCACTGATGGTTTTTAACTAAAAACTTTTCAACAATTTCAGGTACAGCACCAATTTTATCAGTATAAGTAATTAAACAAAAAGGTTCATTAACAATTAAATTATCTGATTGCAAATGAATTATTTTTTCAATTTTTTGCAATCGGTTAATAAACCGTTGAATGTTATTAGTGCGACTAGCATAGATTAGTAACATAAAAAGTAACTTATTTAATAAACCAAAATTTAATTTAAATATTTTAAAAAAGATTAATTTGATCAAAATTTGATAACAAATTTATTCAATTTTTTAAAAATTTATTATCAATAATTGTTCAAATGTTTAATAATTCTAACTAAAATAAACGTTTTAAAGCATTTTTTTAAAAAATTAATAATAGTTGACTATCTTTGTTTAATCATTAATTTTATAAAAATTTTTTAAAAAAGTTTTAAGTTTTAAGTTAAATTTTACCCAACTAAAAAGCATTTTAATTAGATAAAATTGATCATTTTAGTGATTAATCACTTTTTTTAAGATGAAAATGAAAGATTGATTCTAAGAAGAAAAATTTAATTGATAAAAATAAAATTGTAAAATTTGAAATAGATTAGTAAGAAGAGATTGAGATTTTGAAGCATATGAAAAAATTTTTAAGAGCAGTTAACTGAAACAGAATGGAAGATGATTATTCTAAAATTTTTTGAGATCAAAATGTAAGACAATTTTGAGTTGATGAAGAAATTCCATTATCTAATGATAAATTACAGTGAGAGACTAAATTAAATCAGATTGAGAAAGATTTATATGAAAAGGTTTTATCAGGATTAACTTTACTTGATACATATCAAGGTGCAGTTGGTATGAGCAATTTAGCACTTAATTTTGATAATTTGCATGCTAAAGCAACATTTCAATTTATGGGAATGATGGAGCAAATGCATGCTAAAAGTTATTCTTCAATTTTCTCTACTTTATCAACAACTGAACGAATTGATGAATTATTTCAATGATCTGAAACAGAACCTAAATTACAAAAAAAACTAAGAATGATTTTAAATTACTATGAAAATATTAAAAGTCCACAAGACTTGTATATGGCCATGGTAGCTTCAGTTTTTTTAGAATCATTCCTTTTCTATTCTGGTTTTTTCTATCCTTTATTTCTTGCTGGTAGGGGTTTAATGATTAAAAGTGCTGAAATTATTAACTTAATTATTCGTGATGAAGCAATTCATGGTTTATATATTGGCATTCTTTCAACTAAACTATTAGAAACTTTTAATCATCAAACTAAAGGTGAGATTTATTTAAACGTGATTAAATTACTTGATGAACTAATGAAAATTGAAGTTGAATACACTAAAAGTTTGTATCATGAAGTCAATTTAGTCGATCAAGTTTTAATTTTTGTCGAATACAATGCTAATAAAGCAATGCAAAATCTTGGATATGATCCCCAATACAAATCAATTGCTGAAGATGTTAATCCAATTGTTTTAAATGGAATTAACACCCAAACTAAAAACCATGATTTCTTTTCAACTAAAGGTAATGGTTATATTAAATCAACTAAAATTGAAGAATTACAAGATGAAGACTTTGAGTTTTAAAAACTAAGTAAATGCTTAATCTAATTTATACTAATTTTTTATTAAGATCAAAATTAATAATTATTATTGCTTTTATTAAATCTTATTTATAATAAAATCAATTTTTAATATTAATACTATATGCAAATACAAAAAATTATGATTAGTATTGATCATAATCTTTTTGGTTATTAAATTATCAAATAAAAGGTTGATTCATAAGTTACAACTTACCTTTTATATAATATGATGTATCTAATTTAAAAATTAATACAATTTCATGATAATAACAACATATTTTTAAAAAATATCTTGTTTTATTGATATTAAAAAAGTCTAAAAGGATTTTTTTACTTTGTTAGTTTTTCTTAAAAATATTTTTAGAAGTCTTAAGACCAATTGATTATCAATTATTTTATTGGTCTTTTTAATTGGTGTTATTAGCACAGTTTATTCAACAACAACGAACTTGATTAACAATTTGAAAAAAAACGTTAATCAAGTAAATGATCAATCTAATGTTCATGATGCTGTTATTAATCCTAGTTATGGTTATGGTTTTGCTAGTTTTATTGCTCAAAACCAACCACAATATCGTTCAAAAATTGTTAGTAACATTAATTCAACAGTTGGTAGAGGATATAGTAAAGTTGATAATAACTGAGTCTTAAATAGTGGTGTTGCGCCAATTAGAAATGATAAAGCAACCCCACCAGCATGTTATCGTCAAGGTTCATCTTTTTCTGAACCACAATTAATTTATAACTTTTTAAATCCCAAAGGAATTTTATTTAAAGAAGATGGTAAATTAGTTGAAACTCAAGAAATTCCTGTAACCCAACAATGTGGGATTAATGGTCCTGTTAGTGAACCAAGAATTTTAAAACAAAATGCATCATCTAGTTCAGAAATTGTTGGTTTTAACTACGTTAGAAATATTTTTGACAATGCTGTTAGCAACAAAAGTGATGAAGTTGGAATTTATGAACTAGGTTCAGGTTCAGCATTTTTAGCAAAAGCACCTGCAGTTGGTGCTAAAGATACAACTAAATTTGAAGGTTTTATTCCAGTTTCAAAAAAAGTTAATATTGCAACTAACATTTTAAATCCTTCTCAATCTAATAACAATTCTAGTTGAACTAAAGCCTTTAGAGAATTTTTTGATTTTTTTCAACCTAAACAAAATAATCCAGTAGTTAATCCTAATCCAGTAGCTACACCTAATAAAAAATCAGTTGTAATTAAACACCAAGAAATAGTTAATACTAATAATCCTAATTACAATTTAACTGATTTTGATCAAAGAATTGCAACTAGTTTATTAGAACCAATTGATAATGAATTAAGAATCGATGAAATTCCTACTAGCAATCTTGTTAACATTATTAAAAACTTAGTTAATAGCAAAAAAATTGATATTACAAGTAGTACTGCTAATAATGCAGCTGCTGGAAGTGGTCAACAAGCACCAGTGGCACCAATTGATATTAATAACACAACAATTCCTGACAAAATTGCTCAAAATATTTATAAAATCATTTTTTATCAATGACAAAAAAAGAGTGCTAGTGCTAATGATAATAATACCATTAAAAACTTTGATCAAGTTAATGCTGAATTAAGTGCTAATAATTATGATGAAGTAAAAAGTATTGTTGGAAATGAAGATAAAGATATGTTTCAACAACTAACAGAAACTCAAAAATTCATTTTTACTTCTACTGATCCAAACATTCGTAAAATTGTTATTAACGCTTTTAAGGGTGGTACTACTTTAAATGATGGTGATAAAAAATTATTGTTTGATACAGCAACTGCAGCAATTAAAGACGCCATTATTTCAAATAACAACACCCGTTCATCTGATCAAGTTACTGCAATTAAAGATTTTATTATTAAACATAATTTATGAAATGTTAATTATGTTTTAGATCGTTTTCAATTTACTGATCCGATTACTAAAGAAACCAAAGTATATCAAGTTAACAACAATAACATTCGATCAATTGTTGTTAATCAATCAAATGATGATAGTGATCAAACTAATAATAGTTCTAATCAAACTGAAGCAACAAACGCTAATGCAGCACCTGTTATTAGTTATAAAATCATTCAAAGTAATGATCAGCCAGATGTTGATTATGTTGATCGTTTAATTATTCAATCAGGTAATCCTTTAATTTATCGACCTAGTTATAATAATTATCAAATTTTACAAAACTGATTAAATTGAAGAAACTTTAGTCGCAACATTCCTGTAAGTCAAGAAATTCCTTTTATTGAATTACTAATTCGTGCTAAATATACTTCTACTAAAATTCGTGATACTTTTCAAGCATATTTAGCATATTTAAAAGACAAAAATAATGTTGCTCTAACCCCACAACAAAAAGAAGAAATTACTGATTATTTAAACCAAATTGAAAATGGTTTTTGAAACTATAATGGTTATCAGTTAAACTTTAATTTTACTTCAGTTGATTTTTTCAGACCATTAATTGCAATTGATTCACCATTACAAAAAATTACTCAAATTCCTGCTCCTGCATCAATTACTGATACTACTGCTCATTTTGTTGTTGTTTCACCAGAATTTGCCCGTCGTTTTAATAAAACACCTGTTAGCAATGAAATTTATAACACTTTTAAATCTTTAGCTAATGCTCAAACAATTAATGAAGAGCAATGAGAAGAAAAAGTTAATAATTTTGTTAATGATCCTAAAAATGAACAGTATGTGCTTAATGCTGGTGGATTAAAATCAATTATTGTTGGTATTGGTATTACAGCTGATTTTGTTTTTCCATCAATTTCATTATTTAACTTAATTCCTAATCCTAGCAATGAAGCATTAATTTATACTAATAGTAATGGTTATAGTCGTTTTCTAGCACGTAATCCTGCAGGAACTCCTGAAAATTATGTTGCTATATCAGTACCATCACAAATTAAAGCAATGGGATTAACTAAACAGTTTTTAACTGAATTAGCAGCCCAAATTAATAATTATGGTAATGATCAGCGAATTTTTTATAATGCTGATGATACTAGCATGACTTTTTCAGCCAGTGCTTATCGACTAGTCTTTGTTGATCGAATCGTTCAAATTTTAAATTTAACTAGTTACTTACTAATTATTATTGTTGTTGTTCTAACACTATTTGGTGTTGTCGTATTAATTCGTCGATACTTTAATAATTATTCTAAAGTATTTGGTAATCTAGGTGCTAATGGTGCATCAAAATTAACAATTATTTTATCTTCAATTTTATTTGTTACCATCCCTGCAGTACTTGGTCCAATTTTGGGTTATTTCATTGGTTTATTAACTCAATCAGATGTCTTTAAAATTGTTGCTAACTACTGATTTTTAGATTCAACACCAGCAGACTTTAGTTTTCTAACACTAATTGGTCATATTGCTGTTCCATTAGCAATATTAGCAGGTGTAGCGATTATTGCTTCAGTTTTAACTCTAAAAGCCTCATCATTAAACTTAATTCGTGAAAATCCGATTTTCAAACAAAATCGTTTCAGTTTAAAAGTTAATAGTTTGTTCAATTCACTAACACCATTGTGGAAGTTTCGTTTAATTGTTGTTAATAACTCAATGCCAAGAATTTTATTATTATCTGGTATGAGTTCATTGATGATGATGATTTTAATTTTCACCTTTTCTAATATTGGTCAGTTTACTAAAGTTGCCTCACATGAAATTAGTACGAAAAAATTTGATTATGCAGTGCAATATACAACACCAACTTCAGAATATCGTCAAACACCATTATTATCATATAATCAGTTAGGACAAACTTATTTAAATAATATTAGTCAAAAAGTTCCTGCTTTATATTTTGATCAAAATAATGAAAAACTAAATAAATTAGATTTTGATGTTAATCCTAATAATCCTTTATTAGTTTCTTCTAACATTAATAACTACTTCCAAAATAGTGTTAATAAATTTGCTCAAAATTATAAAACTGAAATTAGTACTAATCCTGCTTTAGCTTTAACTAATTTAAATAAAGAATTGCATTTTGATCCTGCTAAAACTAATAGTTGAGTTCAAAATAGTATTTTATCTAATTTCTTATTACGTTCTGAATGAGATGCAACTAATAAACGTTTCAAATCAAATAGTTTACCAAAATTAGATAGTAATAATGCTAAACAACATATCTTTTATTATTCATCTCCTCAAGCACGTCAATTAAAAGTTAGTTCTAATAATCAAAATACTAATATTGTTAATGCTAGAAGTATTGAAGAGCACCAAAATGCTTTTGCACCAGATATTTCTAAAGATTCATCAGAATTTTATTATGCTGATTATGTTCCAGTTAAAGCAGAAAATACAGATCAAAAAGATGGTAACAAAGTTGTTTTAGCACCAGATGGAACACCGTTATTTCAACCATTAGCAGATTTGTATAAAAATAAAGCCCCATTATTAAAAAATAATAATGGAACTAATAAAGAATATGTTTCTTACACTACTTCTTCAGAAAAAGAATATAGTAGTCGTTGAATGACAGAAAATGAAGATTTTCATGAATTTACTTACACTGATCCTAATGCAGTTGTTGATCCTAATGTAACTACTGATAACAATACATCTGCTGATCCTAATGCAACTGCTGGTACTAATGGCGTTGCTGGTGGTAATGGAGTTGTTGATCCTAGTACAAATAATAGTGCTGGTGGTAGTGGAAATAATGGTGCTAATGCTGGTGGTAGTGGTGGTAGTGCTGGTGGAAATAGTGTTCCTGATTCAAATAATGCTCAGTCACAACCTAGTGCTCAACCAGCAAGTCCTCAACCACAACCAAATCCTCAACCACCAACAAATCAGAAAAAAATTAAATTACCGCACTTAAACCGTTTATATCGTGATAATGCTAATTACTGAATTTTCTCAATTGATGATCGAATTGATGCACAAAAAAATTTAAACTTTTTATTAAATCGGGTTTTAGTTAAAATCTTACTTGATAATACAATTGAATTTAATGATTTTGGTTTAAAACTAAGAGTTAACTTATGAGATATTATTAATCCGATTTTACAACAAGTATCACCAGCAATTTTAAATCAAATTGATAATAATAACATTCGTTTAATTCGTAACATTATTTCTAGTCGTTATGGTGCTTTCTTCATTAACCGTTTCTTTACAATGCACCAATTACAATATGATGTTAAAGACTTTAATGATGGTGATTCATTTAATGGTCGACCAAGTTATTTAATTAAACCTGAAGATATTACAAAAATTAATAGTAATAGTAATGATTCAGAAAATAAACTTACACCAGGACTATATTATTTAGATGGTAGAAAAACAGTGTATTTATACTTAAATCCATTCCAAAATAATAATGATCATAAACCAGAAAACCGTTATTCTTATTTTGCTTTATTCCGACCTGATTTCTTATATTTAATTTTATCAATTTTAAATGATCCTGCTTTTGCTCATCCTGATGTTGGCCCAACCAAAATTAGTTTAGGTGATCAAGTTGTTTTAGCTGATTATAGTAATCCAACAAAACAATGAACTACTACAGGGATTCCTGAAACTGATGCTCAACAAAATGTTGGTTTAACTGCTTCTAGTTTCAATTCAGAAATTAAGTATGATCAAGTTTTAAATGGTGATCAAACTTTCACTTACATAAATGGTAATTTCTCTAATCAACAAGATAATAGTCACATTATTGGACTAAAACAAGATGCAAGGGGAAGTTATATTCATTTAACTGATGAAAATGGTAAAACGATTAATCAACTACTATATCAAGATATTGAAACAACAGATGATAATCAGCCAGTATATCCAATTATTGTTAATTTATTTACTGCTAAAAAATATAATTTGCATTTAAATCAATTATTAACTTTTAAAGCTAATAATATTACTAAACGTTTTGCTGATCGAATCAATCGAACTAATTCAAGTCAAAATGTCATCTTTAAAGTTGTTGGCTTTAATGAAGCATATTATCAAACTGCTTACTTTATTTCCCAAAAAAATGCTAATACAATTTTAGGATTAAATTCTGAATATGGTTATAATGGATTGTTTACTAAACAAGATGGTCGAAGAGTTCAACCAATTCAGTTTACTTCAGCCTTTTCAGTCTTTGCTAATTCAGGAATTTATAATCCAATTCAGTTTGATCCAAGTTCAGCTGCAACTAAAGAATTGTTATTACAACCACAAACCCAAATTGGTAGAATTAATATTCCATCCAATATTGATAATTTAAGAGCTCGTTTTAATATTCCAAGTAACTTAGTACAAGTTAGTGATATTATTACTTTCTTAAGAAATGTTTATGGTGATCTTGCAATTAATCCATGAATTACTAATTTAAATGATTCAAATACAACTAATTTATTATTTGATCGTTTATCAAATACAGTTCAATCATTTGTCTCAATCATCTTAATTATTTTCATTCCATTATTAATTATTATGGTGTTAATGGTTACTTCATTAATGATTGATGATTTAAAACAATTATCAGTTATTATGATTATGTTAGGATTTAATAATTGAGAAAATACCGTTACTATCCTAACTTATCTATTACCAGTACTAACTATTTCTTTAGTTGTAAGTATGCCATTAGCAGTATTATTCTTACAAACATATATTGGTATTATCTTAAATTCTGTTGCTTTATTATTACCAATTAAGTTATTAGCTTGATACTTCTTATCTAGTATTGGTGTATTATTAACGATCTTTGCTTCAGCATTCTTCCAATCATATTTCAAATTGAAAAAAATCTTTTTACCTGTGGCAATGAAAATCTTTGCTGATTAATAAATTAATTTTAAACAAACAACTTCATCTTGTAAAAAAACACAATTAATCAAACAATTGTGTTTTTTTATTGTTTCATTAATATCCTTTTAAAAATTAAAAAAATTAGATTAGTAACTGTTTGAGTTAAATTAAATCTAAAAGAAGATTAGATAAAAATATTAGTTAATAATTGTTTATATAATCAAAAAACTTGATATATAAAACTTATTATTAACTTAGTTTCAATCACAAAAAATTGATTTAATTTAATCTTATTGTTTTAATCAAAAAAGAATTTTAAAAAAATAATAATAAGATAATAAATTTAAAACTAAATTTAATTTTCCTAAATTATCCTTTATTAATCAAACAGTAAGTTACTCAAGTTTTTTAATCTTAGTGCTAAAATGGAATTAATAACATTTTTCATTTAATTTTTTGAATTTTTTTAACTAATTAATTGAAAAAGATTTCTTAATTAATATGAAATTTAAAAAAAGTTTAAAAAAACAAATTTTTTTATCAGCAACACTAGGATTAATTTCTACTAGTGTATTATCTGCATGTGCACCTAATTACAATAGTTTAGTTCGTTCTAAAACGAATTTAACATCTAATCGAACTAATAATCAATCATTATTACCAAACCTACCACCATTAAATAATGATAATAATAATTCAAATAATAATAATAATAATAATAGTAATAATGGTACATTAGATGATGTTTTAAGTGGTAGTGATGAAACTAAGTTAAATTTTTCTAACAATTTTTATCAAACAACTAAATTTCAAAGATCATCTGATATTGATCCTAGATTTCAAGGGTTTGATTCTGATTTAAATCCTGAATATATTTTAAAAGCACCAAAATATAAAAATATTATTACTAATTTATCTAAAGAGCAAATTAGAAATGATATTTTAGATAACTTAAAATATTTAGTTTTAACTAATAGTAAAATTAAAATTGATTTTACTAATTTAAAACTTGATTTTCAGCTTGTAAAATCTAATGATAATTTATTAATTAAAAACTTTAAATTAGTTTTTAGTTTGTACAACCAAAATAATCAATTATTAAATTTATTTAATAGTGTAATGATTCCTGCCTTTGCACTAACTCAAATAGTGATTCAGTTTAATCAAGCACACATTAATCCCAACTTGAAAAAAAATAATGCTTCAGATGGTAAAATTGATCAATTTTTTTCAGCCTGAACTGTTGATAGTAGTGAAAATAATATTAGTGCTAAATTAAATAATTTAAAAGTTGTAGTTGGTGATAATAACAACCAAATTTTACAATCAAGTTCAGTTCAATCAAACTTGAGTTTTGTTGAACAAACATTACATCATTTAGATTTTATTTTTGCTCGTAGTTTTGCTTTAAACACTTACTATACAAGACTAACTACTGGCTTTGATTTTGCTAAATTAAATCAAGAAACAACTAAAAATATTAGCAATTTAACTTCTCAAGAAATTAAAGCCGATTTAAATCATAGTGAAATTAATTTAACAAAAATTTATTATGTTAATTTAGTTAAAGATATTTACAACATTCTAAAATATTTCTCAATTAAAAATGTTTCTCAAAATGATGGTAAAACTTATTCATTAATTGATCTAATTTATAATGAAACAACTTTAGCAGGAAGAAAAAAAATATTATCAGGTTTTGGCATTCCATTAACAGCAATTAATTTAATTGCAAGTATTTTTGATCAAAGTGATAAACCTAGTTTAGATGATATTTATGCTTTTATTGAAACTTTTGTTGATTATGATTTAGCAAGTTTTATTTATGATCATCTAAAAATTCGTTTAGACTGAATTAAAGATCCAGTGATTAATAATGAAATTCCTAATCAACCTAGAGTTTCTTTAAAATACATTAAAACAGTTGAATTAGATCAAGATTTAACTATTAAATTAAATACTATAACTAATGATTCAGTTACTACTACAAATAATGATGCAACTGATGCAACAATAACGGAAAATAATGAACAAAAACCAGAACGAAAATATAATGTTAGCAAAGTATTAAATTTAAAAGTAATTTTAGGCGCATTTGGTCTTGATGTAAGTGATAATAAAAACCCTTTAAATTCAATTATCACAAGTGTTGCTAGTGATTTGGATTTAAGTAACTTAAACATTCCTAAAGGAACAAAAATTAGTACAACTTATGAAGTGGAAAATGGTAATTTATCACTTTATATGGCAAAAACATTTGATCATAAAATTGCTAATAATTACACTTTAGGATGACAAGTTGATCAAGTCCATTCTTCAACTGATTTATCAGGGTTATATCAATTTTTAATTCCATTTTTTAGCAAGTTAAACGCTGTGCAAACTACTATTAGCAATGCAAATGTTTTTGCTGCAACTGGTATTACAAAAGTGGCTGATAGAGTTAAAAAATTTGATATAAAAGCATTGTTTGAAATATTAACTTATTTTTATGTGCCTAATTCACAATCAACAAATACTAAATCTAAAAATTGAATCACTAAAGAAGGTTTAAATGATAATGATCTAAAAAAACGAGTGGAACGTCCTGTTGAAAAATTTTTACGTTTATTATTAGAAAGGAAATTCGAATTTTCTAATTCACAAATTACCGCTTTAGTTTCCAATGCTTTTTATGATCTGCCTGAGACAATTAATGATCAACCACTTTATACTGAAACTAATTTAAAATCTAAAGTTGATTCACTTGTGCCTAATTTAGATCAAAGTCAAAATCAAACTGTTAAAATTAGAGCAAAAAGATCGACTGTCGATTTAACAGATTTAGATCAATTTGATGATGAGACAACAAATAGTGAAGAAATTGATTTATTAGGAGGTGAGGAAGAAATTGATTTATCAAGTCCAATTGAAGATGAAATAATAGATGATAGTCAAACAGACCAAACTAATGATCAACAAATAGATGAAACAACGACAACTTTAGCAAATCCAAACAAAACAATTTCTTCAAGTTATACTTCAAATGATCAATTAAATTTAAACCAATTAGTAGCTAGTGCTAAACCGGGTATTTTATTAGAAGATATTTCAAATAAATCCAATCAAAACCAAACTAATTTGCAACTAATTTGAAAATTAAGTGATCAAAAATCTTTGGCTGATAATTATCAAAATTTCTATTCAAATACAACAGCATCTATTAATGGTACTACTCGAAATAATCAGTATGAAAAAATCATTAAAACAATTATTAAAGACGGTGATGTTGTTGATCCAGCAAACAATGCAACAAAACCTGATTTACTAAGTAGATTTGAAACTGCTGCAATTGCAAGTTATGAAAATCCACTAAATACTTATTTAAAACCATACGTATCAATTATTCAACTACCATTATTTAGTGTATTTGATGAAATTTTACAAGGTGATTTTTCTCAAGGGCACGCATTAAATTTTTCTAAGAGTGTTAAAAAAACTTTAAAAGAATTAATTAGTACAGTTGTTTCACTAAGCCCTTATTTAGTTTCAACCAATTATCCCCTAAATCCTGATCAAATTGGAATCTTAAAAGATAATAAATATAGTACTGAATTAGAAGATCGTCAAACTAGTGTAAGTAAGTTCATTGCTCCTAAAACTGATTTTAATAAAGTGAAATTCCCTGATTCAACTACGATTATTAGAGAATTATTTTCTTTTTAGGATAATTTGTCTACTGTAAATAATCAAACAATAATATAAATTAACAAACACTTCCTTAAATTAACAAGGAAGTGTTTTTTATTGATTTAATAATGAACTACATTTTAATAGTAATTTTTTATGCTACAAGTGGTATTAGTATTTTTAATCAAATTGTTAGAAAATAAATTTGAAAAAATTATTTTTATGAATTTTAAAATTTTAAAAACTTAAAAAGTATTATAAAAAAAGACAACAAGTTAATTTACTACTTTTGTTTATTTATGTACTTGTTTTAGAAAAGTTTTTCAGTTTTATTAATTGTGCATTAATATCTTGAATAGTTTTATTAGCAAAGTTTGAAGATGTGGCTATACATAAACCTTCAACTAATGGAGCATCTGCTAAAACAACATTGGGATCTGCAAGCATTTCAATTGCCATTTGTGAACTCATTAAAGATGAACCAATTTCACAAAAAATAATTACTCCGTCTTTAGTGTTAACTTGATTAATTTTTTCAATAATATAATTAACATCTGTTCCATATTCATCACTTGATGGCAAACCAGCAGCATTAATAATTTCAAAATCTGCATGCTTCATAATTTTAGCTAATTCAATTGCTTCATTAGCTAGTTTTTTACTGTGTGAGACAACAACAAAATTAACCATGGTTTTTTAGTTCCATAACAACAATTTCAAGCATATAATAAACACTTTGACTTCCTGGATCAGTAATTCCTAAACTTCTTTCACCTAAATATGAAGCTCTTCCCTTTTTAGCAATTAAGTTTTTTGATTGTTCTAAGTGTTTATGGGATTCAACTAAAGCATCTTCAAGCGCTTGAACATTAGAAATTCCTTGATTTAATAAATCATTATATGTTTGAGCAAAGGGAGTTAAAATATCAACCATTGTTTTATCACCAACACTAGCCTTACCACGCATTTGCACACCATTAGCAGCAGCTAAAATACCTTCAGCAAAATTAGTGCTTTGTGCTAATTTTAAAAAAATTGTACCAAATAGTGGTCCACTTGAACCACCAACTTTACTCATTAAAGTCATAGCAATATGATTTAGAAGATCCTTAGCAGGTTTATCTGCATAATTATCTATTGTTGCTCTTAGTGCATCAAAACCTCTTTTAAGGTTAATCCCATGATCACCATCACCAATTAAGCGATCTAATTCAGTTAATTCATCAGCCTTTTGATCAATCATTTGACCAATTTGTTTAATAATCTTAATAATTAATTGAGAATTCATTCTTTTTAATAACTCTTAAAATAATGTGCTTTTAATTTCAAAATCTAAGTATTTTTCTATTTCTGGATCTAATTTAAGTAAAGTAATCGAAAAGCCAGGCATTTCTAATGAAGTCATATAATTTCCTACAAGTGATTTATGAATCTTAATTCCTTTTGCTTGTAATTGTTGATTAACTTCTTTATTAATAATATACAACTCCATTAATGTTGTTGAACCAAGCCCATTAACAAGTACTGCTATTTTTTCATCTTGAAGATCACTTTCTTTTAATAACAATTCCAGCATCTTTTCAACATGTTGATGTGCAGTAGCAAGTTTTTCTTTATGTGTTCCTGGTTCACCATGAATTCCAAGACCCATTTCAACTTCATCTTCAACAAGTTCAAAACTTTTTTTACCACTAGCAGGAATTGTTGCTCCACCAAGACTCATTCCTAATGTTTTAGTTCGTGATACTACTTTTTGTGCTAGTTGATAAACTTGATCTAAACTTTGACCAGCTTCAGCAGCACTACCAGCAATTTTATGCACAAAAACTGTACCAGCTACTCCTCTTCTTCCTGCTGTATATAAACTATTTTCTACTGCTATATCATCATTAACAATCACTGATTTAACATTAATGCCTTCAGAACTTGCCATTTCACCAGCCATTTCAAAGTTTAGCACATCTCCAGTGTAATTTTTAATTACTAATAATACGCCTTGATTTTTATTAATTGCTTTAATAGCACCATAAACTTGATCTACTGCAGGTGAAGTGAATACTTCACCTAAAACTGCTCCATCAAGCATGCCATATCCCACAAACCCCGCGTGTGCAGGTTCGTGTCCACTTCCACCACCAGAAATTAAAACAACTTTGTCTTTGCTATTTTTTCTTGCAATGACATTATAGTCTTCTACTTTATAAACATCTTTGTTAGCATAAGTGATTCCTTGAATCATTTCTGCAACAACATCATTAACATTATTTAAAATTTTTTTCATTATTTTTCCTTATATCTTATTAGTAGATAATTAAATTATATTTTTAAATATCTAAAAAAATACTTTTATGGAACAAATCTTCTTAAAAAAATAAACGATTCTAGTTTGGTTTTAACATAAGCAATTAAATTTGAATTAAAAATTATATTTTTTGCTTGATTTTTCTAATTAAGATTACTAAAATGATTTTCTATATTTCTTATCTTAGTTATCATTTTTTTTAAAAATTTTATTTTAAAAACCATCTCTAACTAAAACTTTAGGCTACATCCTAACAGTCATTATTTGTGCTACAAGTAGTATTAGCATATACCAGCAAGTCAAAAACAACACAACAACTAAAAAGCAACTAGCTCCTAGTCAAGCACGAGTTCTAGCTTATCAGCAAGGACAAGTAGGAAATTCATCTTCATCACTTCCTTTAGGTGTAGACATCTCCACCTTGCAAGATAAATCAACTAAATCCCAAGGTTTATCATTCACTCAAAAAAATCCACCTACAGGCATTATCACTATGTCAACAAGTGTGAAAAACTCAGTTGATAATACTTTATCTGCCAACGCCTATGACTATATCAACTTAAGATATGTTCATTATGATCAAAGTACTAAAAAAGTCAAACTAGTTAAACAAGCACCCCCACCTGGGTTGTTTGCTAATGACCAATGACCTAAAATTGAAACAAGTGGCAACAAATTATCCAAACTATTCCCAACACCTGCAATTGCTCAAGCAATTGCCTCCACTCTAGGCTGAACTAGTTCAACTAATCAATCTAAACAAACTAGTTTCAGTCGAGATGACTGATTTAATGCACTCAACAAGCCCAACTTAACTTTAGACTTATCAAATAACAACTTAACTAGTATTGCTGAAATTTTTAATCCTTATATTCGCTGGGGTCTTGGCATTTACAATCTTGTTGCAAGTGTTAAACCTGATCCAATTACTCAAAAAGTTAATTATCACATTTTATATGATGGGATTGCTACACTTAAAGTTGATGATAATCAATTACACTATTTTCCTAATGTTAATTTTACTAATTTTCCAGCACTAAAAACTATTAGTGCTTCTCATAATCAAATTAGGGTGATTGGTAATTTTAGTAGTTATGGGATGAATCAGAAAAATACGGGGTATTTGAGTGATAGTGAGATTGCAAATATGAATATGAACCAGGGGAATGGGGGGTCTGCTACTTCTGCTTCTGGTGCTACCCCTGCTTCTTCCACTAAAGACAAATACGATTATTATCAGTACTTAAAAAGTTTGTGAACTAATGGGAAGGGGTTGGGTTCTACTGATGATAGTCAGAACCAAGGTGGTTCTGGTTCTTCTTCTTCTTCTTCTTCTGCTTCTTCTTCTGAAGAACCCTACACTTATGATGCGAGTGATGTTATGAATCGGGATGAAGTCAAAGCCATCATGAAGTGGTTGATGACAGAACTTCCTAAGAAAACTTATGGGCATTTGCCTACTACTACTACTACTAGTAGTAATGGAACCTCTGGTTCTTCTAATTCCATTGCTAACAATTCCAACAAACAAATCACAAACTACTCCACCTTTCTTGCTGCCATCTCATCTGACAACTTTTATTTTAATAATAATAAAGGAGAAGTGTATGTTAATCAGCAAAATGGTTCTTCTAATGCCAACAACACAGACAATAACATGTATGACTCAGCAAGTGGCATTACTACTGACTCAGATGGTCTCATCCAAGGCAAACAAGCTAATGATCGTTCCAAAGGCCTCAACTTTGGTTCCACCCGCTTAATGATTTCAAAAGACATTAATAATATTGACTTTAGTCATAATCAAATTGAGCAAATCTCTGTATCTCCCAACTTATTTACTAACATCAATTTTAGTAGTAATAGGCTTAAATATGTTCCTCCATTAGGCATTAAACCACTACCTTACTTGCAGTTCTGGTTTTATCATCAATCATTAATGAAGGTGGCAGATACTAACTTTTATAATGCAATGCACGGACCTGGACCCAATCCAGCGAATTGGAATAAGTATTATAGTACGGGGATGGTGAATGTGAGACCAGGATCGGGGAGTAACATGTTTAGTCTTGATAGTACAGGTCTTGCCAACGACAAAATCCAACGAATTGGTCTAGCAGATGTCAATCAAACTTTACCTAAAATTAGTTTTGCTAACAACCAGTTGCTTGATTTTTGACCACAGCAAAAACCATCTGATAGCTGGTATTTGTGACCGAAGTTGACGGTTGGTGCAAACGATCGGGAAGGTCCAGCAGGACAGATTATGTATGGGTTTGGTGGGGGGTCAAATAGTGGGGGTCCAAACAGTGGGGGTGGTCTGGTAGGGGCGAACCCTGCTTCCTCCAATGGATCTGGAACTGCCATGCCACAACCTACAGGGACTTCCTCCAAGCAAATTATGATCAAAAACAACCCAACAAATGTGATGGCTAAACCCATCTTTCCATGAAACAACCAAATTGGATCTTCTTCCACTGACTTCAACCCTTATTTTCGCCGAATTTGAGTTGGAGCGAATTTATATAGTTTAACTAGTGATGGCAAAGATAACCCCTTTTTCAGCCACACTTATTTAGGGGGCATTAACCGTGATTTTGCTTATCAAGTGGCTGATGTTCCTGATGGGATTGATAGTGCTGTTACTACTGCTAAAAACGCAGGTTATGGTACTTGAGCCACAGCTGCACTTGATCGCTGGATTTATTAATTAAAAAACTCTTTCTATTGTCTAGATATGAAAAATATCATAGTGAAAATAAACGTTTATTTAAAGATTTTAAACTAGAAAATAATATTATTTTATAGTCATATATTAAGTAACTTTTACTTAGTGAAAAAGTTAAAAAAACTATTTTTATATTGCTAAAAATGTTTAATTTTTAAACTATAAACAATCATAAAATTATAAGGAAAAATTGGTTTTTTAGAATTTATTAAATACATTCAAAATAATCAAAAATTAATTCAAAAATATAATAAAAATTATCATATTGGTTTACATACAAAAACATTTATTTGATACAACATTAAAGAACTTAAAAACGTATGCTTTTTATATTCAAAATTGATTTTAAAACTTATTTTTAAATTAAAAAATAAAAGATTTTTGAATAATCTATATGTATGTTTTTAATTTAATTAGTAAATTATTTATAAGAAAAAATTGATGTTGCATAATACTTTTATTTAACACAAAAATTTTGCAAACAAAGTTGCATTAAATTTACTACACTTTTGATAATAGTATTAACACAAATAAATAATATGACCGTTTTAAGAAAATTATGGCGTCTTTTCTTCATGCTTTAATTAGCTATACATATTAATAGTTTAACAATGCAGAAGTGGTTTATAAAAATCTGATATATCAAATTTTCTTAAAAATTTTTTTTCATTCTTTAATCCACAATAATCCCTTTTTTTTTAGAAAATTAATAAAAATGTAAAATTTCAGTCATAATTATATTAAATAGTTAAAAGATGTAAAAACTCTTATTAACTAAATTTTATTTAATTAAATAAGCAATTTATCCATATGAAATATATATATATATATATATAAGAAAAAATATAAAAATTATAAAAAAAATTGATTAATTTTTCCTTTAATTATGAGCGCTTCACTAATAGCTGCTTCATGTAGTCAAAACTCAGTTGCTCCATGTAATTGTAGTTCAAAAACAATGAAGGAAAATAATAGTAATATTAATCAACCAACTTTAAATCTTGAAAGTATAAAAAATGATCCAATAGGATTAAAATTTGAAAAATTCAACAATGAAATAATTGAATCAGCATATAATGAACATCCAAGTGTTTTTATATCTCGAAATGCATCACAATTTTTTATTTCTAGTTTTATTGCATTAGTAGCTCAATTGCAACTTATTAATAAACAAGAAAATAAACACCCTTATAATGATGTAGTTTACTTAATTGATTCTGAAGTCAATTCTTATCAAAAAACACTTAATAATGAACCACAAAGATTTAATTTTGCACATTTACTAAGTAAATATGGAGATGTAGCATTAAAAACATATTCACAACAATTTAATGTTAACTCAGGAAAATTATTAGTTCTTGATAATCCCAAATATTTAGAAAATTATTCTTTTTCAGATTATTTTTCTGATTATTCAATTTTTCCAAGAACTGAACAAGAACTAAGAGCCTACTTAAAACCTTATTTAGATAAGTGTGTGAATTTATTTGATTTTTACATTCCTGATATTTCTTATACTGCATTAAATAAACAAGCTAGAGATTTTATCTTAAAACACGCTAATAAAATTGTTATTTTATCTGATGGAAATGCTCAACCATATAAATTTATTAATGATAATTACATTAATTACATTAAAAATCAAAAAAAGCATTATACAAAAGAGCAACTTCTTCAAGCATGAGATAGTTTAAAAACTGATAAACCATCTCAAATTGATTATCATTATTTTTATACTCTTGAAGAAAAGTTCCGTATTTATAATTTATCAGGAAAATATATTCAAGCATTTAATGATGATTTAGATAAAAAAAATTTAAGTTGAGCTAAAATTAACATTCATGATTATCCACTTAATTATTCTAATATAGCTAAATATCTAAATAAATATCTGCCTGAATTAAATGAAAAAGAATTTTTAGATGATTATAATAAGTTAGTTAATTTACATAATAAAAAACTAGAAGATTTGATTGTTCATGGAAAAGAAAAATTAGATAAAAATAAAAAGAATTTAATTTTTGTTGGTTCTTCACTTTTCAGACAAGATCAAGGTAAAGAATGAAGAATTATTTCAGACACTCAATCTCGAAGTGAGTTGCATCAATACTTTAAAAAAATATTAGAGCTTTATCCTTCAAGTGAATACAATTATCTCTATAAACTTCATCCAGTTTATAGAGGAGAACAAGCATTAGAATACATCAAACATTTTACTAATGGACATGAAGGTCAAGCAATTATTTTAGATCCTTCTATTTCTTGAGAGAACATGCTTGCTTTAGACATGCAAGAAATTGAAAGTGGAAATTCACTTTTATTTGATAAAGATAAGAAAGATTTTGAAAAAAATAATGTAAAAACAAAGTTGTTTGGAATTCAACCTACTTCAACTGTTCTTCTTGCAACTTTAGTAATGCTTCAAGCACAATTTAACATTAGTTTAGATCAAGCTTTATCATTTGTAGATCCTAAAAATTTCCCTATTAGTGATAATTTTAATATTGTTAAAAGAGACTTGCACTATAAGGGAGAACAGGGTCAAACTGCTAATCGAAAAGAACTTTATAGTGTTTATAAATATTTTATTGATACAAAATTATTCCCTGATTTAAACCAATTCCCTGCAATGAGTGAGTTTTTGAAAAAAACAAAAGAAACAATGGTTTAATAAACCAACAGTCTCACTTTTAAATAAATAATAAAAATATCATGTTTAGAAATCTAATGCATGATATTTTTATTTTATTTTTATGATTCTTTTACTATTTTGTTTCAAAAATAAATTTAAATTTAAAACTAACTATTAAATAATAATTAATAGTTTTAATAACATAAATTAATTATTACATCTTGATTGATATTTGATAATAAAAATGTTTTCTAATTAATTTACAATTTGGTAATAGCAATTATCCCATCAAGTTTGAAAAGTCTCATTTCCCAAAACTATATAAAATTAGTGCTAATAATGCTCATTTAAAGCAAATGATTGATGTTAGTTCATATGTACTTGATCCGTTTGATTGGTGTGCAAATGCAAGTAATGAGAGTGACACAGAGATGTGTCAAGATCCTAACCCAAATTCTTCTAAAGATCAAACAACTAGGGCAAATTCTAATAATGTCACCAAATCCCAAGCACTAGCACAATACACCAACCCAATTCATCAAGATGTTCCAAGATACTTCTCCTTAAATAATAACCAAATTAAACAAATCCCTAGATACTACTTAAAAATTAAGCTCGCCTACTTTGATCTTGCTAACAACTTATTAGGAATTGGAACAGAAAAAGATCCACTAGGAGTGTATGGCATTCCATGATATTCGTTGCAGCAAACAAGTAATACTGAAGGACTACTTCCAATCCAAGATCCAAGCATTCGTGGCCCATATGGAATTAATGTGTATGCTACAAGTGAGAAAACAGGGAGTGGCAACAGCAAATCTTGAAAATACACAGATGAGCAAGTAGCTAGATGAAGGTCAATGCCTTTTCCAATTAAAGGACTAACTTTTGGTAATTTTAATGATGTGCCAGATAGTAATAACCAGTTTGATAGTAATGTTACTTTTAATAATGGTCTTAATAACAACATGATGGTTGACTCTGGAGGCAATCAACCCTACTTCAACTTTGCTAACAACCATTTAGTTGCGCCCATGATTTTTAGTCAAAGCAATGTGAATTATGATCCAAATGCAATTATTGCTCCTCAAACTAAAAGTGTCAACTTGTTTGTAGGGCGTGAGGATTTTAAGATGTCAGGGTATTATATGCAGCAACAAGATATTATTAGTAAGTATAATTCTGCTTCAAGAGACCAAAAAGGTCCCTTCTCAGACAATAACAATGCTGAACTACTAGTTCCTGAACCTGATAGTATTTATCCTTGAATTAATCAAATTGGACAAACTAAGCAATATTTACCAGGAACAAGCTACATTTGAAACACTTATAGTGTTTATACTATAAGATCATTTAATGGTTATGGGTTGTTTGAGCAGAAGGAGGATAGTAGGGCTGATGGGACTGAAGGGAACATGTGGGATAATAATGTCCAGATGACTAGTAATGGAGGGAACCAACAGGGACAACCTGATCCTTATGCGGGTACATCTTATAAAAACGGATCAGATAATAGTCAAGGCATCAAATGAACCGTACCTAAAGCAAGTGATTTTAAGAAGTTTAAAGATTCATCTGGCAATAACACCATCCCCCCCAACATTAGTGATTTTATTAGTGGAAAAAACGGACAAGACCCTCATGGCTGATGGGGGGTGAGACAATTTAGTGGGAATTGAAGCCCCAGTTTTTTCACTGGAGACAAATCTTCAGGCAATTCTTCCCCCATCCACTGAACCCGCTATAAACCATTTAGAACATATTTAGTAAGTGCTAAAAGCTTTGCTAGATCTCACCGCCGCCAAGCATACACACCTGTATATGATGGCAATGTTTTTTATGATGCAACTACTACTGATAATGTCAATCAAACAATTAGTTTAAGTCCTAGTGGGCAAACTTTAAACAATACTACTGGAGTGAATAATAAAATCAGTTTTTTGAAGTTGACAAATAACAATGCTGATATTATTAGTCCAAGTGCAAACGGTGTTGTTCCAGGCTTGCGCGCATTTTTCACTAACAACAACAATGCAGCACTTTTTGGACTTGCACCTAACTTATGATTGACAAATATTAAGCAACCTAGTAGTTTTGGGATTAGACAAGGCGAGAATACCCCATACAAATCAGCTTATACTAATACTAATGGGTTATATAGTTATACGAGCTATTTTTATGTCGTGAATCAGGTAGAGAGTGAGTTGCAGAATGAGGGAAATTTAGCTAAAGAAGTGAAGAGTCCAGCAGGGACTAACACTAACAATAACCTCAACCTAAGCCAATACAAAAACAAATTTGCTCAAGTTATTAGTGCTGAAAATATTTTAACTGGAAAAAACCAGTTTTGAAAATCAAGTAAACAATTTGATCAAGTTTATTTACAACAACTAGATCGCACTAAAGTGCAATTAGACTTTGATGATACTAGTGGTACACTAAAGTATCAGTTTAAAGTGTATCTGCCAGGATATTCTGCAAATGGAAGGTTGTTGCCTAAAAATCATGAAGTTCAAGCAACTAAAAATGAAACACGAACAATTGATCAAAATATTAATCAAACTGTGACTGGCTTTGTTAAGGGGCAGTTGCAGGTGGAAGATCAAACAGGCACTTGAACTGATGTGGATATGGCTAAGACTAAGCAGCAAAACCAAAATGATCAATCAGAATCAAACACAATTGTTCTGCCTGCACCTAAGAGCATTCAAAATCTCTTTACTGATGGCAACTTAATGGGGTATGATCAAATAACTAAAGATAAAATTGCAGCCACCCTTAAAACCAACTATTTAGGTAATTTATTAGCTGATTCATCTAAAACAACAGCAGATATTATTAATGGTAATCATAGTGATTTACACAATGTTAATCAACAGTATATTACTAACTTAACTAAAGATGCAACTTCTGGAACTATTAGTTTTCAAGTTAATGTTCCTTCATTTAAGTTTAGTAATAATAATAGTTTAGAGTTTCCAAGCAAATGAAAGTCTAAAACGTTTGTGTATCAAGGATTGAAAAAACTAAGTACTAGTTTTATTGGAACTAGTGTGAGTGGTACAACTAATCAAACTTCTTCTAAACTCTTCACTGAAAGTGCTTACACTTCTGATGAAACCAAAAAACAAAAATATTATGAGTTAATCAAAAAACCTGCAAGTGCAGTTACAGCAGCTGATTTACTAGATTTGAATGCAGTGACAACTAACAATGCTGAATGAGTTAAAAAAACAGAAGAAGATAAGAAAAAAGCCTTTAGCTTATTAGCTAACAATTTAGCTGGAACTGTGACTTGAACGATTAATTTACCAGCTGATGAGAATAAAAAAATTGCCCCACTAATAGCAACTTATCAATGAGCTGGATTTAGTACTACAAGTACAACTATTGAGTGGAAAAAACCAGAAGATTTAAAAGATGTTTTGAGAGGTAAAAGCATTGATCAAGTAGTGCAGATGTTTAATCAAAGTCCACAAATGTTTTTTGCTTCTATTAGTGGGGGGGTGAGTGGTGGTAATTCAATTACTAAAGCTGATTTGGGTCAAGCAATTAAATATAATGCAAATGGTAACAACCCTAATTTGGTGATTGATGAAAGTAGGGGGAGCAGGTGAAATATTAAAAAACCAATAAAAAAACTCTTTAATAAAATTTATCAAAGAGTTTTTTGAATGTTTTAAATAATTAATAGTTAATTAACTATTAAATAATAATTAATTAACTATATTTTTTTAAGTTGTTTTTTAGTTCGATATTTAAAAAAGATTGTATTAAATAACACTAAAAAAGAAGAAGCAAACATAGCAAATACTCCAACTTCAGGAAATATTATTCCTGAAATAGCTAAAGGAATTGCTAAGAAATTAAAAAGAACAGCTCATAAAAAATTTAGTTTAACTGTTTTTAGCGTTTTTTTAATTAAAAAAATTGCTTTTGGAATTAAATTTAAATCATTTTCATTTAAAGTAATATCACTTAAAGAATTATTTAAATCACTTCCTGTTGCAAAAGAAAAGGAAATGTGAGCTTTTTTACTAGCAAGAATATCATTAATGCCATCACCAACATAACCAACTTCTTGATTATTTTTTTGATATTTTTCAATAATATTAGCTTTATCTTCAGGTAATAAATTAGCATAATAATCTCTAATGCCTAGTTTTTCTGCAATATGACGCACATGAACAATATCATCACCAGATAAAATTAGAGGTTTAATTTTATTTTTTGCTAAAAATTTTAAAACTTCTCTAACACCATCTTTTAATTGATCAGTAATTTCAAAAAGATTAACTACTTTATTATCTTCACATAAAACTACATAAGAACTACTTTCTTTTTGTTCAAACTGAATCTGATTAATTTTATTTGTTTTAATTGCATAATTTAATGAACCTAGAAAATACTCTTTGTTTTGATAAACAGCAAACATACCAATTCCAGGAATTTCTTTAACATTTTCTAAAGATAAATGTTGTTTATTTTCAATATAAGAATTAATTGCATTAGAAATTGGATGAGTTGATAATTGTGCTAATGATTTGGCAAAAATTAGTTTTTCTTGATCACCAAAAAAATTAGTTATTTTAATTTTACCTGTTGTTAGTGTTCCTGTTTTATCAAAAGCAATGTATTTTAGCTTTAAGGCTCTTTCATAAACAGCAGCATTAGCAAAGAAAATTTTGTTTTGAGTGGCAACTGCTGAAGCAATATAAATTGCAATTGGTGTAGCAATCGCAAACGCACATGGACATGCAATTACTAATATTGAAACACCAACTCAAATCGCAATTGATCAAGGATTATTTCTTTGTGAACCAAAGATTTTTTGATAAATTGTATTACTAAAATCAGGTTGGGCAAGATAAACACTTATTAGTCAAATAATTGCTGTAACTAATGATAATAATAAAACACTAGGAATAAATCATCTAGTAATTTTTTGTGAAAGGACTTCAATTTTAGTTTTTGATTGAACGATTTTTTCTAAATTTTTAATTACATTAACTAATCTAGAATCATTAACATCACTTTTTGCTTTTATTTTAATTGTTTCACCTAAATTAACAGCACCTGATAAAACAACTTCATCTTTATTAAGTGTTTTAGGCATAAATTCACCATTAATTTGAGAATAATCTAAAGAGGCAACTGGATCAATTAAATAGCCATCAACACAAATCATTTCACCTTTAGAAATTAGCACTAAATCATCTTTTTTAATTGCTCTTCTTTGAACTTTAATTTTTTCATTATTTTTAATAATCGTTGATTCTTTATTTAAAAAAAACAATAATTCTCTAATATTGATCGTATTTTTTTGTTTTAGTTTGTTTTCTAAAAAACTACCAATTGTAAAAAATAAAAATAAAACAATATTAACATCCCAAAAATGATATTCAAGAATTGGATTATTTTGAACTTGATTAATAATCAAATTAATTAAAGCATACAAAAAAGTAATATGACTAGCTAAAGTAATTAGCAAGTCCATACGAAAAATTCTTTTAAATAATAATTTATATTCTCTAAAAAATTTAATCTGCAAAATAAAAATGTTAATAAAACTAAAAACAATAATTGGAATTACTAATTGATTATTTAATAATCCTAATCCTGAATGCACTCCTGATCCTTTTTTAATAAGATCAGTTAGAATAACTGAAGCTGTATAAATAAAAAATAAACTAAGTAATAAAATAACAGATAGTTTGATTAAATTTTTTGTTGTTTTACTCAAATTTTTCGATTTTAATCCCAATAGATTTTAACTCCTTGATTAACTGTTGATCATTTAACTCATTTTGATTATCAACTACTTTTAAAATACCATTAATACTATCTACTGTATAAGCAACATTGTGATATTTTTTAAAAACTTTATCAATACTTGCTAAACAAGATGAACAAAAAATTTCGATTTGAAAGTACATTTCTTTTTTCATAATAAAACTATTATATTTTAAATTTATTTAATTAGATTAATTTTTTTAATTGATTCCAAATTGAGACTATTAAGAGCATAAATAACCGATTTTTAATATCTTAATTTATATTTATTATAAATAAGAATTAAATAATTATTTTATTTTTTGTTTTTGATCAAGTCAATTTTGCAATTTTTGTTTTAAAGCAATTGCGATTTTTTTAGGAATTAATTGACTTAATTCTTCAGTTTCAGCTTTTTGCAATTGATAAACATCATGATATTTATCTAATAATAATTTAATTCTAGTTTTGCCTAAACCACTAACATCATCTAAAACACTTTTCATTTGACCCTTAATGTTTCGTTTTTTAAAAAAAGTAATCGCAAAACGATGAACTTCATCTTGAATGTTAGTTAAATAATAAATTAAATTCGGTTTGTCAATTTTAACTTCTTGTTTTTGATAAATAATTGTTCTAGTACGATGTTTATTATCTTTAACTAAACTAGCTGCAGGGATAGTTAGGGCTAAATCAACTAAACATTTTTCTAATAAATTTAAGTGGGTTTTACCTCCATCAATAATAATTAAATCAGGTAAAGTTAATTTAGGATTTGTCAAATTAGTATAACGACGGTATAAGACTTCTTTTAAACATTGATAATCAGAAGTGCCTTCAGCATTTTTAATTAAATATTTACGGTATTGATTTTTTATTGGTAAACCATTTTCATATACAACCATTGCTCCAACAGGATAAGTACCAAAAAATTGACTAACATCAAAAACTTCAATTCGTTTTAGTTTTGATAATTCTAATAATTCTTTTAGTAAATGATTAGCTTCTGCAGTTCGGGCAATTTGACCATTATGTTTTAGTAAATATTTTTCTAATGCTGATTCAGCATTTTGCATTGCTATAGTAATTAATTCTAAAAATTTCCCTTTTCGTGGTACAACAAATTTCACTTTTAGATTTGATTCTAATAATTTAATTAATTCATCATTGTATGATAAATAAACTTTTAAACTAGTTTTTTGTTGTTTATATATTTCATATAAAAAAGAATTAAAACTATTTTTCCAATCTTCAACATAAGCAAAAACATTTTCAGTTTTAGCAATTAGTTTTTCATTCACCCAACTAAAAATAGTAATTGCAATAAAATTTTCATCAACCTTAAATCCAATGACATCAATTTGACTACGACTAATTTGAATGTAACGATTTTGATTAATTTCAATTAATGCTTTTTGTAAATTTAAAAATTTATGTGCTGTTTCAAAGTCCCAATTATTTTTAGATTGATTTTCTTGTTGTTTTAAATAATCAATTAAATCAGTTGATTTACTTTGTAAAATTTTATTAATTAAATTAACAATACTCTTAAAATCTTGCTGATCTTCTGCTAAAAGGGGAATTTTAATCCGTTTTAAAATTTCACAATTAAAACATTCTTGGTTTCAATTATGTTTACAATCTTGAATTGGCAAAATTTTTTTTAAAAGGTTATACAATTCAAATGGTTGTGATCCACTAGTAGCAAAAGGACCAAAATACTGCCCAGCTAAATTAGCAATTTTTTTTCTAGTATAAAGTAATCTTGGTTTTGCTTCTTTAGTTAAAAATAAATAAGGATAATTTTTATTTTCTCTTAATAAAACATTATATTTAGGTCGGTGTTTATTAATTAAAGTCGATTCTAAAATTAAAGCTTCATTTTCGTTTTTAACAATAAAATAATCTAAATCTTTAATTTCTGAAACCATTTTTTGAGTTCTTAAATTATTTGATTTACTAAAATATGAATGAGTTCGATTAAATAAGTTTTTTGCTTTACCAATATAAATAATTTCTTGATTTTGATTTTTTCATAAATAACACCCTGGCTTTTTAGGCACAATATTCATTTTTGCTTTAAGATGATTAGGTAACATGAGATTATTTATCTTTTCAATTGCATCATCCGATTTAAAGAAATATAAATCACTTCAGGAATATTAGTTTCTAAAATAAAATAAATTTTTTCAAAATCAAAACGGACGTTATTAGAATTTAATTTTAAGTTTTTTAATTCTTTTAAATTAAAAACAAGATACATAGTTGGGCTAACAATAATTAAGCGTTTATTAGTTACAAATAAACTACATTGTAAATGAGTGATGTGTAATTTAGGTGCGTCACTGTGAAAAATTAAATCAGAATAAAAGAAATAATTAGTCTCTTTTTTATGCATTGAAAAATTAGGATTCAATGATTTTAAAGTTCTATTTTTAGTGAAAATAATATTATTTAAATGTTCTCAGTAGTAATATTCTAAAAAACCAAATTTATTTTCAATTTCAAGAAACTTAATTAATTTTTGATACTTTTTTAAATATTTTAAATCATATTTTTCATTAACTGCCACTCATTTTTTTAGTAATGAAAAAAGATAGATTTCTAAAAACTCTAATTCATTAATTGCCACATAATCATAAATCGTTCTAATATAAATTTTTGTAAAATTATTTTCATGATAAATTGGTTTAATTTTAGCAACAAATAATTGGTATGCTTTTTCTTTATTTGAATCAGCAATTCTTGAAAATGGTTTATCACCAATTAACATAAATTTATTCCTTATTGCACTAATCATCAATCAATCATTTAATTTTTTAATGATTTTGTTAATAATCATTTATTTAGTAATGATAATTTAATTAAAATATCGATTTTTAAATTTAGAAATATATAATTAAATTCAATAAAAATTTTAAATTATTAAATTCTAAATTGAAAATAAAATCTCATTTTCATACCAATCTAATTGAACTAATCATTTTAATTTAATCAAAAAACAGGAAAATCAACATAATATGAATCAAAAATTTAGTGCCGTTTTAACTAATGCAAAAACAATGATCGAAAAAGCTTATTTAGGAAAATATGCCATTCCTCATATTAATATTAATAATTTAGAATGAACCAAAACAACTTTATTAGCTGCTGAGAAAGCAAAATCACCAATTATTATTGCAACTTCATTAGGTGCAGTGAAATATATGGGTGGGTTTAGAACAGTTGCAGCAATGCTAACAGGATTAATCCAAGATTTAAAAATTACTGTTCCTGTTGCATTACACTTAGATCATGGTACTTATGAAGGTTGTCAAGAAGCTTTAGCACATGGTTATTCATCAATTATGTTTGATGGTTCACATTTAAGTTTTGCAGAAAATTTAGCAAAAACTAAACTAATAGTTGAACAAGCAAAAAAACTAAATGTTTCAATTGAAGTTGAAGTTGGTTCAATTGGTGGTGAAGAAGATGGTGTTTCTTCTGCAGGAGAATTAGCTGATTTAAATCAGTGTGTGCAAATGTCTCAACTTGATATTACAATGTTAGCTGCTGGTATTGGTAATATTCATGGTGTTTATCCAGCAAATTGAAAAGGATTAAATTTTACTGTTTTAGATCAGATTTCACAAACAATTAAAAAACCAATGGTTTTACATGGTGGTTCAGGAATTCCTAATGATCAAATTAAAAAAGCAATTAGTTTAGGAATTGCTAAAATTAATGTTAATACTGAACTACAATTGGCTTTTGCTAATGCTGTATCACAATATATAAAAGCAGGTCATGCTGAAAATATGATCAAAAAAGGATTTGATCCTCGTAAATTATTAAAAGATGGAACTAATGCAATTGAAGCAGTGGTTTTAGCTAAAATTAAATTATTTGGTTCAGAAAACAAAGCATAAATTTTTTAGTTTAAAATCATTTTATTAACACTTAATAACTATTTACAATCGCTTAAAAACTTTTAAATTAAATTAGAAAAGGATTCATTGAATGGTTGAAAAAATAAATAAAAAACGTGGTAAATTAGTAAGCAAAACTAGTAATTCAAATAATGAATCAAATTATCAAATTGATTTTAATGATATCAATCATAATGAAATTAATTTAATTCCAGAAACAAATGATACTAAACATTTTTTTATTAGTTATGTAATGTTGAAAATTCAGTGTGGCGATTGAAAAATTGGTAAAAATATTATTTCTGAAAAAAGTTTGTCAGAAAAATTAGGAATCACTAAAACTCGTTGTCATTTTTTACTAAGTCGATTAGAAAAAAGTAAAATTTTAAAACCAGTTCGTTGTAAATACTGAATTGTTGATGATTATTTAACAAATAATAGTATTTTAAGTTTAGATCCTCCTTCAAAAAACCCTTATTATTTTCATGTTTCAGTAAGTAAAAAATGATTAAAAAACATTAATGAACTACTAAAAGATTCAAATGTTTTTAATGATTTTCTTCAACCTAATACAGTTTTAAATTTTGATGAGTTTTTCTATTGCAAAAAAATCTTTTATGAAAAAGAAAAGGGTGAAAAAACCCGAATTTTTAAAATGGGTTTTGCTGAAAAACTATTTTTTAATTGAGATAAAAATTTAATTAAAAATGATATTTTAAAATTTTTAGCAGTTAATGGACATATTGTTTTACGTTGTAATACGAAAATTGTAATTTGTAAGGACAATGATTCAAATATAACTGATTTTGATCCTGTAATCTATATTTATAAAGCAGTATATAATCAAAATAATGATTTAATTATGATTAGTCGGGATTCACATAGTCGTTTAAGTGAAATTAGTATTTCAACAATTAGTGAAGCTATTTATTAAAAATTTTTAAAATGATTAAATATTTTATAAAATTGATATAAAAAATATGGAAACAAAAATTAAGTACATTTATTTTGATCTTGATGGCACGATTTTAGATCGTAATAAAACATTAAGGTTTAATTTAGTTGAAAAAATTTTTAAAATTCGTAATCAATATAATATTAAATTTGGAATTGCTACTGGTCGACATTATTTAATGGTTAAATATGTTGCTGCAAAAATTCTTCCTGAATTACCAACAATTACTAATAATGGTGCAAGCATTTCTTATTCAGATTTTAAACATATTGATATTGCTAAAATTGCTCCTACTGATGTTAGTAAACTAACTTCTTATTTACAATCATTGCAATGTGATTTTTTTATTTTCAGTTCTCAACGACTTTATTCTAATAATTTAAAAAACTGAAGAATTAAACAATTAAATGAAGCTGCAGTTAAAAATAATTTAGGAACACTAATGTGAAAATATTTTCCTTTAGATCAAGAACTAATTTCTCGTGATGGGGTTTTAAAATTTTTAGTCTGTACTGCTGAAAAAAATCCAATTGTTAAAAACTATGTTAAAAAAAATTTACCTAATTTAGAATGCTTAACTTCTGAAAGTGATATTTTAGATATTTTTTGTAAATCAGTTGATAAATATTTTTCAATTCAGTATGTCATTGAAAAACTTGATGCTGATATGGATGAAGTACTTTATTTTGGCGATAGTGAAAATGATTATATGTGCTTAAAAGAAATTAAAAATAGTGTCTATGTTGGTAGAACTAGTTGTGAATTAGCATCAGTTGCAACATATATTACTGATCCTGCTGATCAAGATGGTGTTCTTAAATTTTTAAACGAACATTTTCCTGATCGATAAAGATGATAATTTAAGTAATTAAGTTTTTCAAACTTGACATTGATCACATAAATAAGTACCACGATTATTAACTTTAATTTTATTAATTTTAGTTTGACAATGATGACACTTTAAACCTTTACGGGTATGCACTTTCAAACGATTTTGATATGTGCCTGATTGATTGTGTTTGTATTGAAAACTTAAAATAGTTGTACCATGATGTTTAATTGCACTTTTAATAATTGATTTTGCTGCTTTAGTAATCATTTTAAAATCAGCATCATTAAGATTTTTAACTAAAGTTTTAGGATGAATTTTAGCAGCAAACAAAATTTCATCAGCATAAATATTACCAATTCCAGAAATTTTGGTTTGATCTAATAAAACCGTTTTTACACTACGATTTAGTGATTGAGATAATTGGTTTTTAACATATTTGACATTAAATTTAGTTTGAGTTGGATCTAATCCTAATTTAGCTAATTCTTTTTGTGCTAAATAATCTTTTTGATCAAATAAATGAACTGTTCCAAACCTGCGCATATCATGATATCTTAGTTCATAATGATTATCAAATTGAATTTTAAATAAAACATGTTTTTGATCATAAGGTTGATCTTGGTGTTGATAGAATGGTTTACCTTCCATTCTTAAATGTAAAACCAAAACTTTTTGATTACTTAAATGAAAAATTAAGTATTTACCAATTCTAGTTAAATCAGTAAACTGAAAATTAATTAGGTTTTTTGCAAATTGTTGATAACTAATGTTTTTTAAAACTTTAGGACAATTCAATTGCAAACCAATAATTTTATGATTAGTAACTAATGGTTTTAAATGATTAATAAAAACTTGAACTTCTGGTAATTCAGGCATAAAAATTAAAAAAATTTTTTTAAATTAATTAAATGATATTGTTTAAGAAAATGATCAACTGCTTCAGTTTGATCTGGTTTTAGTAAATAATATTCTAGTTGTTTTGGAATTGTGACATCTTTTAGAATTGTTGCTAATTTTAAAAACAATTCAATTTGGTTTTTATGATTAATTAAAGTTGTTTGTAATTTAGTTGGCAATTGGTTTAAATTATCAAATAATTGTTCAATATTGTGATGTTCTTTAATTAACTTAATTGCTGTTTTAGGTCCAATATTACTTACGCCCTTATAATTATCACTACTATCACCAGCTAATGCTTTAACATAAATCATTTGATCAGGATTAATGCCATCATTCATAGTAGCAAAATTTTGATAATTATAAATTTTAATATCAGAAACACCTTTTTTTAAAATATTAACAGTAGTAAACTGATTGACTAATTGTAATAAATCACGATCAGAAGTAAAAATGTCAACATTAATTTTTTCTTGATTACAAAATTGAGCAAAACTACCAATAATATCATCAGCTTCAAAATTATCAAGCGCAATAATTTTAAAACCTAAAAGTTCTAATGCTTTTTGAATAATTGGTAGTTGATTAACTAAGTCAGGTTCCATTGTTTTACGATTAGATTTATAATCAGTAAACAATTCTGTACGAAATGATTTGCGTGATAAATCAAAAGCAACTAGACCATAATCATATTGTTTTAATTTTAGTAATGAACTTACCATAATAATCATCATTCTAACAGCATTAGTTGGCACTCAATTATTTTTGGAATAAGTTGCTAATTGTGATCAAGTAGCAAAATAAGCACGATAAATTAGTGATAAACCATCAATCACAATTGCTTTTTTAGTACTAAAAATTTCTTGATATTTATTCATGAATGATCTTTTTAATTTCTTTAATTCGAATTCGGTCTTTATTTTTAGATTCAAATGTTAAAATGCACACTTCTTTAGTCAAGTTTGCTTCTAAAAATAAATTTTGGTTGTGACCAAAATAAGGATAGCGTTTACCATTTTGTGATTCGTCTGAAACATAAACTCATAACATTGATTTATTGTTTTTTGTTTTAGCTTCTTTGACATTTTCAATTACAACTAAATAATCTTCATAGATTGTTTTTTGATTAACTAATTGGTTTAATTTAGTTTGAATTTTAGTTTTAGTTCTAAAGTTTTTCACTTTATGATCTTGAAAAGAATAACCTAATAAATTTTGTTGGTATTCATTATATTTAATTTTTGCTTCTTGAGTCATAATTGGATATTCCATATGATCCATTAAGTTATTTTCTAATTTTAATTGAAAAGCAGGTTTAGTTAGATTTTCAATTAAATAATCAACATATAAATTATTTTGTCCACTAGTAAATAATTGATTAAAACATCCTGCATGATTTAGGATTTTTAGAATACTAGGATTAATTCCATTTTTTAGTAAATGTAAAAGTGTGTCATTTAAATCAACAAATAATTGATTTTTCATCATTTTTTTAATCTTTAAAATCTTTTTAATTGATTCACTACCTAAACCTTTAATGGCACTAAAACCAAAATAAATTTGATTATTATTAATTACAAAATCAGCTTGAGAATAATTAATATCTGGTGGTAATACAACATAATTTAATGCTTGAATTTGATTAATACAAAGATTAATATCACCTGTAGAACTTAGAAGCATACAATAAAATTCTAGTGGATAATAATAACGCAATCAAGCTAATCAATATGAAACAATAGCATAAGAAATTGAATGAGAATGATTAAAACCATAATTAGCAAACTGATAAATAAAATCTCAAATTTTTTCTAAAGATTTTTGATCATAATCATTTTTTAATCCTTGTTGAAAAAATTGATCTTTTAATGCTATTAATTTTGCTTCTTCTTTTTTAGCAATTGATCATCGAAACAAATCAGCCTGTGCTAAATCACAATTAGTGACAGCAACAACTACAGCAATTAATTGTTCTTGATAAACAATAAATCCATATGTTTGATCTAAAATTTGACTTAATCTAGGATGTAATGGTGGGTTTTTTTGCTGATTAAAGCGACATTTAAGAAATTCATTAATATGCTTTTGTGGACCAGGACGAAATAAAGCAGAAATTAAGGAAAGATCTTCAATTGTTTTTGGTTTGAATTGCATTGTTAGTTTTGTCATTCCTTCACTTTCTAATTGGAAAATACCAGTAGTACCATGAGTTAGTAATGAAGCAAAAACTTTTGGATCATCTAAAGCAATCGTTTCAATAAAAATAATTTCATTTTTATGATGGTGAATTAATTTAATCACATCAGAAATTAAACTTAAGTTTCTTAATCCTAATAAATCCATTTTCATTAAACCAACATCTTCAAGATATTCCATACTATATTGGGTTAAATTTAAATTAGCAGCATTTTTAATCACAGGAATTTTTTCACCAAATTTTTGGTTTGATAAAACTACACCAGCTGCATGAATGCTAATTTGTCTTGGAGTATTAATTATTTTTAAAGCTAAGTTAAATAATTTAGGATAGAGTTTGTAATAAATTTCTAATGCTTTAACTTCTTTAATTGCTAATGCTAAATTTTCATTATAGGCTAAAGGAATTGTTTTAGCAATTTGATCAACAGTTTTTAAATCAATTGCTAAAATTCGACCAATATCACGAATTGCACTTCTAGCCTTAATGGTTTGAAAGGTAATAATTTGAGCAACATAATCATTAGAATATTTTTCAAATAAATATTGAATTACTTCTTCACGCCTTGTATCCATAAAATCAATATCAATATCAGGCATATTAGTTCTTGCAGGATTAAGAAAGCGTTCAAAATATAAGTTATAAACTAAAGGATCAACTAAAGTAATTCCTAACACATATGCTACTAATGATCCAGCAACTGAACCACGTCCAGGACCAACATAAATTCCTTGGTTTTTTGCAAAAGAAACATAATCATGAACAATTAAAAAATAATTAGCAAATTGCATTTGATTAATAATTGTTAATTCATAATTTAATCGTTGAATGTATTTTTCTTTTTGAGCAATTGTTAGTTTTTTGTTTTGAAAAACAATTTTTTCTAAACCAAATTTAGCTAAATTAATTAAATAATTTTCAGCACTAATTTTATTTGGTGTAGGAAAATTTAAAATTTGTAATTTTTGGTTTAATGAAAATGATTGACACTGATTTAAAACTTGAAATAAATTTTGTACTCCTAGATCATTAAGATCAATTAAATCTTCTTGATTTAAATAATTTTTAGTTAGATAATTTTGATTAATTAATTCTTGTTCTAAAGTAGTGTTATTTTTAATTGCAATCATTGCACAATAAGTTTGATAATCTTCTTGATTAAAAAACAAATTTTTACGCAAATAAATTCTTTTAGGACTAGTTGGATGATCAGCATAATAAACATCTAGCTGATCATTTTCAAATGTTCCTTCACTAACAATAACAACTAAATCTGTCAATCATTGCAGATCAAATTGATCATGACTAGAAATTTTAATTAAATTATTAAAACCATTTTTATTTTTTGCCAATAAAATTAATTCAGCTTGATTTTGATAATTAATCACTAATCCAAAAATTGGTTTTAAATTATTTTTAATTGCTTGATTATAAAATTCAATATAACCAAACATGTTTTTATAATCAGTAATTACTACACTTGTATGTTGATGAGTAATAGCATGTTGAATGATTTGTTCAATTTTTAAACTAGAAGATAATAAACTATACTGACTAACATTATAAATCGAAGGTAAAAACGGCATATTTTAATAACTTTTTAATTGTTTTTAGAAGGAAATAAATTTTAGTTTAAGAAGATTTTAATTAATTAAATTATAAAGTGATTTTAATTAAAAATTTAATGATAAAACCCACAAATCAATTAACTTTAATAAGATTAAAATTTTTAAGATCACTTTTTTTTAGTATAAAATCATTATATTGTTGTGTAATTATGTGAAATTTTTATTGATTTGATAACTAATAATTTGCCCTAGTTTTTAGAAAAATCATTTTGAATTTTGGAATAAAAATTAAATGTAATTAAAGGCTAATTGAAGTTGAAAAACGCTTTGTGTTTCAAGAAATCGATTAAAACGATTAGAAAATTAGAAGAAATTAAAATCCGCGAAAAAAATTTTTATTCATATTCTGCTTCTGAAGTTTTTTATTTAGTCATTGGTTTTTTAAATCAAAAAGAAAAAAAGTGAATGACTAAGTTTAGGATTTTTTTAAATTTACACCATCGAATCATGGTGAAAATGAATGATGTTTTTAAAGATGAATTAGATGTTGAATTAAAAAATCATTGCTTCTGTCCTAAAAGCCTTGCTAAATTTGTAGCTGCTTGATGGTTTTTATCAATTGATAATTATCATGAAGATTTAATTTTATGTGACATTAATAAAAAATGATGTCACCAACACCAATTAGAACGATGGAATTATATTAACTTTTCAATCACCTATGCTCATCGATTTCTTAATTATGATTCTACTAATTATTATCAAAAATTTAATGAACAAGATTTAATTAATGGTAATCATTTTAATGACATTTTAAAAAATAAATTTAATTTTGTGATTAATGAACTTAAAATCAATCATCAAAATAAAAAATTAATTGCTAATTTTGAAACAATTTTTCTAAAAAAATTTTACCAAAAATGTCGTTTGAATCAAAACTCATCTTACTATTGCCAACATTATCAATCGTTTGATAAAAGTTTACAAATTTGTCTTTATAACTTATTAACTAATAAAGAAATTGATTATTTAATTAATGAACCAATTATTGATAATCAGTTATTGAACGATTTAATTATTTTTGATCGTGCTTATTTTGAACGTTATGATTTTTTAGATAATTTTAAAAAATATGATGATTTAATTTTTAACCGTTTAAAACATTTTTTAGCTGAAAATATTATTCAATCATATGCTCAAAAAATTTTTAATGTTTATATTTTTGTTGATTTAGTTTTTAATGGAATTTTAGAAATTGAATATTTAGTTAAAAAATTATTTCCTAATGCAAGAATTTATGTGACTCGAATTAATTTTCTAGAAGTATTTTTAAAGAAAAAAGATTTGAAATTCGACTTAGTTTTATTACCTAAGTTTTTGTATGAAAAAATTCAAATTAATGAATTAAAACACAACCAATTAATTGTGTATGAATTAGGGAAAATTAAGTTAAATTCACATAAATATTTAGTGCAATTTCAAACAGAAATTTTAAAATTTTTATTATACAATTCTCATTATTTAAAAACTAATGATTAGTTTTTTAAACATCAAAAATTGAAATTTGATTAGTATCACTTAATTTATCAACAATTTTTAATTGTTCAAAAACTCCCATTAAAGTATCTGAAATTTTAGTTCTTAATTTTAAATCTTTTTTAGAAATAAATGGTTTAATTTTTCTTTGCTCAACAATGTTATTAGCCATAATTTGTCCTAAACCATCAATGGCATTAAAAGGAATTAAAATTTTATTTGTTTGATTTAAAGGAACAAAATCAACACTTTCAGATTTTGCTAAATCAATGTTAGCAAAATAAATTTTTCGCGCTAACATTTCAAGTGCAACTTCATAAACTGTTAATAATTTTTTTTCTTTAGTTTTAACACTATCACGTTCAGTGAAATTTTTAGAATTCATTCTTCTTTTAATATCACGATATTTATCACGAATTAATTCAGGATCATTTTTAATTAATAATTCAATATCAAAAGAATCATTGCGAATACTAAAATAAGTTGCATAATATTCTTTTGGATAATAAAGTTTATAAAATGCTAATCTTCATGCCATTAAAACATATGCAGCTGCATGAGCTTTAGGAAACATGTATTTAATTAAATTAGCTGAATCAATGTATCATTGAGGAACATTATGTTCAATTAAAGTATTAATAGCATTAATAGGAATTTGTTTACCCTTACGAACACTTTCCATAATATTAAATGCTAATAATGGTTCGATTTTTTGATTAATTAAATAAATCATAATGTCATCACGACAACTAATAATTTCATTTAATTTCAAATTATTTTTTTTGATTAAATTTTCAGCATTATTAGTTCAAACATCAGTTCCATGACTTAATCCAGAAATCCGAATTAAATCAGCAAAACTATAAGGATTAGCATCACGTAACATGCCCCGCACAAATTGTGTTCCAAATTCAGGTAAACCAATTGCTCCTGTAGTTTCATTTAAAATTTGACTAGGATAAACATCCATCACCCGACAATCAGTAAATAATGCTAAAACTTTAGGATCATGATTAGGAATTGTTCTAGGATCAATTTTGGTTAAAGTGTGTAACATTCTTAAAAAAGTAGGATCATCATGACCTAAAATATCAAATTTTAATAAACTATCATGTAAATAATCATATTTTAAATGAGTTGTTTTTCAATCACTTGCTAAATCATCAGCTGGAAAGTTAATTGGTGTAAAATCATAAACTGAATATTCTTTAGGAATGACTAAAATGCCTCCAGGATGTTGCCCTGATGTTCGTCTAACATCAATAATTTGATTAACAATTCATTCTAATTGTCCAACAGTTGGCTCAGTTTTAATTAATTCATAATAGTTACGTGCAAAACCATAAGCAGTTTTTAGAGCAATCGAACTTGTTGTTCCAGCACGAAAACATGATTCAATTCCAAACATTTCGCGTAAAAAATTATGAGCTTTTAATTGGTATAAACCTGAAAAATTTAAGTCAATATCAGGAATTTTATCAGCATTAAAACCCATGAAAGTTTCAAAAGGAATATTATGACCATCCCCATAAATTTTAGTTTGACATTTTGGACATGATTTAGGTTCTAAATCAAAACCAGAATTAGCAAAATGATGATCAAATTCTAAATACTGACAATGATGACAATAATAATGTGGTGGTAAAGGATTAACTTCACTAATATTTAATAAATATGCAATTAAACTTGAACCCACTGATCCACGTGAAGCAACTAAAAAACCATCTTCAATTGATTTTTTTACTAATAAATAACTAGCTCAGTAAATAATTGTGAAATTATGAGTTGTAATTGCATCTAATTCACGATTAAAGCGTTTAACTAAAAATGGATCAGGATTTTTGCCATATTTCTTTTGAAAATTATTTTTAGCAGTATTAATAAAATTGATTTGATCATTATCTAAATTAGGAGCACATAATTTTGGTTTAATAATTTGAATCTGATCATCAACTTGATCAACTAGTGATTGATTATTTTTTAAAATTAAATCATCCATTGCTGCTTTTGATAAATTCAAAAACTGCATTTCACTAATTAGTAAATCAGTTGTGCGATACTGATAATCAGGTAAAACTTCATTTGATTTTTGATAACTAAATAATTTGTGATTAATTGAACCAATTTGTTTAGCATGAACAATAGCACTATATTGATTTTGATTTTCAGGATTTAAATATTTAACCATTGCTGTAGCAATTGGTTTTTTATTAGCTGCAATTGTTCATTGATAAAACAATTTAATTGCTTTTTGTACTTGTGCTAAAGTGTAATTATCACGATTAATTTCATGAGCAAAAGTTTGTGGTGGAGGAATAAAAACATAATCATAATTTTTAATTTTTGCACTAAAAGCAGCATGATTATTCATTAAAACATCATTTCATAATTCTGAATTATCAACTGCATTAGTAACAATTAAATTATCACGTTTTTGATTAATGATGTTTCAATTAACTGTAGCAATTCTATAAAAATATTCTGTATGTGCTAATGATAATAAGTAATATAAATCACGAATCCCAGCTTGATTTTTAGCATAAACACAAATTGTATTACTAAAGTTTCTTTTAATTAATTCTTTTGATTGTAATTTAAGATTTAATTGATTAAAATCATCATTTAAATCAATTTGATAATTAGGAAAGAAATCAAATAATTTAAAAAAAACTTCTGCTAATTTTTCAACATCAACATCAGCTCTATGAGCAACAGTTTCATCATACTGAATCTCTAAACGCTTACATAAAGAACCTAAATTATGACTTCTTTCATCACTAAAAATAGCCCGTGATACTTGTAGTGTATCAATTAAAGTATTACTTAATGGTTTTAAATTGTTTTCAATTAATTTAGCATTTAAAAAAGGTAAATCAAAATTAATACCATTATGAGCCACTAGAACACTATCACCAATAAAATCTAAAAACTGTTTTAAAGCAAGATCAATTGGTTGACCTTTTTGATCAAGCATTTCATTACTAATTTTAGTTAATTCTTGAATGAAAGGTTTAATTTTTTGGTTTGTTTGAATAAAAGTTTGATAACTATCAACTTTAATGTGATTATCAAATTTAGTTACAGCAATTTCAATAATATCATCAAACAAAGCATTCAAACCAGTTGTTTCAATGTCAAAAATACAATAACTAACTTCTGATATTTTTTCAGTTTTATTGTCACAATTAATTGCAATGGCAATTGGTGTGTTTAAAATTTCTAATTCCACACCATAAATTGGTTTAATTTGATATTTTTTTGCTAGTTTTTCAATTAAAGGATATTCTGTTACAGCATTTCAATCAGTAATTCCTAAAGCTTTATGTTGATAGAAACTAGCAGTTGCTAAAAAATCTTCATAAGTGAATAAACCATCATGAGATGATGATTTGGTATGTAAACTTAAATTAGCAAATTGGTTAGGATATGATTCTTTTTTAGTAATAGTTTGCTTAAGATCAACAATAACAAAATCATCAACTAAATAATCACTTGATTTAGCATCTTTAGCATCACTTACTGAAAATTTTTTAATTTGAATTCAATCATTAGTTTTTAGTTTTTTAAAACAATCTTTAGTTAATAATTTATTTGCTAGTAAACATGCATAAAATAAATTATCATTTTTAATTTGTAAAATAATATTTTTGGATTTATTAAAATTAATTTTAGTTTCAATTTTTCAAACTTGATAAAATTTTTCAGATGATAATGGTGCGATTTTCAATAATGGAATTGATAATGTTACATCTGATACTTCATTCTCAACTTCTAGTTTAACTGATTCAGTAGTTGGTGTTTTTTCTTCTTGATCAAATGAACAAACAAAATTGATATTTAAATTATTTTTATTAAAAAATAATGATAAAAACTTATTAATATCAGAATGAACGAATTGAAAACCTTGATAAGAATTTTGATTATCAAAAACAAATGTGACTAGATCATTTTCTAACTGAATTTTTTGAGTTGCTAAACTTAAAGTTAAAGGGTTATTAGGAAATTGATCTAATAAATATAGTTCTAAAATATTGCTAATTGTTTTTGGATTAAAAAGGTTTTGAGTATTTCAACTAAAACAAATTTTTGTTTGATCTAAACATAAATGATTTTTATGCATTAACAAAGTTTTAAAAGTTTGATAAACAGGAAGTTCATCAAACTTTAAATGAAAGTGAATTTCGTTAAATTTTTTTGCTTGAAAATAAATTGTTGCAACTTTTGTTAAATCATCAAAATCACTAGTTTTTAGAATACATAATTCTTGAGTAAGATATTTTTTAATAATATTATTGTAATTAACTAATGATAATAATGTGTCTTTATAATTTCAAAAATTATTCATGTTATTTAATGACTGATCCTATTTGAAATCAGTAAAAAAAATTATATTATTCAATAGATTAAAAATGAAAAAATAATTAAAGGCAAAAATAATCGAATCAAAACGATCAAATAAACCACCATGTCCAGGTAATAATTTAGCATAATCTTTAACATTAATCCAACGTTTCATTTGACTAAAAAATAAATCACCAATCGTACTTAATAGTGAAATGATAATTAAATTAATTGTAATCACAACTCATCAAATAAGAATATTATTTCTTGTTGGATTAAGCGATCAAAAATTATTAAAAACTGCTGTTTGCAAATTAGCATTTACTGTATAAATAATTAAACTCAAAATACTTATTGCAACTACAATTGCAACTAAATTTCCTGCAATAAAACCAAATAATGTTTTATTAGGACTAATATTTTGAAAAATTTTTCTTTTTCCAAATAATGATCCAAAAATATAAGCACAACTATCATTAACAGTTGGAATTAAAATTAATAAAAATAATACTACTCATGAATTAATAATGGCAACATAATAAAAAGCATTTCAAAAAATAAATGCTAACATGCTAATTACTAAAAAAACAATTCGATTATTTTTTGCTGGTTGATTAAAATTTTGAATTAATCAAATAATCATAAAATAGCAGCAACTAATAATGACTAAAACTAAAAAAAAGATTAGAAAAAAAATATTAGTAATTAACTGATTAAAAACAAGAATTTTAAGTAAAATCAATCAACTAGGAATAAAACCAATTAAATAATGATTTAATGATAAGCAAACAAAATTAATTGATTTAAAACTAAATTTTCTTTTTTGATCTAAAATGCGATCAATTTCAATAATTCCAAAAAAACTAATGAAATTAATAATTAGCATTAATAAAGTACTAGTGGTTTTTCTAAGATTATTACTAACACTAACTCAATCAGTTTGATTAGTTTGATTAAGCAAAAAAGCATTATTGGATAAAACAGTTAAAACTAAAATTATGATAACAAAAAAAATTAAAAAAAAGGCAGTTATTGAGCGAATAATTGCTGTTTTTAATTGAGGGTTTTTAATTTGATTTAACTTTTTTATCACTAAATTCATAAGAAAACTAAATTGTTAATAAATCTTTTTCTTTGGCTTTGAAAATTTCATCAACTTTTTCATTAGATTTCTTGACAATTTTTTCTAAATTTTCTAAATAACTTACTTCTAAACCTTCTTGTAATTTTAGAGCTTTAATTGCATGAACAATATTTTTACGTGAGTTACGAATTGCAATTTTAGTTTTTTCAGCAAAATCTTTAATGATTTTAATTGACTTTTTACGACTTTCTTCATTTGGTGCAGGAATTACAATGCGAATTAATTTATTATCAATAATTGGATTTAAATCATTATTAAATTTATTAATTGCTTTAGTAATTTCTTGACAAGTATTAGGATCATATGGCTTAATAATTAAAGTTCTAGCATCAGGAATTTGAATGTTTGCTAATTGTACTAAAGGTGTAAAAGTTCCATAGACTTCGACCCTAACTCCTTCAACTAATGCAACATTAGCTCTTCCAACCCGAATTTTATTGTATTCACTTTTTAGTCATTCAAAACTATGATCAACTTCTTGATAAAACTTAGTTTCAAATTCATTTCATTCTTGATTCATATCTAAAAATCTTTTTTATTAAAATTGTGTAAATTTTAATTAATATCTATCTTTATATTTATAATAATTTTTCCTAAGAATTAATTTATTTTAATTTGTTTTTTCTTAGGAAATAGTTGTTAGTGTAATTTTATTTTCTAAAGCACGAATAAAAGCGTCTTTTTCAGATTGATTAAAAACTAAAATTTTGATTTTATTCTCCTTACATAAAGAAACTGCAGTTAAATCCATAACAGCTAATTTATCATTAATTATTTTATCATAACTTAATTGGTGATAAAAAATGGCATTAGGATCTTTTTTAGGATCATGATTATATACACCTGCAACATTATCTTTACCCATTAAAATATATTCAGCTTGCATTTCAATTGCTCTTACTGCTGAACAAGTATCTGTTGAAACATATGGCATTCCAGTACCAGCAGCAAAAATTAAAACTTGATCTGAAACTAAATCATTTTCAATGTGTAAAAAATTAAATGGTTCAGTTATTTTAGCAACATCAATTGCTGAATAAACTTTTGCACGAACATTAATTGCTTTTAGAAAATCATGTAATACTAAAGCGTTCATAATTGTTGCTAACATGCCAACATAATGTGAAGTTTGATCATTTAATTGGTTTAAATAATTGTTTTTACCACGTCATAAATTACCCCCACCAACAACAATTCCAACTGTATAATTTTGAGCAATGATTTTAATTTGCTGACATAAATTTTCTAATTTTTTAGGATCGAATAATTCTTTTTGATCACTAGATTGTAAACAGCCACCACTAATTTTGATTAAAATTCTTTTTTTCAAAATTAATTTACTTTCTTAATAATTAATTGATTTTTATAATGATAGAAATTTTTTATGATCGCATTTGTGCAGCAACTTCACTAGCAAAATCAACTTCATTTTTTTCAATGCCATCACCAACTTTAAACCGTGCCATAAAAATTGGTTTGACATTTAAACTTTTAGCAAATTCTCCAACAGTTAAAGTATCATTTAAAATATAAGATTGTGATACTAAACATACTTCTGCTAATAATTTTTGGATTCTACCATTAATAATGCGCTCTTGAAATTCTTTTGGTTTATCTTCTTTAGATAATTGTGTCATTAAAATATCACGTTCATTATTTAACCATGTTTGATCAACTTGTTTTTGATCTAAAAATTTCGGATCCATTGCTGCAAGATGCATTGCCATTCCTTTTAGTTGTTCAGGATCAGCATTTTGATCAAAAATAATAAATGCAGCAATTTTTTTATTATTATGAACATAATAACCAACACTTTGTTGATCTTTTAGAGGATAATAAATTAAACGACGTAATTCGATTTTCTCACCTGTAGTTGCTGATAGGGCTAAACAAGCGTCTTTAATTGTAGTATTATCATCTAGTTTTAGTGCTAAAGTTTGTTCTAAAGTAGTTGTTTGATGATCTAAAATCGCACTTAAAATTTTTTCAGATAATTGAACTACTGATTCACTTGCTGCAGTAAAATCGGTTTGGGTGTTTAGTTCAAACAAAGCAACCCCCTTATCATCTTTAGCTACTAAAGTAATTCCTTCTGCTGCAACTTTATTAGCATTTTTATCAGCAGCTTTAGCTATGCCATTTTCTCTTAATCATTTAATCGCTGCATCTAAATGTTGATTTTCACTAAAATTTTGATTTTCAGCCTTGATTTTTTCAGCAGTAAGTTCTAAGGCTTTTTTACAATCCATAAAACCAGCTTGCGTAGCATTTCGCAGTTTTTTAATTAAATTAATCATATTCATATATGTTTTTTTAGATATACCTAATATCAGATTTACAATAAAGTTAGTATGAAGTTTTCAAACTTGTACATTAAAACAATTTTATACTTTTTATTAATAAACTAAATTATAAATTTTTATTGTCTTAATGATTATTAATTAGAATCAAAGATTTTATTTTTGAATAAGAAATTTGTGATACAATAGATCAGTTAGAGTTTAAACTCTGTTCTTATCAAAGTATTTTAATTAATTTTATTATTCTTATCATTAATTTATTTGCTAAATAATCCTATTAAAGTTAAAATTTTAAAATTAATTTTATAAAAAGTATTAAAATTATTAGTCGTTTCAAAATCATTTTTTTAATAGAAAACTAATTAAAAATTGATTTTATTAAATTTTAATGAATAACCTAAATGTCTATTTAAAGAGGTCTTAATTGTGCTTAAAATTCGTTTAATTCGATTCGGAAGAACAAAATTGCCATTTTATCGAGTAGTTGTAACTGAAGCTAAAAACCGTCGTGATGGCGCTTATCTTGAATTATTAGGTACATATGATCCAATGAAAAATCATACAACTCTAAAAGAAGAGAAAATTTTACATTACTTAAATAATGGTGCTCAACCTACTGATGTTGTGCGTTCTTTATTATCAAAAAATGGCATTTGAAAAACTTTTAAAGATAGTAAAAACAATTAGAAGCGTTTTTTGAATTATAAAAAATTAATGTGATAAAAATTATGAAAAATAAAATTCCTAACCAACAAACTTTATTGAAATTGATTTCTGATAAACAAGTTAATCACCATCCTTCATTTAATGCTGGTGATTTAGTTACTGTTAGTGAAAGAATTTTTGATGGTAAAAAGTTTCGAATTCAAAAATTTCAAGGTATTGTTTTAAAACGTAGTGGTTCTGGTGTTAGTGAAAATGTTTTAATTCGTAAAGAATCATCTAATGATGTTAGAGTTGAAAAAATTTTCCCAATTCATTCACCTTTAATTGAAAAAATTGATGTTGAACGTTATGGTAAAGTTCGTCGTGCTTATATTTCTTATATGCGTAATAGATCAGGTAAAGCAGCACGAATTAAAGAAGACAAACGTCGTTCTAATAAAAAATTTGCATAATAAATTAAATATTTGTCTATTTTTAAACTAGAATTTGTTATTTTATAAGATGCTGAAATTGTTATCAGCATCTTTTTTATCGTATTTTTAATATAATTAAACTTAATTTTGTTACTATGGTTAATTAATTTTTTATGTACAATGCAAAATATTATCGAAAAACAGAAATGCCAGTGCCAAAATTATTTTTTGGTAATTTTTATGGCATTCAAACGAGATGAAAACGTTATTTAATTTCGATTGTTGCTAGTATTATTATCGCAATTACTGCATGACTATTTTTTCAATATTCAGGAATATATACTGCTGGATTAGCATCATTTGCTCAAGGATTTAGTCGTTTATCAAGTGTTTTAGTTTTAAATCATAATCCTAATAATGAAATCACATCTAGAATTGTTTCAACAGTTTTATTTTGAACATTGTTTGCTTTTTTAAACATTCCTTTAATTATTTTCTCTTATTATCGTGTTGGTAAAAATTTCACGAGAATTACTGTAATTTCATTTCTGATTTCTGATGTTGTTGGTTTAGGCTTAAGTTTTATTCCTAATGTAGAAAAAATTGTTGATATTTTTGGTCAAACATCTTCTTCTTATTCAGGATTAGAAAAATATGATGTAAAAATTTTACTTTGAGAATATAATCCAGATCAGAAAATTTATGATTTAGTGAGAATTGTACCATTATTTTTTTATGCGGTCGTTGGTTCATTAATTGCTCCATTTGCATATGCAGTAATTTATATTGTTGGTTCATCAACTGGTGGTACTGATTTTGTTTCTTATTATTTTTCCATCAAAAAACATAAACCATTAGGAACAACTGTTATTATTTTTAATACAGTATCATTGTTTATTGGTACTTTTATTGGCTCATATATTGCTGCAAGTTTAGCTAATGTTGATCCAATTAATCGTCCATATAGCCCTTGGGGTTTTGAGTTGTTATTTTCACCTAACTTAATTGTTTCAGCATTAGGAGCAGTTATTGCTGGAATTGTGATTGATCGCGTCTTTCCTAAAAATAAAATGGTGAAAATAAAAATTTATTCTAATCATACTACTAAAATTGTTACAGCTTTGTTTGAAAGTGATTATTCGCATTCATTCACTTATCATCGAGCAATTGGTGCTTTTAATGCTCAAGAAACTACTACAGTGGAAACAATTTGTCATTACATTGAAATTCCAACAGTAATTAAAAAAATTAATCAAATTGATCCAAAAGCATTTGTTACTGTAACTCAAATTAATCAAATTATTGGCACAATGAATGTTTTAGAAAAAATTGATTAATTAACCTTAGTTTTTTAATCATTATGATTTTTCTTGATTTCAAACCATTTCTCAAGCATCTTGTTGGTTATTAAAATATTTTTTCCGAAGGCGATTAATTTTAAATTTTTGCTTTTGATATAAACAAACCGCATATTGATTAGACGTTGCTACTTCTAATCAAATTGAATAATTGTTTTTTGTTGTTGAATTAATTGTTTGAACGAATTGAATTAATGCTTGAACTAATTTGGTACCAATTTTTTGGTTTTGATATTCTGAATGCACTAATAATCAAATAATTTCATAATGATCAACTAATTTAATTATTGTAATAAAACCAACAATTTTATCATCTAATTGATATGCCAAAATTAAATCATAATTAGTGCAACAAAATTGTTGAAAATCTTTAATTTGACTCACAATTGGTTGATATCAGTCACTTTGCACTAATTTTAATCATTGATTTTGATTTAATACAACAATCATAATGCTTGATTAATTAAATTTTTTAATCTAAATTTTATAATAAAATTTTAATTAATCGTTTAGATAAAATTTACTAATAAATTTATCTACTAAAGTAATTATTCTAAAATTTTTTGAAAGAATTAATAAATTTGCGTCGATTTTATTTTTGTGCTTTATTTACTGATGTTATTAATCATTATGTTAATACATCAATTATTAAACAAGCAATCAATAAAAAATTAATTAGTGTTGAAACAATTAATTTTAGAGATTTTAGTACTAATAATTATCATCAAGTTGATGATTATCAGTATGGTGGTTCTGCAGGTATGGTGCTTATGATTGAACCAGTTGTGAAAGCTTTAGCATCAATTGATCAAACAAATCGTTATATTATTTTACTAAGTCCGCGTGGTCAAACTCTAACCCAACAAAAGGCAATTGAGTTGGCAAATATGGATAAAGATTTAGTTTTTCTTTGTGGTCATTATGAAGGGTTTGATGAACGAATTAATAGTTATGTTGATGAGTACTTATCAATTGGTGATTATGTTCTAACTTCTGGTGAATTAGCAGGGTTAGTTTGTTTAGATGCAATTGTAAGATTAATACCTAATGTAATTAATCCAGTTAGTTTAGCATCAGAATCTTTTAATGATTATTTATTAGATCATCCTGTCTATACTAAACCTGCAGTTTTCAATTCTCAAACTGTACCTGAAATATTACTATCAGGACATCATGCTAAAATTGCTCAATATCGTTTAAATGAACGGATTCGATTAACTAAAAAATATCGTCCAGATTTATATCAACTATATTTAAAATCACAAGAAAAGAAATAGTATTAAGGATTTAAAAGTTTAATTTAGTTAAAAAACTATAATAATGATAATTGATGTCAACAATAAATTGATATCTTGAATAAAAATTTTGATGATAAAAAGAAAATAATAATGACCAATTTAGAAAAATTTTCAGATCTACTTAATCAACTAGAACAACGTGTTAAAAACACTAGTGAAAAAGGTAGAGTTTTTGAATTATTATGTCAAGCGATTTTAAGAACTGATCCCTTTTTTAAAAGTGAAATTAAAGAAGTTTGAATGTGAGATCAATTTCCTGGAAGAGGTAAGAAAACTGATATGGGAATTGATCTTGTTGCTTTAGATAAAGATAATAATTATCGAGCAATTCAATGTAAGTTTTTTAATCCCAATAACAAAATTCAAAAAAAAGATGTTGATACTTTCGTTTCTGAAAGTACTACTTTTGATTTTGTTATTGACAAATCAAACCCATTCTTTTAGTAATGATCGCTATCTTTTTGCTACTACTAATAACATTAGTAAAAATATTGATCAAAATAAATTTATCTTTTTTGGTCCAGAAAAAATCTCAAAATTAGATATTGATTGAGATCAATTTCAATGAAAAGATTTTTTTAAAAATCAGAAAATTAATTTCTTAGAAAAAAAGAAATTAAGAAGAGATCAAGAAGATGCTGTTAAAGCTGTAATTGATGGTTTTAAAACAAGTGATCGTGGGAAATTAGTTATGGCTTGTGGAACTGGTAAAACACTTACTTCACTAAAAATTGTTGAACAACTTTATCACCAACATCATCAACCTAATCAAGCATTTAATGTGCTTTATTTAGTTCCTTCAATTGCTCTATTATCACAAACAATTATTGAATGAAGAATTCAAGCAGAAATTGATGACTTAAGAACTTTTGCAATTTGTTCAGATGTTGGTTCTGCTGATATTGAAAATATTGATCAATTAAGTGATCAAATTTTAAATTCATTACCAATTCGCGCTACAACTGATGCAACAAAAATTGCTGAACAATATCATAGTCATTTTAGAAAAGTTAATATTTTCTTTTCAACTTATCAATCAATTAATGTTATTGCTGAACTAGCAAAAAAACATAAACTTGTTTTTGACATTGCTGTTTGTGATGAAGCACACAGAACAATTGGTGGTTATCTTAAACATGATGAAAAAGAAAATGTTAATTTCATGAAAATTCATAAAGATCGTTATGTGCCTGCTAAAAAACGTTTGTATATGACAGCAACTGAAAAAATTTATACTGAACGTGCTAAAAAACAAGCTAAAAAAGAAGGTTATGATGTTTATTCAATGGATGATACATCACAATATGGCCCACTTTTTTATCGTTTAAATTTTGGTCAAGCAATTGATTTAGATTTACTAACTGATTATAAAGTGATTGTTTTTGAAGTAACCAATAATCAAGTAATTGATAAAGGATCATTAGATATTGATTTTGATACTAATGCTAAAGTAATTGCAGCATTAAATGCGATTTCAAAAATTTCAAGCAAAACTTATAATTTTAGTTATGATCCTAAAAAAATGAAACGTGTGATTGCTTTTTGTTCAAGAATTGATACGGCTGAAAATATTGCTGCTACATTTAATCACTTTTCTAAAGCCAACTATTTAAATGATGATCGAATTGTTATTCCTGTTGCAGATGTTATTAGAGGTAGAGATCCATCTAAGATCAAAACTGAAAAAATTAATTGGTTAAGTAAAGAAGTTGAACCTGATCATTGCCATATTTTAACTAATGCACGATGTTTAACTGAAGGAATTGATGTGCCTTTATTAGATGGAGTCATTTTTATGAATGATATACAATCTCAAGTTGATATTATTCAAGCAGTTGGTAGAGTGATGCGTAAGGGTGATGGAAAAAATATGGTTATGTTATTATTCCTGTTTTTGTTAATGATGTTCAATCAATTGAAACAGAAATAGTTAAAAAAGCTCAATATAAAACTGTTTGAAGAGTGATTAAAGCATTAAGATCACATGATGAAAGATTAAATTGGAAAATTAATAAAGCAGATGTAACAGGAGATTTACCTGATAATATTTGTGTCATTAAACTAAATCAATTTTATTCTCCTGATGGTTTTTATGATCAAAAAGGATTTGACACTGATCAACCTACAACAAATCCTGCTTTAAAATATACTTTAGCAACTGAAGTAGATTTAAAATCAATTGCTAAAAGTTTTACAGCAGCAACTGTTGAAAAATGTGGTGATCGATTTTATTGAGATGATTGATCTAAAAACCTTGATAAGATTATTAAACAAATTAAACAACAATTAGATATTTATTAAATCCTAATATTAATGATTCAGAATTAATAAATATGTTAGCTGAACATATTGTTATTTTACCAGTATTACAAGCAATTTTTCAAGATCGTAATGTAATTGGTAATAATTCAGTAATTAAATTAATAGAATCGATGGTGCGAAAATTTCATGGACTTGAAAATGAAAAAGAAAATTTACAAAAATTCTGTAAATCAATTGAAGAAATAGATTTAATAGAAGACAGACAAAAACTTATCAAAACTCTTTTTGAAAAATTATTTAAATTTGATACTCCATCAATTGAAATTGTTGATTTTATTATTAATTCCGTTAGTGAAATTCTAAAAAAAGAATTTAATCAATCAATTGCAAAAGAGAACATTAAAATTCTTGATCCATTTGCAGGTGATGGAACTTTTATTGTTCGATTGTTAGAAAAATTTAAAAAATTAGGAATTGATAATGAACTTTAAGAAATAAATATTTAAATGATGTTTGATGCAATGAAATAAGTTTATTGGCATATTATATTTCCTTAATTAATATTGAAGATACTTATAGTAAATTAACTAATGAATATTTGTCTTTTAATCATGCTATTTTAACTGATACATTTCAGTTATTAGAAAAACGCTCTAATGAAAACATTTCTTTATTTGAAAATGATAACTTATTTCAAGAAGTTCATAATAAAGCTAAAGAAGAAAATCAAGCAGATATTAAAATTATTATTGGTAATCCAATACAACACATACAACAAAAAAATAAAATACCCAAATCTTGATCAAAGTATTTTGATAATTATGTAGATGATCCAAAATATTTAAAAAATAATTCTAAATATTCAAAATCTTTTCATAATTCATGTATTAGAGCGTTTAGATGAGCATCTGATCGTTTAGGTGAAAAGGGAATTATTGCCTTTGTTACTAATGACAATTTTATTGAAAATCCTCATTTTGGAAAATTTAGAGATTCTTTAAAAAAAGAGTTTAATCAAGTTTTTGTTTATAGAAAATCAAAATCTAAAGAAGATAATATTACTATTGTTTTTCTTGTAAAAAATAATATTAAAAATAATGAACCATTTATTAATTATTATCAAATTGCAGAAAATTTAAATAAAGAAAAACTTAATGAATTTAACGAAAATCAATCTTTTTATGATTTAGAATTTCAAAAAATTATTCCTGATTATAAAAAAAATTGATTAAATCAAATAGATCTTAATTCTATTAAATTTATTAATTTAGGATCTCCAAAAAAAGGTAATATAAATAATTTACAAAATATATTTAATAAAAATTTTTCTTTGGGAATAACTACATCTAAAAATGGTTGGGTTTATTCATTTGATGAGCAATCATTAAAAGAAAAAATGATTGAATATATCAATGAATTTAATAAATTAATAGATTTATTACAAAATGATTTAGAATTTCAATCCATTGAAAATGATCTTGAATATAAAAAACGTATGAATTATATTCAAGAAAAATATAAACCAAAAATTAAAATTAGCAAATTTCAAATTAAACGAACTTTAAAAAAGAGGAAATTAAAATATACTAAAAATGATGTTTGTGTTTGTCAATACAAACCTTTTGTTAAACGTTATTGTTATTTTAATGAAAAAATTTTAGAGTTTATATATCTTTGACCAAAGATATTTCCTTCAAATAATACAAAGAATAAATTAATTTCTATACCTGATTCACCAAAAAAAGTGGGATTTAGTTGTTTAGCAGGAAATGAAATAAGAGATTTTAATTTTTTAAAATCTGGAAGTCAAAGTTTTCCATTTTATTGATATGAAGATAAAATTGATGATAAAAAAGTTAATATTGATTTAGAAATAGTTGAATTATTTCAGAAAAAATATAATAATGATTTAAAAATTAATGAAGATGATATATATGCATATATATACGCAATTTTTCATAGCAAAATTTATCAACGAAAATATTGTAAGAATTTAATAAAAGAATTACCTAAGATTCCTTTCTTAAATAGGTTTTGAAAATATGTTGATATTGGTAAAAAACTAATGAGTTTGCATATTGATTATGAAAAAGTTGATGCTTATCAAGGCGTAAAAATTAAAATTATTAAAGAAGATTACACTGTTAAAGAATTATCGTTTTCCAATAATAATAAATCAATAATATTCAATGAATATATTACTATTGATAATATTCCTTTAAAAACATATAAATACAAAATAAGTGGCAAATCACCACTAGAATGAGTTGTTGATCAATATCAATATTCAGTTGATAAAAATTCAGGAATTATCAACGATCCTAACAAATTTGATAAAATTAAAGGTGGTAAATACGTTTTTGACTTAATTTTGTCATTAATTACATTAAGTTTAGAAACACTAGATTTAATTGATCAATTACCTGAATATCAAGAAATTTAATTTGCACTAAACAATTAATTAAATCCATTAAAAAAAGATCTCTTTGTTTGCATAAGAGATCTTTTTTAAGTTATTATTAAAATTTTAGCAATTCAATAAAATTTTATTTAGTTAATAATTAGTCTAATTTTTATAGTTAAATTTTTTTCATAAGTAAAACAATATTTTTATGAATTAGTAAAAAATTTTTTTAAAATTAATATCTTGATAAACTTTAAAAAAAACATTATTAATAACTTAATGTTTTTAATAAATTTAATTGTAATAAGATAAAAAAATTAATAATGACCAATTTAGAAAAATTTTTAAATATTCTTGATCAACTAGAAAAAGAAACTAATAATTCACAAAAAAGAATAATTTTTGAAACATTATGTAAAAAAGTTTTAGAAACTGCACCATTCTTTAATAAAGAAGTTAAACAAGTTTGAAAGTGAAATCAGTTTCCTGGTAAAGATAATCAATCTAATACTGAAATTGATCTTGTAGTACAAGATAATAATGATCAATATTGAGCAATTCAATGTAAGTTTTATCATCCTAATAATACAATTAACAAAAGAGATATTGATAACTTTGTTGCAGCAAGTTCAACTGAATTCATAATTGATGGTATGACTAATAAATTTAGTCAAAAATATCTTTTCACAACAACTGATCATATTAGTACTAATATAGAAGAAATGATTGCTATTTTTGGACCACAAAAAATGGCTAATATTGGTATTGATTGAACTAAATTTGATTTAAATGAATTTAATGAGTATTCAGAACTTGAAGTTATTGAAAAGAAAAGATTAACAGATCGTCAAATTCAAGCTGTTAATAATGCTATTAGTAGTTTCCAAAACCATGATCGTTGAAAATTACATATGGAATATGGAACTAATAGAAATTTTACTGCATTAAAAATTGTTGAAAAACTATATAATCAAAATCATGAATCAAATCAAGTTTTTAACATTCTTTATTTAGTTCCTTCATTTTTTTTATTATCACAAACTATTTTTGAATGAAAAAATCAAACTGATTTTAATGATCTAAAAGTTTTTGGAATTTGTTCAGATTTTAGTGTTAGTGATGAAGATGCAAATCAAAAAAATCATTATCAATCTGATGATCATTTATTTCAAATGCCAATTCCTATGACAAGTGATTTAGAAGTAATCGTTGAACAATATAATAATTCTTCTAGAAAAGTTAATATATTTTTTGCAACTTATCAATCAATTAATATCATTATTGATTTAGTAAAAAAATATAACATTAGTTTTGAAATTGCTGTTTGTGAAGAAGCTCATTTATATTTAGATAAATATTTAATTGATGAATATATATCAACTAATATTTTCAGATCTGTTAAAAAATGACTTGATTTAACTATGTGATCAATAAATAATATTAAATAATTTTTATTAATTATTTAAGAACTAAGTAAAAACATTGATTAACTCTAGTTTATTCACATATTTCAAAATTTAATAATATATAAATTGAATTTTTTCAATTGTTAAAAATTAATATTTAAATAATTTAAATTACAAAAAATTAATCATCAAAAATTGAAATAAAAAACTTGAGATAAAATTTGTAATTTTATTATTTTTTAAATGATTAGCATGAGTTTAATTTGTTTGTTTTTTGAATAATAGAAAAATATGCTTAAAATAATATAATCATAATAACAAAAATAATTAAATTGAAAGTGTAATTAATATGAGTGCTGGGTTTCAAACTCCAATCACTATATAAAGATGCTATAGATAAAATTTTCGACAGAAAACTTTTACTAACAGATATTCAAAGAAATTTCATTTGGAAAAGCGAACAAATTGAAATGTTATTTGATAGTATAATGCGCGGTTATCCTATAAATTCTTTTATGTTTTGGAAAATTAACAACGACAAAATTAAAACGGGATATAAATTTTATGAATTTATAAGATAGTTCAGAGAATTTTTTGCTACAACTAATAAAGATATTGATACAAAAGCTGTTCCTGATTTTGAAGCTGTTATTGATGGACAACAAAGATTGACAAGTTTGTATATTGGACTTAAAGGAAGTTATGCGTATAAAACGCCAAAAAAATGGCTTAAAAACAATGAAGAAAATCTTCCAACAAGAAACTATACTTAAATTTGGTTTCACCAATAAATCTAGAACATGATAATCAGAAAGAGTTTGATTTTAGATTTCTTTTCGAAATCAGATTTAAATTTAGATAAATATAAAGATCCATTAAAATATATATGGTTTGAAGTTGGAGATATATTAGATTTAAATTCATTACAAAAAGTAAATAAATATATAGTTGATAACAATCTTGTAAAGAACGCATATGCATGTGATACATTAACAAAATTATTTTCAGTAATACATATTGAAAAACTCTTGAACTATTATTTACAAGATGATCCACAAGACGAAAAAGATTCAGATAAAATTCTTGAAATATTTATTCGTACAAATAGTGGTGGAACTCCACTCTCTTTTTCTGATTTGCTTATGTCAATTGCATCAGCAAATTGAAAGAATATTGATGCGCGTGAAGAAATTAAAAAACTAGTTGATGAAGTATATGATATTGGTCATCCAGGTTTTATCATTAATAAAGATTTTGTACTAAGAACGTTTTTAGTATTATTTATTGATGATGTTAAATTTCGATTAAAAAATTTTACCCATGAAAATGTTAATAAATTTGAAAAAAATTGAATTAAAATACGAAAAAGTATAATATCTGCATTTACTCTATTTGAGTCCTTAGGATTTAATGATAAAACTTTTAGAGCAAAAAATGCAGCAATACCTATAATCTACTATATTTATCATAATAATTTAGAAGAAAATATAATTAATCCAACATACAAAAATAGGGAAAATAAAGAAAAGATTACTAAATGATTAATCCTTTCATTTATTAAATCTGTATTTGGTGGACAGTTAGACTCTATTTTAAAAAAATGAGAACTGTTTTATCAAAAAATTTAGGAGAAATATTTCCTTATAAAGAATTAATAGATGCATTCAAAAATGATCCTGCACGAAATTATAGTTTTGATGATGAATTTATTGATGGTTTAATAGAGTCAGAAAAAGATTCTGATAATGCAGATTATGTATTGCATTTATTGTATTCAAATTTAGATTTTTCAAATCAAACTTTCCATCAAGATCATCTTCATCCAGCAACTATATTTACTGATGAAGAAAAATTTAATAAATATATTCCAAGTGAAATTCAAGAATTTGCAAAAAAATCTGAAAATTGGAATAGTGTTGCTAATCTACAACTACTAATTGGCAAAAAAAATGAATCAAAGAATAAAAAATTTCTAAAAGATTGAGTTTTAGAAGAAAATAAAACAAATAAAGATTTATTTTTATCTAATGGAATTAGTTTAGAAATAAAAGATTTCAAAGAATTTATTATTGATAGAAAAGCAAATATCAAAAAACATATAAAAAGTATAGTTGAATAAATAAATGACAGATTTTCACAATCTGTTTTTTTCAAAAATTTAACAAATTTACTTACTAAGAAGGATAGATTTTTACTCTAAAAATTTAGAGAGAAAATTTATCCTTTTTGTTTTTTGAGATAAAAGAAAAATCTATTGCACAATTATATAAATCCTTTATAGATAGCGCAATATTAATTACTCTTTAACAAACCAAACAATCAAAATAGGAATTTATAAATTTATTAAAGAATTTATGATTTACGTGAAAATTTTCTATTGATTAAATTGATTAATTTGATTCAAATGAAAATAATTTATTAAAAAGATATACTTAAAAAATAAGTAATAGAAAAATATCGAAAATAAATATCTTAATAAAAAAATTAAAAGATAATATGTAGAAAAACTATCAACAAATAATTTGATAGTGCTGTTAATGTTGAACTGATTACTTATTTCATTCAATAATGCAAAAAACTAAGAAAATAGTTAGAGTGAAAATGTGAAAATAACTTACATTTTAGACAAAATTAGTTTTCATAATATAGATTTATTTTAAAACTATATGAAGCAAAATATGTGAAAAACATTTTTTGCTAATAACAATTACATTAAAAAAACAAATTCAGTATACAATTCCAGTTTTTTATCTATTTATTAAAAATGTTTATGAAAGTATTGATAAAGGGATAAAAAGATAAGTAAATGAAGTGTGATGAATTAGATAAATTAATTAGAGGAAAAAATATAAATTTTTCTTATAGGTGCAGAAGCAAGTGTGCCAATTTATCCCAGTTTAAGTCTTGGAGAAAACTATCCTACATTTAAAAATGTTGTTATTAAGAATAAAATTTCAAAAGAAGCAAAGGCATTGATGTATGTCTATTATTTCTTAAAGTGGATTAAACCAATAACGATATTTGAAAATGATTTTGATAACCCTTCTTCTAATCGTGAAGTATATAAAAATTATCTAAGACTAATTAAATGCTTTTATGATTATTTGCAAAGTGAAAGTAATGAGACACTTAAAAGAATTAATGTATTTACAATTAATTATGATTTGCTATTTGAAAGAGTTTTTGATGATTTTTTATTTGATCATCCATTAATATATTTTAATTATGATTCTAGAGGATTTTTTTAAAAAATATATTAGCAATAAAAACTATTATTTTAAATGTTACACATAGTAGTTATAACGATAATTATAGAAGAGAAATATCAACAATAAATCTTTTTAAATTACATGGATCAGTTTCATGGAAATTATTTTTAGATCAAATTATTGCTTCAAATACTTAATTATTATTATTAAATATTACTTCTTATCGTTCGTATGAATTGAATTTATTTTTTAAATATTCTAAATTCACTTTTTTAATGTATTCACGTAATATTTTATGTTCTATAAAATATCTTAGTCTTAAATCTTCATCAATATCAATTTGAATCCCTTGTTCTTGTAAGTATTCAAATAATATTTCATTTGTTTTTGGTTCATATTCTTTATAAATTAAATCATAATTAGGATTCTTTTTTAAAACCGTTAATTCTGCTGGAGTTAAAATTAATCTTGTTGGATCTAGATTTTTTAATCATTGATTTATTAACATTTCTCTTGTTTGAAATTCTTCATATGAAATAGATTTTGGTGGTACATATTTGTTTTCTAATAAATATTTTAAATCATCACTAAATATTTTTAATTCTGATTCTATTTCTAAATTAGATAAATTTTTGTTTCTAAAATGATCTCAATTATGGACAAATAATTTTTCAATCTCATTAGAAAACTCTTTATTTCTATTAAGATGATAGCTATTTTGATAGCGATAATCACGACGATCATGATATAAACTGCCCTCAAGATTATTTAAAATTTCTGAAACTTCAAGTGTAGTTTTACAACGATTTTTGATTAAAAATTGATAAGTTTTATCATACTTTATTTTGTCTTCTGAAATTAATTCATTATATTCAGAATCAATTAATTTTCTATGAGTATATTCAGTTTCACTAGTAAATTCTTTAATATTTTGATCAAAACTCACTTTCATTAATGAGCAAAAGGGCGGTTCTTGATCTAAGTTTCTCCCTAAAGTTTCATAAATTAATATTGCATATACTGGATCAATTCTTTCTATATGATAGATTTTTTTAGAATCAATAATACTAATAAGTTCAGGTTTTTTAATGCGAAAGATTTTAGTTGTATCAATATAAGAATCATTGTATAATAATTGTTTATCATTAGAATTTTTAGGAACAAAAATTTCTTTATTTTTAATTTTTTTTAAATTTCCATCATTATCTCTAGCACTACGAATTTTTAAATAATAATATTCATCTTCAGCTTCAGAATAATAAACAATAATTGGATGATGACCTAAGCCCTTGCCTAATTCATTAAAAGTTATTACTGTTCTTTTTTTAGGAAATACCGCTTTTAATTTTAAATCTGGATTCATAATTATTAGTTCCTTTCATTTAATTTTATTGATTTTACCACTATTGAAAATTTGTTTCAATACTTAATTAATATCTTTTAAATAAGGTTTGTTTGATAAAAAAATCAGCACAATTAATGCTGATTATTTTTAATTACTATTATTAAATATTACTTCTTATCGTTCGTATGAATTGAATTTTTTGGTTTTTTCTGCTTGCTATTCTTTTCTTCTTTTTTTTATTTCTTGATAAGTATGATATTGAATGTAATTGTTTTCTTCTAAAAAGTTCTCAAACTCGATAATATTTTCAATTGTATATGGTCGATTAGAATCAAGGGCTGATTGACGAACTTTAATTTTTTGATCACGCAACTTTTCATAAATTGCATATATTTCATAAACTGCATCTAAGGGCTCGTATAATAAAAAAAAGTCATCTCAATAATAATGAATTTCTTCAGAAATACAACAAGCAATATCTTCGCAAAGTTGTTTGTTAGTTCATTCAGGACAAAAAAAGTTAGGAGCGTTTTTATGAACGGTTTTTTTTAAATTTTCAAATTGATTCCTTCACTTCTCCTTAATTTCTGAAGATTCTTCCTTTATTTCTTTTTGTAATAATCTTCATTCATGATTTAATAATTCTTCATGAGCATACTCGGTTTTACTAATAAATTTTTTTAAATTTTGATCATAACTAACTTTCATTATTGAACAAAAGGGCGATTCTTGATCTAAGTTATGTAATACTTCAGAATAAATATCTAATCCTTTAATTGGATCAATTTGGTCAATGATATAAACATCATCTTCTTTAACATATTCTCTAAATTCACGCCTTTTAATGTAATAAATTTTAGTAGGATCAACATAACAATCCTTTTTTAATATGCCTTTAGCATTAGGATTTGCAGGAAGAAAAACATCATTAAAATTAGGTTTTTTAAATTTTCCATCATCGTGTTTAGCGCTACGAATTTTTAAATAACAATATTCATCTTTACGTTCAAAATAAAAAATAATAATTGGATGATGTTCTAATTTTTGACCCAATTCATTAAAAATAATGTCAGTTTTATTTTGAGGTACAATTGACTTCATTTTTTCAATATTCATTTTTATTTACTCCTTTTTAATTAGATTTATTTTATTAAATTTTTTTGATTTTATTACTATTGAAAATTCGTTTTGCTTCTTGATATTCTTGAACTTTTTGCTCTAAATCAAGTTCTGCTTGTTTCTGTTTAGTTAATAAATCCTCATGAACACTTTTTAAATGTTGTAGTTCTTTAAACAATTTATTAACTTTTTTAGATTGTTAATTGAGATTATTTAAAGATTTAAAATCGTTTTCTACTTTTTAACACTAGTATTATGATTTAAATTGTTTGTTGTTTTTGCTCCAATTTTGTTTTTATGATTCATAAGATTTTCTTTAATTATTTATTTTTTCTTTTTATTATAAGAATTTGAAATTAATTTTAGTTTTTAATAATACTGATTTTATCCAAAGTCAATTAAAATTGTGGTTTTGTTTGCTCTTCTTTTTTCACTAAAAGTAGTTAATTATTTTCAAGTTTATTCATTTGCTTGAATTTGATAATTATTAATATTAAAATCATTTGATTTATTAGCAATATAATTAATTAGTTGATTTTTTTAGTTTAATTGGATCAGGTTGATTAGTTTTAAGTGGATCAATTAAATAGTTTTTTGAACTAATTAAGTTATTATCATTACCACTAATTTGTTGATAAATCAAATCGCTAACAAAACCATCACAGACTACTCCTCCTTCCTTGCTGCCATCTCATCTGACAACTTTTATTTTAATAATAAGGAAGGAGGAGTGTATGTTAATCAGGTGGGTCCAAGCACAACTATGAATGCCAACAACAGTTCTTCTCCCATGATGTATGACTCATCAAGTGGCATTACTACTGACCAAAATGGATTAATCCAAGGAAGTAATAATGCTAACCGTTCCAAAGGCCTCAACTTTGGTTCAGTTCGCTTAATGATCACTAAAGACATTAATAATATTGACTTTAGTCATAATCAAATTGAAGTAATCCCCGTTTCTCCCAACTTATTTACTAATATCAATTTTAGTAGTAATAGGCTTAAATATGTTCCTCCATTAGGGATTAAACCACTACCTTACTTGCAGTTCTGGTTTTATCATCAATCATTAATGAAGGTGGCAGGAGATCAACAAGGGTTTTATGAAACCTTGCACGGACCTGGACCTAATCCAGAGAATTGGAATAAGTATTATAGTACGGGGATGGTGAATGAGAAGCCAGGAATGGGCAACATGATGTTTGGTCTTAGCAGTGATGGATTAGCCAACGACAAAATCCAACGAATTGGTCTAGCAGATGTCAATCAAACATTACCTAAAATTAGTTTTGCTAACAACCAGTTGCTTGATTTTTGACCACAGCAAAAGCCAACTGATAGCTGGTATTTATGACCGAAGTTGACGGTCAAGGAAGCTGATCGGGAAGGTCCAGAAGGACAGATTACTTATGGGTTTTCTGGTGGGGGGTCTACCACCGGAGGTCCAAACAGTGGGGGTGGTATGCCACAACCCACAGGGACCCCCTCCAAGCAAATTATGATCAAAAACAACCCAACAAATGTGATGGCTAAACCCATTGCTCCATGAAACAACCAAATTGGATCTTCTTCCACTGACTTCAACCCTTATTTTCGCCGAATTTGAGTTGGAGCGAATTTAGCGGGATTGGTTAATAATGGAGATAAAACACCCTTTTTCAGCCACACTTATTTAGGCGGGATTAACCGTGATTTTGCTTATCAAGTGGCTGATGTTTCTGATGGGATTGATATGTCTGCAGGGATTAACAATTTGACACTGGATGGAACAAATACTCCTGCCTATAACTCATACAAGTTATGAGCCACAGCTGCACTTGATCGCTGGATTTATGCTCACTGGTTTAATCAACTAAGTGATAATGAAGTGTTATCTAAAGGACAAACTAGTACTTATGCGTTTGATTTTCATGTGGATGAGCAGGGGTCTGACAAATTAATTCTGCCAGGGTTTGGGGGAAACAGTGGGGGTGGCATGGTAGGGGGCGTAGACCCCTCCACAGGAAATGGGGGTGGGTCGAATCAATCTTCCTCCACAGGTTCAGACAAATACAAACAAGTTGGCACTTCCAACTTCACTAATTCTGATGCCTATCAATCATTCAACTCCTTTATTCCTTATTTACTCACACGAACACTACCGCAAAATGGTAACAACCAAAACTCATGAGGGTCTAATAATGGTAGACTAAGTGGTAGAACTCATCCACAAAAACTAGAATTTAAGTTGTATGGAGATGGGAAAGAAATAACTCCAAATGAATGAACCAACGTTGACTGAACGAGTTTTTATGCGAATGCTAATGGGCTTGAATATGATTTGAGTTTTAAAGAGAATGGGGATAGCATGATAATGAGTTATTCACCAGGTGATAATAATGGGGTGCCTACCTCTACTAATAATGGGGCTCAAGGGGGTTCTGCTGCTTCCAAAATCAACAATGGCACACAACCCCTAGTTCAACTAATTGGCCAACTGCCCTATTATAATGGCAGGAAAATGGCAGGCAATTGAACAGTTGCCAATGGTTCAAGTATGACAACAACACTATCTTCGATCCACCCATTAGGGGTTGATAAGAATTTGTTGAAGTATAAAACTAGCACTGATGCTAATACCCCTTCCTTCTACTACAACAAAATTAAACTAGTGATTCGTGCGCCCTTACAAAACTGAAACTATAGTTATGATTTTAATTTAGTTCAAAATATTGAGTATAGATTGGATCCTAAGAATGGTGGAAGTTCTTCTTCTTCCACCACCAGAACTTTTGATGTTAAGACAACAACTAATCTCAAAAACTATTTTGCAAGTACGATTACTTCTCAAGTACTTAAAGACCATTTAAGTGAGTGAGCAGACACTTCAGCTTATGTTAAAAATTTTATTAGTCAACAAGTTAATGTCATTAATGTTAAATCAGTAGATGAAAATGCTCAATCAGTCACCTTATCTTTTGATGTTAAAGACCAGTTTAATCAGAAGGTAAAGCTTGTTGATATTATCTTAAGTGGGTTTAAGCAGCAGAAAGTGGAGTTTGTGGCTGGGGGTAAGCAGCAGGGGCAAACCGGTCAACAATCTTCTTCTACCCAAAGGAAGATTGTGACTGATTTTAATTCTGATCAGAATAATTATCCTAACCAGTTTGTTCCTGAAGATGAAAGTGCAGCAAGACAATGGATTTATACTCATTTTGGCATTAGTTTTGTTGGCTTGGAGGTTGATGAGAGTAAAAAACAAGCAATTGTGGGAAGTAATGGTGGTCAACCCACAAGCAACAATACTGCTTCCAATTCTCTCACCACCTCTTCAGTTATTCCAGACTCAGCTGATCCCTTAGTTGCTTCTAACCAAGTCTTCTTATTAGACTATTTAAAAGATAAGAACCAGTATGTATCAAACATCATTATTGATCATCTAAAAGGTAAACTAAGCTTTAGCATCCAAATTAGTGGTAGTTCAACCAATGGTTTTATTAATATCAATCAAAACATTAGCATTAACACCTTTAATGTGTTTGATTATGAGATTAAACCTGATCAGGCTAACAAATCCTTATCAGCTTATGATTATCAGCTTGATATTAAGAAGTTGCACCCACTTGTTTTACTAAAACAAGGGGTGGTTGATCAGAGCACAGGGATGATTAAGCAGCAGCAAGGTGGAGCTATGAGTCAAGCATGAGGAGAAAATCAAGATAGTGATCAGTTGGTTCAATCTAACTGATTACCTAAAAATACTAGTTTGAAAATTACTAATTTAACTGTTGATGCTTTTTCAGGTAAGCTAAGTTTTAGTGTGGGATGGTACCAAAAAAATGATGATCAATTTGAAACATTACTAAAAAGTGTTAGTAGTTCAATTGATCATTTTAATACTACTGCTTCAGTTTTTGAGTGAATTCAAACAAATGATCAACGCTCTAATATTGCTTTTATAAAGCCAGATGGATCTAATGGGACCATTCCAACTGATCCAAGTCAGTTTGTAGCACAATTAAAAGAAAGCTTAAAAAATCAAGCAACTGCTCCTAGAAGAACACGAAGACAAGTTCAGAGCAATGCTAGTTCAACCAACTCTGTCAACAACTTATTATTAAGTTTAATTAAAATTAGTTATTTTAATAATAATAACCAATCTAGTACTAATAGTACTTTAAGTACTACTTTTTTAGATGATCAAAAATCCCAACTAGTTTTTGGCATTATTGATGCTAATAATAGTTTCACTCCTCTATCATCTACTAACTTAGCTCAAGCCATTAGTGTTAATCAAGATGCCAACTTACTAATAATTAAAAATTTAGGCATTAAGGGTGGTTATCATTTTGGTAAGTTTTTTGCTGGTAATAGTTCTGATGCTAACACCCCACTAACTAAATTACCTAACATTAATGTTGAACTAAATCCAAGTCAAACGAAGTTGCAAGTCATTGGAAGTAGTAACAACCAAAATGTGAGTCCAGGCACAGCACAAACTAATCAAGTAAGTGCTACTAGTGGCTTTAAGGATGGTACAACCATTATTAACACTGCTTTAAACACCCAATGAAAACACTTACTACCATCTGAATGATTAGCTCAATTAAGAGCACTAAAACTTAATCAAGCTAATAATACTACTAACATTAATTATAATGACTTTAGTTCTTTAGCAGGTTTTCTTAATCATGTCTTGTTTGCTTCAACTGCAAAACCGATTTATAATACAACAGTTGATTTATTTAATTTTAGTAACATTATAATTAATGATGCAACAGGGTCAATTACTATTCCTGCAAACACGTTGTTTGTCACCAACTATTTTAATAGTAATGATCGTGCTGAAATTGCTAATGCTAATCAGTGGTTTAGTGATCCAATTACTTTTTTCTTATCAAACTATTTTGATCGGTTTGAACCTAAAGAAAAAAATATTATTCCTTTAGAAGATACAACTGTAATTAATAATAATTTACACAATCAAAATGTCATTAGTATTATTAGTAGTTTTAGAAGCTTATTAAATCAAGCTAAAAAGGTGTATGTGTCAAATGAAATTGAATTAAACAAGTTGAGTCCTGAACAATATCAATCATCTTTAGATGCGATTAATTTGCTAAAATACCAATTAGTGAATGACAAATATTATAACAATAGTATTGCTAATGGCTTGTTCAGCAGTGATCTTGATAGTACTACTCAAAGTCCTAAAACAACTAAAAGTGTGCCTAAAACCCAGTTTGAATCAATTACTTTTGACAACATTGATTTTGTTAATGGTAGTGTTAATATTAAAGTTAGAGTGAAAGATGCAATTCAATCGTTTGATCAAAATAATAAAAACTTTCAGTTTGTCACTGCAACACGAACAGTTAGTATTACTAATGCCTTAAAACTGCAATTAGTGCCTAATTGAACTAATTTTCATCCTCTAACACGACAAGTTGTACTAAATCAAGATGAGCTTAATTCATTAACTTTTAGTGTTTTTGGTGTGGTGCAACTTCAAGGATTAAATACTATTAGTGCTCAAAATTATTTTGAGCAGTTGAGAAATAAAACTAATAATCAAGTGATTGATTTAAGTGATAATCAATTGCCCAATAAGATAAAACTAAGCCAGTGAGGTTTAATTGATAGTTCAGGATTAGTTGTTAGTGATCAAGAATTAGAAAATGGTGAGAAAAGTCAATTAGAACAGGCACGAGAACAATTAGAAATGATGTTAACTTCTTTTGGCATTAAACCAGTAATTAATTTTAATGATGTGTATTATAGTAATACTAGTCAGCAACTAATTTTCAATCAGCCGTATTTAATGGTTAATCAGGGGGTGGAGGTTGAAAAGATTAAAAAAGTCATTTTTGATGTTGAAAACCCTGTGTTATCTAATGGTAAATATTATCATCCTAATTTTGGCTCAGTTGTGCTTGAAGGTTTTAAGAAGGAGCAGATTGTGGTGAGACAAAAACAAGTTAAACCTAATCAGATGATTGATTTACTAAGTACTAAAGTGTCTTTAGATCAAATTCTGCCTTCAGATTTATTAAACTGGTTGTATTTGAATTATTATCATTAATTCAATTTTCAATAATAAAAATTACTAAATTTGTTCAATAAAAAAACGGACTTTAACATCCGTTTGTTTTTTTATTAAGATTGAATTATTTTATTTTTAATCCTAAGAAACTGATTTAGTTGAAATTAATAACTAAAACAAAGCATAAAAAAGCCGACAGGGGTTGTCTATTGACCATTTAAAAACCTGCCGGTATGAATAATTATATAATTAAATTAAATAAAATTATTAATTTTTAGAAGATAACTTATTTTTCTTATTTTGATAATAAGCTAATAAGTTTTCTAACTCACCTTTTTTACGAATCATTTTTGTACGAGAAGAAAAATCAATTTCACTTAATAGTGAATCAACTTCTTTTTCAGCTTCAACAATAATTGAAGTTTGTTGCATAATTTGGGTTTTCACATCTTCAATTACGATTGTTTTTTCTAATTCTTCTTCATTTTGACTATCAGTTGCAAAACTATTTTTTAAGTTAGCAAGTTTGGCTTCTAATTCTTCTTTATGTTTTAGTAATTCTTGATATTCAACTAATTTAGCATGCAACTTACTTTCTTGATCTTGATAAGAATTAGTTGCCATTTCAACTTGATCATTAACTTGAGCATCTAATTTTGGTTTTTGCTCAATTAATTTGGTTTCTGCTGCAGCTTCTAAAATTTCAGTAGTAACAATACTATCAGTAATATCAGTTTCAGATTTAGCATTTTTAATTGAACTAACTGAATCAGATTTTTTAGTTGGTGCTAAAAACTTATTATCATTATGACCAAAATCATAGTTATTTTCTAATTCATATTTAGTAATAGCATCAGTAAAACTAAAACCTAATCAAAAAGCAAAAAACAAGTAATTGAATTTAGAACCAATAATTCGTTTAACAAAAAAAGTGTTTTGGTTTAATAAAATAATTAAAACCCATGATAAAGTCATTAACAGAAAAAAACAAATTAAGAAAATAGCACCAAAAACATCAAAAATAATTAATTCTCTTAATGATCCTAAAACTAGTAGGACAATAGCACAAACAAGAGCAACTAAAGAAATTAAATGAAATAAGGAAACATTCAAAATCTGTTTTTTAATAAAGGTGGAATTAGAATTGGTTTTAAAGTTTTCAAAAAAATCTTTTCAATAATTTTTCATGGATTTAAACAATATTTTTCAATAATTCTTTAGATGTTTTATTATTTAATTGTAATGAAATTCTTCAGTTAAAAAAAGTTATTAAACTGACAATTAAATATAAACCGACAATTGAGGTTACTAATAATTGTAAATTAAATAATCTAATTTCTCGCTGTTGATCATCAATAACAAATTTATTAGGATTAAAATTAGTAAAAATGCCATAAACTGGAAAAATATTAGTTGTTGTAGTTAAAATGGCACCAAAAACTAAAAGATAAAATGTAGCATATCCTAATGTTACTAAAATAATTTTTTTAAAATTAATAGGAACTAAAGAATCATTTTTGTTTTTGTTATTTCTAAATGCTTCTAACATAAACATGAAATAACAAATTTGAGTCACACCATGATTTCAGATATAAAAGAAATTTGTTAAAAACAATGATTCATGCTGACTGCCATTAGGCTTAGGTTGAAATAAATAATAAGATAATCCTGCAAAAGCAACGGGAAACAACACTAATCAAAACCCTACTGCAGCAACAAACAAAATATTAATAGCCACTAAAATTAAAAGATTGTTTTTAAAAAGAAAACTTTTTTTAAACAAACAATAACATACAACAATCAAAAAAGCAAATATGTTGCTTTGTGTTGTTCATTGCACTAAAGCATGAATTCACTCTCCACTAGTGCTGTTATAAATAATAAAATGTAAAAAAAAGGTTAAGCCTGCTAAAAAACTAAGAAATGTAAAAAAATATTGTTTAACTAACTGTTGAAATAATAAAAAACTATTCTCGAATAATTTTTTTAAAGACATGGCTTAAAGTTTCCAGTGATAAAGGACCTTGTTGTTCAAAAACTAGTTTTTTATTAACATCATACATTTGATAAGTTGGTGTCACATTAATTTTTCATCTTGAATTTAAACCATCTTCTGCTCAAATCTTTTCTGAATCAGTATCAATGCAATAATTATCTGTTAGACCAGAAAATTGAGAAGAATTTAATTCTGTTTCAATTTTAGGAACATTATCAATACAATAACTACATTGATCTCACTTAAATAAAACTAATAAAGGTTTTGTTAGTGAGTCTTTTTGATCCAAAATTTTTTCTAATGCACTTAGTTTTAATAGTTTAAACTCTGTCATAATTAGTTATTATCTTTTTTATTAATTTACTATCTTATTAAATAATGGGCAATAATAATACCAATCGAAACACAAATAATTAAAATATCTAAAATTAAAACACTATTAAAAAGCGTTAATGAATCACGAATTTTATAATTTTGATACTTTTTAATATTAATTTTTTCTAATTTTTTTAATGCATCCTTAGCTTGATCAGACATAGTAAGATTTCCTTTTTATAAATTATTTATTTAAAATGTTACGATTACGATAATAGCCACATGAACAAACTCGGTGTGGTCTAATAAATTTAGAACAATTTTGACAAGATGTTAAAGTCGGTACCTTTAAGGCCATATGACTTCTTCTTTTGTCTCTTCGAGTTTTACTTACTCTTCTTTGTTGTACAGCCATTTTGTTTATACACTCCTTATAAATAAAATTATTTCTAGTTAAAATTTAATCAATAAAAAATAATTGTTTATTTCAAAAATAAAACAATTAACTATATCTAATCAATGCTATTAGTGTTTAAGTTGTTAAGTTTTGCTTCAAGTGCCTTAAATCAAGTTCTAATAAAACTAAAATTCTTATTGTCTACCTTTTTTATAATTGATAATAATTGAATCGTTTAAAATTAATTAGTGTAAATTTTTATTATTGAACCACCAATTGTTATTTTGCTCTTATTAAATTTTATAAATAAACGATAAAACTATTCTATTTATTATAAATGATTTTACTAAAAAATTAAGAAAATCGCAATTTTTAATCTTTTAAAATTATTCAATCAGTAAATAATTGAATAATAGCTTTTTTTAAATCAATCATAATTTAAAAAACAATTAAAATAATCATATGCTAAATTACAACTTTTCTAGTTCTAAAAATATTAACTTAAGTTTGTATTTTAAAAAAGCAGATATTATTGCATTTTTAAATAATGATCAAAATCATTTGCAATTTGATTTTGCTTATCATTTTAAAATTATTTTTGAAATTTTTCATCAGTCCAAAAACTTTAATCATTTTTTAGTTGAATTAAAAAAACAAAATATTGAGCTTTTAATTGAAATGTTAAAAGTGCTGAAATTAAAGTATGTCGAACTAAAAAATGCTAAAGATAAATTAATTGCTTGAAAACAAGCGTTTGAATGAAAAAAAATTTTTCTTAAATATAAAAATAACTTATTGTTAAAACAATTAATTCATGATCAAAACATTCATTTAAATCAAGTTCACCAATTAGTTATTTGTACTAATTTTATTGCAAATCATAATCAAACTAAAAACAATATTATTAATGCTCCTTTAGTTTTTTTTCCAGTAGAAATTTTGATTGATGCTAATGATCAACTTCAACTAGTTAAAGCAAAAAAATACTCTTATTGATTTAATCCTGAATTAACTAATGAAAAAATTAATTTTTTAAAAAAATTTAATTTCAATGATTTTGATCGTTTTTTAAATTATCAGCAAATTAGAACAAATTTAATTGCTAAAAATCACTTTCAATTAAATGGTGCAAATTATTCAAATCAAGAGTTTGTTTTAAAAGAAGTTTTTTATTTATCTAACATTGATCATACTAATGTGGTTGTTGATTGAAAAAATGCTTTATCATTTAATTCATTAGCAAGTTTTAATACTAATTTCAAATTTGATTTTCATCAACCAAAAATCTTTTTTAATTATGAAAATAATCTTTTCAATTTTAAAAAACAAAATATCATTCACTACAATGCTGCTAATATCATTAATGCCAAACTAATTTTTGATTTAGTGTTTGCTAATTTAGTGCAAAATAAAAATACAATTGTCTTTCATGATCAGTATCAATTATTTAATGAAATGATTAATACTAAGAATGATAATTATCATGATCTTAAAAGTTTAATTTTTTTTAATTATGATGATAGTCAAGCAACAAATTTTTATGATCAATTATTAACTTTTAAAGCACAATTAGATCAAGTTTTTGAAAAAAATTGAGTAAGTTCATCTAATCAAAATTTTAATCCAGCAGCAAATCAAATTTTTGAACAATTGTATCAATTAAAATCATTACAAAAACAAAGTTTAGATGATGCTTTAGTAACAATTAATCAAAAAGAGAAAAACAAAACTTGATCACAAGCAGCTTTAGTTGCTTTTAAATATTGTCAAGAACAAAACATTAATTTAAAATCCTTATTTCAACAAATTAAATTAATTTGTCAATTAAGTACAGAAAATAAAGATTTTTTAAATTCATATGGTTATGATCAATTTTGAAAAAATTTAGCTACTCATAAAAACTTTTTATTTCAGTATGATCAAAATAATGTTGCTAAAGGTTTATATTATTTAAAAAAATACATTGAAGATCATAAATTTCCTGATCGAGTAAGAATTTATACTTTAACTGAAGAAGATCAAATTTATTACACAGAAATTTATAAGTTTTTCTATCATGCTGCAACTAGTAATTTATTTTATGTTTCTCAAAAAGATTTAAAACTATTACTAAATTTTACTGATAAAGATCAACATCAATTTCTAGCATTAGTTAATTATCAATGAATCAAAGATTTATCAATTTTTCAAAAATTTCAAAAACTAAATTTGTTGCAATTAACTAATAAAAATTATCAAGCAATTAATTGAAAAGATGATAACAAAATTTTAGTTCAAAATTATTTTCTAGATTTACAAAAGAGAATTCAATCAGCTTCTGAACAAAAACAAAAAATCATTTTTGAAATGTTTGATTTAGTTGAAAAAAGACCAATCGGTTTACTACCAAGTGTTTTCTTAAAACACTATTGAAAAATTATTATTGATTTATTCCCTTTTATTATTTGAGATTTAAATAAGCATCATCAATTAAATCAAAAAATTGCTCACAACCAATTTTTATCTTCATACTGATTTATTAGTCATACTAAGCAAAACATGTTATTAGATATTTTAAGTTTTCCTAATAATAACCAAGTGTTTTATTTGTATCAAAAAAATGATCTTAATCCAAAAATATTAGCAGCAATTAATCAAAATAATGTTGTTCAAAATGATTTAACTTATAACTTAAATCTTAATAATTATTCGATTGCTAAATTAATTGATCCTAATTTTCATACTATTAATACTAATAATTTAGTCATTAATGATCAGTTTGTTTCAATTGCCATTAAAGATCAAAATTATCCTGAAAAAAATCTTTTAAGCATTTTAGAAAAATTAGTGAGTGATTTAATAACATGATTAACTTATCAAAAACAAAAATCAACTTGTTTAGTTGTTGTCAAAGATACAAAAATTAAAAACCAATTACTAAAAATGATTGTTATTAATTCTAGTTTATTACAAGCTTGTCATCAGGGTTGATTAATTATTGTTGATTTAGATCAAGAAATTAAGTTTTTTGTTGATCGATTAATTTTAGTTTTATCTGATCGTATTTCATTAACTAATAATATTTTAGATAACCAAAATTTTTATAATGATCCTAAATCATTAATTAAAATTAAAAAATTTCTATTTTGAACTAAAAATAAAATTATTGTTTATCATTGTTTAAAAGAACAGAAATTAGAATTTAAAAACAAAATTAATCAGTTGTTTTTTCAATGTCTAGTTCATAATTCCCAAAATCACAATCATCAAAAACTAAGTAATTTAGCACTAAATTTTTATCAAGAAATTGGTCATTGAATTTTACAAATCCTATCATCACAATATCATGTTAAATTAGTTTTCAATCAAGCAATTAAACAATATTTAATTCAAATTAGTGATCAAAATAATCGCGTTGTTTTATTAATTAAATTAATTAATAATGATCAAATTGATTTTAATCAACAATTAGAATTAGATCAATTATTAAAACTCAAAGGTTATAAGGTTTTTAGTATTTTTGCTTATGAATGAGTTTTCAAAGAAAAGTTAGTTAAAGAAAAAATAATTCAACATTTAAAGAATAATAATTTAATTTCAAATCAATAGTTTTTAAATGATTATCAATCAAATTCTGCTTTTAGTAATTTTTAACTTAATGAATAAGTAGTAAGTAAAAAATAAAAGGCAGAAGAAATTATTGTGTGATTACTAAAAAAATCATTAATTAAAATATTGTGTTATATTCCTATAGTAGTTCCATCATTATTAGTTAATTCCAATCAATCATGATCATCTTCAAGTTGATTGAATCAAAAAATAATTCAACATAATAGTTCTACTAATTCGATTTCAGAACAATTAGATCAATCTAGTTATCAGTTATATGATAGTTCTAAAATTAAAGTTTCTGATGCTTTAGTTGAACAATTTAAAGCAGGTGAATTAGATTATCAAACATTTGTTAAAAAAAGAAAAACTAATCTACTAAAAGTTTATCGTCAAGTTGCAAGTGATGATATATTTTATTTTAATCAATCTAATAATCGTCGTATTTTCTCAGTTGAATCAGAAGTAATTACTAATGCTAATAAAATTGCTCATTTGTGTCACAATCAACCACCATCATGTTCTATAGATCAAATTAAACGAATTTATTATACAACTAATTATCAAATCGATCAAGTTCCAATTTATTTTTTATTAAATAAAAATACCTCAGTTAGTAAGATTGCATTGAATGATCGCAATGCGCTCATTAATTATTCTAAATGAAATATCATTGATCAAAAATTTAATTCCAATGAAGCAGCAAATATTGCTAAAACATTAAAAATTACTCCAATTAATTGACTTGATTCAAAAGGAACTTATCGTTACAATGCCACTGAAAAGTTTTATACTAGTTTTAAAAAACGTGGTGATTTTGCTTCACAACAATTTAAATTAAAAATTAATTTAGAGCAAAACACATCAAAAGTGCCAGTTTATCTTCAATATGATTTATTAAATAAAAATGAAACGATCCCAAAATTTGTCAGTTATGATGATCAAAGTAATTATGTTATTGAAATAATTGATGATATCACAAAACAAATGATTAATTATCTTCATTATCAACCAACTAAAAAAGTAATTATTACTAAAACCGGTTGGGATAAAAATTCACATAAACTTACTTTAATTGATCAAAAGTATGGTACTTCATATTATGGAACAAAATATTTTGCATCCCAAAACATTAAAAATTTTCGTGATCCAATTAATCTCCAATTTTTTATTAAACCACAAAAAAGTAATAAAAAAGTGGTTCAAGAATTTACTCCTTTAATTGAAAAAAATAAAGTTAAAAATAAGTATCTTGATGATGTTTATCATGTTAATTTTGATCACTTATTTTCAGTGCAACCAATTAAGAAAATCGATAATAATTTCAAAATTAGAATTCTATTAAATGATTTGAAAATTAAAGAGAAAAAAATTAATTTAAAAAAGTTTTTAGCAGTTGCTTCAAAATTTAAGTTTGCTCTAGAATATAAAATTAATAATCATAATGCTAATACACGATATTATAGTTTGCTTGAAATTATTAATGGTGCTGCTGAACATATTATTTATTCTGAAAATTTTAAAGACAAAATTAATATTACTGATTTAAAAATTCATGCTAAAGTTGAATCCAGTAAATATCGCTTACTTAGTTTTAATCAACAAGATTGAAATTTTGAAGTTAATGCCAAAAAATATCCCTTTTTTGAAACAACAAAAAATTATGTTCTAAAAAACTTTAATTATCAAGTAATTGAAAAAGTTAAATTAAAAACAGATGAAGCTAAAAAATTTTATCCATCTGATTTATTAGATTATAAAAATTTAAAAGAAGTTTTTGAGTTAAAAAACGCTTCAGGATTAATTGATAATAACTTATATCTTAAAGAATTAAAACTAAAAGTTTTACCTGATGATTTAAATGGTAAATTAAAAATTCGTTACTTTGATTTCACAAAATCAGCTTATCGTGATCAAGAAATTGTTGGTTTAAAAAAACTAAAAACAATTACTAGAAACATTAATGTTAATTCTGATCAATTAAATTCAGAAATTTATAATGTTGAATCAATTAAAAGATTGCTTCAATCTCAAGCAGATCTTAATTGGGACTTTCGTACTTTAGACAAATTAGATTTTAAGTTTATTGATGATGTTAATGATTTGCAAGAAACATTTGCAATTAAAATTGAACCTAAAAATCCTGATCAGAAAACTTTAAATATTTGAAAACAATTTTATCAAAAACCAATTGTAATTCATAATCCTAATACATTAGCTCCAATAACTAAAACTACAAAAATCACAAATCCACCTTCATCATATAATGAAAATAATGTTTGATCAGAACTATTAGAATTACCATCAAATAGCATTCAGAAAGGAATTATTCGTTCTGATTATCAATTGAAATTGATTAGTGAAAAAGATCGATTAGAACTAATTGTGATTTTAAATAAGAATGGAATTAAAGGGGTAAAAAAATATTATTTTGATTATCAAAATCAAACTAGAAAAAAAGAAAATGACTCTAATAAATTAGAAACTCAAAAACCAAGTCAACCTAAAAAATAGTTTCTAATGATCAAAATGATCATGATCAAGTTCAACCTGAAAATCATTTAAAGCCCAGTGATGATCAAAATTCTAGTAATGAACCTGTTATTAGTAAAAATGATCCTAATAAGAATGATCAAAATGATACTAATGATAATCAAAGTAGTCATGATCCAACATTAGATAATGATCAAAATCAAGATCAAGCAGTTTCTGATCAAGAAGATCAAGTAGTTGTTAATAATCAAAATCCTGAACATAGTGAAGATCAAAATTCATTAGTTAATCAAGTTGATAACAATAATCAAACTAAAGACAATAACCAAACCTCACTCATTGAGCAAACACAAACTAATCAAAAAGCAAATAGTTCAACTAATCAATTAACTCAAGAAGAAATAATTGCTTATGCTACTAGTGGAACATCATTAGGATTAATAGTAACTTTTATTTTATGAAAATTATTTTGAAAAATTAAATTGATAATTAAAAACAAAAAACCTAGTTTAAAAAGTTCATAATTTTTTCAGGTTTTTGATCATCTAAAAACATTTTTAATGCCATAAAAACTTTTTTTGACATTTGCTCAATAGCTAAAAGTTCTTGATCACTAAAATTACTTAAAACAAAATTTTTAGCATCGCCTTTTTTAGGTCCAATTCCTAATTTAATTCTATAAATTTGATCTGTTTTTAGTTTTTCAATAATATCAGCCATACCTTTTTGTCCACCAGCTGAACCATTTTGTTTCATTCTGATTTTGCCAAAAGTTAAATCTAAATCATCATAAATGATTAAGATATCATTTAAGTTAACTTTAAAAAATTGCATTATGTTTAAAACACAAACACCAGATAAATTCATATAAGTTTGTGGTTTAATCAAAATCACTTTAGTTTGATCATTATAGTAACCATAAACACATTCGGCAATAAAACGATTGGCTGAATTACTAAAATCAAATTTTTTAATTAAGTGATCAATAATAATAAATCCAATATTATGACGAGTTTTATAGTATTGTCAACCAGGATTGCCAAGTCCAAAAATAATTTTTGTTTTCATTGTTTAATTTTAGCATTTTCAGCAATAAAAAAACAACTATTGGTTAATAGTTGTCTTGATTAATCATTAAGAAATTATATAATGGCGCGCCAAAAGGGATTCGAACCCCTGACCCCAAGCTTAGAAGGCTTGTGCTCTATCCTACTGAGCTACTGGCGCATTAAAATAAAATAAATTAATATTTTATTTTAACAAATTAAATTGTTTGTTTTAAATTGATAACAACTAAATTACTTTAAGCAGTTCTTTTTTCAGTTGTAATGTTTTTATTAATTGGTGTAAATTGATTTTTTCTATGATGGGATGAAGGTAAGGTTGTTCGTTTTGATTTTGAACCATAATTTCTTGATTGAATTTCTGGTAAAACAATTTCATCTTCACTTCTAAAAGCAATTGTTGTTGGACTTTGATTAACATACAATACAGCATCAGCTAAAACATTAACAAGAATGTAGGCTGAACGAATCGAAAAATTATTAGCAGGGATAATAAAATCAATGATTGTCGGATCAGCATTAGTATTAGCAATTCCAATAACAGGAATGCCCATTTTTCTAGCTTCTAAAATACAGTTTTTATCTTCTACGGGATCAAAACAGACTAAAACTTGAGGAAGTTTTGTCATTTTTTTAATTCCACCATAAAATTTTTCTAATTTATCACGTTCACGAGTTAAATCAAGAATTTCTTTTTTAGTTCGACCTTCTTGCAATTTTTCGTCTGCTAATAAGGTGTTTAGAGAATTTAATTTCTTAATTGAAAAAGAAATGTGCTTAAAGTTGGTTAAAGTTCCACCCAATCATCTCTGGGTTACATAATAAATGTTATTTTTTTCACAAACTGATTTAATTAGTTCACTAATTAATTTGTTTTTAGTACCAACAAAAAGCGCTTCACCACCTGCACGAACCAAATCAACTAAATATTGAAATGATGTGTTTAAAAAACTCATTGATTTACGAATATCAATAATGTGATTAAATTTTTTTGTATAAATAAATGGTTTCATTTTTGGATTCCATTTATTTGGTTTAAGCCCAATGTGAACACCGCCATTAATTAGTTTTGATAGTGGTACTAAAGGATTGGTTTCGATTTTTTTCTTATCTTGATCTAAATTTTCTGATGCAGTTGAATTAGCTTCCTCAACACGATGATCGTTGCGGGCTTGCTCAGTATTTTCAGCAACTACTGATTCAACTTCGGTTTTTGAATTTGACATTTTTGCCTCTATAATAATTAATTGAATCGTTATTATCAAATTTTAAGATTTTTAAAAAATAGACAATAAAGATTAACTTTTTAATTTAAAATTACTTATTAAATGTAATAATTTTGCAATAAAAAAATTAACTAAAATATTATATTAGAAATATCAAAATTTTAGAATAAAAATTGAAAAAGTTTAATCATGAATTTTCTACAAATCGCATTATTAACAATAGCGATTTTATTCATCACTATTTTTTTAATTATTTTTCTTTTATGATTAAAAATTTGATTAATTCAACGAGAAGAAAATAAATTATTGATTCAATTTAACCGTTTAGAAAATAGTCAAGTCGTTAAAAGAGAAAAATATATCAATTCAATAACAACAAAAGATTATCACTTAAATTCGATTGTTCACTTTTTAAAACGATCGATTAAAGTGCATGAACAAAATTTAAAAATTACTAAACAAAATATTTTTCTACTGCGAAAAATTAAAAATGAATCTGATTTTAGCAATTATAAAAAAAGATTCAACATAATTAAGAATGATGTTGCAATGTTAAAAGAATCAATTACTAATATTGATAAAAATGCCTTAGATTCAAAAGCGTTTAAAGAAAGTAGTTTAAAATTACTAATTCAATTAAGACAAATCTTTGTTGAAATAGATAATTTTTATATTAAGAATTTGTTGCCTCAAGATTTTTTTAACAAAAACTTATTCCGTTTAATTGACATTATTAAAAATGATTTAAAACAAATTAATTTTTTGATTAGTGTTGTTAATAAACAAGAATTGTTAGAAAAATTTGAAGAAGTTGTCAGAAACATTTGTATTTATGCTAAATGAAATTCTAATGCTTATGAAAACTGAAAAAAAATGCAGAAAATTGCTGATGTTTTTCAAAATGCCCAAAAAACTAAAAACGAACTAAATTTGCACTTTTCAGCTCAAGAATTAAAAGATATTAATCAAAGTGATAAACTAATTAGCACTAATTATGAAAATACTTTAGTTGCTCTAAAAAAAGGTGAATTTACTAAAACGAAAAAAATTATTAACTTAATGCTTGAGTCAGCCTTTTTTTATGATGCGAAAATTCATTTAAGTAAAGTTGAGCAAGAATTATTAAATCAAAAAATTTTAGAAGAAGAAATTATTAATAAAAGCAGTTACATGCTTGAGTCATTTGTCAGATGGGCTGGAGCAATTATTAAAGAATGAAAACAAGAGTTAGAAAATTCTAGTGTTGCTATTTTTGAAAAATCAGATAAATTGTTTGAATCAATTCGAAACTTAAGTTTAAATGTCAAAAACTTAAATAATGCTAAAGACAATTTATCCCAAACAACTAATCGCGATTTACTAAAATTTAATACTGAAATTGCCAAATTGTTAGTAGCAACCAATTTGAACTTAAGTGATTTAAATCAAGAAATTTATCAATCAAACGATCAATTTAAAATGATTGTTAAAAAATTCTGAACCGCTAAAATCTTTTTAATCCAAATTTTAGATTATGCAAAAAACTTATTAGAACCAGATGATTCATTAATTCAAAGTATTAGTAACTATCTTGATGAAGCTAATAAATTTATTGAACGAATTTTATCTAGTTATGATGAAGCCTTAATTGTTGATCAAGAATATGAAACTTTTGCTGAAAGCATTGATTTTTATAAAGAAGTGATTGCTAATGTTCTTGGTCATAAACTATTTGCTCAAAAACTTTATCGCTACTGGTACACACTAACTAATAAAAACAATAAGTTTGATAGTAATTTAAACCAAATCATTTTAGAAATTATTAATAAAAGAAAATGGTTTGATGCAATTATTTGGTGTCAAAATAAAATTATTGAACTATCATCAGAATTAATTAAAAAATCAACTAATTCTAATAAAAAATTTTCTAATCTTTTTTATCGCAAAAAGAAAGCAAACTAAAAGATTAATTGTCATCTAAAGCACTAAAATTAGATTAGTAAATTATTAATAATGATCATTTTTTTAAGATTAAAAAATTAACTTGTTTTTCAATTGAAAAATTAGTCAAACTACTAATTTAATAACTATAATTAATAAATTTCTAATAATTTTTAACCAAAAATTATTAGTGATGATGATTAAAAAAGTAAATAATTTTTTGTAGTTATTTGCTTTGATTTATAATTAAAACAAATATTCAGTCAGGTATTCTTAAAATGCACTTTTATCATAGAACTAAATTTGTTTTAACTGAACATGCTAGAACTCGTGCTCAAGAAAGAATTCCAATGCTAAAAAATGTTGATTCAATCAATTTAGATTATATAATAACTAAAGCTGTTGAAGATGCATATGAAATTAATTATATCAGTGCCCCCGAATTGGATTATTGCATTTTAAGTGAAGAATTTTGAAATAAAGATGAGCCAGTTTATGCTTTAGTTAAAGTAGAAGCAAAAAAATATATCATCCTTACTTTTGTTTATAAAAAATCTTTACCTAGATAAAATATGAAACATTGATTAAATTATTTATCAACCAAATATTGATACTGCAAACTAATTTATCAAAAAAATCATTGAAAAAAAATACTTAGTTTATTAACTTGAAATGATTTTAAAAATATTTTAGGTTTAGAATATCGAATTAATTTTTTAACTAACAAAAAAATTATTCAGTTACTAACTAAGAAGCAAATTCAAGTTTTAGTTTTTATTTATAATAAAGAAGTAGATCAATTTTATCAATTTCACCAGCAATTTATTTATATGGATAATTTTGATGATCAAAAAAACTTAAAATTATTAGACAAAAATAAAAAATATGTCATTTTAGGTTTTTGAAGAAATGAAATGATTCATTACCGTTGGTTAAAAAACCACAATTTTAAAGTATATTTACAAAGAAAAGAAAAAGAACAATAAAAATATGAGTACTGATCAACCTGAAAGGTTGCCCTTTTGAAAAAGAAGAATATTTGTCATTGAAACAATTTTTTCGGATTTAATTTTTGCAATTCCTCTAAGAGGCTATAAATCACGGATCATTAATTATGATCAGTGAACTGATTTTGAAAAATCAATTTTTGATTATTATTTAGCTAATAAATTTCAATTAATTAAACAAATTTCAGCATTTTTAAGAAGTGATTGAACGATTAATCGACTTGAGCAAACAACATTATCAATTATTCTTGAAGCAGTTGCTGAATATCACGTTAAAAATACTCCGAAAAACGTTTTAATTCAACAAGCAGTAATTACAACACAAAAATATTCTAGTGAATGTGAGTATAAATTAGTTAATGCTGTTTTAGAGAATTATTTTAAAAGTTTATAATGCGTCAATTTTTTGTTAAAACTAAAATTAATGATCTTTTATATTTGTCAGCAGAAGATTATCATCATGCTGTTAATGTTTTAAGAATTAAGTTGCAAGAAAAAGTTTGTTGTGTTTATCAAAACCAACCATATTTATGTCAAGTTGATCAAATTAGTTCTAATCAAATTGCTTGTTTGATTTTAGCAAAAATGCCACTAACAACTAAAAATTATCAGACGACTTTTTATTTACCAGTTAGTAAGCAAAAAAATTGGGATTTAATGGTAGAAAAACTAACTGAATTAGGTTGTGATTGTTTTATTCCCGTTTATTTTCACTACAGTCAAAAAAATGATCTGATTCGAATTGAACGTTTAAATAAAATTATTATTAGCGCTGCTAAGCAAGCAAACCGATATTATTTACCTGAAGTTAAGCAACCAATTCAGTTTAAAGAGATGATAGAGCAATTGAAAGATTATCAAATTGTTTTATTAGCTGATGAACGTTGTAGAAATCAAAAAATTAACAACCAATTAGTTAATAAAAAAATTAAAAATGCTGCTTTAATTGTTGGACCTAGTGCTGGATTTGCAACTCATGAATTTGAAATTTTAAAAGATAAAGTTATTAGTATAAAATTGAATGATAATATTCTTCGCAGTGAAACAGCAGCGATTAGTTTAATTAATTATTGGTATTTTATGATGGAAGTATTTAATTAATGTCTGAGCGATCCAATCAAAAAATTACAAACCAAAATCAATTGCCTGAGTTTAAATGAAAAATTTGATACTGATATTTTGCTTTAGTATCAGTTGTCTTAATTTTTTTCTTTTTAGCAATTTATATGATTTTAATCAGATTTTTAAATCCTGATTTATTACAAACAGCATTTTATCCAGTATACTTATTTTTAACAATTACAATTAATTTTGTTTTAATGAGTCTTTATTTGTGATTAGCAAATAAAGATTATCTTTTTAAAAAAACCAAAGTTGTCTTATCTAATCTTACTAAAAACCCAACAAGATATTTAAGAAATGGTGCTTATTTTTCAATATTAAGTCAAACATTTTATTTTGTTGCAATTATTATTACTTATGTTGTTGCTAAAAACGCTCATAGCATTGGCGCTAATAATTTTAGTTTAATTGGCAATATTTCTAATGTTGGATTTTTAGGAATTTTTTTAACTTTTATTGGTATTAGTAATATTGTTACTTTAGTGTTATGATCGTTTTTCCAATTTAGTTTAGCATACCATGTTTTTCGTTATGAAAATGAAGATGTAATTAAACAATTTTCTAACCAGTTGTTTAATTACCATCATTCTTGAGATGAAATTGCTAGTAAAAATAAATCAGCATTTCAAAAAACGAATGTTAATAAATGAAGTTATTTTGTTGCTGATTATCAACGCAATAATTTAAAGGAAGAAAACAATGAAACTAAAACTACAAGTTAAAAAAGTATATCTTGGTGCAGATCATGCTGGTTATGGTCAAAAAGAAGATATGAAGCGTTTTTTAGCAGAAATTGATTGTCCTTTTGAAGACTTAGGAACTAATAGTTTTCAAGCTTGTGATTATCCTGATATTGCAGCTAATGTTTGTCAAAAAGTTCAAAATGATACTCAAAGTTATGGCATTATTATTTGTGGTTCAGGTGTTGGTGTTAGTATTGCTGCTAATAAGTTTGCTCAAATTCGAGCAGCATTAGTTGATCGTAAGGAATTGGCTTATTATGCAATTGCGCACGATCATGCTAATGTTTTATGCTTATCATCACGATTTAGTAGTTTTGATGATAATAGAGAAATTATTAAAACTTTTTTAACCACTGAATTTGAAGGTGGAAGACACTGTCAACGAATTGAAAAAATTAGTAAGTTAGAACAAAAGAAATAAAATTATTAATTATGCAAATTATTGATATTAAAGATCTTAGAGAACAACAAGATAAATTAGAATTCATTAACGTTGTTGGTTGAGTTAATCATAATCGTAAAAGTGGTAAATCATTAGGCTTTTTAAACATTAATGATGGTTCATGTCTTGAAGACTTACAAGTAGTTTATAAAGAACATGATACACTAGGATTTAATGATGCACTAAAACTAGAACTTGGTGCTGCAGTTAGAATTAGTGGTAATTTTAAGAAAACACCAAATGCTGCTCAACCATATGAACTAGTTGCTAAAGAAGTTGTTTTATTAGCTTCTTGTCACAATTTTCCAATTCAAAAAAAAGAACAAACTGTTGAATTTTTACGCTCAATTGCTCATGTGCGTCATCGTACTAAGTTTTATCAAGCAATTCAATTAGTAAGAAACCAATTGTGTGTTGCTATTAATGAGTTTTTTAGTAAACTAAATTTTATGTGACTTCATGCGCCAATTTTTACTGGAATTGATTGTGAAGGTGCTGGTGAAACGTTTCAAATTAAACCAGTTGATCACAACCAAGAGTTTTTTAAAAAACCAGGACATTTATCAGTTTCAGGACAATTACATGCTGAAGCATATGCTTTAGGATTTAAACGAGTTTATACTTTTGGTCCAACTTTTAGAGCTGAAAAATCTTTTACTAGTCGTCATGCAGCTGAATTTTGAATGTTAGAACCTGAAGTTAGTTTTGCTACTTTAGAAGATAATTTTGTTTTAATTGAATGTTTAGTGAAACATTTATTATCACACATTTTAGTTAATTGTAAGCCTGAACTAAATTATTTAGCTAAAGCAAACCAAAAACCAGATTTAATTAATAATTTAAATCGGATTCTGCATCAAAAATTTGCTAGTATGAGTTATCAGCAAGCAATTGATGTGCTTAAAAATGATATTAAAGCCAACTTAGTTAAGTTTGAAGAATCACGAATTGAATTTGGTATGGATCTAAAAACTGAACACGAACGTTATTTGTGTGAAAAAGTAATTAAAGGCCCTGTTTTCATTTATAACTATCCTAAATCCTTAAAAGCTTTTTATATGAAAGTTAATGATGATCAAATTACTGTTGCTGCAACTGATTTACTAGTTCCTGGTGTTGGTGAATTAGTCGGTGGGTCTGAACGAGAATATCGTTATGATGTTCTAAAAAAACGCTGTCAAGAACTAAACATTCCAATTGAATCATTACAATGATATTTAGATTTAAGAAAATATGGTTATTATCGATCAGCTGGTTTTGGTTTAGGTTTTGATCGTTTAGTGATGTATGTTACAGGAACTGAAAATATTAAAGACGCTTTGCCATTCCCGCGAACTTATCAACAAATGAATTTTTAATTAAAAAATCAATCTGTTATTTTTATGAACCATTTTCCTGAAATTAAATATGAAATTAATCATAGTGCTGCTCATGTATTAGCTCAAGCATTATTACAACTTTATCCTAATGCTAAACTAGCAATTGGTCCTGCTATTGCTGAAGGGTTTTATTATGATGTTGATTTTGGTAATGAAGTTGTTTCAAGTAAAGATTTTAAAAAAATCAAAAAAGTAATGCAACAAATTATTAATCAAAAACTACCATTTAGTGAGCAATTAAAATCAAAAAAAGAATTGTTAACTTTTTATCAAAATAATCCTTATAAAACAGAAATCATTAATAGTTTAGATCAAGAAGATTTACAAGTTGTTTATACTGGATCGAATTTTTTTGATTTATGTAAGGGTGGTCATATTAAAAATACTGCAGAAATTAAAGCTTTTGAATTATTAAAAATTTCTGCTGCTTACTGGCGCAATGATAGTAATCAAGCTAGTTTAACAAGAATTTATGGTGTTGCTTTTGATCATCCTGATGATCTTGTTAATCATTTACAAATTTTAGAAGATTTAAAAATGTATGATCATCGGAAATTAGGATCAGATTTAAACCTATTTAGTTTTGATCCAATTATTGGTGCAGGATTACCAATGTGATTAGAAGATGGTAATATTACAAGAAATTTAATTAAACAATTTGTTAATGAAATTCAAATGGCTCATCAAGTTGATTTAGTAACAACACCAATTTTAGGCTCACAAGAACTTTATCAAACTTCAGGTCATTGAGATCATTATCAAGAAAATATTTTTCCACCAATTGTGCTTGAAAATAAGGCTTATATTTTAAGACCAATGACTTGTCCACACCATATCGTTTTATTTCAAAAAAACTTATGATCATATAAAATGTTGCCCAAAATTTATGGTGAAAATGCTGTGTTACACCGTTATGAACACTCTGGAGGATTAACTGGTTTAGAACGGGTTCGTTGTATGGAAATTATTGACAATCATGCTTTTATTGCCAAAAACCAAATTAATGATTTAATTAATACTGCTTATAGTATGATTAAAACTGCAGCTAGTGGTTTTAAAATTAGTTTTGATCAAATTGATCTAGCTTTACATGATCCTAATGATAAGATCAAATTTATTGATGATCCAATCATGTGACAACAATCTGAAAGTCAATTAAAACAAGCTTTAGAACGTTTAGGAATTAATTATCATCCTGTAGTTGGTGAAGCAGCATTTTATGGTCCTAAAATTGATTTTCAAATGCGAACAATTAGTAAGAAATTAATTACGATTGCAACAATTCAATTAGATTTTTTATTACCTAAAAAATTTAATTTAACTTACATTGATGAAAATGGTGATGCTAAAACACCCATTTTAATTCATATTGGCATTATTGGTACTTTAGAACGTTTTTTTGCTTTGTTATTAGAGCAATACAAAGGGGTTTTACCTTTTTGATTAGCACCAAAACAAGTAATTATTTTGCCTGTGAATCATCAAAAACATTTAACTGCAGCATTAGAATTAAAAGCTCAATTACAACAAAAACAAATTCGAGCAGTAATTGATGATACTAATGAGCGTTTAAGCAAAAAAATTCGTAGTGCACAATTGCAAAAAATTCCTTATCAAATTGTTATTGGTGATCAAGAAGCTAATTATTTATCACAAATTAATTTTCGTCAATATGGTAATGAAAAAACAGTTAAAATTAGTTTGGATGATTTCATTGTTAAACTAACTAGTTTAAATCAAAAACCAAAAACTAAAATTGAATAAAAAATATGATTTTTGACTCTAAATTAATTGTCATTGACGTTGATTTTTTTCATAATTTCGAATATGATCTTGATACTCGAAATAACATGAAACACTTATTACAACGAATTAGTGGCGAACAAAATTTAATTATTATGACTAATGAAAATTTAGTTGATTCTGTTAAAGAAATTAAAAAACTAAATTTACGTAGTGGTTATTTAATTGCTAATTCAGGAGCAATTATTTACAATATTGCAGCAGATTCACAAATGTTTAAAATTAAGTTTGCCATTGATGATGTCAAAACGATTGCTCATATTGCTACATTACGTGATTTATATGTTGTTATTAATGATGTTAAGGGTCAGAAAATTTCTTATGAATTAAATAATTGAGTTAGTAAATATTTCACAAATAAAACTTTTAATGAAGGAATTAAATTAGTTGTTTTTTATCAAAAATGAAATGATTTTTTAAATGCGATTGATGCACTAGAAGTTAGTGGAGTAGAAATTATTTTTCCTGAAGCTAATCAAGAGAAAATGATTGAAATTAAAAATGATTTTTTATCAAAAATGAATTTAATTGTTGAATCTGATATTTTTGTTTCAGATCAGCACTTATACATTACTCCTAAAAATGCTAAACGGGTTAATGCTTTATTTAAAATTGCTAAAACACTTAAAATTAATCCTAGAAAAAATTGTTTGTATCTTGGAGTTAATTGTTATGATCCAGAATTATACAAATATGTTTATTTAACAGCAACTTCAAAAGAATCATTAGAAAACTTATTAAAAGATCATGATCGTGATGATCAAGAACCACAAATTATTTTACCAAACCAATCAAAATGAATTCAGTGGTTAAATGAAAATGATTATTTATGATCACACCAACCAACTAATCCAATTAGTGATTATTTTTTAGCTTATAAAAATCACGTTGATTATTCTAAATTTAATTTAGAACTATTATCAGATAAAAACTTAAAAGTAATTAATTTTCAAAGTCGTTCTTGAAGCAAATTAATTAATAAAAAAACTAATTTATTAAGTACGTGAACTAAAAAAAATGAGCAATCAAAGTTGCATAAAACCCGTCAATTACCAGTTTGAGAAGAAAATAAAAAAGAATTAATTCAAAAAGTTTTTAGTACAGAACAAATAAAATAAGTTATAATTTTTTAGTTTCTTTTTTAACTTAATTATGATTAGACCTTTCACTAATTATTTTTAGGTTAAATTACTAATTAATCAATTGATAGATGAAAGGTTGCTTATATTACAAATGGCAATTACTAAAGAAAAAAAGACCGAATTAATTACGATTTTTGGTGGTTCAACTACTAATACTGGTTCAGTGCAAGTTCAAGTAGCACTACTAACTGAGCGTATTAAATATTTAACTGAACATTTAAAAAATAATAAAAAAGATTATTCTTCTAAACGTGGTTTGTTTAAATTAGTTGCTCAAAGACGCAGGCTATTAAATTATTTAAAGAGCAAAAATATTAATGCCTATCGTGATTTAATTAAAGTGTTGAATTTAAGAGGTTAATCATTATTAATTAATCAGATAATTGAAAAATTGTTTTTCTTAAATTAGGAAAAATCGTTTTTTAATTCTACTAATTGATTATAATTTTTATTAGGATTGAATCATTATTCAATTAATTTTTAGATTTTTTATAAGATCAAAAAAATGATTAGTGACAATCAAGAGATTAAAAACAAAATAACAAGCAATTTTTAAAAATTAATTTAAGGAACATATGTTAAAGTACAAGTTTACAATTTCAGATCCAATTGGTCTACATGCTCGTCCTGCAACTAAATTAGTTGCTGTAGCAACAAGATTTGAATCAAAAATTGAATTAGTTGTTGGTGAGAAAAAGGCTAATGTTAAATCAGTAATGAACTTAATGGCATTAGGCGCTAAAACTGGTGCTGTTGTTGAATTAGTTGTTGATGGTGAAGATGAAGCATTAGCTTTTGAATCTTTAAAACAAGCAATAGCTGAAAACAAATTGGGTTAAAAAATTATTCTGTTTTATAACAGTTATATAAAAACTAATAAATAGAAAATAATACATGCCCCTAAAAAAGCATGTATTTTTTATTATAGTGTGATTCCATGTACATTTTCAAACAAATTCAAAAATATTTTCCTACTGATCAGCAAGAGTGAAAATTATATTTAGCTAAAACTTTACCAATTGTTTTTGGTGCAGTCTTTTTTGCATTAAATTCTTTTATTGATAATTTCATGGTAACTTCTATTCCTAATGCTGTTGCTTCATTAGGATATGCTAATTCTTGAACGGCTGTGGTGTCCAGTTTTTTTATTGGTATTGGTATTTTTGGTTCTGCTCTAGTAGGTCAGTTTTATGGCGCAAAGAAATATCAGCAAGTAATTGAAGTTGTTAATTTTCGGATTAGTTTTTCATTATTAATTGCCATTATTTTTGCTTTAGTGGCTTGAATTATTCCCCAACCATTTCTTGAAGTTTTTTCACATGATAATGATAAAGCACCTGAACAAACGATTACTTATTTACGAATTATTGCCATTACTTGAATTTTATTAGCTTTTACTTATAATTCAGGTAATTTGTTACGTGAAGTTGCTTATGCTAAAGCTTCATTTTTTAATACCTTAATTACTTTATTAACTAATGTTAGTTTTAATTTAATTTTTGTTTATGCTACAAAATATGGTGCAGTTGGCACTGCATATGCTTCAATTATTTCACGAGTTGTTGCTTTAATTTTAAATGTAGCTGTAATGACTAAAATTAATCATTATCTTGTTATTAACTATTTTACTTTTTGAAAGTTTAGTCAAGCAATTTTAATTCAATTTAATAAAAGATTAATTGGCATTTTAATTTATTCACTAGCAATTAATTTAGTTGTTTTTCGTTCTTCAATTTGAAATGATGGCTTTGCAACATTAGGTGATCCTAATTATTTAATTACAGGTCCTGCTGTTTTAAGTTTAACATTAGCAATTACTAATTTAATGACTTCAAGTTTTCAAGCAATTAATGGTAATATTAACTTTTTTATTGGCACAAAAATTGCTAATAATCAAGTTGAATTAGCACTAGCTAATGCTAAAAAAGTTTTAGGAATTAATTTTTTAACTGCTTTAATGCTATCATTATTAACAATGATCTTAATTGTTGGTTTTGTTCATCTGCCTGGGTTTGCTTCAGGAGTTGAAGAAAATGTCATTCTTAATCAAAAAAATAAATTATCTAATGTTAATCAAGTTGCTCATGAAGCTGGTCAGTATTATTTAACTACTTTACAATATACCATTTTTGTAGCAGTTTTATATAACCCTGTTTGAATGTTATTACTAACTAATTTAAGAATTATTGGTTCAGGGGGTAGAAATAATATTGTTTCAATTGCTAATATGGTAACTAATTTAATGCAATTAGGTTGATTAGCAATTTTAGTTTATGCCATTTTACCAATTGCACCAGCAATTAGAGCAAACTTACCTTTAGCATACTTAATCTTTTTTGCTTCAGATGTAGTTAAATGATGGTTTTATATTTATTTAAGACATAAAATTAAATGAATTAAAAACTTAAGTACTGAACATGATCAATTAGTGCAATCAAAAAGAAGGTTTATTTAAGTAATTTTAAAACTGGTTGTTAATAATTTTTTTAGCATCAGCAACAATTAAAGCAATTTTATCACTAGTGTCAATCATGCAACCTGAAGCATAAATATGACCTCCACCGTTTCATTTTTCTGCTAGTTGTTTAACATTAAATTGATTCGAACGAAATTCACAACGAATTTGGTTTAAATTTTCTTGAGTAAAATAAATTCAAATTTGATATGACTCAATATTATTTAAAAGATGAACTAAATTAGCTTTTAGGGGTGAATTAATTCCTAGTTTTTTCTGGGTTGCTAAATCCATATAATAGTAAATGATACGATCTTCACATTTAACATTATTAATAATCTCGCTTTGGATTTGCAAATCATGTAATGAACGTTGTTTTAAGTTTTGATAAATTCAGTTTTTATTAGCATTATTTTTAATTAATTGATAAGCCATTGCAAACGTTCTTATTGATGCTGCACTAAAACAAAAATTACCAGTATCAGTAACAATTCCTAAATATAAAAAGGTTGCTGTTTGTTCAGAAATGTTCCAATTAACACTTAAAGCAAAATCAGTTAATAATTCACAAGTTGCTCCATAACTTGGATCATCAATTTCAAGATCGATTTTTAAGTTAGAACTACTATCATGATGATCAAAACGAATGATTTTTTTAAAAGTGTGTTTTAAAAATAAATCACCATATTCAATTCGTTGATGACTATTAACATCAACAACAATTGCTAAATACTGACTAAAATCACTAACTTGTTCAACTTGATCAAACTTTCAGTTAAAAAAAGAATAATGATCATAATGATTACCAAAAACTAAAACTTGTTTGTTAGGAAAATTATCTTTAATTAAATGTAATAAACCAAATTGTGCTCCTAAACAATCACCATCAGGTCGAGTGTGGTGAAAAATAACAATTTGATCATGTTCAGAGATTGTTTCTGCTAGTTGATAAAAAAGGGCTTTATTGTTCATTAAGACTAAAATTTTTTAAGTGTTCAATTAATTTAGGAACTAAAGATTTATCAAAAATTCCTGCAGTTGAATAGTGATGACCACCATAAGAATTAAATTTTGCTAAAGCATTTTCTACACTAATGGAATTAGAACGTAATCGAATTCGGACTCTTGTTTGATCTAGTTCAATAAAAAAGGCCCAAATTTTTGTTCCTTCAATGTTGCCAATTAAATTAGCATCATTTGATTCAACAATGTTTAAACGATAATTTTCAATTGTTGCTAAGCTAATATAACAATAAGCAAACTGGGCTTCAATTTTAAAGTTTGATCAAACAAAAGCATAAAAGCGTAATAAGTTTTCTTTTTGATGGTTTAATAATGCATTAATTTTATCAGTTTGCAATCCTTGCTGACATAATCAAGCAACTGTTTGAAAAGTACGACCATTAGTTTTTTCAAATGACATACAACCTGAATCAGTATAAATTCCTAAATAAAGAAATTGTGCACCAATTAAATTAATTTTTCAGTTAAGTTGTTTAGCCATTCAAGTGATTTGTTCACAAACAGCACTATAAGTATGATCAACCCATTCAAAATCATATTTAATGTTTGCTTTAGTTTTATGGTGATCAATTCTTAGTAATGTTGTAAAATGATTTGGTTGAAATAAATATTCTGCTAATTTAATTCGACTAATGTTATCTGAATCAACAACAATTGCTAAAGAGTTATTAAAAAATTGCTGATCAATTGTTTTTAAATCAGTATTAGTATTAGTTTTAGTTAAAAAAGGATATAAGTTTTCATGATCACCAACAGCAAAAACATTTTTATTAGCAAAGTTCGTCTTAATTAAGTGTAATAAACCAAATTGTGCTCCTAAACAATCACCATCAGGATAGTGGTGGTGAAAAATAAAAATGTTATCATGAGTGGTGATTAGTTGTGCAATTTGTTTAAAAATAATTATTTCATTTGGTTTATGATATTTGGACATAATGATTAATTGCCTCATTAATTACTTGAAATAATTTTGCTTGATCTGAGCGATTAATTGTTGCTCCTGCTGCTCAATCATGACCTCCACCATTAAATTGAATAGCAATTTGATTAACTTTAATCTGATTTGATCTTAATCGACAACGATATTGGTTATTGTCAATTTCAATTAAAAATAATCAAATTAAACTATCATCAACATTAGCAATTAAATTAACTGCACTAGCAACCGCATCAGTTAAATTAAATTTATTTAAAACTTGTTCAGTGACAATATAAGAGCAAACACGATTTTCCTTTTTAAAATGAGTTAAAACTTCTGCTGCATATTTTAGTTCACTAACTGTTTTCATTTTCAAGTTTTTATTAATATAAAAAAAATCAAATTCAGTCTGTTCAAACAATCAAGCAATTAGTTCATAAAATTTCTGATCTAATTGGTTGTAATTAAACCCCCCTGAATCAGTGTTAATTCCTAAATATAAATAATTAGCAATTGATCGATTAACTACTAAGTTGCTTGCTTGAACTAATGCTAAAATTTGCTGACAGCAAGCAACATAACTTGAATCAATAAAAGCATAATCATAATTAACATCATGATCATTAGGATGATGATCAATTCTAATTCTTTTAGTGAAATTAGCATTAACTAAAAAATCACCAAATTCAATTCGATTAGCATTACTAGCATCAACAACAATCGCTAAAGAATGATCATTAATTGCTTCAATGGGAATATCATCAATTGAATCCATTTGAAAATCAAGAAAAGGAAATAAGTTTTTACTATCACCAAGACAATAAACGATTTTGTCAGGAAAATTAGTTTCAATAACTTTTTTTAAACCAAATTGTGCTCCTAAACAATCACCATCAGGTCTAATATGATGAAAAATGACAATTATTTTAGCTTCACTAATTAATTGTCAAATTTTTTGAGAATGAATAATTAAACTATGATTCATGAATTAATCTTATCTTATAGATCTTAATAATAAGCAAGCAAAAATTAATAACTAAACTGATCAAAGTAGGATTATGATCAGTTTATCTTAAATATAATCTTAATTATATTTAATACTATTTTATAATTTTATTTTATAATTTTAATTATTTATCTTGTTAAAAGGAATTTTTTATGAAAGATTTTTCTGCCTATATTAATGGTCAATTTGTTAATAGTGAGCAAAAAGTAAAAGTATATAATCCAGAAAATCAAGCACTAATTGGTACTTTTCCTGCTTTATCAAAAACCCAAATTGATCAAGCATATAAGGCTGCTAGTGATGCTTTTTTAGTTTGAAGTCAATTTGATCATCAAAAACGAGCGCAATTTTTACTCAATTTTGCTGCTAGTTTAAAAGAACATGCTAAAGTTATTGCTGATTTAATGGTTCAAGAAATTGCTAAAAGTTTTAAAGAGGCTGAAACTGAAGTTTTAAGAACAGTTGATTATATTACTGAAACTGTTCATGCTTATTTAGAACTAGTTGAAACACCAGAAGTTTTCAGTCATGCTACTGAAGTTAGTATGCCTAAAGAAAAAGTAGCAACTTATTTTCGCAAACCTTATGGTGTAGCACTAACAATTTCACCATTTAATTATCCTGTTAATTTAATGATGGCAAAAATTGCTCCAGCATTAATTGTTGGTAATACGATTGTTCACAAATCTGCTAGTCAAGGATCATTAGTTGGCGCCTATGTAGCACAACTATTTGCTGATTTAGTGGTTGATGGTAAAAAACTACCCCCTGGTGTTTTTAATTATGTTACTGGTAAAGGTTCAGAAATCGGTGATTATTTAGTTGAACATCCAGCTGTGCAAATTGTTTCATTTACTGGAGGAACTGAAACAGGAAAAAAAATTGCTGCTAAAATGATGATGAAACCTTATGTTCTAGAATTAGGTGGTAAAGATGCAGCATTAGTTTTAGATGATGCTGATGATCTTGCTACTGCTAAAGAAATTGTTAAAGGTGCATACAACTTTTCAGGACAAAGATGTACTGCAATTAAGCGGGTTTTTGTTAGTGATCAAAAAGCAAAAACATTAGTACCTGAATTAGTTAAAGAAGTAGCAAAATTAGTTGTTGGATCAGCAAAGGATAATAGTAATATTACTCCTTTAGTTGAAGCATCTTCTGTGCAATTGATTAAGCAACTTTATGATGATGCTATTAGTAAAGGTGCTAAAAACTTAAGTGCACCACTAACAATTAAAAATCATTTAGTTAGTCCAGTTTTATTAGATTATGTCACTCAAGAAATGGATCTTGCTTGAACTGAACCATTTGCACCAATTCTACCAATTATTCGTTATCATAACATTGATCAAGCTATTAGTTTAATTAATCAATCAGAATATGGTTTACAAGGATCGATTTTTACTCAAGATTATCATCAAGCAGTAGCATTAGCTCATAAATTTGATACTGGAACTGTTAATGTTAATCGTGCTTCAAGTCGTGGACCTGATATTTTACCTTTTTTAGGAATTAAAAGTTCAGGTTATGGTGTGCAAGGGATTCGTGAAGCCTTAAAATTTTTCACAAGAATTCAAGGTTTAGTTTTAAATGATAAAACTCTTGTTGAACAATTTAATCATGAAACTAATGAATAAAGTTGTTTTTAATTTCTATTAAAAAATAAATTATTAAAAAAATAAAACTATTGCAAACATTTTTATGAAAAATATGCAATAGTTTTTTAATTTATTTAGATTGTTGATTAAAAATATAAATGGTAGGATCAATGGGGCTTGAACCCATGACCTCGCCCTTATAAGGAGCGTGCTCTAACCGACTGAGCTATGATCCCAAAAAATCATTAATGATTAAACCATAAAAATTAATACTAGTAGTATTTTAATCAATATTTATGTTTATCATTAAGATTTTGCATTAAGATTTGCAATTGATTAATTTAATCTTAACTGCTGCTAAATATTTTTCAGTTAATACTTGATTACCTAATCAACTTTGACTTACTGTGCCAACTGCTGCAGCATTAGCATAAACAAAAGCATCAATTACATTAATTCCTTGATGTACTAAAGCACTAAAAAGGGCAATTAAACTATCACCTGCACCAGTTGCTGATGCTACTTTTAAATTGTTGCAATTAATTGTTACTTGATAAAAATTACCTAAATGATCTAATAAAACTGAACCGTTTTCACCTTGAGAAACAATTACGTATTTTGCACCTTGTTGTTGTAATAAACTCATTGCATGATATAAATCATTTTGATTATCAATTTTAAAATGATAATTTGTTTTAAGTTCAAATAAGTTTGGTTTAATTACTAATGGCTGATATTGCAAATATTGATGATTATTAGTTGAATCAGTATCAATAATAAAAGCAATCTTTTTTTGAGCTAAAAATTCTAAAACACTTAAAACAATGCAATGATCAACCTTGCCCATAATCATCACTAAATCATGAGGTTGAATTTTATTTAATAAACTAAATAATTGTTCTAAATGATCATGATTAATTTCAGGTTTAGCACCATTTAATTCAAAGTAATTATTAGTACTATAACACTTAACATTAATTCGAGTTAATGGTTCAGTTGCAATGTTTTCTAAAACTAAGTCTTCTTGAACTAAAAAATGATTAATTAATTCTAAAGATTGTTGGTTAAAAAAACTAATTGCAGTAGTTTTAATTTGATGTCGTTTTAAAATAATTGCAGCATTAATTCCTTTACCACCAGGATATAAATTAGCATTTTGAAAACGATTAACTTGATTTAATTGAAAATCATTAATTTCAATCCAATAATCAATTGCTGGAGCAAACGTAATAGTATAGATCATTATTTAAATAAGACTTATTTTTTAAAACGATCTTTAATTTTTTTCAAATTATTAGTTTTAGTAATTAGTAGTTTAGTCATTTGGTTTAATTTAATTAAAGCACGGTTTTTATCTTTTTGATCATTCAAAATGAAAAATAATTGTAAAAATCCAGCATGAATGATTGTGCCAATAATTAAAGTTAAAATGAATAAGGCAATTCCTAAACCTAAACTAGCGCCTTTTGAAACAACTAAATTAGAATTAAATAATAAAAAGACGAAAATGCCACCATGTGGTGCTTGGACACTTAAACCAAATAAGACTGAAATTAATCCTGTTAGTGCTCCTGCAATGACATTAGCAGGAACAAGAATTTTAGGATATTTAGCAGTAAAAGGAATTGCACCTTCTGAAATAAAACTTAGACCAAAAATTCAGTTGGAAATTGCTGAACTACGATCTTCAACTGTTCAATATTTTTTACCAACTAAAGTTGATAGAGCAATCCCTAATGGAGGAATCATACCTGAAATCATCACTGCTGCCATTGCTACTGAACCACTTGGTCCATCACTATTTAATTGACTAGCTAATGCTGTACTTAAAGTTGTTGTTCCAAAAACATATGCTGCTTTATTAACTGGACCACCTAAATCAAACGCCATCATTGCCCCTAAAGTTAAACCAAGTAATCAAGCAATATAAGGTCTTGATTCTAAAAAGTTTAAAACGTGAGTAAAACCTAAATTTAAAAACTGTAAGGGAATGTTAATAAATCAGAAAACAGTAGCAACTAAAATTGTACCAATTAAGGGAATGATTAAAATTGTTTTAATCCCACTTAATGATTGGGGAATATATTTGAATAAATATTTGTTTAGAGCGATTAAAATTGCTGCAGCAATAAACGCACCAATAATTGCACCAAAAAAACCTGAATTAACATCAATAATATTAATTGGTTGATTACCAATATTAACAACAACTCGGTTTAAGTTAATTAAATTTAATAAACTATTACTCTTACCTGTTGCCATAAAACCAACAACAAAACCAACTAATAAACCCATTTTTCCAACCATAGCAAAACAGATATATGCTGCTAATATTGGCACAATTAAATCAAACCCAAGATGACCAATTGTACCAAATCATTTTGCTGTAGCAGTCGCTCCACCTAATTGATTAAACCCAATTGTATTTAAGTTGATTACTCCTGTATAGTGTGAAAGAATATCAATTAAAAACGCTAAAGCAATCATAATGCCACCAAAAACAACAAATGGTAGCATATAAGAAACACCTGTAAGAATCGAACGATAACCTTTTTTGAAAAAACCATTAAAAGAAAGTGTACCTTCTTGACTAAAGTTAGTTGCTTGAACACTATCACTAGTAATGTTTTTTAGTTTGCTTCCTTTTTGATCTAATACTGCTTTAATTAATTCAGTTGGTTTAGCAATTGCTTTTGAAGTTGTAGTTTCAATTACATTATTAGATGAAGCAAATCGTTCAGTAGCAACAGCGCGATCAATTGCTAAAATCACACCTTGAGCATGATTAATTTCTTGTGCACTTAAAACATTTTTAGCACCTTCAGTTCCTTGACACTCAACTTTAATTTTAACTTTTAATGCTTTAGCTGCTTTTTCTAATTGTTCTGCAGCCATAAAAGTATGAGCAATGCCTGTTGGACATGCTGTAATTGCTACAACATCATAATTAGCATCATTAGTTATAAGATCGTTAGTTTTAGTTGCAACTAAGTTTTCATAATGATTAAATAAGTTAATTAATTGATTGGCATTACTAACTTGATTTAAATCATTAATAAATTTTTGATTAATTAATAATTTTGATAAATTAGCAAGAACAGTTAAATGAGAACTTTCACCTTCTGCTTTTGACATGGCAATTGCAAAAATATACTGAACTGGTTTTTGATCTAAAGATTTTCAGTCTAATGGTTTAACTTTAATAAAAGCAATAGTGCTTTTTAACATTACTGGATCACGCAGATGGGGAATAGCAATCCCATCACCAACACCAGTTGTTGCTATAGTTTCACGTTCACTAAAAAGATCATATACTTTCTGTTGTGAACTTGCATACTTAAAAGCAACTAATTTTTGACTTAAAAATTTTAATGCTGCTGCTTTTGAACTAAAGCTTTGATTAAAAAAGATTAAGTTTTTTGATAATAAATTAGAAATCTGCATAAATTATTTTTAAATAAGTTTTTTTCTAAAAATTATGATCATTATCAAAATCATCATTTCCTATTTGATCATTTTGTTCTAAATCATGATTAGTTTCTTTATTAACATCACTAGCATTCACTTCAATTTCAGATTGGTTTTTTTGGTTTTCAGGATCAAAATATTTAGTTGCATAAACAATTTTTTGATCATTTAATTTTTCCATGTTTAATAGTTTAACTCCAGTCGTATTTCGTGCTTGAACTTTTAAACTACTAATATTAAAACGGTTAGTATAACCTTTATCAGTAATTAAAAATAAGTCTTCATTACCATGAACAATTAAGCACATAATCATTTTACCCGCTTTTTCGTTCGATTTTTGGGCAATTAAACCTTTAGAGTTTCGCTTAGTTAATCTAAAATCTTTAACTTCAGATAATTTACCAATGCCATTTTCACTAATTGATAATACTAAATGACCACTTTGAGTTGAAGATGCTGAAATTAACTGATCATTTGCTGCTAAGTTAATACCACGTACTCCCATAGCAGTTCGGCCATACGCGCGTAAGTTTTTCGCTGCAAAACGGTTCATGCGGTTTTGTGATGATGCTAATAAAATATCATCTTGATCAGTTGCAAAAAAGACGAATAATAATTCATCATCCTCATTAAGAGTAATCGCTTTTTTACCATTACTATTAATTTTAATAAAATGAGCTAAACTAGTTTTTTTAACAATTCCTTTTTTAGTTGCAAATACTAAATAACTAGTTTCAGGATTTAAGTTTGACTGATTGACTAAAACAGTTGCAATTTTTTCATTATCTTCTAATGATTTAAAAAGTTCTTTAACAGTTTTTCCTTTAGCAACTCGTTCAGTTTTTTCAATCTTATGCACTGGAGCAGTATAAACTTTTCCCTTAGTACTAAAAAAGAATAATTGATCATGAGCATTAGCAACTAAAACCATTTTAATGAAGTCTTCTGAATACATCGCATTAGCTCTAACACCAACTCCACCACGATTAGTAGTGCGATAATCATCAATTGTAGTACGTTTTAGAAAACCCTTATCAGATAAAGTAATCACAACTGGAGTATTAGGAATTAAAGTTAGATTATCAATTCTGCCTGTGGAATTGTGATAAATCACTGTTTTTCTTGGATCACCATATTTATTTTTAATTGTTTCAATTTTCTCATTAATAATTTCTGTTTGTTTTTCATGTGAGTCTAAAATCAATTGGTGATCAATAATGTTTTGTTGTAATTCAGCAATATTTTCTAATAATTTTTGTCGTTCGATTTTTTGCAAATTTTTTAAAGGTAAATCTAGAATATCTTTAATTTGTTCTTTTGATAACTGATAAAGATTAGTTAAATCAATTTCAACATGATCAGATTCTTGAATGATTTTAATAATATCATTCATATGATCAGCAACAACTTTTCTACCTTCAAGAATGTGCATGCGTTTTTTAAATTTAGTTAAATTAAAATTAGTTTTGCGCACTAATACTTGATACTGGTGTTTTAAATATAATTCTAAAACTGCTTTAATGCCCAATACTTTTGGTTTTTGATCAACAATGACAGTTAAATTAACTGAAAAATTACACTGTAAGGGACTGTGACGGTATAAGGCATTTAAAACCAAATCAGGATTAGCATCTTTTTTTAGTTTAATAATTAATCTAATGCCATCACGATTACTTGATTCATCATTAATGTCATCGATTTTATCTTTAATTCCTTCAACAATTGGTTCATTAGCTTTAGGTCTTGCTAAACTAACAATTCGTTTAATTAAACTCTCTTTAGTTATAATGTAAGGAATTTCAGTGACAACAATACAATTGTGATTATTAATTTTTTCAAAATGGGTTTTAGAACGGTTTTTAAAACTACCACGTCCAGTAGCAAAATAGTTTTCAATCCCATCAACATTATGAATCTCACCACCTGTTGGAAAATCAGGACCTAAAATGTATTGGTTTAGTTCACTACTAGTAATATTAGGGTTTTTTAATAAGGCTTGAGCACCATTACAAACTTCAATTAAGTTGTGTGGGGGAATATTTGAAGCCATTCCTACAGCAATCCCTTGAATCCCATTAATTAGAATATTAGGAACAACTGTTGGTAAAACTGTTGGTTCTTTTCTAGTGCCATCATAATTATCAATAAAATCAACAGTATCTTCATCAATTCCTTCTAAAAATAATTCACCAATTTTTGAAAGTCGTGATTCAGTATAACGCATTGCAGCAGCAGCATCACCATCAATCGAACCAAAATTACCTTGCCCTTCAATTAAGGGATAGCGCATTGAAAAATTTTGGGCTAAACGAACTAAAGCTTGATAAATTGAACCATCACCATGAGGGTGATAAAACCCCATTACCATCCCAACTAAGTTTGCTGATTTACGAAAACGTTTATCACTAGTTAATTTTTCAACAAAAGCTGTATATAAAATGCGACGATGAACTGGTTTTAAACCATCACGAACTTCAGGTAAAGCTCTTGAAGTAATTACTGACATTGAATAAGTTAGAAACGAACGACTTAATTCTTCAGTAATTTCAACTGGATTAATTTTTGACAAACTTAATGATGCAGCAATATTATCAATTTTATTTTGTTTGTTATTTTTGTTATTCATTATTTGTAATTAGATATCTAAATCTTTAATTTCTTTATCGTTTTTTAAAATAAATTCTTTTCTTGGTTTAGTATCAGTTCCCATGAGTGCAGAGAACATTTGATCAGCATTAATTGCATCGGCAATATTTACTTTTAAAAGTGTGCGGTTTTTTGGATCCATTGTTGTTTCTCACAACTGTTCTGGTGACATTTCACCTAATCCTTTAAAACGACTAACTTCATATCGTTCATTTTGATGCTTGTTTTTATATTCTTCTAATAATTCTTCTGTTGCTAAATACAAATTTTTCTTAGTGTAACTAATTCGAAACAGTGGTGGTTGAGCAATATAAACATGACCAGCATCAATTAATTGTCTCATGTTACGATAAAAGAAAGTTAGTAATAAAATGCGAATGTGTAAGCCATCAACATCAGCATCAGTCATAATGATAATTTTGTTATAACGGAGTTTTTTTAAGTTAAAACTATCACTATACTGACAACCAATCGCATTAATTAAACTTTTAATTTCTTCATTATTTGAAAAACTGCTAGTATCACTCTTTTTTTCAGTATTTAAAATTTTTCCTTTTAAGGGTAAAATTGCTTGAAACTCACGTTCACGACCGCTTTTGGCTGATCCACCAGCAGAATCACCTTCGACAATATAAAGTTCAGAAATACTTGGGTCTTTAGTAGAACAATCTGCTAGTTTTCCAGGTAGGGAACTAAATGAATCTAATAATGTTTTACGTTGGGTTTCTTTATCGCGATCAAGTTTTAGCCTTCAGTTACGTTGCTCAATAATTCTTTCAAAAATTAATTTTCGTTGTTGGGGGTTTTCTAATAAATAACGTTCAAATTGTTCAGCAACAATATATTCAATTGGTTTAATACTTTTTGGTGAAGGTCATTCATCTTTAGTTTGGTTTTTGTAATTACGATCAGAAGAATAAACTGAAATAATTGCTATTAGTGGACTAGTAACATCTTCTTGTTTAATTTCATTACTGTTTTTAATTAATTTATCATCTAACATTCATTTTTTCACTACTTTAGATAATCCGTTTTTAAATCCTTTAATGTGCGCGCCACCGTTTTTGTTATGAATGTTGTTAGAAAAAGCAATGTTGTTAGAAAAATCATCAATTTTTGGATCAAGATTTTTAACATACTGAAAGGCAAAATTAACTTTTAAGTTATTAATTGCTGAAGTAGATGATCCAGAAATAATTGGAACACCATTCAAGCCTTGACGATCAGTAGTACTATTAATTTCTTTAATTCAATCAACAATACCATTTTCTGATTCTCAAGCGTTTTCTTTGTTAATTTCTTCTTGAATTAAAACAAATTTAATTCCTGGATTTAAATAGGCCAAATCTTTTAAACGATTGCTAATATCATCAGAATTATATTTAGTTTCAGGATCAAAAATAGTATCATCAATTTTTCAACTAATTTCTGTTCCTGTTCTTGAACCAATGTCTTCACTAATTACTTTTGTTGCTTGCTTGATTTTACCACCATCAGTAAAAATCGCTTGGTATTTTTTCCCATCACGATAAACATTTACTTCAAGCCATTCTGAAAGAGCATTAACACAAGTGATTCCAACCCCATTAGTTCCACCAGAATGGGTGTAAGTGTTATTATTAAACTTCCCACCAGAATGGACTGTTGTTAGAACTGTTTCTAATGTTGAAATATTAGTATCAGGATGAATATCAACAGGAATACCACGACCATAATCAGTTACTGAAACAACTTTATTAGCTTTAAGTCGAACAACAATTTCCTTTCCATAACCATGGGATGCTTCATCAACAGCATTATCAATCGCTTCTCATATTAAATGGTGTAAACCATTTTCTCCTGTATCACCAATATACATTCCTGGACGAATGCGAATCCCTTCTAAGCCTTTAAGAACACGAATCGCACTATGATCATATTTATCTTTTGGATTAGATAAATTTTGTTTATTATTTTCACTCATTATTGATTTAATGAAATTACCTTAATTTTTTTACTAATTAATTTAATCAATAATCAATATCATTAATTATTGATTCATTAATTTATTATGAAAAATATCACTTTTTGAAGAAAAAAAATGCAGTAAAAATTGCAACAATTATTTGGAAAAAAATTAACAAAATTTTTATAGCTTTTATTTAGTCTAAATAATCCAAAAATTTACTAATTTTTTAACTCAATAAAAATGATATTTTTCTTAGTTCTAATTATATCATTAAATCCTTTCTATACCTTAATAAAATGCAGTTTTGACCCCTTATTTTTAGCCCTATTTTTGACTTAAAAATGAGTCGAAAATAAAGCAGAATTTTTTAACTAAAAAATAAGTGATTTTTTGGTTATAATTGTTGCTAAAAAACGATTAATTTAACCTTGTTTAATAATAAATTTTTGATTATTGATTATTACAATGTCATTAGGATAAATTTTGGCACCACGTTCAGTTCTAATTTGATTATTAATCATTACTTTTTCTTTTAGTAAATACTGTTTGGCTTGATGACCAGAACTAATTATGCCTACTAATTTTAGTAGTTGTGATAATTTAATATAACTTGTTTTAACAATAACTTCTTGCATAAATTCAATTTTTCTTTTTTTGTTTGATGGCATAATAAAAACCACCTTCAACTGCTTACTTAAAAGGTGGTTAATATTAAAAATAATCAATTAACTTTTAGGTTTAATTATTTTCTTTTATTATGAATAAATTCTTCAAAACTAGATAGACCATAGTTTAAGTTCTGACGAATTTGTTTGGAAATGTTTGGATTAGAAAAACTACGTTTAGGATAGTTAGTTTTAAATTCTTTATGTGCTTCAACTTTAAAAATTGCTTCATCACTATCACCACGATCAGAATGTCATTTAACAATTGCCATAATTAATTTGTTTAATAATGGTAAAAACAAGAACACAACGCCTAAACCAATGAAAACATAAGCAACTGATTCATAATTAGCTGGTGATGTTGGTGTTAGATCAGCAAATCCACCTCAACCTAAAGCTTGTTGAACTGTTTGGTTAGAATTTTTAAGAGCACTAATAATGAAAACATAAAATGTTTGATAGAAAACAATTAACCAACAACCTAAAAAAGAGATAATACAGAAAGTAATATGAATCCAAAATCTACGATCTTTTTTAACTCGTAACTTAATTTTTTCTACTGCTGATAATAATGGTAATAAACCATAAATTAAAAAGAAGAATAAAGTTGGCGCATTTGTTAGTCCATCAATATAAACATCACTATTAAAGCCATAAATAACAGCAATATAAACTAATGATCAGAAAATCGAAATAATTAGTTGTAAGTATAATCCTGCTAAATCTTCATTTCCTCTAGCTTTTTCTAATAACCAAGTAGTACCAACAATTTTCTGTTCAGCAACTGTTCCAGCAAATAGTTTAATGCTTGATGCAGCAAAACCGTTTAATACTCCTAATACAGAAATTAAAATTAGCGCAAAAAAGGCTTGAGTAATTCCTCCAGAAATACTTTCTGCAGTAGATTTGCTAACACCAAAAGCTTCTTGTAATAAAGTAGGATTGAAAACGTTTCAAGAAATTCCTTCATGAACTAAAATTTGGGCAATAGTAATTAGAATATAAACAGCACCAATTGTCACAATTGAAACAGTAATTAAAATTGGTAGTTTTTTTCTTGGGTTTTCCATGCTAGGCACAAGTGGGCCAAAGTTTAAAAATGAATCAAAAGCAAATAAAATTCCAGGTAAGCCAATAATAACAGCATTAAAGTTAAATGGTTTTATTGCAATATTAGGATTTGCTGAAGGATTGTTTTCAATAAAGAATAAACTGCTTTTTGGTGAAATTGCACCAAAAACAACTCCAAAAATAACCACGGCAATTAATGGAATAAATTTAACAACTAAACTAAATTTTTGAAAGTGTCCTGATAATTTCAAAGAAATATAGTTAAGAATTAAAAAAATTAGGTATAGTGCTGTTCCTAAGAAAACAACTAAACTAACTGTTGAATACTGACCTAAACCATCTTTTAAAATGCCACCATTAACAGCAGTAAAGTTTAATAATAACATTTCTGCTGAATAATATGAAATTCCTGGTAGTAGTAAGCCATAGTAGAAAATTGGTAAGTTAAACTTAACAAAATAACCTAAGCCTTTACCACCATATTTTTCTGATCAGCGCCCAAGGCCCAAACGCGAAAATGAGGATAAGCCGATTTCAGCATAACTAAGAGCTGTAACTAAACAAATTAAAGTAGAAATAATTCAGGCTAAAAGAATTGATGTTGGATTAAATTCTGAAGACTTAAAGACAGAACCGTTTTTTAGAAAGATCCCAATTCCAATAACAGATCCAACAAACATTGCAAATAAAGTAAAAAAGCCAATTTTGGCGGTCGTCGTGCGATTCATAACAAACTTAACTGAAAGATAGATAAACTAAACTTATATTAAATCTTATTTTGATAAGTTATTACTAATTTCTTAAATTTAATAAATTTAAGAAGATAGTAATTAAGTTATTATATCACATTATTAATTTAGTTACTAACTTATATTAAGTTGTTCAGTTAAATATACTAATTATTGATGGTGGTTTCTTGTTGGTAAAATGATTTCTTGATAGGGACAATCAGTATTAAGTGGCTTAATAATTGTTGGTTGAGTTGGTTCAGTTAGTGCTAAAATCACACTTTCAGAATCAATATTACGTAATAAGGCTTTTAGTTTTTGTGAATCAAAAGAAATTGAAATATTCTTTTTAGTAATATTTTTAACAATAATTTCTTCTTTAGATGAACCGCGTTGACTACCCTTATTTTCAATAATCAATTTGTTTCCAGCAATTTCACAACAAATAATTTTTGGTAAACTATCACTTAAAAGTGAGCTACGATCAATTGCATCAATTAAGTTATTTTTATTAACAACGATTTTACGATCATATTCTTTTTCAAACCAATGAATAATTGATGGATATGTTTCATCAATTAAACGTGATTTAATACAAACATCATCTTTTTTAATAATTAAGTTATTTTTGTTTAAATAAAATTCGATTATTTGCTCATTTTCATTAACTAATCGTAAAATTTTATTAATTACTGATGGAATAATGTTAAATTCAAAATCAAGACTATCATGAGCAAAACAACCATAAACAACACTATAAGCATCAGTACTTAAAATTTTTAATTGTTTATCAACGTTCTTAAAATTAATTGCAATAATGCTGTTATTAACGTTGCTTGTATAGTTTTCATTGTTTTGTTTAACAAAGTCTTTAAAGCGTAAATAAATTTCTTTTAAAAAACTTTTTTCAAAATCGATTTTTTGATAATTAGTTGTATCAAAATCTTCAAACTTAAAGTTAGGTTGGTTGTATGAAGATAAACTACAATTATATGAACCACAATTTAGTTGAAAATTATCACTTTCAGTTTTAAAAATCTCAACATAATCATCTGTTAAGTGTTCGATTAGATTAATTAAAATTTTAGCGTCAATAAAAATTTTACCTTCTTGAATAATCTGAAGTGAATCTTTATCTTCAGGAATACGAAACTTAACATTCATTAAACTATCTGAAGCATATACTGATAAATACTTATTTTCACAAATAATTAAAACGCCTTCACTCTCTCTTCTAAACCAATAATTAGAAATTGAGATATTAGCAATATTTTTAATTTTTTTAAAGTTTTTTAGTGAGATTTTTAATTTCATGCTAATAATTAAAATAAACTCTTATTAATAAAATATCTTAAGGTTTTAAGATAAAGTAATTTAGTAATTATATCTGATATAAATTTATTTACTAATGCTAATTTTGATATCGTTATTAAGTTTTATTTTATTGCAATAGTAACAATAATAGCAATAATAATTGCAATCCCAGTACTAACTATTAATAATAAAACTTCTTCTGGTGATCTTGGTTTTCTTCTTCTTCTTAATCTTCTCTTTCATCTACGACCCATATAGTGATATTATTTATTCTTTTATTAATTTATTACTTAATAAGATTAATTGTATAAGAAGATTTTTAAGATTAGGTTTTAAATATCTATTTATAATTTAAGAAAATAAATATAATAAATAATTAAAATAAATATATAAATAATAATTTAATTATTGTCAAATAAGTTTTCCCAAAGAGTAATTATCCACAAAAGTAGGAGTAATTTGTGAATAACTAATTCAAATTTTTAGTTATCAGTTGAATTAATTGAGGGAGTAATACTTTTAATATAGTCTTTAAAATGTTTATTATTTTTAAATTCCAATTTAATTTGGTTTAATGAGTTTCTAATTGTACTATGATCTCTTTGTAAAATTTTACCAATTTTAGCTAAACTATACTTCATTTCAGTTTTGAGAATATAAGCAATAATATTACGATTATTAACAATATCTTGTTTACGTGATGGACTTAAAATTTCTTCAAGATTAACATTTAGTTTTTCACAAATTCGTTGAATGTAATTATATTCATTATCAATACCATTTTTAGGAATCGTACCAATAATTCCTGTTTGCTCAATTACTGTTTCAACTGTTTTACTATCAACCATAATCAGTTGCTTACCTGTAACTAAATAAAACAATAAAGTTGATAGATGACCAAAAACAACTCGAATGTCTTTACCTAATAAAAATGCTAAGTAGTTAATTGCACCATCAGTAATTTTTAAGTTTGGTGCAACTTTATCAATATAACTTTTAATTAGAATTTTAATTGCATCAGGATTTGGTTTTTTAATTTCACATTGTCTGCCTGATAAAATTCTTGATCTTAATGCTTCATCAAAACCAACTAAATCTTGAACTCGTTCAGAAGAGAAGAAAATAATTTTTTTATCATTTTTTGACATATATTCAATTAAGTTAAACAAAATAGTATTAACTTTAATTAATTCTTGAAATTTTTGTAAATCATCAATAATTAGTAAATCACATTTAGAATATTTATCAATAAAAGTTTGAAAATCAAAATCTTTGTTTTTTAGTAAGTTGTTATATTCTAAAGTTAGTTTAAAACTATCAAAATATAAAATCTTTTTACTGTTTTTAAAAATTTTTTTAGCATAGTTAATTAGTGAAAAAGCAAAATGAGTTTTACCAACTCCAATTCCACCATAAAAAAAACAAATTTTAATTAGTTTGTTACTAAGATTGTCAATAAAACCTCGTCCAATTTCAACAGCAAACTTATTACCTTCATGAATAATGAAATTATCATATTGATAAAAGTCTTTTTCTAACATTTGATCAAAAACGATTTCTGGTTTATTAACTTCTTCAAGATCAAAACTAGCAATTCCTAACTCTTCTTGTTTAGTTAGTAACTCAGGACTAATTTCACCATGATGATCAATTGGTTTAATAATGACAAAATCAATTTTAGTTTTAGTATTTAAGACTTTTTCTGCTGCTGCACTTAATTGCGAATAAAAATCATTTTTTAGTAAGGCAATATTAATTTTTGAACCATAAATTGTTAAACCTTTTTTTTCATTAAAATCGATTTTACAATTAATAAAATTTTTTAAATAAATGTTATTATCAATTTGATGACTTAATTCTTCTAAAATTAATTCTCAAATTTTATCTTTTTTATAAATATTCATATTAATCAATGATGATTGCTT